>NZ_JAMDJO010000005.1:0-203919 GCF_023475885.1 Shewanella sp. 10B
TAGGCCTGCCGCCAGCGTTCAATCTGAGCCATGATCAAACTCTTCAATTAAAAGTTTTTTGTTTAACTCGCGTTAAACGACTCAATGAATTCTGATTTGTCGTTTCGACTCAAAAGTCAAAACAAACTGTACATATTGCTATGAACACTCATTCATTGATTTAAATTTTGATTACTCGCCAAACGGCAGAGTAATTTCGATTAACTCAACATCTGTGAGTGTCCACACAGATTTGCTTGATAAATTGTTAAAGAGCATGGTTATTTGCCTTGAGCAGTTAACGCTTTTGGCTTTCACCGTCTGACCCCGCTGGACCAGTGGATGCGCATTATAGGGATGTCAGATTTTACCGCAACCCCTTTAGGCAAAATAATTAGAAAAACCAAAGTGAGTGCGCATTTTTTAAACCAAACGTCGATTTTAGCGCCTAATTCGCTGTAATTTCCATCACTTTGGCTATATCAATCACCTAGCTAACGCCGTTAGCATCGGTCACAAAGCAAAACGATAAAGCCAATACCGCACTTTTTGCAGTTAAGCTCGCGCCTCAAGTTCAATATTACGATTCGAATAGATTGATGCGCACTTTAAGTAGCAAATAGGCTACTTCTTTAAAAACCTCGGCACATCGGCAATGCTATCGAGCACCACAGACGCCTCGCTGTCATCGGCGATTTCTTTGCCAGTACGGACGAGGATACGTGTCGGCACCCCTGCCGCTTTAGCCGCAAGCATATCATCGGCTTTATCGCCCACCATCACCGACTGCGACAAATCGATTTTCAGGAATTTTGCCGCATCGAGTAGCATGCCAGGTTTTGGCTTGCGGCAATCGCAATCGACTTTATATTCACCGAGACCTTTTTCATTATGATGCGGGCAATAATAAATGCCATCGAGGTCGACACCTTTATCGGCAAAGTTCCAATCCATCCATTCGGTGAGACTGTGGAATTGGTCTTCGCTATACATGCCACGGGCAATTCCCGACTGATTGGTGACCACCACCAATTTGTATCCCATTTGTTTTAAGGCGAGGCAGGCTTCAAACACACCTTCTATATATTCAAAGTCATCCACCTGATGCACATAACCATGATCTTTGTTGATCACACCATCACGGTCTAAAAATACGGCTCGATTGACTGTACCCACAGTACTACTCCACTCACTAAAAACGGCGCTTAATGCGTAATTTCCCTATTATTCCATCCATTGCAAGAAATTGCACCGCGAAGTTGTCAGCGACATGACGGAGTTTGAACAAGTTCCGGCTTATCTCGCCCCAAGCGGCCGTAAAACGGTATTAAATCGTACTTATCCCGATGCATTTCGCCGATAAAATCGGCCGATAATGCTTTTTTAGGCTTAAGGGATGCGGTATTCAATCGAGCTTTTCCCTTTATTTGTGCTGTTTTTAACGGTAATCTTGCACGGATAACAATAAAACACCTAAAAATAGACGGTCATAATGAGTCGAACTACGCCTATAGTCCATAAAACCCGCACCCAATTAGTTGTAGAAGTGCTCAGAGAGAAAATTCTTTCGGGTGATATAGCCGCAGGGGAACCACTCAGACAAAGCGCCTTAGCCGAAGCCTTACATGTAAGCCGCATTCCCGTAAGAGAAGCCTTACTACAACTTGAGGCGGAGGGGCTGGTGAAGTTCGAACCCCATAAAGGGGCGACCGCGACCGAATTATCCGTTGAACAAGTGACTGAGCTTTTTGAATTACGCGCCATGATCGAGACCGATCTGCTCGCCAAAGCCATACCACGACTTCAAGAAGACGATTTAATCAAAGCAGAACGCGTATTGGAGCAATTGGAATCGGCCTTTAAACATGAAGATGCCGTCGCCAGTTGGAGCGAGCTAAATACACAGTTTCATACCTGTTTATATCAAGCCGCCAATCGTCCACATACGCTAGAGGTTGTCCACGGCCTCAATACTAACTGCGATAGATATATCCGTTTGCAATTGCTGCTCGCAGGAGGTATTCCCGCAGCAGAGCACGAGCACCGCGAACTGCTCAACTATTGCAAACAAAGAGAAACAGAGAAAGCCACGGCGTTGCTGCGACATCATATTTTGCATGCCGCAATGACAATTCGGGATCTCGTCGCCAAACAGGTGGTCTAGATCACGGACTGTCATTCGTTATACCGATAAGCTTTGTTGTCGATTTGAGGCAGCACTTCAGGTTCTGCCTTTTTTATTTGAGAGAAAACACCATGCAGTACGCCACTATCACTGGCTGGGGAAAATGTGTTCCTCCCGCCACTTTGACTAACGATGATCTTGCTACTTTTATCGAAACTTCCGATGAATGGATTAAAAGCCGTACCGGGATCAGCCAGCGTCATATCAGCCATGTGAATACCTCTGAGTTAGCATCGGTTGCCGCTAAACGCGCCCTTGCTGCGGCGGGCATTGACGGCAGCGAAATTGATATGATCATTTTAGCCAGCGCCAGCCCAGATACCTTGATCCCGAATATTGCCTCCACAGTCCAGGCCAATATTGGTGCAAGTTGCGCAGCCTTCGATATCAACGCGGCCTGCAGTGGCTTTTTGTATGGCTTAGGCTTAGCCAGCTCACAGATCAAGAGTGGCCAATGCAAAAAAGTACTAGTAGTCGGTGCAGAGCGTTTATCTTTCTACCTCGATTGGTCACGCCGTGAAACCGCCGTGTTGTTTGGTGATGGCGCTGGCGCGGTTGTCGTGGAAGCGACGGATGTGCCAGGCGGTGTGTTAGGCTATGAGCTGAATAACGACCCTGAAGGTCGCGATATCCTAAAAGCCGGTTTTGGTACTGCGATGGATAGATTCTCTGCAGAATCCTTGGACTTTTATATTCAATTCGATGGCCAAGAAATCTTTAAACGTGCCATTAACGGTATGAATAAGTTAAGCACTCAAGTGCTGGAAAAATGTGGCGTCGATAAAGATGAAGTCGACTTAGTGATTCCACACCAAGCGAACGAGCGCATTATCGATACCCTCGTTAGCCGCATGAAGATCCCTAAAGAAAAAGCCTTCGTGAACATTGCTAACTATGGTAATACCTCTGCGGCCACTATCCCTATCGCCATCTGTGATGCATTGGAGAAAGGCTTAATTAAGCCAAATCAAACCATTCTGTCATGTGCCTTCGGTGCGGGGTTAACTTCTGCAGCGCTGCTATTGCAATGGGGCGAGCGCGTAACGCCGGTTCAGGTGAGTGATGCTCAGCTGCCACCTTGCGAGTTGAGTGGCATTGAGCTGGTTAAACGTGCAGTGGATTATTTCTGTAAGTAATAAATCCCGAACACAGATAAAAGGCCATCTTCGGATGGCCTTTTACATTTTTATCTCTTCAGGTACTCGACGCATTTCATCCCAGTAAATCCCCTGCTTAAAATAGCCTGCGAGTTTTTGATTTAATTCGTTAAAACTTTTTATAGCCAGCTCTTCACCACACAAGCATGACCAGACAAATCGATGGCAGTTGTTGTCGAACAAATCGTATTCGCGGTACTGATAAATGGCCCGCTCGGCGCGGCTCACCATATCACTGGCAATCAGTGGTTGATGTTGATGATTACAGGCAATATAGATTTGGCTACCAGTGCGCCCCGCTAAAAAGCGCTTTACCGATACCGCCCTTATCAGCCCTGAGCCATGTAGCTCGACGAGGCAATCATCCGCCAACCAAATACCCGTATGTTCAATGACCCCAAACACATAGCAGCAGACAATACTGCCTGGCTGCGGCGAGACTTGTTTAAAGCCCTTTTGCCACTGACTTGGCGCTGCGACCATGGCTTGGCTACCCGTCGTTTGCCGTGGAGCCTTGCCTAATAAGCGGTCACGCTCAAGCTGCTGGCGCTTTTCACGCTCATCGGCGAGCAATAACGCGCCCATCGCAGCGCTGCCTAGCCAAAGTAACGGTAATGGCATCATCATCCCCTTATGACATCAGTTATCTGTAAAAGGCATCATTAAGAAAGTCGAATGGAGTTTGCGCCCTCTTCATACGCTCACCTTTGTTTAAGGCCTCATTTTTAAACCTAAAGTTCTTTAAACCCACAGTACTTTAAACTCACCTTTCTTTAAACCGATAGTTCTAGAGAACTATCGTTCGGTCAGTATGTCTTAGCCTTTGAATTCTCAATAATAAGAGTGAAGTTCAGTTTCACTTAATTGCCAAGTTTTCCGTAAGGATCACCAAGCGAGATACGGATAACTTACCTTTTATCGGGTTATTGGCCGTTAAAAGGAGTGCGACTTTTTGCAGTGTAATGGGATAAACGTGAATTAAAGATGAAATCGCTAGCCGGAGCACAAACTCAGCCGACTTGATTGTGAATAGCCAAAACTGAAGCCTTAGTAACACAGGCTTCAGCTCAAACGGTAACTTTATTCGTGGCAGCAGTTGGCATGAGCAGCATCAAAGGACATGAATCACGCTTGACATGCTCCACGGCATCAAGGTGCATCGGATTTCACCTTTGCACCTTGATACTAAGCCGTAAGAGTACTGCAAGATTAGAGCTTAACCAGCATTTTGCCTTTGTTTTTACCTTCAAACAGGCCGATAAACGCCTCAGCAGCTTGCTCTAGACCTTGATAAACGGTTTCTTCCGATTTTACTTTACCCGCTTGCAGCCACTGCGCCATTTGAGCGATGAATTCTTCAAACTGATCGAAGTAGTCCATCACAATAAAGCCCTGCATGGTTAACTTTTTAGTGTTGATGGCTAACAGATTACTTGGCCCTGGGACTGGTGCCTGCGCATTGTAATCGGCAATCATCCCACATACAGGAATGCGACTATATTCGTTTAGCACATTCAACGCGGCTTCAAGATGAGCGCCGCCGACATTCTCAAAATACACATCAATGCCATTAGGCGCCGCGTCGCGCAAAGCCTGAGTTAAATCAGTGACTTTTTTATAGTTAATCACTGCATCCACGCCCAAACTTTGAACCAATTCGGCCTTCTCATCCGAGCCAACCGAAGCAATCACTTTGCAGCCATTAAGCTTAGCGATTTGACAGACAACCATACCGACAGCGCCCGATGCGGCTGAAACAAACACAGTATCCGTTGGTTTTAACTTAGCGATTTGCATCAGCCCCACCCAAGCGGTTAATCCGGGCATGCCGATAACACCTAAAAAGTATTGCTCAGGAATATTCACCGCAGGTAATAAGGTGAGATCCTGCCCATCACTGATAAAGGCGCTGCGCCAACCGCTGATATGGCTCACTTTTGAACCTACTGGGAATTGTGGATTGAGTGACTCAATCACTTCGCCTATGGCCCCGCCGTCCATAACCGCATCAATCTGGAAGGGTGGAATGTAGGAATCCCTATCCATCATACGACCACGCATATAGGGATCGACTGACATCCAGGTGTTTTTAACCAGCACTTCGCCGGCTTTTAATGCGGGCAACGTCACCTCGACCTGTTTAAAGTTTGCCAGCGTCGGCATACCAACAGGGCGTGATGCTAAATGAATTTGACTGCTTATCATGGGGTTAACCTCTATTACGTCTAACACACAGCAAACAGGCTGTCGAGTGATATGTTGTCGACAATGAACCAATTTATTAGCTTACAAATAGTTTGCGCACAAACTGTTTGCCAATAAACTACCCACAAGTGACGCACAAATCAACCATTACTCCTAAAAATATTTTGCACGCAAACTATTTTTACAGGGTGGAATTTGTTAACATCAGCCTTCATTGTTTATTCTGGGTACGCTTTATGGCTCAAAAATTATCAGACAACGTATGCTTTGCACTGTATTCGGCGACCAACTCATTAGTGCGAGCCTTTCGTCCCATCCTTGACGAGTATGATCTCACCTACCCCCAGTACATAGTGATGCACTCACTTTGGTACGTGAACGACGTCAGCCTCAAAGAGTTGTCTAACGACACACGTTTAGATCCCAGTACCTTAACGCCAATCGTTAAACGCTTGGAGTCAAAAGGATTACTCACCCGTAACTTATCCGAGTTGGATGAACGTAAAAAGGTCATTTCCCTCACCGATAAGGGCCGGCAGTTACAGGAAGAAGCGACTCAACTTACCGAGAAATTGGTGGCACGCTCCAACATGAATGCTGAGCGTATTGAGGAGTTACGTCGCTTATGTCTTGAATTAGAAGCGGATTTATCGAAAGACTAGCGAGTCGAATTAGTACGCTTTTAAAGCCGCTTTTTGTGAGCACTCAATTCTAACTACACGGCGTTAAACTTAGAGATTCAATCTAAGAAAACAAGCTGAAGAGATTTTGGGGCAAAGACAATCGAACGCTAACCTTTAGGGCGCTAACACACCGCTTAGCGTGAGTAAGCCAACAATTCACCCACCTTTAACTCATCAGCGCCGCCCATGCTTGCCACCTGCGCCAATAACAGTTCGCCGCAGGCCAGTGCGTCAGTAAGCGCGCTGTGAGCGCCATATATCGGCAATACATATCGCTCTCGGCATGCCCCAAGCCTTAAGCTGCCTTCTTTAAGCACTGAGTGTTCGCGTAACAAACGGTGTTTTTCCAGCAGTAGGGTATCAATCGCAGGCAGTACAATCGTTTGATGATAAATCGACAAGATATCTTGCTGTAAGAAACGGCAATCTAGGGGGGAATGGTGCGCGACCAATACATGACCACGGGTTTGAGCCACAAACCATGCCATCGCCTCTTCAATCGTCACCGCCTCGGTTAAATGATTATCGAGGATCCCATGAATTGTCGCACTCTGCCCCACACTACCTTGAATTTGCACCAGTTTTTGCTGCGCGCCCATCAGGGGAATCGTTCCATTTTCAATCGGCACTAGCCCAATACTTAAGATTTGGTCCTGTAAGGGGTTGAGGCCTGTCATCTCCAAATCCATCGCCATCAAGGGCGCCCGACTAATGGGTAATTCCAACAGCGGCACTAAGGATTGGTAATAATCCTTAAATAGCCGATGCTGACAGCGTAACGCACGCCAGCGCAGCTTAGCGTTCTCCCACCAAGGCCCCATTAAAAGCTCCGCATAAATTTCATCTTCATCCCCGACTGGGCATCATGGACCACCTTAAACGCATCCCGCAGTTGATGCCTCACCAAAGAAGATAAATGGCCGGGTAACAAATAATTACTGATCTTAAGCCCCTGCGTATGTTGGTAGCCTTGATTCGATAAACGCATATGGGCAATAAATTCATGGGCATCGGCCAAGTTAAGCGCATCCTTACGATTGAGAATATTGGCGTCCATCAGCGCCCGAATTCGTTTGGCGGTATTCACTTCCTTAATCCCCGCGGACAGCGCATACACGCGGGCGATATCGTTGATTAACGCATTTCCTTTATGTTTTAAATCAATGCCTTTTACCTCACTGCCATCGCGCTCTAACACAAATTTTCGAAAGAAGCCTAAGGGCGGCGACTCGACGAGGGAATTGCCCGTCATCCCAGCAAGGAAAATATCATTGTCTTTGGTTTGTGCCAGCACTTTGTCCTGTAGGGCATCAAACAGGGATTGCGGGCCAAAGACTGAACGCATATCGAAGAAAATACTCGCATGCATCAATGCCTTAGGTTCTGGCGTGACCACCCACTTTTCAAAGACCTGCTGCCATTCGTTGAGTGACATCCGCCACTGTGGATTTTGCGCCATGATATTACCGGGACAAAAAGCATAACCACATTGATCAAGTCCAGCACAAATCGCATGGGTCAAGGCATCGAAATAGCCTTTGGCGTAGTCGTCCATTTCTTCGGCCACCAGCAGGCCGTTATCTTGATCCGAACAAGCGGCTTGGTCTTGTCGCCCTTGCGAGCCAAAGGCTAACCAGCAAAACGCCATCGGCGCCTCACCGAGAATTTGCTGATTGAGCACAATCAAGCGCCGTGTCAGCGCATCAGTGACCGAGGTCAATACCCGACCAATCTCCTCTGCCCTGGCATCGGCACTGATTAAATTTTGTAATAACAAGGGGATTTGTTTACTGACGCTAATGAGACTGGCGAGGTCATGCTGCCGCTCGATTTCACCAATCAGCAGCAAGGGCTGCGAACCTTGACCGCGCAAAATGTCGGTACTGGTCACCATGCCAATGGCTTTTACTTCCTCGGTATTTTGCTCATCAATGATCGGCAAGTGATGAATGTTATGCTCACTCATCAATAGCATAGCCTCGAAAATCAACGCATTGGATGAAATCGAAATCGGCGATGTGGTCATGGCTTGATGCACGGCGATTCGGCCATCGAGCCCTGCGGCGAGCACCCGATTACGTAGATCCTTATCGGTTAAAATCCCCACTAGCTTATGATTGTCCGTAACCAATAAGGACGAAACCCGCGAATTGCGCATCAAGAGCGCGGCTTGCGTGACGCTGGCATGGGCGTCGATCATAATAGGCGAAGATGACATTAAGGTACTGATTCGACTAGTAGTCGTTAAATCTTTCGCCTTAAACCGTGCCTCGTGACGTAAACGCTTGGCAAAGGCACGGGTAAAAAATTTATCGAAGTGTCGGCTCTCGCTTCGCAGTTGGTCAAACAATGCCTGCGGTAGGTGATACACTAGACTGTCTTCAAGAATAGCGACCCGGTTAACCACTTTCTCCCCAGACAACAACGTCGAAAAGCCAAAAAACTCCCCTTCGGCGACCCTGTCGACTAGCACTCCTTCGGGATCCCGCACCTCAAAGGCGCCGCTACGCACCAAGTACAATTTCGGCGCATCGGCATCAAATTTCACAAACCCCGAGGCTTTACTGTAGTAACCAACGGTCACCGACTTAGCGCAACGTAAGATGATCTCGTTGGGCAAAGTATCGAAGGGGGCTGTGGATGTTAAAAACTGCACAACGGGTTGTAATTCGCTGGCGTTCATAGCAACACCTTATTTTAGGTGAATTTTATCCCACTATAGCGCGCCCAATTGTTGGGCCATATACGACTAAAGTCAGCCTTAAGCTTGCGCTGACTCCATAAAAACAAAAGGACGCATTAGCGTCCTTTTATCTTAATTTAGCTAAGTTAGGCTAAACTCAGCAGTGATTAATGGCTGCTCGCTTCTCCCGCCCCTTTAGGGAAACGGATAGACTCAACCATATCTTGTACATGGGCAGGTGCCGCTGCGGTCACTTTACAGACAATAGCCGCCACCGCAAAGTTCACCACCATACCGACCATACCGATACCTTCTGGCGAAATACCGAGGAACCAGTTAGCCGCTACGTTAGCCGTTGGGTCTACAAACTTGAAGTAAATGATGTAACCCGCAGTGAACAGTAGACCGATAACCATACCTGCGATTGCACCTTCTTTGTTCATCGTCTTAGAGAAGATACCCATGATGATGGCTGGGAACAGAGAGGATGCCGCCAGACCGAAGGCGAACGCCACTACCGCTGCCACGAATCCTGGTGGGTTAACCCCGAAGTAACCCGCAATCACGATGCCGATACCAGCAGCCAGTCGAGCGTACATCAGCTCTTTCTTGTCAGAGATATTGGGCATAAGGTTTTTCTTCAGTAAGTCGTGTGATACTGAAGTGGAGATAACCAATAACAGACCCGCAGAGGTAGATAACGCCGCCGCTAAACCACCCGCAGCTACCAGTGCGATAACCCAAGCTGGCAGATTCGCGATTTCTGGCGTTGCTAATACGATGATATCGTTGTCGATCTTCATTTCGTTAGGGCTAGCAGCATCTTCCATTTTGCCTTTGGCATAGTAGATTTTGCCGTCGCCGTTTTTGTCATCCCATTTGATCAGACCGGTTTTTTCCCAGTTTTTGATCCAATCTGGCGCAGTTTCATAGGCAACACCCTTTTGATCTGGACCGTTAATGGTTTCGATCATATTGACGCGAGAGAATGCCGCCAATGCAGGAACTGTGGTGTACATTATGGCGATAAACACCAGCGCCCAACCGGCTGATACACGCGCATCTTTCACTTTAGGAACAGTAAAGAAACGCACGATAACGTGGGGTAAGCCCGCAGTACCCACCATCAAAGCGCCAGTAATACAGAACACGTCGATCATGCTCTTAGAGCCATCGGTGTAAGGTGCAAAGCCTAGATCCGCAGACAGATTGTTCAGTTTCTCTAACAGATAGACGCCAGAGTTATTCCCCGCAGCATCAAGTAACTGAGCACCGAAACCGATTTGAGGAATGATATGACCCGTCATCATCACAGATAAGAAGATTGCTGGCACCATAAAGGCAAAGATCAGTACGCAGTATTGGGCAACCTGAGTATAGGTAATCCCTTTCATACCTCCGAGTACAGCGTAGAAGAACACCACAGCCATACCGATATACACGCCAGTGTCCACATCCACTTCGAGGAAGCGCGAGAATACCACGCCCACACCGCGCATTTGGCCCGCGATGTAAGTAAAGCAGATGAAGATAGCGCAAATAACCGCGACCGTACGTGCCGCTTGTGAGTAGTAACGCTCACCCACGAAATCAGGCACAGTGAACTTACCAAATTTACGTAAGTAAGGCGCCATACACAGGGCTAATAATACGTAACCGCCCGTCCAGCCCATTAGGTACACACTGCCGTCGTAACCGACGAAAGAGACAATACCCGCTAACGAAATAAAAGATGCCGCTGACATCCAGTCGGCTGCAGTCGCCATACCGTTCACGACAGGGTGAACACCGCCACCCGCAACATAGAACTCTTTAGTCGAACCCGCGCGGGACCAAATCGCGATCCCAATGTAGAGCGCGAAAGACAGCCCCACAATCAGATAAGTTAATCCTTGTACACCCATTTCCGTTCTCCTTAGTCTTCTTGTACGTTATATTTTTTATCTAAGGCATTGGCTTTTGCCGCGTAGACAAAAATAAGCGCAACAAAGACATACATAGATCCCTGTTGGGCAAACCAGAAACCTAACTTGAAGCCCATGAAATGGATTTCATTGAGTACATCAACCAATAGAATGCCACATCCGAATGAGACTGCGGCCCAAATAGCCAATAGGCCTAAAACGAGACGTAAATTCTCATTCCAGTAACCTTTTGCTTTATCGTTGTTTTCAAATGCCATAGCGACTCCCCTGTGCTGTTTTATTTTTAAGTCTTGTTAAATCTAGCAACAGCTGGAGTGACCACAATCAAGACCTTAGTCTAATTTGCGAAGCACCTCACATCAGAAAAAATCGAATAGTATTTAAAATCATAAAGTTAACAATGAATTTACATTTTGATGCAAAAGTTATTTTTTAAGCGGCTTAGACCAATGTCGAAGATCCTAAGGCTAGAAACCGACAAAATGACGTGCTAGATGACAGTAAAATACGACGATAGGTAACACTAACTGGCTGTGATATAAACAAAATATCGTACTGCATTGGGGTTAATAGGCGGTCATAAACCCAATTGCTACAGCTCAGATGTCTCAACAAAATGGCAAAAAATAACCCAGCATCGCTGGGTTATTTGAAAACAGATCGGCGGGTAAGTTTACGCTGCCATAAACACAGCTATCAGCCTTTTACTTGGCGGCTAAGAACTTGACTAGCTCGGCCAATTCTTCAGGTGTATGCACCTTAGACGTCACTAAATAGCGACCATTAACTAATAACGATGGCACACCCTTAATACCCGATAATTCCGCCTGCGAGTCGTAATTCATCAAAGTAAATTTCGCATCGACAGAGTTCATCGCCGCATCGACATCATCGGCCTTCGCGCCTTGAGCCACAAAAAAAGCTTTTACCTGTTCAGGTCGAGTAAATTGTTCACCCTTTTCATGGATCTGTTTAAAAATCGTTTCGTGCACTTGCTTGGTCATTTTCAGCTTTTGTGCAACAAAATAGGCTAATTGACTCAACTCCCACGCAGGACGCCCCGCGCCCACTGGCGTGCGCTCGAAGGCAACATCTTTGCCTAAGAGTTTTACCGTGGAAGCGACAAAGGGTTCCTGCTTGTAGCAATGCGGGCAGTTATAGGAGAAGAACTCTCGCAGCACAGGCTTTTGTGCTTCGTTGATGCCAGCGACAGTGACATAATCCTTCCCTTCTTCAAAACTCGCCGCCTGCAGTGCAAAGCTCACACTTAACACCAATCCACAGGCCAACGCCGCCAAAGGTCGAACAAAATTAGTTAGGCTTTTCATATTTTCTCTTCTTATTAGTAACTGCATCATTGAATCGTAAGTCGTTTGCGACACGCACAGGCCATTAAGATACCTCAAAATATGGCCAAGGTTCTTAAACATTTGTTAACAATAGGCGCTAAATCACCCACTAACTGGCAGCCAGCATTGCAAGGGGTGAAGCATACTGATACTCAAACCCAAGCTCGCGGACTATCGCATCACCTAGAATGACTTTGCTGGCTTGTAGCTGCTCATTAAATTGCGGCGCCGCTAATCCCAAGGATTCGGCGGCAGCCACATAAAATTCACTTCTGGAAGGATGCTCTGGCGCGCAAAGATTATAGATAGCAGCGACCTTCTCTCCCTTCGCCTTTGCAGCAATAATCAAGCTCACCGCCGCGACACAGTCCTGTAAATGCACCAGATTAACCGCAACATTACCACCCGCCACATCGGTTTTACCGGCAAAGAAGCGACCCGGATGACGTTTAGGTCCAACCAAGCCAGCAAAACGAACGATGCAGCTATTCGCTTGGCGAGCAAATAAGGCTTCGGCATCCAATAACACCTGTGATGAAGCCGATTCAGCCTGTGCGTCCGCTTCGGTCATCGACTTGTCGAGGGAGGGATAAACGCCCGTAGTGCTGATAAACACTATGCCTTGATAGTGCCAGCCTTGGGTTAGCGCAATTAACTGCTGTAATTCTTGAAGATAGGCACTATTGCCATGTTTTAGGCGCGGAGGAATATTGACGACAAGAAAGTCTGTCTGAAACAAGGCTTTTAAAGCCTGCGCATCGGGGACAACATCAGCCTCACCCCCGAGTTGCAGTTGGAATCCATGGATCCCCGCCTCAGTGAGAGGTGCTAACTCCTCTGCGTGGCGTTTAGCGCCAGTGACTCGGTAACCCGCTTGCACTAACTGCTTAGCGAGGGCAAAACCAAACCAACCACAACCAACAACCGCTACACTTTTTTGATCTGCCACACTCAGCTCCATTTCCATTGACCGACACCACAAGGTATTTCGGCCAATAGCATACGGAACTCAGGTGGCGGGATTCAAGCTTGGAACAAGCTAAAATAAAAACTAATGCCTTTATCCATTTGCAAGGTGCGGATCGCGCCCTCGGTTAACTCTTCCGCGCGAATGGTTTTTTGTACTGTCACCCCTTCATCACTTAAAAAGCGTAACGAAGCCTCACTGCCATCTTCCTTACAGGCCCACACCTGCGGCTGACTCACCTCTTTGGTGGTCATGATCACCTTAGCAACAGTGTCGTCGGATAACTTGACGATAGTACCCGGCGGGTAGATACCTAAAATCTTAACCAACACCGCAATTAAGGATTCAGCATGTTTACTCGCACGATTTTTAAATAAATAGCCTAATGCCACCTGCGGTGAAGATGCCTGCTCGCCACTAAGCTGCTGATCGTAATCGTTCGCTAAACTCACTATTTGAGTGGTAATGGGGATTTTGGCACCTGTTAATCCATCGGGAAAACCTGAACCATCAATAAACTCATGGTGGTGCAATACAATATTCAGCACTTCCTTTGGGAAGAGTCCCGAACGATTCAGCATGTCATAGCCAAAGTTCGGGTGCATTTGCAGGTAATTGGCCTCATGGGCAGTGAGCGCGCCCCGTTTACGGCGGATCACATCCGGGACTTTGAGTTTGCCTATATCATGGAACAGGCTCCCCAAGGCAATATAGCGCAGATCCCGCGCTGGTAAGTCGAGTGCCTGACCTATCATCATGGCTAATACTGCTACCGAGATGCCGTGTTGAGTCACGCTGACATCTTTTTCATCCATTCCGACCAAAGTGAGGAAAGGTTTCTCGACCTCTTGCAGATGGCTGAGTAAATCCTCCACTAAGGCGGCCGACAAGCGATAAGCGCCTTCTGGGTCGCTCACCACTTTGCCATACACATTGCGGCACTGGTTAACGCTCTCTAAAAAACGCTTCTGGCTTAAACGCATCGCCTTACGGGTATCGGCCTTTAAGTCACGCTCCGGTGGCGCTTCTTCAACCTCCTCGACATTTTCCTCTTCATCGGTCGATTCGAGTTCATCACTACTACCTGAGATCAGATACACATAGGGCACACCGAGTCCGCGGATCATCTCAATGTGAGCCGGGCTACTGATATCCACACGGTTAAATAAAAAAGGGTGATTCGTCCATGACAAAGGCAACTTGACCCTCATGCCAAGTTGAAGTTCGGAAAGTAATAATTTTCGTTGAGCTGCTTTTGCCACGCAATATGACTCCTTTCATGTACGCAAGACGCATCAAATATTTGCTTCTTTGGTCGCACATTTAAGCTAAGTACATATAACTATAGATGATTCAACAAAATCAGTAAGCTATAAGTGAAAAAATGCTTATCAAACTGAGGGATAGTACACACAAATTATCCCTCAGGGATTAGATATTAGATAAAAAGCTGAAATTACAACGAGATGAACCTAGTTTTCTTTTACCGACGTCACAGTCTCTTTCGGCCAATCGGCGAGGTAATAGCTGAGACGTTTTGACTTGTAGACATACAAACCTGACCAGAACAACACTAAGGCGTCGAGGGCTAAACTCCAATGGAATAAAAATTGCCCATGGATTAATCGCTGCGCGAGTAAGGTCGCATCGAGTAATAATAAAATCCACAATCCCCATTTAAGGTGGACAAACACCGGGCGCAGCCATGAGGGTGAACGGCGCCGCTCCGCCAGCACCACAACATAGAGCACCACGGCGCCCAGCCCCGCGGCGAGTGCGAGTAAAAAGTCAGACTTTTCGGGATAGAAGAGCCTGACTAATTCTGATCTATCACTGGCTTGAGTAAGCGAGGCAATAAAAATACACCAGCCGCGGGCGAGGAAAGCCAGGATAGCATATAAAAATATCGGTGGTTTGATATGGCCTTTATCATCGAGCCAAGTGATGTGACTAAAGTTCAATCGCAATCCATTTAGTAAAAACTAAAGCAATATAAACAAAATGGTGGCGTAACGGCTAAATTCAATGGCTGGTGTGAATAATTCGTGCAAGCTTGTTACGTTTAAGTGTCACGCTCAAGTTTGCTAGACTCAAGTTGTGTTATGCCAAGTTCACCACACAAACCACGGCCCCCATATCTTAGCCATAAAAAAGCCCCGCAAGGCAGGGCTTTATCAATGAAGCGGCAGCGTGTTAGCTATTTGCTGCAAGAAGAGCCAATAATTCATCTTCACCAATCACTTTGACGCCAAGCTCCTGCGCTTTGGCAAGCTTAGACCCCGCCGCTTCACCCGCAACTAAGCAATCGGTATTTTTCGAGACACTGCCCGCGACTTTGGCGCCTAAGGCCTGTAATTGCGCCTTAGCATCGTTACGGTTGAGTTGATTTAAGGTGCCTGTTAGCACCCAAGTCTGCCCCTTCAATGGCTGCTCATCGGTGCTTGGCGCTGCAATTGCAGGCCAGTTGACGCCAGCCGCAATCAAAGCATCGATCACTTTTAGGTTATGGGGCTGGGCAAAGAAATGCGCCACATGCTGGGCAACCACTTCACCAATATCTTCAACTTGAATAAGCTGCTCTATGGTGGCCACGCGCAGCGCCTCTAGGCTACCAAAGTGAGTAGCCAGGTTAGCCGCCGTGGCCTCCCCCACCTCACGAATGCCTAAGGCATAAAGGAAACGTGGCAAAGTCGTGGTTTTAGCCGCTTCAATCGCCTGCGCGAGATTGGTGGCGGACTTCATTCCCATACGGTCGAGCATGGTCATCATAGAGGCGGTGAGTTTAAATAAGTCAGCAGGGCTTTGAACCAGCTCCTTATCAATCAACTGCTCGACAATTTTATCGCCCATGCCGTCGATATCTAATGCCTTACGGGAGGCAAAATGTTTGATCGCCTCTTTACGCTGCGCCTCACAGAATAAGCCGCCACTGCAACGCGCCACGGCTTCACCTTCTAATCGCTCAACCAAACTGCCGCAAACGGGGCAATGTTGCGGGAAGGCAATCGCCTTAGCATCTTCTGGGCGACGCTCGGGCACTATGGCCACAATTTGCGGGATCACATCGCCGGCGCGGCGGATAATCACAGTATCACCCACCATCACACCTAAACGGGCGATTTCATCGGCATTGTGCAAAGTCGCGTTCGATACAGTCACGCCACCGACAAACACAGGTTTTAGGCGCGCAACCGGAGTCACCGCGCCAGTACGGCCGACCTGAAAATCTACGCCTTCGAGCAGCGTCATTTCTTCCTGCGCGGGAAATTTATAGGCAATCGCCCAACGGGGAGATTTAGCCACAAACCCTAAGGTTTGCTGCTGGGCGATATCGTTCACCTTCATCACCACACCATCGATCTCAAAGGGTAAGTCGGCGCGGCGAGTCAATATATCTTGATAGTAGGCAAAGACTTGGCTGAGTTCGTCGCAGACTTTAATCTCGCTGCTGACTGGCAGCCCCCAAGATTTTAGTTGTTGCAATTGCTCATAATGCGTCTTAGCTAATTCGTGAGAAGTCGGCTCCACCACACCTAAGGCATAGGCATAAAACGACAGCGCCCGTGACGCGGTAATTTTACTATCGAGCTGACGTAAGCTGCCCGCAGCCGCATTACGCGGATTGACGAACAGTTTTTCATCCTTTAAGCGCGCACGCTCATTTAGCGCCTCAAATGCCGCCTTGGGCATAAAGGCTTCACCGCGCACTTCGACCAATTCGGGATAGTTGTCACCACGCAGTTTGAGCGGAATCGACTTAATGGTTTTAACGTTTTCGGTAATATCTTCGCCCACGGAACCATCACCCCGAGTCGCGGCGCGCTCAAGCACACCATTGCGATACAAAATACTCACCGCTAAACCATCGAGCTTAGGCTCACAGCAAAAACTCACTTGGCCAACTCTGTCGCTGACACGTTTATGAAACGCGCTAAAGTCTGCCTCATCGAAGGCATTATCGAGACTTAACATGGGTTTAAGGTGAGTAATTTGTTCAAACTTGGCCAGCGCCATGCCGCCGACTCTTTGGGTGGGCGAGTCGGCAGCAACAAACTGAGGATACTCGGCCTCTAGTTGTTTTAGCTGCTGCATTAATCTGTCGTATTCGGAGTCGGTAATGCTTGGCGCATCATCGACATAGTAACGAATATTGTGTTCATTCAGAGATTGGCAGAGCGCCTGCATCAATGGCTGCGCATTTTGTGGCGTGACAGCTTGAGAAAGCAGTTCAGATAGGCGTTTATCGAGTTGAATGTCTTGCATATTCATTATCCAGAATTCTTAAGCATCAAAAAGTTGCAAAAAATGAGGCCGCATTTAGCGGCCCCATCTGTCTATCACCGCGGTCTCGCGGCGTTGCATTAAGCGTTTGCGCGAATGCGGTGTAAATAATCTTGCTTAGTAAACTCGCCCCAAGGTTGACGCTGACCATCGAGCACCACAGCATCGATATCATCCGCCAATTGGCGCGCTGAGTTAAGCATGATGGAGAAGTTCATTAGCGCATCGCCGTAGCAAGGTAAGGTCATAAAGAATACCACGCCTTGGGTGCTGAATTGTTCCATATTGTCTGGGTCAAAAATCCCAGGTTTAACCATATTCGCAATGGAGAACAACACCTTACCATTACCCGCATTATCCACATGGCGGTGGAAAATATTCATATCGCCATATTTAAAATTAAGGGTTAAAAAGCAAGGTAGCAATTCGGCGCCATTAAGCTGCTGACCTTCTTTTGCCACTACGTGCAGCACTAATACATCACGTGGCTCGCCTAAATCATCATCTGGCTGTTCAACGGCTTGAGGTTGCTCTTCTTCATACGCCTCTTCCTCATCGAACAGAGCGGTTTGTGTAGGCATTTGCACCTGCGCACGTTGCTCTTCGGCGGCTTTTTGCGCCACCATGGCCGCATGGGATTGCCCTACATGGGCTTGGGCTAGATTGGCAGAATGTCCTGGTAATACGGGCTCTTGGCGTGATGCTTTAGGACCACGGTGTTGCTCTTTGGCCGTTGGCGATTGCAGACTAAAATCCGGCTGCGCCATGCTTGGCTCTTGCTTAAACAGTGGCTTAGGTTCAACTTGCACGGGTTCCACGGGTTGCGGTTGTGCTTTGGCTTCTTGCTTTAAATAAGGGTTAAACGCAGGTGCCTCTGGGGTATGGGCTTCATTCGCTTTACGGACTCTGACGGCACCAATACCATCGGCGTCGAAACCATCGGCATCTACACGCTTAGGCGCACCCTCGCCGCGTTCGGCCTGCTTTTTATAGAAATTGCCCATCGGACTATCTTTCAATGACTTAGGTTGTTGTCTTCTGATAGACCAAAATCCATGCACCAGCACAGCAACTATGGCTATGGCGCCTAAAACGAACAATACTAGTTGCAAATCTTCCATTGGTTACCCTGTCTTTCTTCTAGTTATCAAGCGTCGGCCATTGCCACCGCTTGCTCTAAATCTACTGCGACTATACGGGATACACCCGGCTCATGCATAGTCACACCGATAAGTTGATCAGCCATCTCCATCGTAATTTTGTTATGGCTGATATAGATAAACTGTACGCTCTGCGACATTTCCTTCAATAATCGACAGAATCGTTCTACGTTGGCATCGTCTAAGGGCGCATCCACTTCGTCTAACATACAGAAGGGAGCTGGATTCAACCTGAAAATCGCGAATACCAATGATAAAGCCGTTAGGGCTTTTTCACCACCGGAAAGAAGATGGATGGTACTGTTCTTCTTACCTGGCGGCTGGGCCATGATGGTCACGCCCGTTTCTAATAAATCGTCTTCCGTCAGCGCTAAATACGCGCGTCCGCCACCGAATACCTTAGGGAATAAACGCCCTAGGTCTTCGTTTACCGCATCAAATGTGGTCTTAAAGCGAGTGCGGGTCTCCTTATCGATTTTCCGAATGGCTTCCTCTAGGGTGGCCAGACCGTTATTTAGATCTTCATCTTGATGATCCAAATAGGATTTTCGCTCACTTTGTTGCTCGAATTCTTCGATCGCAGCGAGGTTTATCGCCCCTAAGCGAATAATTTTTTGGCGGATCTGATCCAAATCACGCTGCCACTTGTCGGGATGCCCATCAGCAGGCAGGGAATCGACAATCTGAGCAAGCACAATTTGTTGCTCTGACAGCGCAGCCAATTGGCTATCGGCCTGCCCTTTTAATCCCTCACGACGTAACTTTAACGTGCTGAGGCTTTGAGTCAAGCCCTCAAGCTTACCAAGCTCTTGTTTTTGCTTTAATCCTATACTGTTTAGCGTTTCAGTGAGCGAACTTTGTTGTGACCTGAGGCTTTTAAGTGCTTGTTGCTGACTCTGCTGTTGATTGAGTAACTGCGCCAGTTGTTCGCTGAGCTGTGCGGTTTGCTGATCGCCCTCTTGTGCCGCTACGTTGGCAAGTTGGGCTGACAGTGTTTCCTTTGAGTGGACTAATTCACTGACACGTACACGCTGTAATTCAATTTGTTCAGTGCTCACCGCCATCCGAGTGGTGACCGATTGCAGACTGGCATTGAGGCTCGCTAAGCGGCGCTCGGCATCACCAATCTGCGCCTTCAAGGCTTGATGACGTGCCATATCCCCTTGGGCATCTTGGCTTTGTTGCTGCTGCTGCTCAAGGCTTAACTCCAGCGCCTCTGCCAGTTCATCCTCTTGCTCCGCAAGCAGCATTAACTGCTCGGCAAGCTCGGCTAACTCGGCTTGGGTTCGGGCAACGGTTTCTGCGAGTTGCTCCCGTTTAGCTTCACGCTGTTTGGCCTGCGCCTGTGCATTATTAAGCTGGGTAGATTTGGTGGCTTTATCGAGCTGTAACTGGTGTAAGCGTTTAGTGCCTTGACTTAAGCTGTCACGCACTTGGGTTAATTGCTGCGCTAATTCATCAAGCTTTGCCTGCTGTATGGCTTTTGCCTGCTCGCAATCAGCGATAGCCTCGCTCAGCTGGGTTTGCTCTTTACTCAGTTGCACTAACGATTGGCTATTGTCTTGTTTGGCAATCAAAAAACCTTTGCCAAGCAGGTAACCGTCAGCGGTCACGATTCGCTCATCGGCCGCCAAACTCGCCACTTGTGCTTGCGCGCTGGCCAGATTATCGGCCCATTTGAGTCCCTTAAGCCAAGGAGCGAGGTTCAATTTAGCGCCTAAAATGGGAGAGCCATCGAGATGCGCATCCGCCGCCAAGGCCGCATCGGCAGAAAACCCTATCTCGTTGGCGTTAACGCCCACGGGCAGCGTCATCAATCCCTGCAGTGCAAGCTCTGCCGCGGCTTCCCAGCCGTTTTCGACTTGAATGCTTTGCCACAACTGCGGCTTATCACTTAACTCTTCTTGTTTCGCAAGCCATTGTTCAACCAGTTCGAAGCGTGCCCGCATCGAAGTTAAACGCTGCGATAATTGCTCAAACTCACCGCGAGCTAAATCTAACGCGTGAGTATCGGCAGCTAGAGTGGATTCAAACTCTTGATTAATTTCAACTTGTTCAGCTAATGCTTGCTCTAACTGGGCAATCTCGTCATTAAGTGATGCGCTGTTATCTTCGAGGGCATGCGCATTGAGCGAGGCCAACTCTTGTTGTTGCTCTTGGTGTAACTGGGTTTTATGGGCATTTAATTGCTGCTGATGAGCCAGTTTGCTGCGGTGTAATTCTAATTGCAGTTTATGCTGAGCGACGGCCGCCGCCAGCACTCTGGCGTTTTCACTTTGCGCCTCACTGCGCGAAACACTCATCTCCCACTGGGCTTGCAGCTCATCCATCATTTCTTGCTGCAATTCTTGTTGCGGCGCAAGTTGGCTAAGCTCCGCCTCAAGCGCTTGAAAACTGGCTTGGTAAGCGGCTAATTTCGCTTGGTTTTGAATGATCTGCTCGCTCAACTGCGCAAGCTGATTATGCAACTGGGCGTCGCGCTGCTTTTGGCTCTGTAACTGTTGCTCAAGCTTTGCGATTTCGGTACCCGTTAGATAATAGGCTTCGACCGCCTGCTGCTCCTGCTCGACTAACTGCGAAAGTGTGAGTTGCTGCTCGGTGCTTTCTAACTCGCCGGTTTGCGCTAAGGACTGGGCCGCAGCTTGTTGCAGCTCGAGCGAGCTAATCTGCTCCGATAAACTCGCCATTTGGCTCTGCAGCTCTTGATAGCGCATCACCAGCAGCTCGGCATGGGTTTTACGCTCAGCTTGCTTCAGCTCACGATATTGCTTCGCCGCCTTGGCCTGCTGACTGAGTTTTTCGAGTTGTTTGGCTAACTCGCTGCGAATATCCCCTAAACGCTCCAAGTTTTCGCGGGTATGGCGGATACGGTTTTCCGTTTCACGCCGCCGTTCTTTATAGCGGGAAATCCCCGCCGCTTCTTCAATAAAAGTACGTAAATCTTGGGGTTTAGATTCGATTAAACGTGAAATCGTGCCCTGTTCGATAATGGCGTAACTGCGCGGCCCAAGCCCGGTGCCCATAAACAGATCGGTGATGTCTTTACGGCGACACTTTTGGCCATTGAGAAAATACCAAGACTCACCGTCACGGCTCACCTGCCGTTTAACCGAGATTTCTTCATAACTGGCGTATTGACCCGCAAGGCGGCCCTCTTTATTTTCAAACACCAGTTCAACGCCCGCCACAGACACGGGTTTACGGGCGCTGGAGCCGTTAAAAATCACGTCACTCATAGAGTCGCCGCGCAAATGCTTTGCCGAACTTTCGCCCAGCACCCAACGCACGGCGTCAATCACGTTAGACTTACCGCAGCCATTTGGGCCGATAATGGCGCTTAATGCCTGTAAAAACGGAATTTTGGTGGGATCGACAAACGACTTAAAGCCGGCAAGTTTTATTTGTTTTAATCTCATGGTGCCAGTTAGCGCGTCTCAGTATAAAAAGCCATCAGGGCGATGACCAATAGGGATGCAGGCCAATATTAGCCCGAGTCATGTCATAGAATTCTGAGGCCAACTTTAGCAAAGCAGGCAGTATTTTGTAACGCTTTTTATTGAATTCATATGGCTTTTAGCTTGTCATCTCGCGACGAGTTGATCACAATCGCACTTATCTGTATCTCACGCTGTATCTCAACTTTTTTGGAATGACGATATGACACAGAAATCCTCCTCCCCTTCGCAGGGTAAAAGTGGTGTGAATTATTTTCTCGATGGCTTTGGTTTAATCAAACGTAAAGGCCTGCGCACCTTTGTATTTATTCCGTTAATGATCAACTTAGTGCTGTTTGCGGCGGTTATCTATGTGGCGATTGGACAGCTCGATGTGCTCTTCACTTGGATGAATGCCCAGCTCCCCGAATACTTAAGTTGGCTTAACTTTTTGCTCTGGCCGTTAGCGGTGACCACTATGTTGGTGATGCTGGCGTTTGTTTTTAGTTCGGTGATGAACTGGCTGGCCGCGCCCTTTAATGGCTTGCTGGCCGAAAAGGTCGAGCAGTTATTGACCGGCAAACCGATGAATACGGGCTCGGGCATGGACGTCGTCAAAGACTTACCGCGCATTCTTGGCCGTGAATGGATCAAACTCAAATACTATTTGCCCCGTGCGCTGGTATTTTTGCTGCTGTTTTTAGTGCCCATGGTGGGGCAAACCTTAGCGCCAATTTTGTGGTTTTTATTCAGCGCTTGGATGATGGCGATTCAATACTGCGACTATCCCTTTGATAACCACAAGGTGAGCTTCAAGGATATGCGCTTTGCCCTTAATCAAACCCGCGGCACCAGCTTTACCTTTGGTGCGACTGTGACCCTGTTTTCGATGATCCCTGTGGTCAACTTTATCGTCATGCCAGTCGCGATTTGTGGTGCCACCGCCATGTGGGTCGATAAGTACCGCGAAGCATACCGTAATCCTGTGGTTTCTCCCGAATAATCCCCCCAAAGCACTGGATGCTCGCCATCCAGTGCCGCCTTGGTTTCAGCTATTTTTAATACAATTCTTGTAACAATTGCCCACTCTTGTTAACGCGCAATTTCTGGCACACTGCGCGCCATTTTAGAATGATTTGGGCCTTGTTGTTGAAGACGTTTCTCCCCTTAGTGTTATCGACTGCGGTATTTCTCAGTTCGCCAAGCTTGGCGGGCTCTGCCAGCCAATTTCAATTAACGATTCCGAGCTTAGAAGATGCCGCCAATATTGATGGCGAATTTGATGAGGCGGTGTGGCAGCACGCGGCGCAGGCCGAGCTACGCTATGAGACTCAGCCCGGTGAAAACACGGCGGCGCCCGTTTACACTGAGGCCAGAATCTACGCGACCCAAACCAGCCTGTTTGTGGCCTTTACCGCCAAAGATAGTCTGCCACAACATATCCGCGCCACGCTCAAGGACAGGGATAATCTTTGGGGCGACGATCTAGTAGGGATCAAACTCGATACCTTTAACAACGCGCGTTTGGCCTATCAGTTTTTTATCAACCCACTGGGCGTGCAACTAGACTCGATAGAGAATGAGCTCACGGGCGAAGAGAGCGAAGCTTGGGATGGCATTTGGAAAACCGCTGGTAAAATCACCGCCGAGGGTTACCAAGTTGAAGTCGAGCTGCCATTACGGCTATTTAACTTTGACGATAAAAAACCTGTTCAAGAATGGGGATTTGAGCTTATTCGCTACTATCCTCGCAATGAAAATCATCGCATCTCCACCCATAAAATCGATCGTAACATCAGTTGCCAGCTATGCCAGCTCGGCGTCGCCACGGGCTTAGCCTCCGCCAAGCAAGGACAAGATCTGCAAATAACCCCGTCCTTTGTCGCCAATCGCAATGAGCAAAAAAGCGCAAATGGCTGGCAAGCAGAGAGTAACTATGAGCCAGGGCTCGATTTGCGCTGGGGCATTAACTCGCGCACCTTGCTAAATGCCACCATAAATCCCGATTTCTCCCAGGTGGAGTCCGATGCTGGACAGCTCGATATCAACAGCACTTTTGCGCTGTTTTTTGATGAGAAACGCCCCTTCTTCCTCGACAATAAAGACTACTTCGATACCCAAGTGAATCTGCTTCATACCCGCAATATTGTATCGCCGGACTATGGGCTAAAACTCACCAGCCAAACCGAGCAACACACTTGGGCATTGCTGGCCGCCAATGACAGCCAAACGACCTTTTTGATGCCGGGTAATTTAAGTTCTGAGATCACCTCCTTAGCGGAGGAAAGCCTTAATCTGGCAGCACGTTACCGCTTCGACATGGATAAAACCTTCTCCTTTGGGGGGCTTATCACGGCAAAGAGCAGTGCCGACAATCAACTGACAGCATTTGCCGATCAAAATGATTACCACAATTATGTCATGAGCTTAGATGCGAAATACCAACCGACAGCCCAGGATATCTTTACCGCTCAAATCGCCCATTCGCAGACACGTTACCCCACAGCCCTGTACCAACAATTTTGTGGCAATGTGGAGGGAGAACTGACCGAAGGACTACTCTGCGGCCAAACGCCGTTAAGCTGTGAGCTTGGCCAATGCCAAGTGAATGAACAAGTGTTACGTAGCCAATCGGATCGGGATTTCAGTGGCGCCCTGTATCAACTGACCTACGAACACAACGCCCGCGATTGGTTTGCCTACGGCGAGTACCACGACGTGTCCCCCGATTTTCGCGCCGATTTAGGCTTTGTGGAAAAAATTGATTACCGCACTTTTATGGCCGGTGGTGGCTTAATTTGGTATCCCGAAACCGTATTTAACAAGATTAAATTCGGTGGCGACTGGGATATCACCCACAATCAAGCCGGAGAGCAGCTCGAGCAAGAGTTTGAAATCTTTTGGGAAATGTATGGCGCGCTGCAGAGTGAGTTATCTTTTGGGATAGAAACTCGTGAACGCGTCGGCCCACGCCATGACAGCGCGCAACTGGCGGTGTTAGGTAACAGCAATCAATACCAAGAAACCCAAGGCTGGCTTTACGGCGCGATTACGCCCACCTCAGCCCTCAGCCTTGAGCTGGAGATCCATTACGGCGATGAGATTGACTTCCTTAACGATCGCTTAGGCACAAAAATCTTAATCAATCCGATGTTCAAATGGAAAATTGCCAACGGCCTGTCGGTGGATGTTTCCCATCAATATCAACATATGGAAATCGAGCAGGATAAACTCTTTACCGCAAATCTCTCGGATGTGCGCCTGCACTGGCAATTGAGTCTGCACAGCTTTATTCGCCTATCGAGCATTTACACCCAAATCGAGCGTAATCTTGCGCAGTATTTGTATTCGGCGCCCGATAGCGAAGCGGCACACTTAGGGAATGAAATCCTCTACGGCTACAAACTCAATCCCCAGAGCGTGTTCTATTTGGGCTATTCCGACAGTTTAACCTCGGATGATGAACTCACGCGGCTCACTCGGGATGAGAAGACCTATTTTATGAAGTTAAGCTACGCCTGGTTGCTCTAGGCTGAAAGATTTTGCATAAAGCCCACAACAAGGCTTGTGGGCTTAAATCGGAATACTAGCTAAGACTCATGGATACCCAATAAGCTTGGGCTGGGAAGCGCAATCCCCATTGCGGTGAGCTCCATTCCCCAATGCCGCAGCAGCGCAAGATACGCCTGCTCAAAGGGATAGCGTGGCTTAGGGAATGCCCACTCAGAGGGAAAACACCATTCCTCCTCGCTCTCATCAATCGCTAAATAGGCGGCGAAATCATGGTTTGTCTCAATCAGCGCAGCGGTTAGATTTTTCGCCATCGCGACCCTGTGGGCAGAAGTAAATCCCGACTGTTCACTAAACTCATCAAACACATAAGCATCGTACAGCGCTTGCAGCTGCGCGGGATCTAAAGGATCGTAGCGATTGAGAGTTTCCCCGAGCGTTTCCTCACGGTCATAACAATTAAAAGCGCCAAGAAACCAGCCAGGATTGGGCTGAAACGGAATATCCAAATCAGGGTGAAGAAGCGTCATGATGGCATGTTCTCGCATTGCAACTGAGGCTTTAAAAAAGTGTTTTTTAGGCAGCTCACTGCCTTGTCTGAGTAAAGGCATTTTCGGTTAAGGTACCGCATCAAACCGTTTAATCAATGTGCAGATATAAAAGCTAAAGCCCCATTGCTGGCAATGGGGCTTTAGTCGATTTAGCGTTTTTGCAAAATCACGCTACCGATGGAGTACCCCGCACCAAAGGAGCTTAATAGCCCTAAATCGCCCGCGTTAAAGTCAGCGGAATATTTATGGAAGGCAATCACTGAGCCTGCGGAGGCGGTATTGGCATACTCGTCGAGTACTACGGGCGCTTGCTCAGGCGTTACCTCATCCCCTAGCAGCTTTTTCACCACAAATTGGTTCATGTTGATGTTGGCTTGGTGCAACCACAAACGTTTAAAGGACTGTGGCGTGAGGGATTGCTCGGCCAGATGCTCGTCTAAATGCTGATAAATCATCGGCAACAGTTCTTTAAAGACTTTGCGGCCCTGCTGATGGAATAACTTATCCGCCTGATGCGCCGAGCTTGGATCGCAGCGATTTAAAAAACCGAAATTACTGCGAATATTGTTTGAGTAGTCAGTAAAACAACGACTTGAAACAATATTAAAGCCCTTATTGGCGGCCACTAGGCTTTGCTCTTCGAGCACCATAGCGGTCGCTACATCGCCGAAGATAAAGTGACTGTCACGGTCACGGTAGTTCACCTGCGCCGAACAAATTTCGGGGTTAATCACTAACACGCGCGACGCCGAGCCCGTCGCAATCGCATTGGCGGCGGCCACAATGGCAAAGGTGGCCGAAGAACAGGCAACCTGCATATCGTAGCCATAGCCACGGGTACCGAGTGCCCGCTGGATTTCAATCGCCATCGCAGGATAAGCGCGCTGCGTATAAGCACAGGCAACGATCACTAAATCGATTTGCTCGGCCTTCACATCCGCTTGCTTAAGTGCCATCACTGCCGCCTCAACCCCAATTTCAGCCTGCATAGATAACTCGTCACTGCCGCGCTCAGGAATAAGCGGCATCATGATTTCAGGATCGAGAATACCGTCTTTAACCATCACATATCTGTGTTTGATGCCCGAGGCCTTCTCGATAAACTCACTGGAGGAATAAGACAGCGGCTCAACATGGCCCTGCTCAATTAATCCTGCATTTTCAAGGTTAAACATATCGACATAGGCGTTGAAGCTCTCCACCAAAGCTTCATTTGAAATACTGTGTGGCGGCGTAAATAAACCGCTGCCAGAAATAACGACCTGTTTCATAGGTGCTCCGAACGGGTGCTTGTTGTAAGGTGAGCAGACGTCGCATTATTCTGTGTTGGCACGGCGGCCAATGCGTGTTCAGCCTGCGCCTGTTGCTGCTCTAATTGTTGCTTTTTATGCATTTGCGCTAAGTCTATCACGACTGTGGAAGATATTTTATCTTGGATCCCCTGCCGATTGGCATCCCAAAATATCTGCATAAAGCCCAGTAAGCCCGTCGTGAAGCCCGCCGCATAACCACCATAACGGCCAAATGCCCCCCAAAGACTGATTTTAGCGCCATCGAGTTGGATAACGCGGATGCCTAAGAGTTTCTTACCTAAGGTCTGACCATCAAATTTGGCGGTAAACACGGTGAAGTAAAATGCAGCCCAGCCAAAACCTAAGCCCATATCGCTCATAAAGCCTTTGATCCACGCCAGCACACTGCGGGTGTCACTCTCTTCTTCATCGGCGGTTTCACTGTTGCGGCCTTCGGTTTGATCTGCAGGATTGAGGTCGGTGTTAGAAACTAAGGGAACGTTATCCATGGCAGCTCGATTATCGATTTGAGCGTTGGCTAATCCATCAGTTTGCGGTTCAGATACGGGAACTGCGTCAAGCTTGCCATCAGACGACTGATTTGGCTTTGACGACGGTGATAATGTGCTTGAATCCTTGGCTGAATTCTTAGCTAATCCCTTGGTTGAATCCAGAGTGACTTCAAACACCTTCACCTCTGGCCAGAGGCTGCCCACCATAATTTCATCGCGTAACAGTGCTTTATCTGCCTCGGATAACTCCGAGCTCGCTAAAGTATCTAGTACCATATCGCGGCGCTCAGCTGCCGACATTCCCTCAATGGACACATTCTCAAGCGTCTGAGTCTCGAGCGTCTGTTGCAAAGCACGGATCTGTTCACGGGCACAATCGGTATTTTCACAGAGTCCGAGGGACACAAGGCCCGGAATCGCCTTAACAACAGCATTGATATCCTGGGGCGCGGAGACCTTTTCGCGCGAAGTTTTACCCGATTGATGGAAGTTCCACAAATTCCCCGCCGAGCTAAAGAGCATCAACCCCAGCATGGCCGCATACAGGCCCCATTTGAGTAAACGGCCAAACTGTCGACTGCGTTTCTCGATATAAATAATCCCCACCACCAGCAGAACAAACAGCCAATCCATTTGTTCGGCTAAAATAGTGATAAATAAACCGTCGATTAACATCGCCAATGCCCGCTTAAATGGCGTCGCTAACGGGGTATAAAGTACCGATTCGGCGATAGTGAATGCCTTAGGGGTGACCATAGTTCTTGGATCTTTGCCCAAGTCCGTTTGTTGTTGCTTCATAGTGTGGCAATCCGATTCCGATAGAAGTTTTATAAGTGAAACATCAAGTGGTTATTCTTATTTACAGGTTATTTTTTATTGATGTTAGCAAGAGGTTAACACAGTTAAACCCACTGCCAATTGGGCTTTGCGAATAACAGGATTATCTTTAATAACCAAATCGAATAAAGAAGAACAAACAATCACTTCTAAATGCGCCACAGGCGATTATGATTCAATAGTGCAAACATAGGAGCAAGCAATCCATGAGCAAAATTTTCGAAGACAATTCATATACTATTGGCAATACCCCGTTAGTGCGTTTAAACCGCGTAAGCCAAGGTAAAGTGCTGGCAAAGGTCGAAGCACGTAATCCAAGTTTCAGTGTCAAATGCCGTATCGGTGCCAATATGATTTGGGATGCCGAGAAAAAAGGCCTGCTCACCAAAGATCACGAACTGATTGAGCCTACCTCAGGTAATACCGGGATTGCCTTAGCCTATGTGGCGGCTGCCCGTGGTTACAAGCTGACGTTAACTATGCCAAATACTATGAGCTTAGAGCGGCGTAAACTGCTGAAAGCCTTAGGTGCGAACTTAGTGCTGACCGAAGGCGCAAAAGGCATGAAAGGTGCTATCGATAAAGCGGAAGAAATCCGTCAATCGGCGCCTGAAAAATACATTATGCTGCAACAGTTTAATAACCCTGCAAACCCTGAAATCCACGAAAAAACCACTGGTCCAGAGATTTGGAACGATACCGATGGTGCTGTGGATGTGTTTGTTGCGGGTGTAGGTACAGGCGGTACCATCACAGGTGTAAGCCGTTACCTGAAAAAAGTCGCTGGCAAAGCCATTACTTCTGTTGCGGTAGAACCCGCTGATTCACCGGTTATTACCCAAACCTTAGCGGGATTACCTGTGCAACCAGGCCCGCACAAGATTCAAGGTATTGGCGCAGGTTTTATCCCTGGCAACTTAGATCTTGAGTTAATCGATCGCGTTGAAACCGTCACCAACGATGAAGCCATCGACATGGCGCGCCGCTTGATGCAAGAAGAAGGCATTTTAGTCGGTATTTCTTCTGGTGCTGCTGTGGTTGCGGCGAACCGCATCGCGGCTCTGCCAGAGTTTGCGGATAAAAACATTGTGGTTATCCTGCCTTCGGCTGCCGAGCGTTACTTATCTTCTGTACTGTTCCAAGGTCAGTTTGGCGACGAAGAGAACATTCAGTAATAAGTCGATTCGTCCGGCTAAAAATACCCAGCATTGTCTGGGTATTTTTATGGCCGAAATTGATGGGCAATCACCATTAACACCGCTTCCCTCTCCTCCAGTTCTGTATTTATTCACTAAGTTGGAGCTAGTTCATAGTTTTCCACCGCAGCTCTGACTTTTGCCGTTAACTTCGCTATAAAGATTGTACTCCTTTGTAAACTCAACCAATTTATGTCCTTCTACCACACCCCGAAAACCTTAAGCGCTTTCGATGCCAAATTTGAAGCGCAAAAAATCGCCTTTGGCCCCATTAGTTTTCAGGTTGCCCATTGCCTGCTGAAATTTGAAGTATTAGCCACCATTGACCAAGCTGGCGAACAAGGGCTGAGTATCGCCCAACTTGCGCAAACCAGTGTGTTAAACGAGTATGCCCTTGGCGTGTTACTCGATATGGGATTGAGCATGGGGCTGGTATGGCTCAATGGTGACGCCTATGTGCTCGATAAAACTGGCTATTTTTTACTGCACGATGATATGGCGGCCATTAACCTCAATTTTGTGCAGGACGTGTGTTATCAGGGACTGTTTCAACTCGATAAGGCGCTAGTCGCGGGTAAACCCTCTGGCTTAGCGGTATTTGGCGATTGGCAAACGATTTACCCCGCCCTTAAGGATTTACCTGCTGAGGCTAAGGCCAGCTGGTTTGCCTTCGATCACTATTATTCTGATCATGCTTTTCCACAGATTTTACCCTTAGTGTTTGCCCATTCTCCCAAGCACTTAGTCGATATTGGCGGAAATACGGGTAAATGGGCGCTAAGCTGCTGCGAGTTTAATCCTGAGGTTGAAGTCACCCTGATGGACTTCCCTGGCCAATTAGCCGTAGCCAAAGACAATGCCGCCAAGCATGGCTTTGCCGAGCGGATCCACACCTTTGCCACCGATTTGCTCGATGAATCACGCCCCTTTGTCGAAGGCGCCGATACCTATTGGATGAGCCAGTTCCTCGACTGCTTCTCTCAAGAGCAAATCCTTAGCATCTTGCAACGCACCGCTCAGGCGATGACGCCAGACAGTCAGTTGTTCATTGTCGAAACCTTCTGGGACAGACAACCCTCTGCCGCCTCAGCCTATTGCGTCAATGCGACAAGCTTGTACTTTACTGCGATGGCCAACGGTAATAGCCGTATGTACCACTCTAAGGACTTGATAAAGTTACTACATCAAGCGGGCTTATACGTCGATGAAGACACTGACAACCTTGGCCTTGGGCATACTTTACTGCGCTGCAAACGCAAACCTTGAAATTAATAATATTTGAATCTCTGAATAAAATTAATCAATTTTATTTATCACGCTCTCAGCCATACACTGACATTAACAGACAAACACGTCGAATTAATGTCAGTGTTGAGAGGTAACAAACATGACTTCAAAACGTAAACGCTGGACAGCACGGGCAGCAAAATTACCCAGCCCCATGGGCGGACTCGCCCTCGCGATTGCAAGCTTAGGTTGGACCTGGGAGAGTGTGATGCCCTCACTCAATGGGTGGGGCCAACTGACAGGGGCTGTCATAGCCTCAGTCTTACTCATGCTGCTTGCTGCGAAATTTGTTCTGCATCCCTCAGTGCTGAAGAACGAACTCAGCCATCCGGTTGTTGGTAGCGTGATCCCAACATTCGCCATGGCGGTAATGGTGGTCTCGAACCTACTCGGCCATTATTTTCCCCATGCTGGCTTAACTCTGTGGCTAGGGGCCATTGTTATCCATGTCATCTTTTTAGGTGCCTTTATCTATTACCGCGCTATCGACTTCAAGCTCGAACATATGGTGCCTAGCTGGTTTGTGCCACCCATTGGCATCATAGTGGCGGCAGTATCCTTCCCCAGTAATGGCGCGCCATGGTTAGTGAACTTGATCCTAGCCTTCGGCATGCTCGCATATTTAGTCATGCTGCCATTGATGCTCTACCGATTAATCTTCTGTCAGGCAGTGCCCGATGCGGCTAAACCCACCATTGCCATCCTCGCCGCGCCAGCCAGTCTATCCTTAGCAGGCTACTTAACTGTGTGCGAGCAGCCTTCGATTGCCTTGGTCGCCGTATTGGCCAGTATTGCAGTATTGATGACAGCAGTGATTTATCTCGCTTTTTTCCATCTGCTCAAATTGCCCTTTAGCCCAGGCTATGCCGCTTTCACCTTTCCCATGGTGATCGGCGCGACGGCACTGTTTAAAACCGCCCACTGGCTCGCGCAATATCGTCAAATGAGCGACCTCACCCACTGGGTAAGGTTACTTGCGGACTTCGAACTCGGTGTTGCAACCATAGTCGTTTGTTATGTCGCACTCAGGTATTTAACTCATTATCTACCTAATCCTGCTCACATAATAGATAACACCACTACAGCTTAACCTACTCATAAGTATTAAAAACGCTTAGCATCGGGTGTCTATAACACATTCAAATCTCATGTCATAAAATATTTGCATGACAAAAGAAGTGAATTTAAATTCACTTCTTTTGTCTAGTTAAGTGCATTTTGCTAAAAAATCCCCATAAAATAGTTAGCTTAAATTAAAAACACAGAATACTTAAAATCCACTGAATAAAAGATATTCAACAACTAGTCAATAACCGTACAGCATCTACTGATTTAAGCTATTTTTAATACGGCACCAATAAAAATACAGTATTCAAAACCGTATAAACACCGAGGTTAAATAAAAATCTAAATATACAAAAAAAGTATGATTATTTTATTCTTACAAAAACTTTCAATTTTTACAAAATAAGAACAATTTATTAATATATATTCAAATTTAATGCTGATTTTATTGCCAAAATTGGTTTTAAACTTCTAAAAACCGCTAACACACTCACAAATAAAACCAACAAAAAACATTTAATTAACAATTAATAGCTAGGCATTGCAACTTACGCAAATTTACACTGTTGCACTTGTTATTTTCTTGTGGTTATATCTTGAGCCTAATTAAATAGGGCTCTATTTCTTAAAACGTTCCGTATTTAATTAAAATAACAATTAAACAAATAACAAGTGTTAAGGGAGAATGATATGCGCGCTAATTCGACATTAGCCAAAGCGGTTCGCTTTGCGTTAATTGGTGGTGCCACAACAGCAGCTTTATCTAGTACTGTTGTTTATGCTGCAGAGGATAACGCTAAGGTAGAACGTATTGAAGTAACAGGTTCCCGTATTCAAAGAACTGATATGGAATCAGCGTTACCTGTTACTGTTTTATCGGCCGAAGATATTGCCAAAACAGGTTTAAGTGATGTTTCTGCTGTTTTAGCACAAATGCCATTTAACACTGCTGGTAGTTTTATTAGTGATGCAGGTAGCTCTGCCAGTAACCATGCCAGTTCAGGTATGCGTGGTTTAGGTTCGAACCGTACGTTAACCTTAATCAACGGTCGCCGTATTGCGCCATCTGCAACCTTTGGTGGTGATGCTACTAACCTCAATTTAATTCCAATGGATGCAATCGAGCGTATTGAAATTTTACGTGACGGTGCATCAGCAATTTATGGTTCAGATGCTATCGGTGGTGTAATCAACATCATCCTTAAGAAGACTTTTGACGGTTTAGCATTCGATGCCAAATTTGGTAGCCCTACTCAAGGTGGAAGAGACGAAAAGTCAGCTTCTGTCACTTTCGGTAATACCAGTGATAAAAGCAGCAGCTTAGTGATCATCGAGCATAAGCAATTTGATCCACTGCAAGGCGGTCAACGTCCTCATTTAACCGCGAACTGGGACAAGAAATACGGCCGTAGTGGCTTATATGCACCAGAAGGCACATATCGTCCAGTTGAATCTCGCCCAGTGAAAGACGCAGATGGTACCTTCGGCACCCCAGTCTACACTGGCTTACAGGTTCCAGGTAAAGATTGTCCAGCCGATCGCATTGTAACCACCAAAGACGGTTCAGCTTGTGGTTTTAACCAGTTTGATGGTACAGACTATTTGCCAGATCAAACAAAAGACTCTGTATTCTCTAATATGACTTATCGTATTACTGATGAATTAGAGTGGTTTGGTCAAGCTATCGTAATGCGTGATAAATCCATCACGTCTTCTACCGCGCTGTGGACTCCTAACCTATACATGGCGGCAGATAATCCATTAAACCCAACATTCGGCACAGCGAATGCTTCAGAAGTTCAAGCTTATCATCGCTTGAAGGGCGTAGCTGATCGTAAGACTGAATTCGACTCAAACGTTGTAGACATTGTCACAGGTCTAAACCTTGAGTTAGATGCAGGCTCTCTGAGCTGGTATGTACAATACTCAGATCAAATCGTAAACATTGAAACAGACTCTTACGTATTCGAAGATAAGTTACAAGAAGCGGTTGATAAAGGTCTATACAACCCATTTGTTGAGGGTGGTAATGCGACCCAAGAAACTTTAGATACTTTCTTGCATACAGCGACTCGTAAAGCAACATCTAACACTACTGGTACAGGATTATCATGGGCCGCACTGGCTCCTATCTCCTTACCAGGTGGTGACTTAGGTTACGCTGTGGGTATGGAATACCAAAAAATCGAATACAAAGATACCCGTGATGCTCAACAAGCAGCTGGTAATGTATTAGGAACTTACGGTGGTGATTCTGCTGGTGATAGAAGCTACAAAGCAGCATTCGTTGAATTAGAACTACCAGTTTTAGATCACCTAAATGTGAAACTCGCTAGCCGTTACGACCAATATAGCTTGCCTGATGTTGGCCAGCTTTCTAGCTCAGTTAACGTCCGTTACGAAGCCTTAGATAACTTAGTGTTACGAGCATCTTACGGTCAAGGTTTTAGAGCTCCATCACTGGATGACCTGTTAGGCAAACCTGCGACTAGTTACGACAGAATCACAGACACCACTCTGTGCCAAAGTCTGCCTGCAGATCAAAAAGACAATCCAGCTTGTGAAGATAACCAGTACCTACGTAAGAGTTCAGGTAATAAAGACCTAGACCCAGAGAAATCTGCTCAATACTCTTTCGGTGCCGTATGGAATATTACTGAAAACATTGACTTAGTTGTTGACTACTACAACATCGAAATCACTGACCAAGTAAGCTATATCGATGCACAAACTATCGTTGATTTAGAAGCAATTGGTGGTTTAGGTGCTTATGACCCTAACTACATCTACGTTAAACGTAAAGCTGACGGCACCATCGATGAAATTGGCGCTGGTAACATCAACATGGATGGCGTACAAACCTCAGGTCTTGACGTGTCATTCACATCAAACTTCGATTTTGCTGAATTTGGTGCATTTAAGTTTGCCGTTGAAGGAACTTATGCGCTTGAATACACAGAACAAGCAAGCCCGATTGCTAAACGTTATGATGTGTTAGGTACTAAGGGTTATCCAGCATTACGTTTCAACACAACATTTAGCTACGCCATCGATGACTTCTCTGCATCTTTGATTGCTAAGTACATTGACTCTTATGATGGTGAAACTCCACAGCAACAAGAAGTTGGCACAAACAAGCAAGACTTCTCATCGTTCACTACATGGGACCTCACCCTGAACTATGACTTCGACAGCTATGGTAAAGTCACTGTAGGTGCTCGCAACTTGTTTGATGCAATGCCAACGGTTAACTACAGCTTAGGTTACCCTGGATACGATACTGATACTCATAATATCTTAGGTCGTGTCGTGTTTGCAGGATACAAAGTGAAATTCTAATCTCCCTATAGGAAGATAGAAAACCACAACAAAAACGGCATCCTCGGATGCCGTTTTTTATCTCCTGTTTAACCAATTAACTGAGTTAACCCTGAGCGCCTATTTACCCGCTGCTTTAGGTGGCCCCTAGCGCCTAGCTAAATCCTCGCAGCTAGTTAAAGCCAAGATAGTGCGCGCCAATCACCAGCACACTTGAGACCAACATCAGCAGCAACATAAAACGCCAGACAAATTTCAACCAGTTGCCCCAATCGACGCGGCATACACCAAGGGTCGCCATTAAAGACGCTGAGGTGGGCACTATGATATTGGTGAGCCCGTCGCCAAGCTGAAAGGCCAATACCGCCACTTGGCGCGTCACACCGACGATATCAGAGAGAGGTGCCATCAGTGGCATAGTCAGTGCGGCCTGCCCTGATCCTGAGGTCACAAAAAAGTTGAATACGGATTGAAATAACAACATAAACCACGCCGAGAGCGCATCCGGCAGATGGCCTATCACCCCGCCTGCGCTATTAAGAATCGAATTAAGCACACTCGGTTCAGTCGGTGTTCCACCGCCAAGGAGTAGTAAAATCCCCGAGGCGCATCCCACTAAAAGTGCTGGCTCTAGCATGGTTTTAGCGCCATCTTTAAAACTCTGCGCCACCTTGTTAAGCGTTAAGCCATTGAGCTTAAAAACGCAGCCAATGACGCCGGCAACTATGCCCATGGTAAAAAACTGACTAGCGATCTCAGGGATAAACCACGCCTTTGCCACAACGCCCCAAATCACCCACACCATAGTTAACACTAACAACAACAGCACCAACACATCCCCAAGATTAAAGCGGCTCTCGAGCTGAGTATTGGCATGGTGCTCACGGAAATAAGCATCGGACTGATAACTATGGGAGAGACTGGGTTGCTGCTGAATACGATGGGCGTAACGCATGGTAAAAACGATGCCAAGCAATGTGAATCCAAGCCACATGGGGAAACGAAACTCGCTGCCTGAAAGAACCGGGATCCCTGCAATGCCCTGCGCAATAGCCACACTGAAGGGATTCATCCAAGAACTGGCAAAACCAATTTGGGTCGCCACATAGGTCACCATCACAGTAGTGATACCGTCATACCCTAAACGGATCATGAGTGGGCAGATGATAATGGCAAAGGCAATGGCCTCTTCTCCCATGCCAAACACGGCGCCGCCTAAGGAAAACAGCGTAAATATCACCGGAATGAATAGCTTTTCATTGCCACGGGTTTTATCGATTAACTTTAAGATGCCGTTATCTATGGTGCCTGTGGCCATTACGACCCCAAAAGAGCCGCCAATCACTAGCATAAACATGATAACGCCAATCGCGCTGCCCCATTTAGACCCCGATGTCAGGCCCTCAAAAGCGAAGTTAAAAAAGCCAACGCCGCCCTCGCCTTTAAACAGTGCCACGGGTTGTAACTTAGGCTCGCCCGCATCATCCAATTGATAGGCAAAAGAATTAGGGTCGACGACAGTCCGCGCTTTATCGACGCCATCGGCCAGATAATGCACCTCTTGGGTTTGAAACGAGCCAATGGGGATAAAGTAAGTCATTAATCCCGCAAGTAATGCCACAAAAAAGATGATCACTAAGGTATCGGGCATTTGAAAGGCTGAGGGAGTATGTGAAACGGATGGGGCCATAGCAGTCTGAGCTGCTTCTGTTGGCTGAGTCGTCGAGGGTGGAGTCGTCATAGATGCGCCATTTTATGTCAAACGGAAAAGGCCGCACTATAAACTAAAGCGCTGTAAATCAGTACATAAAATCTTCATTCGCTTACATGAATACGCAAAATGCTTACATCTATCACAAACAGCTAATCTGCATAAAAAGCGTGTTACTGCGAATGCAGCACAAAAATGCCCAGTAACACTGGGCATTTTTTATAAGCCTAAGGCAAACAATCACTCAAGGAGCTGTTATCCCAAATCTAAGCGACTGACTCGCTTAGTGACTAACTCTCTTACTTACTTTCTTGGCTATTTTTCGCCTTTTCGGTATGTAAGGGCGATGCAAAAAAGTGCGGTTGATGGGATTTTTGCGGATCGGGTAAGGCAATTTGGCCCTGCTCAATCCACCAATAACCGAGGCCAACGATCACACCGCCGCCGACAATGTTTCCTAAGGTCACGGGAATTAAGTTATTGAATACGAAGTTTGCCACGGTTAAATCGGCAAATTGTTCTTGGGTCACGCCTAGGGATGCAAAAAACTCAGGGCTAGCGACCGACTGAATAGTGATCCCAAGCGGCACCATAAACAGGTTTGCGATACTGTGTTCAAAGCCACTGCTGACAAACATGGCTACCGGGAGGATCAGTAAAATCGCTTTAGTTAGGGATTCGCGGCTGGCGAAGGTCATCCAAATACCCAGACACACCAACATGTTACATAAAATACCTAAGCTAAATGCCTGTACCCAAGTATGGTGTAGCTTATGTTGCGACACTTTTAACGCATTTAAGCCCCAGTTGCCGCCATCGAGTTCATATAAACCCGCCGCCATGATCAAGCCAACCATTAACATGGCGCCGACAAAGTTGCCGATATACACGCGGCTCCAGCATTTGAGCAATTCACTGGTGGTCACCTGCTTTTGCGCCCATGCAACGCTGCTCAGCACCGAGCTCGTAAAGAGCTCGCCACCACAAATTACCACCAAAATTAAGCCTAAGCTGAAGGCAATCCCGCCCACGAGGCGCACTAAGCCCCAAGCGCTATCACCCGCACCCGTGGTGACAGTCAGATAAAACACAAAGGCTAAGGCAATAAAAGCGCCAGCAAATACCGCTAAACCAAAGGATTGCCAAGGCGCCTTAACCACTTTGCTTTTGCCGTAAATTTCGGCTTGGTGATAACAGCTAAAATGCGAAGAAACCTGTATTGGCTCATGGCCAGTCGAGGATGTTTGTGGAGCGTTAGCGTGTGAGTCTTTCATAACTGTACTCCCAAAGCCGATAAACAAACGCGAACTTGCAACATAGGTCTCTCCTACAGCGCCCAAGCGCAGATCAAACCAATCAACATTTACATTAAGACTTGCTTAAATGATGACTCACTAAAGTCACGCTTTGTAACATACAATTCGCATTAGCCGTGAAGCAGAGTTTGCCAAAGCGTGATGTTATTCACAGGTAAAATGTAAAAATTTTGAAGCCATAAACACAAAAGGTTAATTGGTCATACCAATTTAAATCACCTTTAGCCAATTTGCCATGCTGCTTTTCAAGATCATTTTTAGGCAAGATGAAGCAGATTTAACCTTACAAAAGGTGAGTTTCTATAATCAAGATGACGGCTTGTTGACGACGCCACTGTTCGCCCTGCATTAATTTGAGGAGAAACAATCATGTTTCCTATCCCCTCAAACCAAACGATTTCATACTGACTTATTTTCCGTCAAATACCCTACCACCGCCTAGCATCCCGTATAAACAAGCCTTTTGCGACGACTGTATTATCAGGCCAAAGACCGCCTAAATCGTAAACAATTAAAATCAATCGATACGGTGATAGCTTTCGTCGGTTAAAAGCGCGACAGTCAATCAAATAAGCGATGACATTGGCTGCTAATGGGCCAGCAAAAGCGTGCTTTAAACCTTATTGTGCTAAAAAAATGCTACCTTGCTAGCAAATTTGCGATTAACCGGGCACAAACTCGCCCGTTTAAGATGCGCGAGTATAAGAGCTATGCTAATATGCTCATGGATAATTGGTCTTACCAATTTATAAAAGAGTTATCGATAACCGATAATCCAAGTTAAACGAATATTTGTCATCTTATCGGGTATCAATAGACAGACACTTGGCGCGATAAATATCCCCAAGTTCCAGTTCCCATCATAGGGCGTCATCTTGAAGGGAGCTTTAATCAGGAAATAGCGATTGGCCTATACTCAACATGGTTTGCCCCATGAGCGCCAATGACCTTTATCTCAACCAAAAGGTATTAGTACGATGACCGACAAAACTGAACTGTTTGCCAACGCATGGGAAGGTTTTACCCCTGGCGATTGGAAATCTGAAGTCAATGTACGTGACTTTATTCAACAAAACTATGCTCCCTATGAAGGTGACGAGTCATTCCTAGCCGGTGCCACCGAAGCCACAACCCAGTTGTGGGACAAAGTGATGGAAGGCATCAAGCAAGAAAACCGCACCCACGCGCCAGTTGATTTCGATACTAAGATGGTCTCTACCATCACTTCCCATGACGCGGGTTATATCAATAAAGATTTAGAAACTATCGTTGGTTTACAAACTGATGCGCCGCTCAAGCGCGCTATGTTACCTAACGGTGGTATTCGCATGGTTGAAGGCTCATGTGCCGCTTACAACCGCGAACTCGACGCCGATGTAAAATACATCTACTCAGAACTGCGTAAAACCCACAACCAAGGCGTATTCGACGTCTACACCCCAGAAATCATGGCGTGCCGTAAATCCGGCGTATTAACCGGTTTACCCGATGCCTATGGTCGTGGCCGTATTATCGGTGACTATCGCCGCGTAGCGCTCTACGGTATCGACTTCTTAATGAAAGATAAATTTGCCCAGTTCAGCTCACTGCAAGCGCAGTTCGAAGCCGGCGAAGATTTATCTAACGTTATCCAACTGCGTGAAGAAATTGCCGAGCAGCACCGCGCTCTAGGTCAAATGAAGACCATGGCGGCTAAATACGGTTTCGATATTTCTCGCCCAGCCGCTAACGCCAAAGAAGCGATTCAATGGACATATTTTGGCTACTTAGCCGCTGTGAAGAGCCAAAACGGCGCGGCAATGTCTTTAGGCCGTACCTCATCTTTCCTCGACATCTACATCGAGCGCGATCTGAAAAACGGCATCATCACTGAGCAACAAGCTCAAGAAATGATTGACCATTTCGTGATGAAACTGCGTATGGTGCGCTTCCTACGTACCCCAGAATACGATGAGTTATTCTCAGGCGATCCAATTTGGGCAACTGAATCAATCGGCGGTATGGGCTTAGATGGCCGTACACTGGTAACCAAATCCAGCTTCCGTTTCTTAAACACCTTATACACTATGGGCCCAAGCCCAGAGCCAAACATCACTGTGCTCTGGTCTGACAAACTACCTGTAGGCTTTAAAAAGTACTGCGCGAAAGTGTCTATCGACACCAGCTCTATCCAGTACGAAAACGATGACTTAATGCGCCCAGATTTCCAATCTGACGATTACGCTATCGCTTGCTGCGTGAGCCCAATGGTTGTGGGTAAACACATGCAGTTTTTCGGCGCCCGTGCAAACTTGGCAAAAACCATGTTGTATGCGATTAACGGCGGTGTTGACGAAAAACTGAAAATCCAAATCGCCCCAAAAGCCGACCCCATCACCGACGAAGTGTTGAACTTCGATGACGTGATGAATCGTTTAGACGGCCTGATGGATTGGTTAGCGACGCAATATGTCACTGCGCTGAACTCTATTCACTACATGCACGACAAGTACTCCTACGAAGCTGCGCTAATGGCGCTGCACGACAGAGACGTACGTCGTACTATGGCTTGTGGTATCGCAGGGCTTTCTATCGCAGCCGACTCACTGTCTGCCATCAAGTACGCTCAAGTTAAACCTGTGCGTGATGAAAAAGGCATTGCCGTCGACTTTGAGATCAGCGGTGATTATCCAAAATTTGGTAACAATGACCCACGCGTCGACGATATCGCCTGTGACTTAGTGGAACGTTTTATGTCGAAGATCCGCGACCGTAAAATGTACCGCAACGCTATCCCAACTCAGTCAATTCTGACCATTACCTCTAACGTGGTTTATGGTAAGAAAACCGGTAACACGCCAGACGGTCGCCGTTCAGGTGCGCCATTTGCACCGGGTGCAAACCCAATGCACGGCCGTGATGAGAAAGGCGCGATTGCCTCGTTAACCTCAGTGGCAAAACTGCCTTTTGCCCACGCACAGGACGGTATCTCTTACACCTTCTCCATCGTGCCTAATGCCTTAGGTAAAGATGAAGACGGTCGACGTACTAACCTGGCGGCGTTGATGGACGGATATTTCGCCCACAACGAAGGACACGAAGGCGGTCAACACTTGAACGTTAACGTGATGAACCGTGAAATGCTTGAGGATGCGGTCGTTAACCCTGACAAGTATCCGCAACTGACCATCCGGGTATCGGGTTACGCAGTGCGCTTTAACTCTTTGACCCCAGAGCAGCAGCAAGACGTGATCACACGTACTTTCACAAAAGGTCTGTAAGCTAAATTAGGTAAGGCTGTAGTACAATGTGCTACAGCCTCACTTATTTCAACAGGAGTCACAATGGCAGTTACCGGTCGGATCCACTCAGTGGAATCCTTTGGCACAGTGGATGGTCCAGGCATACGGTTTATCACCTTTATGCAGGGCTGTTTAATGCGCTGTCAGTATTGTCATAACCGTGATACTTGGGATCTTGATGGTGGCAAAGAAGTACAGGTCGACGAGTTAATGAGCCAAATCGTTAGCTACCGCCCCTTCCTCGATGCCAGCAACGGCGGTGTGACTGCCAGCGGTGGCGAAGCCATATTACAGGCGGAGTTTGTCGCCGAACTCTTTAAAGCCTGTAAGAAAGAAGGCATTCATACCTGTTTAGATACCAACGGCTTTGTGCGTAAGTACACGCCAGTGATTGATGAGCTACTCGATAATACCGATCTGGTGTTGCTCGATATCAAACAAATGAATGACGATAAACACATTGAACTGACTAAGGTCAGTAACCACAGAACGTTGCAATTTGCCGAGTATCTCGCCAAACGCAATCAGCCTACCTGGATACGTTATGTGGTCGTGGGTGGATTTACCGACGATGAAGCTTCGGCATTACAGCTGGCCGAATTTATCAAGCCCATGAAGAATATTGAAAAAGTTGAACTCCTGCCCTACCACGAGCTGGGTAAACACAAGTGGGAAGCGATGGGAGAAAGTTATCAACTCGATGGCGTCGCACCACCGAGTCGCGACACCATGGAAAAAATTAAAGCTGTGTTTAGCTCACAGGGGATTAATGCGGTGTATTAAGACGCCAAGGGAGGCTTAAAGCTCCTCCCAATAACTGGCATCTAAGCGCTCAAAGGCTATTTTTAAAATGAGCGCCATATCGAGGTAACACGCCTTAGCGCCCAAGGATTGGCAATGAATGCCCATGGCAGATAATTTCGCACTCAACTGATTACTCCAGTCGAACAGCGATAAAGGTAAAGGATGGCGCGCACGCCAGCCTAACCACAATAAGCCCTGCAACGGCAGGCTAATAAAGAACAACGCGATAGTGAGGGCTTGGGGTAAAAACGCCCAACCATAGGTATAAATCTGACTCACACTCGCCAAAATCGCCAGCACTGGCATCACCAGAATGGCAAGCTGAGTGGCGCGTACCACCCGATACTCAGGAAAATACAAACCCAGTTGTCTAACCATAGGCCACGTCTTCATATAACGACGACCGTCACCTAAGGTTTTGAGAATATTGATACTCAATTCTAGACACCTACAACAGAGGAACACTGCTTTTACCATAGCACAATCTGGCACTGCGCCCCAAGACTGTGATGGCAAATTACGCAAGCGTTCCCAAGATTTTGAATCGTTAACTTAAACACAATGGCAAAAGGTTTACACATGTCTAATAAACTGGTTTTAGTACTCAATTGCGGTAGCTCTTCACTCAAATTTGCCGTCATTGACGCGCAAACAGGTGACGATCAGATCTCTGGCCTAGCCGAGTGTTTTGGCTTAGAAGACTCACGCATTAAATGGAAAATCAACGGTGAAAAGCATGAGTCCTCTTTAGGTGCATTTACCGCTCACCGCGAAGCCGTTGAATTTATCGTCAATAAAATCCTTGCTGGTCAACCTGAATTAGCCGCGCAGATTCAAGCCGTGGGTCACCGAATCGTACACGGCGGTGAGAAGTTCACCCGCTCTGTAATTATTGATGAGCATGTGATCAAAGGTATTGAAGAATGTTCTTCACTGGCGCCACTGCATAACCCAGCCCACCTTATCGGTATTCGCGCGGCCATTGCCTCTTTCCCTAAACTGCCACAAGTGGCGGTATTCGATACTGCATTCCATCAAAGCATGCCTGAGCGCGCGTACATCTACGCTCTACCATACAAGCTGTACCGTGAGCACGGTATCCGCCGCTATGGTATGCACGGCACTAGCCACCTGTTTGTCAGCCGTGAAGCCGCTAAAGTGTTGAACAAACCTTTAGAAGAAACCAATGTGATCTGCGCGCACTTAGGTAACGGTGCCTCTGTGACGGCGGTTAAAGGCGGTAAGAGTGTTGATACCTCAATGGGACTGACGCCGCTTGAAGGCTTAGTCATGGGCACTCGCTGTGGCGATCTCGACCCATCAATTATCTACCACTTAGTGCACCAACTGGGTTACACACTGGAAGAAGTCAACAACCTGATGAACAAGCAAAGTGGTTTGCTCGGGATTTCTGAGCTGACCAACGATTGCCGTGGCATCGAAGAAGGTTATGCAGATGGTCACAAAGGCGCGACCTTAGCACTGGAAATCTTCTGCTACCGTCTGGCGAAATATATCGCGTCTTACACTGTGCCGCTCGGTCGTTTAGATGCAGTGGTCTTTACCGGTGGTATCGGCGAAAACTCTGACATCATCCGTGAGAAAGTGCTCAACATGCTGCAAATCTTCAATTTCCATGTGGATAGCGAGCGTAACAAAGCGGCCCGCTTCGGCAAGAAAGGCATCATCACCACAGACAACAGTACTGTTGCCATGGTCATCCCGACCAACGAAGAGTGGGTTATCGCCGAAGATTCGATTAAACTCATTACTAAATAATAAGATGATCCAAGCCGTTTGCTCTGCCAAACGGCTTTGTTATTAGCGACCTACAGCTAAATAAACACAAGCAAAGCTGCAGAGACGACTCACTCTGCCAAAAACCATCGAACTTAGAGGTTTTTATGTCTCGAAATATTATGTTAATCCCCATAGGCACAGGAGTTGGCCTGACCTCCTTAAGCCTAGGTATGGTGCGTGCATTAGAGCGCCACGGGGTAAAAGTCCAATTCTTTAAACCCATTTCCCAGCTACGTCCTAATGATAATGGCCCAGAGCGCTCTACCACGATTTTAAGCAAATCGCCCACGGTCAATCCATTAGAGCCCTTCGATATGGCCCATGCCGAAGCACTGATCCGCGCTGACCAAACTGATGTGCTGATGGAGCAAATCATTGCCCGCGCCGCGGAATGCGCCAGCAACACCGAAACCCTGATTGTTGAAGGTCTGGTACCTACCCGCAACCATCCCTTTGCCGATGACGTTAACTACGCTATCGCCAAGGCAATGGACGCGGACGTGATTTTCATTGCCACTCCCGGCAGCGACACGCCAACCGGCCTGATGAACCGCCTCGAAATTGCCTACAACTCCTGGGGCGGCAAAAACAACAAACGTCTTATTGGTGCCGTGATCAACAAGATTGGCGCGCCAGTGGACGATGAAGGTCGCGCGCGCCCAGACTTATCGGAAGTGTTCGATCATCAAGGCGTACAACGCTCTGATGCGTCCATCATGTTCCAAATGCCAGGTAAGAGCCCACTGCGCATCTTAGGTAGCGTGCCTTACAACCTCGATTTGGTTGCACCTCGCGCATCGGATCTCGCGAAACATCTACGTGCCCGCATTCTCAATGCCGGCGAGATGAACACCCGCCGCCTACGTAAAGTCACCTTCTGCGCCCGCAGCTTGCCCAATATGGTCAACCACATTAAGACAGATTCACTGCTAGTGACTTCAGGCGATCGCTCCGATGTGATAGTGTCAGCGTGCCTTGCCGCCATGAATGGCGTGAAGATTGGTGCCCTGCTACTGACGGGTAGCTACGAGCCAGAGCCTGAAATTCTGAAACTGTGTGAACAGGCCTTCGAGACAGGTTTACCGGTATTCCTCATCGATACCAACACTTGGCAGACTTCATTAAATATCCAACGCTTCGACCACGAAGTGCCAGTGGATGATGCGGTACGTATCGATTTAGTCCAAGAATACGTCGCCAGCCATATCGATCAGAGCTGGATTGAAAGCGTGACCAAAAACTCTCCAAGGGAACATCGCTTATCACCTCCCGCGTTCCGTTATAAGCTCACCGAACTTGCGCGCGCCGCCCACAAAACCGTGGTGCTGCCAGAGGGTGATGAGCCTCGTACCATCAAGGCCGCCGCGATTTGTGCCGAACGGGGTATAGCGCGTTGCGTACTGTTAGGTAAAAAAGATGAAATTCAACGTATTGCAGCACAGCAAGACGTTGTTCTGGGTGAAGGCGTTGTGATTGTCGACCCCGATGAAGTACGCGACCGCTATGTTGAGCCGATGCTCGATCTGCGTCGCAGCAAAGGCTTGACTGAAGTCGTTGCCAAAGAGCAGTTAGAAGACAACATGGTGCTCGGCACTATGATGCTGGCGCAAAACGAAGTCGATGGTATCGTCTCTGGCGCGGTAAACACCACGGCCAATACGATTCGTCCGCCGCTGCAGTTGATCAAAACTGCACCGGGTTCTAGCCTTGTTTCTTCCATCTTCTTTATGTTGATGCCAGACCAAGTGCTGGTTTACGGTGACTGCGCGATTAACCCCGATCCAAACGCCGAACAACTGGCCGATATCGCCATTCAATCGGCAGAATCTGCCAAGGCCTTCGGTATCGAACCAAGAGTGGCGATGATCAGCTACTCAACAGGTAACTCAGGTACTGGTTCGGATGTGGATAAAGTACGTGAAGCGACCCGTATCGCGAAAGAAAAACGTCCTGATCTAGTAATCGACGGTCCACTGCAATACGACGCGGCCGTGATGCCAAACGTGGCTCGCTCTAAGGCGCCTAACAGCCCTGTTGCGGGCCAAGCGACTGTATTTGTGTTCCCAGATCTCAACACGGGTAACACCACCTACAAAGCAGTACAGCGTAGTGCTGACCTCATCAGTATTGGCCCCATGCTGCAAGGCATGCGTAAGCCTGTGAACGACTTATCCCGCGGCGCCTTAGTGGACGATATTGTCTACACTATCGCACTGACGGCTATCCAAGCGTCACAAAACGATGCTAGCAAAGCCTAATGTAGGCTGCTAAAGCTACACAAAAAGCATCATCAAAAAAGCACTGACCTGTTCAGTGCTTTTTTATTTCCGAATAGAAAGGCTCACAAAAAGCGGACAGCATTAAACGCTTAAAATATCCTCAAAAGGCCATAAAAATGCTGTTTGGGGGAATTCACACGCTGTGAATAGACTGGGAAAATCTAAGAAAATATCCACAAGGAAATGGCTGGAGAACGGCATCATTGAAAAGCGTCACTTTTTAACCAGCAATTAAAAGCATATATAATCAGCTACTTAAAAATTATCCCTCTAGTCTTCAACATGGTTTTCCACAGATTCTGTGGATAACCTAATGAAGTCATCCTTTCAGATATGCCACAGGCGGCCGATCCGAGTCAAGTCATTTTCGGCAGTGACCGCCATTATTACAAAACTTGAACATAGCCGCTAAAATCGCGATACTCATGACAAATTCCTATAACGAAAAGCCATGAGAACCTTATTTTTTCTTTCATTCCTGTTTTTGTTTGGTTGTGGTGATGCTGGAGACAAAGAGCAGCACGTGCTCACTCCCGAAGAGGTGAGTCTCGGCTTTTTTAGCGCCATTTATGTTGACCGCGATGTGGAGAAGGCCAAGTTATATGTCGATGCTCCACTCAAAGAAGTCCTAACCCACTATTACATTGCCGCCGCGGTGCAGCGCAATATGCTCGGCCTGTCGATGACCAATGTCGAAATGGAAATTGATGATATTGATATCGACTTTTTCCGCAAGTTCACCAAAGACGTCATGGTGGTCGTTAAGATGAAGGGCTTAAAGGGTGGACAGCCTTGGATTGATGACAGAACGCTGCGGCTGCATAAGATTAACGGCAAGTGGATTATCGTTGAGATCATGCCTGAAAAACGTAAGGTGAATGGTTAATCGGTTTATTACTCCCTTTCCGTTTGATATCCAAAATCAGATAAAAAAAATCGCAACCCTAGGGTTGCGATTTTTTTGTGCTTGTATTTGTTACTTCAGACTCAGAATTCGCACTGTAAACCTTAGGCTTACAGGACTTAGACCGCTTCTTCTTCGCTCTGTGCAGGTAAAGACGTCATTACGTCGTCTTTAACTTGGTAGTAAGCGTTTTCGTATTCATGAACTTCCATAACAACTCCTGCTCGATTTTGTAAGGTCGCAAAGGCATGCCGTTCTATGCTGACATTTTGCCCATGAGGAAAGGGAATTTCCGTGGTGCAGAGTATACCAAAGCCAGATCAATAATTACAGAAAACTTTCAGTTTTGTTTCGATGCAAAAGGTAAAAACGGTTTTTAACGCTAAAAAAGCCGCCAAACCGTATCTAAAAATGAAAGACTTTCAGTTGATATAGCCTAATGCACTAAAGGGCGCGGGCTTACAAACAAAGAATCTAGGAAGACGGGCACAAACTGCTATCAATTAAGTAATGATGCGAGTAGGAGGTCGATATGAATGCCATCATTGAGTTTGAAGCCGCAAAACTCACCACCTTATTCAGCCACGGCGATATCTTGGGGATCCATATGTTTATGGAGCAAATGAATATCCCGCTCGATGTGCAGGATAAGCTCTATGCTGAAATTTCTGCGCTTAAGCACTTAGATCCACACAATGTCAGTCTCGCCATTGAACATCATGGACAATCACAACTCTCAGAGCGGTTAAGCTATTAACAGGCTCGTATGAGTGAAGATGGGATAAGGCGCGAAGCTACATCATGAAGCGCCATCATAAAGCCTCTTTCGGTCTTATGATGGCGTTTTATGATGGCTTTTATGACCGCATTTTATGACAAAAGTGCTTACGCCTTTAAGCGGTAACGCAGCACCTTTAATGATTTCTCCTCAGAGACATCAACAAAGGTGGCGGGATTGGCTAAGCGCTCAAGGTATTCGAGCGCAGGCGCGGCGTCTTCAACCTGCTGGCGTAAAAACTGAGTATCGAGTTCAGGCGCATTTAAACAGAGTAGCACTTCAGCATTCTCGGCTAACAACTCGGGTAAATGCCTGATCAAACGCACGTAATCTTTAGTCGCCACAAAACTGCCCTTTTGATTACTCGGCGGATCGGCAACCACTATGTCATAGGGTCCTAACTTGCGTAACTTACCCCATGACTTAAAAATATCGTGCCCTAAGAAGCGTGCCCCCGCACTAAAGCCATTCAGCAGATGGTTCTGCTTACCTATGGCTAACGCCCCTTTACTCATGTCCATATTCACTACTTCATCGGCGCCGCCCTGTAGCGCTGCCACCGAGAAACCACAGGTATAAGCAAACAAATTCAGCACTTTCTTATGGCGAGCATGGGCTCTGACCCATTCACGGCCATTAGCCATATCGAGGAACAAACCGTGGTTTTGTCCCCGCAATAAATGCACCTGAAACTGGGCGCCGTTTTCGGTGACAACATGGGGATCGGGCACCTCACCCGCCAATACTTGGCTAAAGGTTTCGCCACCGCTGCGGTATTGATACACCAAGTTTAACGGCCGATTAGGCTGTATCACTTGCCAACGCGCCGTAATCGCCTGTTGGCACTCAGCCAACTCGGCCGCATCGAGGGGAGTAAAACTAGTCAATAACAACACGGGCGCGAACCAATCTAAACAAAGATGTTCGCAACCAGGGTAATAACCGCCGCGGCCATGGAATAATCGCGTGGCATCTTCCCCGACCTCTATCGTCGCCAGTGCTTCTATAAAACGTTGCATTATCTACTACTTATTATCTGTTGAATGGGTATCGACAGGTTCAGAAATCGGAGCGGTGCTTGTCGATTGGCCTACCAGTTTATCATCCACATCGTCGGATAATAAAATGGCTAACCAGCTACCACTCTTGCTGGATTCGAGGGCGATTTTCACCACCATGGTTAAGGGAACCGACAGCAACATGCCGACCGAGCCCAGCAACCACCCCCAAAAAATTAACGATAAAAAAACCACTAAGGTAGAGAGCCCAAGACCGCGGCCCATAAATTTAGGCTCAACCACGTTTCCCATTACCATGTTGGCCCCAACGTACAGCAGCGCAGTTCCGCCCGCCGCTGCGGGACCTAATTGGATAAAGGCCAACAACACGGCGGGAATGGCCGCGATAATCGAGCCGATATTAGGGATATAGTTGAATAAAAAGGCGATAACCGCCCAAAGCAGAGCGTAATCCACGCCGATAATCGCGAGCCCAACACCGACAATCAAGCCCGTCGCTAAACTGACTAAGGTCTTGATCACCATATATTGATTCACCGATTGCAGAAAACGGTCAATCTGCTGCAAACGCATGTCGGGATCGTCCAGTGCCAAGTGCAGTTTTTTCGGCAAAGATTGAGCCTCAAACAACATGAAGACGATGGTCAGAATGATCAGGAACAAATTCGCCATCACATTGCCGACACCCGAGAGCATATTGGTGGTCATAGATAACGCCATGCCGGGGTCGAAATAGGCCAGCACTTGCTCCTTGGAGATTTGGATATTCAACGCCTGCAACTTATGCAGCACCCAAGAAAACTGCTCCACCAGCTGATCGCGATACTGCGGCAACTGCTTAGAAAACTCATTAATGGAGCTACCTACCAAAGAGGCGAGCCATAAGCCCATCAACACGATAAACCCCATCAGCAGGATCACGGCGAGCCATTTAGGTACGCGGTATTTGGTCATCAAGCCAATCGCCGGATTACAGATCACCGCAATAAAACTGGATAGCACAAAGGGAACAACAATCGGGCTGGCGGCCTTGATCCCTGCCAAAATAATCACCACAAAGGCCATGACGGCAAAACCTTTGTAAGCGGCAGACGGCGTATTGGAACGTGTCATGGCGTAAAAATCCTTCTTGATCTTAGATAAAGTTGTTAGGCTAGCCCAAGAAAAGTCTCAAACTCAATCATCTAAGCCATAAAACTAGATTGTCATTATGAAACCAGAAACCGCGATTATACGCATTAAAAACTTAAGACTGCGCACTTTTATCGGTATAAAAGAAGATGAAATCCAAAATCGGCAGGATGTGATCGTCAATGTCGTCATCCACTACTGTGCCGACAAGGCGCGCAACAGTGATAATGTCGACGATGCGCTGAATTATCGTACTATCACAAAAAAAATCATTGAGTTGATTGAAAACAATCGCTTCTCACTGCTCGAAAACCTCACCAGCCAAACATTAGCCATCGCCAGCGAGCATCCTTGGGTCGAATTTGCCAGTGTCGAAATCGATAAACCCCACGCCCTGCGCTTTGCCGATTCGGTGTCGATGGAGTTGTGTTACCAAAAACAGCAATAAAGTGATCCCCGCACGCCCGTTATCGTATATTGCTTATAATCAAAGAAAACCATCAACCAAGGACTCGACGATGAAGATATTGATAACGGGTGCAAGTGGGTTTATTGGTCAGCAATTAGTCGCCCATTTAGCCAATCAGCATGAATTGGTCTTGCTCACCCGCCACCCCGGCAGCAGTCGGCAATTATTAGGCCCGCAGCACCAATATCTCAGCAACTTAGACGAAATTGATGATTTAAATCATATTGATGCAGTGATAAATCTCGCCGGCGAGCCCATTGTTGCTAAACGTTGGAGCGCGCAGCAAAAGCAGCGCATCTGCGATAGTCGCTGGAATACCACAGCGCGACTGAGCCAACTGATTTTACACAGCTGCACCCCGCCCAAAGTGATGATAAGTGGCTCTGCCATCGGTTTTTATGGCCGCCAAGGCGCCATCCCCATCGATGAAACCGCAGCCCCACACCCCGAATTTAGCCATGATATTTGTCAGGAATGGGAGCGACTCGCGCTACAAGCCGCCAGCAAAACCCGCGTCTGCATTCTACGCACGGGTATAGTGCTTGGCCATGGTGGCGCGCTTGCGAAGATGTTACCGCCGTTTAAGTTAGGACTCGGTGGACCGATAGGCCACGGCTGCCAGGGCATGAGTTGGATACACATTCAGGATATAGTGGCGCTGATAGACTTCTTGCTCAACCATGACGAATGCGAAGGCATTTTTAATGCCACCGCGCCCAATCCTGTCAGTAACGCTGAGTTTGCCACCACCTTAGGTCGAGTGTTAAATCGCCCGACCTTTATCACAACCCCAGTCGCTATGCTGCGACTCGCCATGGGCGAAATGGCGGAGTTGCTCATCGAAGGGCAATTTGTGCTCCCCAAACATGCGCTAGATGCAGGGTTTAGCTTCCGTTTTGAGCGACTCGAACCTGCGCTAAGGGACGTACTCGCGAGTTAACAGCTTTTTCGACTCCGCCATTACCGGTAACTGGCTTGAGAATAAAATGTTACCAAGCGCAGAGTCGAGGGTTAACGCCGTGCTGAATAATGGCTTGAAAATCAGAGATAAAAATCCCCTGTGGCGATTTATTTATCGACGTGATTTTTTGCAATGCAGCGCTCGCATCTGGCAACAGCCGAAAAACATAAATGCAACACAATGATTTTAAAGACAATTTAACGACATTGGCGCATTTTCCTGTTACACTCCCCACCTCTTGCTTATCGCTATTGACGTGTTAGCGCCCGCACTGAAGCACAGTTAACACTCCGAGCAAGTTCATTATCTTCAGTATCCGCACCCTCTGCCGCGATGCTGATCAACTACACCAATACGGTTCATATTCGCGCTAAATACTCCTTCTCCAGTCTTGGGGATTGATAAGAATCTGTCCTTAGATCGCGCGTTTAACACTTAGCATTAGATAATGCTAAATAACTAGATGGGTCGCCCTCACTCAGCTTGAATACAGCCTGCTTGAGTACAGCGGTATTCCCACACAAACCATTTGTAAGGAACTATCATGCACACCACTTATACAATTGGCGAACTCGAGTCGTTCTTAATTGCTATCTTCGTGCTGTTTATTGGCCATTCCATCAATCGCCATGTGCGTGTTTTTAGACAATACAATATTCCCGAACCTATCGTTGGCGGGCTAGTCGTCGCCGCCGTCGTGGCCTTTTTACATTTCCAAGACATCACTCTCGCCTTTAGTTTACCCATGCAAAACACCTTAATGCTGATGTTTTTCAGTACGATAGGTTTATCGGCAAACTATAAGCTACTGCTCAGTGGCGGCAAAAAAGTGTTTATCTTCCTCGGCGTCGCTTCGGTCTATATCGTCATTCAAAATGCTGTCGGCGTGAGCCTTGCAAGCCTCCTAGGCTTAGATCCCATCTTAGGCCTTATCGCAGGCTCGATTACGCTGTCAGGCGGCCATGGGACTGGCGTTGCTTGGTCACAAACCTTTGCCGAGAACTACGGCATCAACACCTTAGAGCTGGCCATGGCGGCGGCCACCTTTGGCTTAGTCATGGGCGGCATTATCGGCGGCCCCGTCGCGCAGCGATTAATTGGCAAACACAATTTAGTATCCAGCTACGGCATGGGCCGTAAACACCACGCCACGCATCCACAACTGGTAACCTACGATCAGCTCGAAGAAGACCAAGTCACCGCTAAGACAATCATCGAAACCCTGTTTGTACTGCTGATCTGCGTTGCTGGGGCCAAATGGTTTACTGTTTTTGTTAGCGAATATCAGCTGAATTGGCTCAAGATGCCGGACTTTGTCTATGCCCTGTTTCTTGGGGTGATCATCGCCAACATCACCGAAATGACCCGAGGTTATAAACCCCATACTGAGAGTATCGATGTGATAGGTACTGTGGCGCTGTCGTTATTCCTGTCTATGGCCTTGATGAACCTCAAGTTGTGGGAAATTTTGGATCTGGCTATCCCACTACTGATTATCCTGCTGGTGCAAACCGCAGTGCTGGCGGTATTCGCCTATTTTGTGACCTTTAAAATCATGGGCAGCAACTATGACGCTGCGGTGATCACTGGCGGTCACTGTGGCTTTGGTATGGGCGCCACTCCTACGGCGGTGATGAATATGGGCGCACTAGTATCACGCACAGGCCCTTCTCCGCAGGCCTTTATGGTGGTACCGATTGTCGGCGCCTTCTTTATCGATATAGTCAATTTAATTGTATTGCAGGGCTACCTCAGCTTTTTGATGTAATCGCACAAGGTTTTGTGAGAAAGCTTAGACATCAAACTAAAATGGCGCCGATAAGGGCGCCATTTTTTATATCTCATGGAGAGTGAAATCTAAGGACAAGTTAGAACGCGCGCATCATGCGCTCTGGCCGCGGCAAGTAATAATCGTTGTAATCCAATGAGAAGACCACTGAGCTTGAGCGGCCAACAATCTCCTCTCTGGGCACAAAACCTATGACTCTTGAATCGGCACTGTTATCTCGATTGTCCCCTAGCGCCAAATACTGGTTATCAGGAACCGTAACTGGGCCAAAATTAGCCAGCTGCGAGGGCTGCGGATTAAGTCGAATACTGTGGGCTATGCCGAGTAGATCCTCCTGCCATTCGGTGACATTCTCCGGCGCATAGGCACTTAATGTTTGCTGTGTATATGCGAGTGGTTTGCCATTTAAATACAAGCGATTATCCCGCATCATCACAGTATCACCGGGTACGGCAATCACCCGCTTAATCAGCTTTTTATCGGCTTTTTGAGAGTCGAACACGATAATATCCCCACGTGTAGGGTCTGAAAGTTTAACGAGTGGGATATGGGTAAATGGCACTCTGATATCGTAAGCCATCTTATTCACCAGAATTCGGTCGCCCTCAACAATCGTCGGCAACATAGAACCTGTCGGCACAGTATTCCAATCGGCCACCGCGCTCCTGAACACCAGCATTAGGCTGATAAACAATAAAATGGAGCGATTATCCCTAAGTAATGTTCTTATTCTTTTAAACATTCTGTTTATCTCCCTAAGGCCAAAATCCAGCAATCTTCTCGTTTGATGACAGTGCTAAGCTATCAATTGCCTGACGTAAGCAACGCTTGCAAGTTAAATAGACTCATAAATATCGGCTAAGTTCTTCGCGGATAACATCTTGGCTTTTCTCATTTGTAAGCCAATGTGACAAACGCTCAAACTTAGCCACAAACTTAACCACAAACTTAGCCTCAACCTAAAACACTCGAATAATCGCCAATAAAAAAGCACTGGTTTAGGCCAGTGCTTTTTATTTTACAAAAAATATTTACAAATTATGGCATTACGGCATTTGCCTTAACCGCTAACTCGCCTTAACTTAAGCGCCCGCTTTTAATAATTCGGCGCAGGATTGATTGAGCAATTGGCGGCAGCGCCAAACACCCAGCAGCGCGACTAGCAAGGCTCCGCAGACAGGGGCAATCCCCCACCAGGGCCAGTGCATATACACATTAAGTTCAAACACTTGGGTCTTTAACAGATACAGCGCAAATTCCGCCACAATTACTGCAAGCACCCCAGCTATGCCCCCCAGTAACGCAAATTCAAGCCCAGTGGCGCTACGCAGTAACCAGCCAGAGGCGCCAAAGGTGCGCAGTACCGCGAGTTCACGCTGGCGTGTCGCCATTCCCGCCTCGGTTTGCGCGATAAGCACTATAGAACTAGCCAGTAAGACGAGAACCAAAACCAACGTCAGCGACAGTGACACCTGCTCAATAATCTGCCGCAATTGCCCCACCATAGCGCCGACATCGATAATCGACACCGTTGGGAACTGCTGGATAAGTTCGAGGATCACTGTGTTCTTCGGAGCATCACTCCCTTGTACATCCATTTTTTTGTCGTCGAGGTAGAAGCTTGCCATCGAGGTATAGGCAAAGGGCGCCAGCGCTTCTTGAGTGAAGATCATAAAGAAGTTTGGCTGCATGGTTTCCCAGTGCACGGCACGGATACTGGCGACCTTGACCTTAAGCTCTTGGTTATCAATCATGTAAGTCAGTGTATCGCCCAGCTTTAGCCCTAAACGCTCGGCAACACCTGACTCGACAGAAACCTCATCCGCCGCCTGATTAAAATGCCCTTCGACCAACTCGTTGTTGGCGGGCAAGGTATTGCGCCAGGTGAGATTAAGCTCGCGGGAGATCCCTACTCGCCCCTTCTCCCCCGCCTCGGCCTGCTCGTCGGAAATCAAGGTTTCACCATTGATTTGAGTCAAGCGGCCGCGAATCACGGGATAGATATCCGTTGCAGCTATGCCTTTTTGCGCCATAAAGTCATTTAATGGCTTAGCATCATCGGGGGCGATATTGACCAAGAAATAGTTGGGCGCATTCTCGGGCAGCTGTTTTTGCCACTCGTTCAGTAAATCCTGCCTCAGGGCCAAAATGGTCAGTAGTAATACCAAGGCCGCACTAAAGCCCACCAATTGCACCGCATTTTGCCGCGCGCGGCGGCGTAAACCCGCGAGTGCCAGTTGCAAGGGATTGGTGGTTTTCATGCCGACACTGTGACCAAGGCGGATCATCACAAAGCCCAAAATACTGAGCAATACGCCCAGTAGCAGCACAGCCGCGACCACCGTCAGTGTCAGCGCCCAGCTTTGGGAATACAAATATCCCAATAGTGCCATCGCCCCTAAACTGAGGAGTAAATGCAGCCACATGCCGAGCTGCAAACCTTCGAGCTGTCTTTGTAAGACCCGCAGTGGCGGAATCGCCAGCAGACGCATTAAAGGATAGGCTGAAAACATAAAGGCGCTGATAAGCCCGGTGCTGATCCCAAGCAGTAGCGGTCGCGTCAACGGCGGCGAATAGGCAGCGATTTCAGGGGGCAACAGTTGATTAATGCCTAAATCCAGCAGTGCCCCGCCGATTAACCCCAGCACAATGCCAAACAGTGTCACCAGCAGTAAATGGATGCCGAATAGCCGACGGATTTGTGTTGATGAGGCGCCAAAGGTTTTAAGCATAGCCACCACATCATAATGACGTTGGCAGTAACGCTGGGCAGCAATCCCAATCGCGGCGCAGGCCAGCGCAATACCGAGCAAGCTTGCCAGCAATAAAAAACGCTCCGCCCGCTTCACCGCGCCCGCTATCGGAGAGTCACCAGACTGCACATCGACCCAGCGCTGGGAATTATTCAGCAGCGGTTTAACGCTATTTTCAAAGGCGCTTAAGGCGCTTTCTTCACCCACAAATTGATACAGATAAGTCACTCGGCTGCCGGGTTGGATAACCCCTGTCTTGGCAACATCTTCAATCCGCATTAACACCACGGGGGAAGAAGCGAATGGGTTAAAACCCGCATCGGGTAAGCGGCTGATTTCTTGACTTAAACGAAACTCACTGTTGCCTAACTCCAGTGTTTTCGGGTATCCCAAGAGTCCCCCTAAGCGACTCTCGAACCACACCTCATCGGCGTAGGGCAAGCCTTGGGCTTTTTCATCTTGGCCATTGGCCGCTTTAAGTTCTATGTCGCCCTTAAGTGGATAACCAGACTCAACCGCACGCACTGTGACTAACTGAAACTTATCCCCCGCATACACCATGGAGTTAAATTGCATATTGGTCACATGCTTAAGACCAAGCTCGTCGGCCTTAGCCAGAATGCTGGCATCAATTGGAACGGGAGAGTCGATAATGCGATCGGCGGCGATAAACTGAGTCGCTTGCCCGTTTATCGCGACCTGCAAGCGCTCGCTGACTCGCGCAAGACCGCTAACCGACAGCACCGCCAAGGTAATCGCGAGGATAATCAATAACAACTGCCCCTGTTGCAGCTCTCGCTTAAACAGGCGCCATGCCAAATTAAGCTCCATGGGTTAGGCCTCCTTGGCACTTAATTCAAGGTTGTTATTCTCGCTGTGCGATTGGGCCGAATCTAACTCTTCCTGTAAGTGACCGTTGTCCATAACCAGTTGCCTTTGGCAGCGTTTCGCCAATTGCAAGTCGTGGGTGACCAAGATGAGCGTGGTGTGGCTCTCTTGGTTCAGCTCAAACAACATATCGGCAATTTTATGGCCGTTAACACTGTCCAAATTGCCGGTTGGCTCGTCGGCAAATAGCACCTTAGGTTCACAAATAAAGGCGCGAGCAATGGCTACCCTTTGCTGCTCGCCGCCGGATAGCTGTTTAGGTAAATGGGTCAAACGGTGGGATAACCCCACACGCCCCAGCATAGCCTCAGCCTTCTCCTTAGCATTTTTAACCCCAGCAAGCTCGGCAGGTAGCATCACATTTTCGAGGGCAGTTAAGGTATCAACTAACATAAAAGATTGAAAAATAAAACTCACTTTCTGCTTACGCAGTGCGGCTTTCTGTTCCTCATTGAGCGGTGATAGGGCTTGGCCATCGAGCCAAATCTCCCCCGACGTGGGGGTATCGAGCGCGGCGAGTAAGCCAAGCAGTGTCGATTTGCCCGAACCTGAGGGGCCTAATATCGCCACACTTTCCCCCTGCTTGACATCTAAGTTAATGCCCTTGAGGATAGTGAGCGAACCTTCCTGAGTAGTCACCGATTTTTCGAGGTTAACAACATTGATGGCACTGTTTTTTGAAACGACGTTAGACATAGGATCCTTCTTATACAAATCGTTCTTGCGTCAATCGCTTAGATGCAAGCAGATGGCAAAGGCCGTGAGCGCCTGCATCCTGTTAAGTCTGTTTATAACCACGCCAGTTCAGGCGGCGAAAGTGTTGATCCTCGGCGATAGCTTAGGTGCCAGCTATGGCATGTCGGAACAAGTAGGCTGGGTGGCGCTGCTGCAAAAAAATTTACCCGAGCATGAATTTACCAATGGTTCGGTGAGCGGTGAAACCACAGCGGGCGGTTTGCGTCGTTTGCCTGCGCTGCTCGATTCCGTGGCCCCCGATTTGGTGGTGGTCGAACTCGGTGGTAACGATGGTTTACGTGGATTCCCCCCGACGCAACTCAAAAATAACCTAATCCAAATCATTACCCTAGCGAAAAATAGCGGTGCTAAAGTGCTACTGACCGAAATCATGGTACCGCCTAACTATGGCCCTCGCTATACCCAAAAGTTCACCCAAGTGTATCAAGAGATTGCTAAAGACGAGGAGATTGCATTAATTCCCTTCTTTATGCAGGACATTGCTCCCCACCCTGAGTTGATGCAAAGGGACGGAATTCATCCCAATGAAAAGGCCCAAGAGAAGATCGCCACTTGGATGCAACCTTGGATTGAAAAAGCATTAACTCAATAAAATCGCTGCAATTTTAAGCTAATAAACAGCTTGCTGATGTAAAGTTGCATTTAAGCGATAAAAACATGCTCCAACGCAACATTAACGCCTGAGATAAACAGTAAAATTCGTGTTAGCAAATGGTTAACCCAACAAGGAGTCAATATGTCCCTTAGCCATCAGCAAAAAGTGTACATACCCAAGGAAGCTCGTACCAACCAGTACATCACCGCCGAAATTAAAGTCACGGATGAATTACTGGCGCAATACCCCGATTACCATAGCTGTTATCAAACCTTAAGCCGCATTATTTTTAACTTGGCAGAACAACACGATCTCCGTAACGTTCATGTGATCACTAACGATAAACTGCCAGTCGTGCGTTACCACACCGAAGCCTATTGTTTCCAAACCGCTGAACAAATTCTGTTTTTTTACAATCCCGCCTATCACGAGGCACAAAACCTGTTTACCGAAGACAACTACCGCGCCCGCAAACTGCGTATTGTGTTTTTAGCGACAGGCGATGAGATCCGCAGCAACTCAGCCAATTTCCATACCCGAGTACGAGAACTCCTAAACGAATTAATGCCTAAGCTGCCGATTAAAGATCTCAAAGTGAAGATCCGCGACCACCAGCATTTATCCTATGATTTATTTGCTAAATCAAAAGGTAATAAAGAAACCTACGGCTATAAACTCAGAGCCATTGCACCAAGATACAAGGCCAGAAAATGTGACCTGCCGGAAAATGTTAGCTCACTCACCTATGTCACCGTCAGCCTGCCGCTGAGTCGCAAACTCAAACAAGGTTTACTACCCGACTCCGCAACGGACTTTAGCCCGTTATATCAACATCTTGAAGATAACTTCCTCAAGGCCGCAGCTAATAAGCAATTAACGCGTTTAGCTATGATCGCCAACGGCTTAACCCCCTTAGTGCGGAACAGTAAGTTTGAGAAACTCGACAGCAAGGCCGAAGTGCAAATGATCGGTTTTGACCCGAACGCAACCGAGCAACAAGTGATCCGCCGCTGGGATGCCGACAACTTAGTCGAAGCCGCGCATTTTACTATCGTCGCGGGCGCCAAGGACTGTGATGACTCCGGCTATGGCCGTTTTATGAATAACGTCGAAGCCGCGCTGAAAACCTTTGCCGCCGAGATTGGGCTAGATCCAGAGCGTGAAGATCTCGTGGTGCGCTTCCACCAGCACATTAGCTACCAGCTCTAATCATTCGCTATAGCACAACCTAAAACAAAGGGCGCATCTGCGCCCTTTCTATCTTTTATTCCAAAGCATTAGGCTCATACGATGCTCTGCACTAAAGAGCGCTAACTTGGCTTTAGCCAACCTTTTATCAGCTTGACTACTTTATCGTAGTCATCATCAAAACTGTGGCCACCGCTTAACTCCATCACAGTGACATTGGGCTGCTTGACCTCAGGGCATAAATGCAGCGGCGCATCGTCCTCTTTACCATAGAGGCAAAGCATAGGCACAGTGGTTTGTTTGTTCACTTCGGGCAAGGTTAAGTAACGAGCCGATTGATTATCCGAGGTGACAATCTCGCTCACGTGGATTTCAAAATCCGAAGATTGTGAAGGAGAGAGCAGCACAGCCCCCAAGACATTCTTCCGATACCGGGCGGGCATCTCATTTAGCACAAAGGGGATAACTTCGGCCCCAAAGGAATAACCAATCAAAATCACTTTTTGCGTGCCAAATTCCGCCTGGTACTTGTCGATTATGGCTAAGGTATCTTGGGTGACATCTTTAGGATCTTTTTGTTTCCAATAGTATTTCAGCGAGCTCCAGCCGACCACAGGCCAGCCCTGCTGCTGTAAAATGCCCCCAACGGCTTTATCAAGGGTCGCCCAACCGCCATCGCCACTCAAAAAAATCACCAGCGGTGGTTTGGTATGTGATGATGCAGCGTTTACCTGAGTTGATGGTTCGACAGGCAACAGGGTCAGCCCCAGATTATCGGTAAACTCATCGGCAAAGGCGTTAGCAGTTGAACATAAAAGTAAAACGCTCAGTATCTTGATTAAGGATTTCGTCATCTCGCACCTACTTTTTAAATACGCCAGTTGCACCACGACTCGTTAAGGTCACCAAACTACCCACCACTACGGGTAAAGAGAGTCCGCCATAACAAATCAAATACTTAGCTTCCCATCTTGGATTAAACTTATCCTTATACCTTCTAAGCCCCTGAAAGTTGTAAAATTTATTCCCCTTCTTATAAACCGTTTTGGCAAGCTTGGTCCAAAACGGCACCAAGGCTCTATCGGTTAATCCTGACATGGGCGCCATGCCAAGATTAAACTGCTGATATCCTAGTTGTTTGCCCCAAAGCAATAGCTCAGTAAACAAAAAGTCCATTATGTTGCTGCCCGATAAATTCGGCAGATAACGCATCAAATCAACGGAGAACTCTATTTTGGCGCCACTGGCCCACACATTGGAAAAGGCCACCAGCTCGCCATTCAAATACACTAAGGCCATTGGCGTAGCGCACAGGTAAGCGGCGGAGAAATAACCAACCGAAAATCCCTTCTCTCGCCCCTGTTTGGCCTTAAGCCAACTGGTTGAAATTGCCTCTAATGTTGGCAATAGACTCTGCACTTCACTGGCATCGACAACTTTAAAGCTCAAGCCTTCCCTTAATGCCTTGGCATGGCTCTGCCGCAAACTGCGATACTTACTCGACTGCAACTCAAATTCCGCTAAGGACACTATGGCCTCTTCGCCGAGTTTATACAGGCTCAACCCTTGCTCTAAAAAGTGGGGTAAATACTTTTGCGTCACTTGATAAAACACTGGCCAGCCATCGTAGGCGTCACACAGCTCGCGAAACTGCCACAGGAGATCATCAAATTTATCTGGATTACCGATAGGATCGCCCATCACCACCCAGCAATGTCCGGCGCGGGCATACATTAAGAAGGCATCTTTTTCTTCATTAAATAACAGCGATTTATCTTGAACTAAGGCAAGATAACCGTGGCTACTCGGCGCATTGGCAACAATCTCCATGGCGCAGTACAAGGCCGAGCTATCTAGGCGACTGGTATGGGGTTTTCGCACCGCAAGCACATAGCGAATGGCAAAGCCGAGTAGAATCGCGAGAGCTATCGCACCGCCCCGTAACGCACGGGACACATGGCTATCCTGCGAGAAGGTTAACCAGAGCGAATGGTCATAATCCACATCTTGGTAGGCAAAAAACAACACCCACACCATTAAAAACAATGCTGCGGCGAGAGATAATAACCAGCCGAAGGAATATTTAACGCCCACAATCGAACCTTGGCGATAAAACACCTGTTCACAGGGCAGCATTAATAAATAGATAAGACCGAGTGCCAGAGAAATCTGCCATTCAGCGCCCTTAAGCACAATAAAGACAATGGCTACTAATAATAGCTTTTGGGTGAGTACAAAGGCTTTTTGATAACGCTTAAACAAGCCATGGGATAATAACAGTAGCGAAATACCACTGGCACTCAATATTAAGCTCGACAATTCGACTATCGGCAGTGGCACTATCTCCCCTAGCCAATGATATTTGTGCACAATGGAAGGGTTAACCACTGACAGCAATAAAACTAAACCGACAGAAAACACACTGATGCTTAATAGTGGTGGTAATAATTGCCTGACAATATGTAAATCAATATTTATCTTAGATAATTTATCCTTATTATTTAATACCAAGCCTGCCACAAAATAAATCAGGGCCAGCATAAAAGGCACAATATAATAAATGACCCGATACACAATCACCGAGCCCAGTATTTGCTCAACGGGTAAATACTGGGATAAGGTCACTGTTACTACAGATTCAAAAACACCAATCCCTCCAGGCACATGGGCAAGGACCCCGATCGCATTCGCCACAAAGAAAATACTGAGCACTTGAAGGTAACTTAACCCATCCACCGCAGGCAGCAGGCAATAAAATAATGCTCCCACCACTAACCAATCGAGTGTCGAAACCACAAACTGCTTTAACGACTGAGACAATACGGGAGGCGCGAACTCAAACCCACGAAAATATATCGTTTTTTTACGCCACAGGCTGAACAGAAAATAGCCTACAACACCGAGCAACATCAGAACGCCAAACACACGGCTCAAGGAAAACAGCCAAGTCGGCAATGGCAAATCAGCCAGTTGCTGCACCGGGAAGTTAATCAGCGCGATACCACAAATGAAGAATAACCCGAGGAAAAAAGTCACCGAGCAGGCGAGCACTATTTGAGTTATTTGATTTCCGCTTAACCCTAACTCTGAATAAAACTTATAGCGTATCGAAGTGCCTGTGAGTAATGAAAATCCTATGGTATTGGAAAAGGTAAAGGCTAAAAATGAAACGGGAGCGACCTTTTGATAGCTTAATGATGAGCCAAGTTGTTTAATCGCAAGATAATCATACAAGGTCAAGATTAAGTAGCTTGTCACAGTCAATGCAACGGCAAGCGCAAGCTGTGAAAATGAAAATAATTTAACCTCAGCCAAAATATCATTTAATTGATAATCCTGTTCAAGGTTATACAAAAGCAATAACGAGACTGTGAATATTAGTAAGCTAATAATCACCCGAATGCGTCTCCCCATTTTCATCTCCACATATTGTTTAAGGGGCAAATCAAGGTTAATGGCTATTATTGATAAAGCATTAAATCTGAATTAACTTTAATTTATTATTAAGCACTGTTTTAGCGAAAGATTTTTAACATAGTGATTTTTGAGTGGCAATCAAATTAAGTGTTAACTAGATGATGTTTTATTCATCTTGTAACAAGTATGTTTTAATTTGCATTAATAATATCCAACCGCCTTATCTGAACATAAAAACACCAGTAAGGGTATTCAGTCCCCCCAACCACTCACCCATATTTTGGGATAAGTATGTTGAGCTTAAATCGAGTCGCGTAACACCATCTCCCCTTAACGCAGCGATGACTTGCACCATTTTGGCCATATTTCACATTGCCTTTTGCTGCCCCTAGCGCATTCTGTTAACGAAATAATAACAAAAAGCAGGAGCACCTATGTTCAACAAGACGACACACCCACTGGCAAAGAAGGGCGTTAAGGCGACACCGCGCCACCTTTGGCCGAGTAACTCCCACAGGAATAAAACTCAAGCTAAGGCGAATTGGCTAATGCCAACTGGGGTCGCCCTACTGATGGCTTTTAATCTCACGGGTTGTTTTTCTGACGATGATCCAGCACCAGAGGTCGTCACGCCACCCGTGGTTCAGCCCCCTGAAACGGGCCCCACCTTCCCCGAAGGCGCCATCAAAATCCTACCGGGGGATAATCTCACCACCCGTATTCAAGAAGCCTTAATCAACGCGCAAAGTGGCGCTGTGATTGTGCTACCAAAGGGCACCTTTAATATCGATTCAACATTACTGTTCGATGGCGACGTGGATGGGGATGGCAGTTATGCCAAAAACGTCACTATCATGGGCTACGGGATGAAGGACACTATCCTCAATTTCGCCCAAGCCAACTCGGGGGATGGGATTTTCGTGCAAAATGCGCTGAACATTACCATTCAAGATCTGTCAGTCAATGAAGCCAAAAACAACGGTATCAAGCTTAAAAATACCAATGGCATCATACTGCGCCGCGTGGGGGCGGTGTGGGAAGGTGAGCTCGACAAAGATAACGGCGCCTATGGTCTGTATCCCGTTGAGTGTGAAAACATTTTGATTGAAGACAGCTATGTCCGCGGCAGTGCCGATGCGGGGATTTATGTGGGCCAATCCCAATATATTGTGGTACGCCGCAATATCGCCAAAGAAAACGTTGCCGGGATCGAAGTCGAAAACTCTAAGTATGCCGATGTGTATGACAACGAAGCCATGGGCAACACTGGCGGGATTTTAGTGTTCGACTTGCCGATCAACAACCACAGATACGGCTCTAGTGTGCGGATTTTCAACAACAAAGTGTATGACAACAACACGCCTAACTTCGCCAACGCCTCGGCCAACCCAGCTGGTGTGCATATAGTGCCGCCAGGCACTGGGGTGATTGTGCTGTCGACCGCCGATGTGGAAATCTTCAATAACGAAATTACCCATCACGACACCTTAGGGGTGACTGTCAGCAGCTTCTTTATTGCAGAACCCGATATGACCTCCTTTGTCGGCAACTATGGTCAACCAGGTCAAGCCATTGAAGATGGCTGGCGCCCAGTGCCGCGCAATATCTACTTGCACGATAACGTGATCACTGACTATGGCAGCAAGCCTAAAGGCTATTTAATTCAAGATATTATCCGCGCGTATGTCATCAGTCACGGCACCTTGCCCGGCGTGCTCTACGATGGCTTAGGGGAAATGCTTGCCAATAACGGCACCGCCGCTTACCTAGGTTTGAAAGAGGCACCCTTTGCCACAGATGGCAGCGATAACGTCTGCGCCAGTGATAACGGTGATGTGTCCTACGGCAGACTCTATGCCAACAGCAACACCGACATCAGTATCGCCGACGTGCAATACGAGAAGACCCAGAACAACCTGCTGAAATGTACCCAGGTGAGCCTACCCGTGCACACAGTCACCTTCGCGGGCCAAGTGTTTGGCTGCGGGGTTGACGATAATACCGCGGGCTGTGATGGCGGCGTGCTCGTTGGCGGCGGTGGTACTATCGGTGAAGGCGAAGGCGGTTTAGTGGGTGATGGTGACCAAAGTCTTTGTCAGGCGACGGGTTCAAACGTCAGTTGGGATGCGCTGCTAAAAGCAAACTGCCCTAAACTGTCGGATTACAATCTGTTCAGCGATGCCAAAAACCCCACGACAGGGCCTAATTCGGGCGGTGTCCCTTACGATCTTAACACTCAGCTCTTTACCGACTACGCCAGTAAATACCGCTTTGTGTATTTGCCTTCGGGACAAAAAGCCAGTTACTCCGAAAACGAAGCGTTTGATTTCCCAGTGGGTAGCGTTATCGTCAAAACCTTTGCCTTGCCAAGCGATACCAGTAAGCGTGGGATCAGTATCGAGAGTTTGATTGAAACCCGTTTGCTGATCCATCGTCCAACAGGTTGGAGCGCCCTGCCCTATGTGTGGAATGCCGACAAGACAGATGCGACGCTGGCGAAAGCCGGTGCAATTAGCAGCCAAACCTTAAGCCATAAAGGAGAAAGCCTCACCTTTAATTACATGGTCCCGAGCATGAACCAATGTAAGCAGTGCCACCAGTTTAAGGCCGATGACAACAGCAACGCCGTGTTTGTGCCTATTGGTCCTAAGGCGCGCCATTTAAACCGCAATTACAGCTATCAAGATGGCACCATGAACCAACTGCTGAAATGGGAAAGCCTAGGTATTTTGCAGGGATTACCAAACCTGAGCCAAGTACCACAAGTGCCCGCCTACCACGATGGTGATGAAGCCACTGTCGCAAGCTTAAGCGATACCGCATTAATGCAAACGGCAAAAGGTTATCTCGACATCAACTGCGCCCATTGCCATAGACCCGAGGGCAACGCCTCTAACACCGGCCTTAAACTCGAATACTGGCGTGGCTACAGTGATGATGCCGGTTTCTCCCACGGTACCTGTAAATCGCCGGTCGCCTATGGCGGTGGAAACTTAGGTTTCGACGTAGTGCCTGGCAATGCCGCTGAGTCCATCATGCACTTTAGAATGCAAAGTACGACCCCGGGCGATCGTATGCCTGAAATCGGTCGCAGCCTATCCCATGATGAAGGCGTGGCGCTGATCAGCGAATGGATTAAACGCCTGCCTGCAGCAAGCTGCTCGCACTAGCGTTAACGGTAACAATGGGTGAAAGCAGGCTTGCAATCACCCACTTGCTTACCACTCCAAGACTGAGCGACATCCAGACAGAGAAGGCCGACTTAGGCCTTCTTATTTCAAGCAACAGCTTAAAGAGCGGATAATCCAATGAAAAACCGCCTAACACTCATCGCAATATTCAGCCTAACGATGTTAGTAACAGCCTGTGGCGGCGGTGACAGCCAAAGCAGCGATAATGGCCAAACGCCGACTCCGCCGACGACACCAACTGTACCGACAACGCCCACCAGTCTGTGCGTGAATACCACTGGGCAAGTTAACTGGCCCGCCTTAATGGCAGAGGATTGCCCGGAATTAAGTCAATACGGGCTCTTTATCGACCCCGAAAACCCTACCGCGCAGCCGCAAGCACCGGGATTTGGTTATCAGCTCGCTACGCAGCTGTTTTCTAATTACGCCAGTAAATACCGCTTTATCTATTTACCCGCAGGCAGCAGCATGCAATACCAAGCGCAGGAGGCATTCGAGTTTCCAACTGGCGCCGTGCTGGTCAAAACCTTTGCTCTGCCACAGGATACAGCTATAACAGGCATAGCCAACGAAACCCTTATCGAAACGCGGCTATTGATAAAACGCTCCCAAGGCTGGACGAGTTTGGTTTATCAATGGCAACAAGGTGAAGCAAAGCTGCTTACCGCGAGCGCAAGCGTGCATCATACCCTGATTAATCAAGGCCAAAGTCAAAGCTTTGATTACAACATACCGAGCCGCGCCGAGTGCAAAATTTGCCACCAGATCAATCAAGATAACAGCAGTCAAATCATCCCGATAGGCCTTAAAGCCCATCTTTTGAATCGCGATATCATCGACCAAGGGCAAAGCGTCAATCAACTCAGCCTGTGGGCTAAGCAAGGCAAGCTTGAGCAGTTACCCGAGTTAAGCCAAGTCGCTAAAACCTATGCCATAGACAACCTCCAAGCCGATTTAACCAGCCGTGCTAAGGGCTATTTAGATGTTAACTGCGCCCATTGCCACAGCGCCAAAGGCTATGCCAGCATCTCCGGCTTACGCCTTGGGTTTTATATCGACCATACCAGCTATCAATATGGGATCTGCAAACAACCACCGGGGTGGGATGGTGGCCCTAAAGGACTCGATTACGATATCGTTCCCGGCAATGCCGACCACTCGATTCTGCTCTATCGCCAAACGCTGTCAGAACCTAAAGATCGCATGCCGCCCATTGGTCGCAACCTTGAGCACCAAGAAGGCGTGGAATTAATTCGTCAATGGATAGATTCACTGGCACCGAGTTTAGGGAATTGTACTTAGATGGATGACTAGCACTTATCAACGCTTAGGAAAGAGATACAGGCAATGGCTGTGTCTCTACACAACCACCAAATGATTTAACTATGGTTTTAACGGCAAAATAGCGGCTTTAACGGCAAGGTTCACTCAATCGCCTTGTTTAGTCAGCCCGTTAACCACCATTTAGCCGGCTAAAATACCCAGGCGGATGGCCAATCCAATGCTTAAAGGATTGACGGAAATGGCTAACATCGCTGTAACCTAAGGTCTCGGCAATCGCCTCAATATCCAACTCGTTAGCTAAAATCAACTCGACCGCCCTTTGGCAACGCACCTGATCGACTAAACGTTGGTAACTCGAGCCAAGCTGTGCCAGCTTACGCCGAAAGCTGCGATCGCTCATATGCAGTTGCGTCGCCATGTCATCTAAATGGAGCACTTGGGGAAAATGTTCGTTGATTGCCCCCAGCACGGTTTCGATAAAGGATGTGGTTGATACCGACGCGGTCTTTTCGGCGTAGGCAGGGAAAGGATACTGGATGGCAAGCGCGAGATGGTTGAGGGAAATGCTCCATTCGTAATATTCGCAATTAAACTGCACCCTAGCCCCCGTTGCCTGAGTTAAAAAACGCTCATCGCGGACAGGTTCCGCCAAATGGATTTGCCTAAGCGTTATCGCCTCCCCCGTGAGCTCTCTGGCAAGCCCTAACAGCGAACCAATGCTGTGCAGAAATTGAAATCCATATTGTGCTTTGTCGATACGGCCAGTATTTAGCCAACGAATGCAAACACAGTCTTCTTCTAGGCGCACTAAGGTGTCGGTAAAACTGCCAACCAGTTGGGGATGATTGACCACAAACTGCAGGCAGGCCTGTAGAGAAGTCAACTGCGCCAGATGGGGCAAGAGCACATCTAAACTACTCACCCGATAGCTTAGGCCTAATTTAGTGCCAATATCGGGGTCGCCGCCCTGCAAACGTAAAAACTCCATCGCATATTCTACCTGCCACACAAACACAAACTGGCAATGATTGAGCTCTGCTAGGCCAACGCCGATATGTTCACAGACTTGCTGTAAGGCGTTTTCGCCTAACTGCGAGGCAATAAAATCGAGAATATTACGTAGCTCAAATGCGGGATAGGTTTGATCACCTACCATCAGGTTCGTCTTGTAGTCGACGCGCTGTAACATGGAAAATCCTTAATTTGATTTGTTCAGCTTTTAATTCCCTAGGTGATTAGTTGTATAAGATCTCGCTTATTTTGAATAGTCTTAAACCAAACTTAATGTTAAAAAAATGTATTATTTTATTTCGCGCTCGGACAAAACAAAAACGCCTGCATATTCGCAGGCGTTTTCATCAGGATTGAGTTAACTCGTCGGCTTACATGGGACGATTTTTCTCAACTAATCGATTAAAAATCGCATTTACCGATAAAGACGCACCATGGGCGATTTTATCTGCCAACTTCTTACGGACTTGGTAGCGCAACTTGTACACAGTACGTTCGCCAGCTAACTGCATTAACACATCATCACTGGTTGAAATCGCATCGATAAGACCTAATTCAACCGCCTGTTGACCGTACCAATGTTCGCCCGTGGCCACCTTAGCCAAATCGAGCTGAGGACGATACTTGCTCACGAAAGCTTTAAACAACACATGGGTTTCTTCCAGCTCCTGTTGGAACTTCTGTCTGCCTTCGTCAGTATTTTCGCCAAACACGGTTAAGGTGCGCTTAAAATCACCGGCCGTGTGTTGCTCGTAGTCGATTTCATGTTTCTTCAATAAACGGTTGAAGTTAGGCAACTGGGCAACGACACCGATTGAACCTACGATGGCGAATGGCGCGGCATACACTTTGTTTGCCACACAGGCCATCATATAACCACCGCTGGCAGCGACCTTATCCACGCAAATCGTTAATGGGATTTCGGCCTGACGCAGACGGTCAAGCTGGCTAGAGGCCAGACCGTAGCCATGCACCATGCCACCGCCACTTTCGACATTCACCACCACTTCGTCGCCCTTTTCGGCAATGGTTAAAATCGCGCTGATTTCTTCCCGCAGTGAAGCTACTTCGGCGGCATCAATACTGCCTTTAAAATCAATAACAAAAACTTTGCCTTTGCTGTCTTCTTCGGCCGCTTTTTCCTTCGCCTTTTCGTCCGCTTTCAGCTGTTTTTCGTAGGCTTTAAACTGCTTCTTCGACAGCAGTTCTTCCTTCAAGCTGTGTTTAAGCTCTTCCAGTTCTTCTGAAAGATTGGTGATCCTCAGTTCACCTTTATCCGATTTGTGCTTCACCGTGGACGCGAGCACCACAATAATCACAGCAACAAGCGCAACCACTATTGTCACGGCTTTCGCTAAAAACATGCCATATTCGTATAGAAATTCCAAAGTACTCTCCGTTGGGGCCTAAGGTGATCCGGTTTAGTGCGCGCTATTCTAACAGTCTAAAGCGCCATAAAAAAACCCAGCAAAGGCTGGGTTTTTAGGATTTTACACGCGACTAGTTAGAACAGGTCGCAATCACGCTTGGATCGGTGACGAAAATCGTCGCTTCACCTTTACCTGCGGTAGAAGCATAGGTCGCCACTTGCGTCTGCATCTCAACGGTTGCCGCGGCAGCCATACCATCCGTTGAACTCTTCTCACTTGGGTCAACAATTGAGCTATGGTGCCCCTTAGCAAAACGCACCGCACCAGAACCTTTGGTGGTTGCATCCACACAAGGCAGACCGATTGCCGAGATCAACGGCTCAGTGCCTGAGAGCGGGAAGTTATCGACGCGATTAGGTAACACTTGGTCAGGTAAGTTACCGTTACCATCACCCGCGATTTCGATTAAGTGCACGGGTAATCCCGTTGCTTTCAACATACCTGCATGGTTAACCGGATCCGCCGAATCCACCGCCGTTTGCACCGCAAAGGCAAAGGTTGGAATAAACTGCGCATAAACCCCTTGTACTAAGGCCGCATATTCTGGGCTGCCTGGCTCGTATCCCGCAGTATTGGCTTTATCCACTAATGCTTGGAACGTCGATGAGGCAGTCACATTGCTAAACAGCACTGGGCCAAAGGTCGCAGAACCGGCAAACGCGCCCGCTAAACCACCCGCTGGTGCTGCCAGAGAGACCGCATTGATGGCATAAGGGTTAGGTAGCGCTTCGCCCGTGCTTGGATTTTTCATGCCCGTGCTGGCATAAGTCGCAAAGTCGGTGCCGACAATCGCACCTAAACTTAAGCCCTGCGCGCTAATCTTGGAAATATCGAATACTTGTGGTTGACCAGCCTGTGCAAGCCCCTGCGCTAAACCCGTTAAGGCTAAACGCACGCCAAGGTGATCCATGGTGGCCTGACGGAAGTTATCCCGCACCGACAGCGTGCTTGAGATATTCACGAAGACGAGTGGATTACCATTCTTAAAGGCATCAGGTGTACCAATCACGTTACCGAAGGAAGGGTCGGTTGCCGATACTTCGTAAATCCCATCCCCATTGGCATCAAACGAGCGGGCACCATGCAAAGGCATATCGATGGCCACCGTTGCCACGCCCATAGCGGCATAGCTACCCGCATAGGCTAATGACATTTCCTTACCACCGCCTAAACCATGCAGCGCAATCGTCGTTGGCCAACCAGAAGTCGGTGGGGTAAAGGTTAAACCTTGTTGCTGATAGAAGGCCGCGAGTTTGGTCGCATTCGGCATAGAAATCAGTACAGGTACCGTTTCATAACCTTTAATCGCAGGGATGGGGTTAAATTTGGTTAAATGCTTGGTTTTATCCGCAGCCGTTCCATCATCGAGCAGCCAGGTTTTACCCGCCATCAAAGAAGGATTCGCTAACGCATCGGCAGGGTTCGCAATCCCATTGGCCACCGCCTGCATACCAAAGTTGGTTTGACTTAAGGTACCCGCTTGCAGCGCTAATAATACCGAAACAGGGCTATCACCTTGGGCTTTCCAGCGGCCATTGATCAGCGGCTGACCTGCCGATGACAGGCAGCTGACTGAGGAGCAGTCACCGTAAATTGGCAATTTAATCTTAGCGGTATAAACGTCGGCTAGGTTCGATACTACATACGCCGCGCCATCTGCTGGCGTTAAGCCTGCAGCCTGCGCCACAGTGTAACCCGCAGGCGTTGGCATTTGCGCAAAACTTGGGGCATAAGGTGCGCCCTGTGCCATCAAGAGTTTTGTGGTTTCATAGACGTTTGCAACCGATTGAGTGGTAAACAAGCCTGAATAGGTAATGGTTGAAGTATCGACATTGTGTGCCGCTGCAATCCCTTTCTCATAGCTGTTGACTAAGGTTTGTAGCATCAATTGGTCAGGCGTTTCTAAGGGTAAGGTGTTGATATCCATCTTCAACGTACCATAGGTCGTTGAAGGGGCAATGCCACGTCCCTCTGAATCCTGGATTAACTTGGTTGTTGCATAAATATAAGACTGGCCAGCTTTAAGCGGTTTGAGTGGCACAATAACGACTTTGTTACCCGATGCCGTTGAGACGAAATCCACCCCAAATTGTAATTCCGCACCGACTTTACAGGCAGAGACTGACGGTTTAGTTGTACATTCAGTATCCGATGACAACGGACCACCCACAGTGGCCTCAAACATTCTCACTGCGCCCGGTTGAGCAACCGATGCCGCCATCAGGGTCAGTTGGGTACCATCATGGTCTTTTGCTAAATCGATATCGATTGAAATGGGTGATGTGGTTGACCATCCATCTAAGGCACCAAGGGCAATTTGTGGATCGACATAGTTCCCCGAACTTTCACCCGGGATTGATAAGGTGCCATCCGTGGTGCCACTGAACAGCAAATCATTAGGCAAAGGCACTTTAGCATTCGCGGGGTCAAACACCATATGGGATTCAGGGATGAGCGGCTCTGTCTTATCCTTGAGTTCGTTATAACTGTCCTCGCCACATCCTGTGAGGCCCAGTGCTGATGCAATCGCAACACACAAAATGAGTCTTTTCATTTTTTTTCCCCAAATCTTGTTGTAATAGTTTTGTTTTCCCCAAGAAATTAGTCACAATAGCGCAAAAGCTATGACTAATAGGGCTTATGTTAGCCCCTAACTCGTTTCAAGTTAACGTAAAAGTATTGAGTTAGCCACAAGTTTGTCACAAACATTTTAGCTATTTATAACAAAGTTTCATTCATTTGTTTGAAACATGCGTTTAGCAATTCGGCGACTCTAGAAGTGGCGGGCATTTTCGCCAAGAGGAATAAAAGGCTCATGTTGGAATATCAAGCAGCAAAAGATTTACTCCAAGGTAAAACCATCCTGGTGACAGGCGCTGGCGCAGGTATCGGTCGCGCGGCGGCCATTGAATTTGCCAAACACGGTGCTACCGTGATTTTACTCGGTAAAACCGTCAAAAAACTCGAAGCCGTATACGATGTAATCGAACAGGCGGGTTACCCAACGCCAGCCATTGTGCCGTTGGATTTAAAAGGCGCCACCGAACAAAACTACCGCGACATGGCCGAAACCATTGGCGAGCAGTTTGGTCACTTAGATGGTCTGTTGCACAACGCCAGTTTACTCGGCGCCTTAGGCCCATTTGAACACATCGATATTCCATCACTCGAAGATGTACTGAAAGTCAACGTCACCTCACAGGTCATGCTGACCAAGGCCCTGTTGCCTATTATGCGCCAAGCACCCAGTGCCTCGATTATCTTTACCTCAAGCAGTGTTGGCCGTCAGGGCCGCGCCTACTGGGGCCCCTATGCCTTCTCTAAATTTGCTACCGAAGGCATGATGCAAGTGCTCGCCCACGAATGTGATGGCACTTCTGTACGCGTTAACAGCATTAATCCAGGTGCGACTCGCACCGAAATGCGTGCAAAAGCATACCCTGCCGAAAATCCATTAGATTTAAAAACGGCCGAAGAAATCATGCCAACGTATCTCTATTTAATGGGACAGGACTCTAGCGACATTAACGGTCAGCAATTTAACGCTCAATAGGCCGTGCTGCTCTAACGCATTGATACCTAGAAAATAAAGGGAGCCCTACGCTCCCTTTATTTTATCGGCCGCAGAAAGCAAAAAAGGCCGCATGCGGCCTTTTTACAGAGAGACTTAACATCACTCGAATGATATTAACTGCGCTGACGTGTTGGCTTAGCCTTAGGCGTTGCTGTCACTTTATGCTTGCGTACAGCGCGGCGAATTTTAGCGCTCTTCACCTGAGCACGGGCCACACTGTGTTTATCGGCAGCCAGCATAGTGCGAGTTTCAGGTTCAAGACCCGCTAATTGGCGCAGGTAGTTAACTTGCTCAATTGGCAATTCAACCCAGCCACCACGTGGCAGAGATTTAGGCAATTCCACCATACCGTAACGCACACGGATAAGACGGCTGACTTGCACCTCTTGGGATTCCCATAAACGACGCACTTCGCGGTTGCGGCCTTCACGTAAACATACGTGCCACCATTGGTTCATGCCCTCACCGCCCGCGGCTTTAATGGCATCGAACTGCGCCATACCGTCTTCCAACATTACGCCGGTACGCAGACGTTGTACCGCAGCCTCAGGCACTTCACCAAAGGTACGTACCGCGTATTCGCGTTCGACTTCGTTAGACGGGTGCATTAAACGGTTTGCTAATTCACCGTCGGAGGTAAACAGCAATAAGCCTGAAGTGTTGATATCCAGACGGCCGACCGCAACCCAACGGGAGTCACGCACTTTCGGCAAACGGTCAAACACGGTTGGACGACCTTCAGGGTCTTTACGGCTACAAATCTCACCTTCGGGTTTGTGATAGGCGAGTACGCGGCAAATCACATCGTCGGCGGACTTAAGCGATACGGCTCTACCATCAATACGAACCTTCGCATCGGCTTCGATACGGTCGCCAAGATTGGCAATCACGCCATCAATACTAACTCGGCCTGCAGCAATCCATGCCTCCATCTCACGACGGGAGCCATGGCCTGCACGGGCCAAGACTTTCTGCAATTTTTCACTCATTAGTATCTTGCTCTTCTGACTGTTCAGGCGTTACTTTCAAACCTGAAAATACCGCCTGCAATGACTCAGTATCCGTAAGCGCAGGTAAATCCGCTAGGGTATCTAAGCCAAAATAGGCTAAAAATTCTAAGGTCGTGGCGTAGAGTGCGGGTCGCCCCGGGACTTCTTTATGACCAACGACTTTAATCCAATGTCTATCTGACAAACTTTTAATGATATGGCTGCTAATGGCCACACCACGCACCTGCTCAATATCGCCACGGGTCACGGGTTGACGATAGGCGATCACCGCCAAGGTCTCTAATGTTGCCCGCGAATACTTAGGTGCTTTTTCCTGCCACAGGGGCTGCAAAAAAGGACTCAGGACTTCCAAGGTCTGGAAGCGATAACCTCCAGCCACTTTCACAAGTTGAACACCCCGTTCCTGATAATCCTGCTGCAACTCTTCCAATGCGGCTTTGATTTTGTCTCTGGAAACACTGAAATCCGCCAACACGGTTTCTTTCAACATTTTCACCGACAAGGGTTTCCCCAATACAAACAGACTCGCTTCTATAAGCTGTTTTAATTGAATTGGATTTATCTGCATCAATTAATAGGCCTTTACGTAAATAGTTGAAAACGGCTCTGTTTGGTACAATTCCACTAATAATTCTTTGACCAATTCCATTAGCGCTAAAAAGGTCACCACCACTCCGGCACGGCCTTCTTCGACGCTAAATAAACGCTCAAAGGGCGTAAACGTCTCGCTATTAAGCATGGCTAAAATTTGGCTCATGCGCTCGCGGGTCGATAACTGTTCACGCTTAACATGATGATCTTCGTTGGCATCGATACGTTTAAGCACTTCGCCAAAGGCGCGGGCGATTTCAAATAACGATACATCAGGCGGGATCACCAAAGGTTTGATATTCGGTGAAGGTGCCGCGGTTGCTTGAAACACATCGCGTTCAAGCCGAGGTAAATCATCAATTTTTTGCGAGGCTTCTTTGATAACCTCATAGGCCTTCAATTGACGGATCAACTGGGCCCGCGGATCTTCCTCCACTTCATCTTCCGCCACCATACGCGGCAGCAGCAGACGGGATTTAATCTCAGCCAGTGTTGCCGCCATGACCAAATAATCCGAGGCCAGTTCGATACGCGCCTGAGTGAGCATCGCGATATATTCTAGATATTGCGCGGTGATCTGCGAAATGGGTAAATCGACAACATCTAATTTTTGTTTACGGATCAAATACAAAAGTAAGTCGAGCGGCCCTTCGAAGGACTCCAAGAACACTTCTAACGCCTCAGGTGGAATAAACAAATCCTGCGGCATTTCGGTCATCGCCTGACCGCGAACAACGGCTAAGGGTAAACTTTGTTGCGTGCCCTGCATCCGCTATCCCCATGTAAAACAATCGTTTTTAAACGGTTGTAGATGACTGACTCGAACCCGTACTGAGCGCGGCATAAGCTCGCTATGCAAGCGCCCCCACGCCAAACGCGCGATTATACCCGCAATTGAGCGGCGATAATACTGTCAAATGATGGTTTTATCGCCTTAATCTCTTAGGATAAATCGCGGTTAGAGAAAGGGAGTCACATCACCCGCGCCTTCACGCAGCACTTCGAAACCATCTTCCGACATATCGATGACTGTGGTCGGTTTTTCACCTAAGTAGCCACCGTGCAGGATCACATCCACTTGATGTTCTAACAGATCGCGAATGTGCTCAGGATCCGATTCAGCAAAATCACTATTAGGCATCACCAAACTGGTCGACATCAGCGGCGCATCTAACGCTTCGAGCAGCGCTAAGGCAATCACATTGTCTGGCACGCGGATACCGATGGTTTTCTTCTTGTCATTTTGCAGACGACGGGGCACTTCCTTGCTCGCCTTAAAGATGAAAGTGTAAGGTCCAGGCGTGCAGCTTTTTAAGATGCGGTAGGCCTGATTATCCACCTTGGCATAGGTCGCTAACTCGGATAAGTCGCGGCACATTAACGAGAAATTATGGTCATGCTCGATTTGACGAATGCGGGTAATGCGCGTCATCGCATCTTTCTCGCCAATCATACAACCGAGGGCATAGCCCGAATCGGTTGGATATACAATCACACCGCCGGACTTAAGCACAGCCACGGCTTGACTGATCAGGCGTACCTGTGGATTTACTTCGTGTACATAAAAAAACTGACTCATGGTCGTTCCACCCAAGATCCCGACTGCCAGACCCAATCAATACCTTGAGGCTGGTAGAGGTTTTTACCTAGTTCAATCCAATTGCTTGGAAAGTGAAAATCACTCCCTATCGATGCAAGCAACTGATTTTGGACACTCAGCGCCACTAAATTTGCCCTGTCATCCACCGTTTGTTGGCCGAGTACCACTTCCATGGCATCCCCGCCTGCTTCTTTAAATTCTCGTACTAACCGCTTTAACCACTTGGCCGACAACTTATAACCGCTCGGATGGGCCAATACGGCGAGGCCGCCCGCATTGTGGATCACCTCAATCGCACTGGCCATATCGCCCCAATTGTTGGGCACATAACCGGTTTTACCGCGAGCTAAATAACGTTTGAACACACTTGGCATATCCACCGCATGGCCATTATCGGCAAGCCAGCGTGCATAGTGACCACGGCTTAAGGCAGCGCCAGCGGCGAGTTTTTTAGCGCCCTCATAGGCGCCTTCAATCCCGGCTTTAGCCAAGCGATGACCGATTTCTTCGGCGCGCTGCTCACGCAACTCACGCTGATGTGCCAAAAAGCCTAATAACTCGGCATGGGTCTCATCAAAGTTGAGTGCCACAATGTGAATATCGTAACTATTCCAACGGGTTGAAATCTCAACCCCAGAAATCAGTTTTAACGGTTCGGCCTGCGCTTGATTGAAGGCACGGGCTTCACTTAAGCCTGCAACCGTATCGTGATCCGTAATCGCAAATAACTGCACGCCCTTTTCAAGGGCTCTGGCGACCAGCTCGGACGGCGTGAGATGACCGTCGGATGCGGTCGTGTGGCTGTGCAAGTCAGCCAATATGCTTTGAGTATTCATGCCGTTATTGTACGTGAATTTAAGATGAAATGTGCATTTATCTCACACTTTATCGAGTAGGAATGGCATTCGGTACAGTGATTTAGCGGCGTGAATCCATCATTTTGAAAAATATTCAATTGACTTTCGGCTCAGGCTCATGTTTTCTATAGCTCAACTAACGAATTATTGAGGCCCTTTTGAATGACTCAGATTAACGCTTCTTTCAACATCATTTGGTGGTGGCACTTCCCAACTTAGCGGGTGGTGTGAAGCTCTGTGCTCATTTGAAAGTAACAGAATCAACAAAAAAGCCCGCAGAAATGCGGGCTTTTTTGTTGGTGCGAAAAATGTCTGCAACGCGGTAAACGGATAAAAAGCGAGATAAGCATGACCCTAAAGACATTTAATCAGGTTACCCAAGTTGATGGCGCGCATTTTGCCCCGTCTCAACAGACATTCGCACGTTCGCATACGCTCAAGGCGACGCTGGCATATCATAGCGACCCACTGCGCCTGTACCAGCACATCACCCAAGATGTACCCCATACCATGTTGTTAGAATCGGCAGAAATCGACAGCAAGGAAAATCTTAAGAGCATGGTGATGACCCATGCGGCGCTGATGATCCGCTGCGACGGCTATCGTTTACGCTTTAGCGCACTGAGTGACAATGGCATCAGTTTACTCGCCCCCATTGAGCAATTTTTTAGTGCTCGTTCAAGCCAAACTCAATGCCAACACGATGGCCACAACTTAGTGGTCACGCTGCAAAAGGACACTGAGCTTAAGGATGAAGATGCCCGCTTAAAATCCACCTCACCCCTCGATGGTTTGCGCTTGTTTGTAAAGCATATCGATTGTGGCCAGACGCCGGCATTCGAAGACTTATTTTTGGGAGGCGTGCTCTCCTACGATCTGATTGATACCGTCGAGCCTTTACCAGAAGCGCCAAATGGGGCAAATGATTGTCCTGATTATTTATTTTATCTCGCCGAAACCTTAATTCTTATCGATCACAAGCAAAAGCACGCCGAGATCATCACCCACAACTTTAGTGAAGGTTCTGCAAAACAGATTGAGGTGACCCAAGCCTTAGCCGAGCGAGCAGAGAATATCCGCGCCCAATGTGAAGCCTTAGTTAAGAGTGCAATGCCTGCGCCCGCCCTCATTGGCATAACGGCCAAAGAGCAAGTGAATGTCAGTGATGAGGACTTCAAACAAACCGTTATCGATTTAAAAGAACACATTATTGCTGGCGACATCTTCCAAGTCGTGCCTTCACGTAACTTTAGCCTGCCCTGCCCCAATACCTTGGGAGCTTACCGCGCACTGCGATTAACCAATCCCAGCCCCTATATGTTTTATTTCAGGGGCCATGACTTCACCCTGTTTGGCGCCTCGCCCGAGAGCGCGCTGAAATATGAAGCCAGCAATAATCAGGTCGAAGTGTACCCGATTGCAGGCACCCGTAAACGCGGCAAAACCGCCAGCGGCGAGATTGATTTCGACCTCGATAGCCGTATCGAACTCGAATTGCGTTTGGATAAAAAAGAGCTCTCCGAACATTTAATGTTGGTCGATTTAGCCCGTAACGATATCGCCCGTATCAGCCAAAGTGGTAGCCGCAAAGTGGCCGAGTTACTTAAAGTCGACCGTTATTCCCACGTGATGCACTTAGTCAGCCGCGTTACAGGTCAACTACGCCAAGACTTAGATGCACTCCACGCCTATCAGGCCTGTATGAATATGGGCACGCTAGTTGGCGCCCCAAAAGTGCGCGCCTCGCAATTGGTGCGTCAGGCAGAAAAGACCCGCCGCGGCAGCTACGGCGGCGCTGTGGGTTACCTCAACGCCCTTGGGGATATGGACACCTGTATCGTGATCCGCTCCGCCTTTGTGAAAAACGGCGTGGCCCATATCCAAGCGGGTGCTGGCGTGGTGTTTGATTCCGATCCCCAGAGTGAAGCCGATGAAACCCGCCAAAAGGCGCAGGCAGTGATTTCGGCCATCAAGATGGGCGCTGGCTTGGATGAAAGCCAGCAAGCAACTGCGACCACTACGACTGAACAATAAAGATAAGGAGCCCAAGATGAAACTCTATTTACTCGATAACTTCGACTCCTTTACCTACAACTTAGTCGACCAATTTAGAAGCCTTGGCTGTGAAGTGGTGATCTACCGTAACGATGTTGCCGCCGACTATATCGCCGACAAGCTGTTAGCGGAAACCGAGCCTAGCGCCTTAGTCCTATCGCCAGGCCCAGGTGCGCCCCATGAAGCGGGTTCCATGATGGCGTTGATCGACAAAGTCGCGGGCAAAGTGCCTATGCTTGGGATCTGTCTAGGTCATCAAGCCATGGTGGAATATTACGGTGGTAAAGTGGAGCGCGCGCCTTTCGTGGTTCATGGTAAAGCCAGCCCCACCTTCCATGATGGTACGGGCGTGTTTGCTAACTTGCCTTCGCCGCTACCTGTCGCCCGTTATCACAGCTTAGTCGCCACAAAAGTACCCGATTGTCTTGAAGTGATTGCCACCACAGAAGAGATGCCAATGGCGATTTTGCACTCCGAGCACAGAGCGGTCGGTTTTCAGTTTCATCCAGAATCCATCTTAACCACCTTGGGCAGCACATTGTTAACCCAAACCCTACGCTTTTTGACTCAAGACATCGCCCACAATACCGCAGGAGCCCAATAATGAGCGCAACATCGATTCAGCCCCTGCTCGATATTTTGTTTCAGGGTAAGGCATTGACCCGCGAGCAAACCGCCAGCCTCTTTAGCACCCTTATCCAAGGTGAAATGAATGAGGCAGTGATGGCGGCAATGTTAATGGCCCTTAAAATTCGCGGTGAAACCATTGCCGAAATAAGTGGCGCCGCCGATGCGATGCGCGCCGCCGCCAAGCCATTCCCCTATCCAGCCTCAAGCCGTAGCCAAGGGATTATCGATATCGTTGGCACCGGTGGCGATGGTTTTAATACCATCAATATTTCCACCACAGCAGCCTTTGTCGCCGCCGCTGCTGGCGCCAAGGTTGCAAAACACGGTAATCGCTCGGTCTCGAGCAAATCGGGCTCTTCGGATTTACTCGCCCAATTTGGCATCGATTTAACCATGTCACCCGAGCTGGCGAGCCGTTGCTTAGAATCACTCAACCTGTGTTTCCTGTTTGCGCCCCACTACCATGGCGGTGTCAAACATGCGGTGCCCGTGCGCCAAGCGCTGAAAACTCGCACCTTATTCAATGTGTTAGGGCCATTAATTAACCCAGCGCGCCCAGAATTTATGTTGCTTGGGGTCTATAGTCCTGAACTGGTGACGCCCATCGCCCGCGTACTGCAAGCCCTCGGCACGCAAAGAGCCATGGTGGTACACGGCAGTGGTTTAGATGAAGTGGCGCTCCATGGCAGCACGCAGGTCGCCGAACTCAAAGACGGTGAGATTATTGAGTATCAACTAACGCCTGCGGATTTTGGCGTGCCTCAAGCCCAAATTAGCGAGCTTGAAGGCGGAGAGCCTGCACAAAACGCCCAAATCACTCAATCTATTTTGCAAGGACAAGGCAGCGATGCCCACACCCATGCGGTTGCCATTAATGCCGGTTGTGCCTTATATCTGTGTGGCCTATCGGACTCAGTCAAAGCTGGCACCACCCTTGCGCTCAATACCATTAAAAGCGGCAAAGCCTTTGAATTACTGAATCAACTCGCTAAAGTCAGCAGCGAAGCACAGGAATAATGACCATGGCACAGGTTCAACAACCCGAGGCGCATCGCTCGGAAGATAATCAAGCATCGCAGGATGTAAGGGGTAGCATGCAAACCAGCACCGCAAAAGCCAACGTTTTAACCCGTATCGTCGATACTAAGGTCGCCCATATCGCCGCCCTTAAGTTGCGTTTTCCTGAAGACAGCTTAACCCCCAAGATTTCGGACCGTAGTTTATTTGCCGCCTTAAAAGCCCCGAAGGCGGGTTATATTTTAGAGTGTAAAAAAGCCAGTCCATCCAAAGGCTTAATCCGTAAAGACTTTGATGTCGAAGCCATCGCATCAATTTATACCCAATATGCCGCTGGGATTTCGGTATTAACCGATGAGCAATTTTTCCAAGGAGACATGGACTATATCCCGAAAGTACGGGCAAAAGTGAGCCAACCGATTCTGTGTAAAGACTTTTTTGTTGACGAATATCAAATCAAGTTGGCGGCACATCAGGGCGCCGATGCGATTCTGCTGATGCTTTCAGTGCTCGATGATGAGCGATATCAGCAACTTGCCAGCGAGGCGGCCAAGTATCAACTCGATGTGCTGACGGAAGTCAGCAATGAGGAAGAACTGAAACGCGCCATCGCCTTAAACGCACCTATTATTGGCATTAATAACCGCAACTTACGGGATTTAAGTACCGATTTGGCCACCACAGAAGCCCTTGCGCCGCATATCGGCAGCGAACGAGTAGTGATCAGCGAATCGGGCATTTACACTAACGAACAAGTGCGCCGCTTAAGTCCGTTAGTCGATGGCTTCTTAGTCGGTAGCTCGATTATGGCCGAAGAAGACATTGATTTAGCCTGCCGGAAATTGATCTTCGGTCACAATAAAGTCTGCGGCCTCACCCGCCTTGAAGATATTCAAGCGGCGGCCACTGCCGGCGCCGTGTATGCAGGACTTATTTTTGCTGAAAAATCACCGCGCGCGCTCACCCAAGATGCCGCCAAACAGTTAGTACAGCAATACCGCGCCGCTAACTTGCCCGCCATTGAGTTTGTCGGCGTATTTGTAAACAGCACGCCTGAATTCATGGCGAATATCGCCCAAGAATGTGGCTTAGCCGCGCTGCAACTGCATGGCAGTGAGACTGAGTTGGAAATTGCCGAGTTAAGCCAATTGCTGCAACAGGCCGGACTGAACACTCAAATTTGGAAGGCGGTCAGTGTCGATGCTCAAAGTGGTGAGCTTGCTGCGATGCCAAGAGGGGTGCAGCGTTATCTTTTTGATAGCAAGAATGACGCAGGTTTTGGTGGCACGGGGCAAGCCTTTGATTGGCAACTCCCCATTGCCCATAAAGCCGAGGCCATGCTCGCGGGCGGCCTCAATGCTGACAATGCCGCCCGAGCCAACGCCCAAGGATTTTACGGCTTAGATTTTAACTCTGGCCTCGAAACGGCTCCCGGCGTTAAGTCGGCAGAGAAAATTCAAGCGGCATTTAGTCAATTACGACTCTAGACCAGCTTTTATAAAAACCAGTGCAAAGCACAGGCTAGCAAGAATTGAAACTCGATGGCGTTAACCTAAAACGCCATCGAAACAAATGAATAGGATAAGGAACAAGGTATGTCACAGTTAAAGCTTAACCCTTATTTCGGCGAATACGGCGGTATGTATGTGCCGCAGATTTTAGTCCCCGCCCTCAAGCAACTCGAAAACGCCTTTGTCGAAGCGCAGGCCGATGAATCCTTTCAAGCCGAGTTTACCGACCTACTGAAAAACTACGCTGGTCGCCCAACGGCACTGACCTTAACCCGCAATTTAAGCCCTAACCCTATGGTGAAAATCTACCTCAAGCGGGAAGATTTACTCCACGGCGGCGCCCATAAAACCAACCAGGTATTGGGCCAAGCATTATTGGCTAAACGCATGGGTAAAAAGGAGATTATTGCCGAAACCGGCGCAGGCCAACACGGTGTTGCCACCGCCCTTGCCTGTGCACTGCTGGGATTAAAGTGCAAAGTGTATATGGGCGCGAAAGACGTTGCCCGCCAATCACCTAACGTATTTAGAATGCGTTTGATGGGCGCAGAAGTCATTCCTGTCACCTCAGGTTCTGCCACCTTAAAAGATGCCTGTAACGAGGCCATGCGCGACTGGTCCGGCAGCTACGAAAAAGCCCACTATCTATTAGGCACAGCCGCAGGGCCGCACCCTTTCCCGACCATAGTGCGTGAGTTCCAACGTATGATCGGCGAAGAAACCAAGAAGCAAATGCTGGAGCGCGAAGGTCGTCTACCCGATGCGGTGATCGCCTGTGTCGGCGGTGGCTCTAATGCCATCGGTATGTTTGCCGACTTTATTGATGAAACCAGTGTCGAGCTAATTGGGGTAGAACCCGCAGGTAAAGGCATCGATACCCATATGCACGGTGCGCCGCTCAAACATGGCAAAACTGGGATTTTCTTTGGTATGAAGGCGCCCCTGATGCAGGACAGCGAAGGTCAAATCGAAGAGTCTTATTCGATTTCAGCAGGCCTCGACTTCCCCTCCGTTGGCCCACAACACGCCCATTTGAACGCGATTGGCCGTGCTCGCTACGAATCGGCCACCGATGATGAAGCCCTAGAAGCCTTCCAATTATTGGCTCGTAGCGAAGGGATTATCCCCGCGCTCGAATCGGCCCACGCCCTCGCCTATGCCCTGCGCCTAGCGAAAGAGTGCACCAAAGAAACCATTTTGGTCGTTAACCTCTCGGGTCGAGGTGATAAGGATATTTTCACTGTGTCAGACATTTTAAACGGTAAAGAGGAATAACTAAGATGAGCAACACTGCAACCCAAACTATCCCTCAGCAAAGCGGCCGTTATCACGCAGCGTTTAGCCGTTTAAAAGCCGAAGGCCGCGGCGCCTTTGTGCCCTTTGTCACCTTAGGCGATCCAAGCCCTAAGTTGTCGCTGAAAATTATCGATACCTTAGTGCAAAATGGTGCCGATGCTCTGGAATTAGGTTTTCCCTTCTCCGATCCGCTGGCCGATGGCCCGGTGATCCAAGGCGCGAACCTCAGAGCCCTCGCCGCGAGTACAACGCCCACGCAGTGCTTCAACCTATTAGCGCAAATTCGCGCTAAATACCCTGAACTGCCAATTGGATTATTGCTATACGCGAACCTCGTATTCGCTAATGGCATCGATGCTTTTTACGCTAAAGCGCAGCAAGCGGGCGTGGACTCAGTGCTTATCGCCGATGTGCCAGTTGAAGAAGCCGCGCCTTTTATTCAAGCCGCTAAGGCCCATGGTATCGCGCCAATTTTTATCGCGCCGCCCAATGCCGATAGCGAAACCCTTGAAAAAGTGAGCCAAAGTGGCGAAGGCTATACCTATCTATTGTCCCGCGCCGGTGTGACAGGCACAGACACTAAGGCGGGTACGCCCGTTGAAGATATTTTAGCTAAGCTGCAAGCATTTAATGCGCCGCCACCGCTATTAGGCTTTGGGATCGCCGAGCCTGCTCAAGTGAGCGCCGCCATCAAAGCGGGCGCAGCGGGTGCGATTTCTGGCTCGGCCGTGGTTAAAATTATCGAAGCCCATCAACAGGATGAAGCTAAGTTACTGTCCACTTTAGGCGAATTTACCCGCGCCATGAAAGCGGCCACCTAATTAATTAAACCACTGACCATCTGAGCACAGACGTGTTTGCACCTGTGCTCAGTTGTTTCTAAGCGCTAAAAATGCCTCCAGCTCAGTTCGACAATCAGGTTTACCTCAGTGCCTCATTTGACTTAACACCTGCAAAATACGCTTTCAATGACTCAAGGCTTTGTTTGCGATCGCTAAGCTGTTGTCTCTCGCTATATTGGATCAACTGCTCGAGGTATTGCTGAGGTGGAGTCACCCTCAAGCCAAAGCGCTCCGATAATAATCGATATTGGTCAATCACTTGCTGCTTGCTAAATGTCTCGGCATAGATATCGATGGCAAAGTCTTTAAACAGATGGCGAATACCATCGTATAAACCTATGTGACTCACACTCTGATGTGTCTCGTCGGGATAGTATTTGGCCGCAAAACTCAGTCCTTGAGGGGGACTTTTAGTCAGCTTGTCCGCAAAGGCCAAATTTAAATCTCTATGATAGGAAGACACGCCAAATCCCGGTGACAAGGGATTATTTGCAATCGCCATAAAGAGTTGTTTCTGCTTGAAATCGCCCTTTTCAACTCGGTTTTCGAGCTGAGTGAGGTAATGTGGGCTGTCAAACCACAGACTAGTATCAATGGCGATATAGGCCGAAAAAAGTTGCCTGTCGGTACGTAGCGCTTCCATCGCCACTAAGCCCCCAAAGGAGTGGCCCACCAACACATTAATGCCATTGGTTCGCAGCTGACTATGTATGCTCGGCGCTAATTCCTGCTCGATAAAATCTAAAAATCGCCCCGCACCACCCGTTTGCTGGTATTTGGGATTGCCTTTTTTCCCACTAGGCAACACCAGCGTATGGGTCGGAGTGTAATCCCGCATCCTTTCGGTGTTATTAATGCCAACAATAATCATCTTGGGGATTTGCGGCATAGCGCCTTGACTTAAAAATTGCAGCAAGCTTGCCATATGATCAAATTGTTCATCTGCATCAAGTAGATAAACAACGGGATACGCCTCAGTCGATTGTGCATATCCCTCAGGAAGTGCAATCAGATACTGCCGTGTTTCCTTAAGCAGCTTGGACTGCAATTGCTGGCTTTGATATTCCACCGCCGCGGTGGGCGGTGATATCACGCTCCCCATCAATAAACCGACTACAACTAAAAAGTATCGCATTGGGTACTGTTTCCTATTAGGAAGATATTGAATATTCGATGAAAATGCATTTAAGACGCTAATAATGCGCAGTCTGCATTGAGGGACAAGGCGACAATATTTCCCCTCCTCCATCCTGCTAAGTGACGTGAATCACATCATCTTCGATTACATTGTAAATGACAATTATTATCATTCAAAGAAATGAGTGATTGTGCTATTTTGGCGACCAGTTGAAATAGTCGATTTACAAAGATTTACCATTTTTGCTTTGTTAATTAATTAGATAATGGATATCGGGGGATTGAAATTGAGTAACCATAAAACGCTAAATCGTTTTCCTTTCGCACTGTTAGCACTCGCCTGTTCACTGCAACCACTCCTGTCGGCACAGGCCGATGACACAGAACTCGAACACATAGTGGTCACCGCCAGCGCTAAGGACCAACAGTTAAGTTCAGCGCCCGCCTCTATCTCTGTCATCGATGCCGAAGAGATTAAGTTGCTGCCCGTAAAAGATCTCGGCGACGTGCTGCGTGGCAGTGTCGGTGTCAACGTGGTCAGTGGTAACGCAGGACGTAACAGCCTCTATGTCCGTGGTATGGATGAAACCTATGTACTAATGCTCGTTAACGGCAAACGCGTGTCCTCCTCAAACGGCCTTTGGCGCGGAGGTAACTTCGACATTACCGCAATTCCGATTGATGCAATCTCGCGGGTCGAAATTGTCCGTGGTCCAATGTCGGCACTCTACGGCTCAGACGCCGTTGGCGGGGTGATTAACGTGATCACTAAGGCGCCGACCGAGGATTGGCAGCTCACCCTCGATGCCGAATACAGTCAAATGCAAGAAGGGGATGGCGGCGATAGACAACGCTACAACGTGTTTACCTCGGGGAAATTGACCGATAGCTTAGGGCTGATGCTCACCGCCGAATCCGCAGAGCAGGATCTTTGGCAATTACCCGAAATCACACCGACCTTCGATACCATAGAAGAGCGTAAAACCAAGAAACTCTACAGCGCACTCACTTGGCAGTTGACTGACAATCAAACATTAGACTTTGATTATCAATATGATAAAGACAAAGTCCCTCTCACGACCTATGCTGAGAAATCAAAGCGCGAACAGCAAATCGAGCGCAATACCTTTGGCCTTACCCACAAGGCAGACTGGCAATGGGGCCAAACCCAGTTAGAGGCCAATCTCGAAGATTCTAAGCTCTACGACTACAACAGCCGTTACAGCCTGCAGCCGCCTTTAGGACGCCATATTGATGAAAAGAATACTAGCTTCAAAGCCACCAGCTTTTTCAGCCTATGGCAGCAGGACTTTACCTTAGGCGGCGAGTACCATAAGACCGAGGTTGAAGATCCAGTTCAGTACCCCACAACCAAAGGTGATAGCGTCGACCAATACTCACTCTTCGCTCAAGATGAAATCGACTTCTTAGATGACTGGACGCTGACCTTAGGTGCCCGCTACGAAGATAATGAAAAGTATGGCAATAACCTCAGCCCGCGCGCCTATATTGTCTATCGTGCCACCGATAAACTGACCTTTAAAGGCGGTGTAGGCACGGCCTTTAGGGCTCCGGCGTTATTTGAGTCATCGCCCACTTTTGCATCAGTCAGTTGCGGTGGTGCCTGCTCCGTGGTTGGTAATCCCGATCTCGACCCAGAAACCAGCGTAAACTATGAGTTCTCAGTACTCATGAGCGATAACACTTGGGATATTTCGGCAACGGCCTACCACAATAAAGTCAAAGACTTAATCACAGTATCGACCTGGGATAGAGTGAGCCCGAGCCGGACTTATTACAATGAGTCCGAAGTGACCTTACAGGGGATAGAACTGACGGGCCGAATCGATTTGACCGAAGATCTCAGTCTTAAAGGCAACTACAGCTATCTAGATACAGAAAAAAGCGATGGCTCAGAGTTAAATGGACGTCCCGATCAAACCGCCAATCTTCAGCTCGATTGGCATATGACTGATGACTGGCAACTCTATGTCAGCGGTAACTATTTTGGTGACTACTTAGATAGCAGCGCGATAAAACGCAGTGGCTATAGCCGCTTCGATTTTGGCACCAGCTATCGGTTAACGGAAAACATCAAGCTACGCGCGGGTATGACCAACTTTACCAACGAGCAACCCGCTGAAGACTCCGACGGCACCACAGAAACCATTCTGCCGGGACGCGCCGTGTTCGCTGGGGTGACGTTAACGCTGTAATCGCCTTCAATGAGTGTTTCGCCACTGAAGGGCCAAATCATCGGATTTGGCCCTTTTCTTTCTCGCCTCCCACACTGCGACAACCAATGATGCCAAAGTAAGAACTCTCAGCTTCTTAAAACTGTCAAACCCAAGGCTTATATTGAGCGCTGAGTCGCATGTCTTAGCGAAAGAGATGTTAATATAGCGCCGGTAACATCGGCAGTTTTGTTATGGTAAATGGACTTTTTATGCAGTATCAAATCTATATTCTCGACGTCACCCCTTGGGGTTGTGGTTTTCAAGGTGAAGTGGCCGCCCAATGGGATAATGGCGCCCCGGTGTGGTTTTATTATCAGGGGAGCGATCAACAGGCTAAACAACGTTTTCCCGTTAATCAGTGGGTTAAGGTTGAACTCTTCGGCCGCTTAGCCAAGGCAAACCTGCAGACCGACATCATTGAACACCGCCAGAGTCTGCACTTCCCTAAACATAATTGTCACTTTGAGGCATCCGGACAAATCGTTGAGATCACCCAAACGCCCGATGATACTGTGTATCTATTGCAATCTAGCCTTCCCCTGCCCTTCGATAACGAACTGGGCACCTCTCCGATCTCCCGCGGTCATTGGGTCAATGTCACTGGGGAATTATGGGTGACTAACTGGCAAGATTAAGGCTAAGCTAGACTCCCTCCCTAAACCATGACTTTGCCTAACGAGACGGTGAATCATGGCTAAGCGTCAATGGCTTTTAGGCCACTTTGTCTCTAGAATGGCGAACAGGTTGTGCTTAAGGTATTAATGATTAAGCCTAATCTATACATTCTTTCGCCAGAGCAAATCCGATTGAGGCCACATGTCCAGCTTAGATTCTGTACCCAATAAAAACCGTACGATTTTTGGTACTCCAAAATTACCCGCTAAATACGTTACGATTGTGATGCCGTTTTTTCTATCAATTTTAATGAGTTGCATCGTTTCAGGGATCAGTACCTTAAACGGTGTCGGTGCATCGGAGCAATTTGTTGAGCTCTGGTTTAGCGCATGGTTTATCTCTTGGATTGTCGCCTTCCCGACTCTATTGATGGTGCTCCCCTTAGTGCGAAAGTTAACCGCCGCCTTTGTGCAATTACCTTAAACTCACCTCCGTGTTTAATGCTGCTAAAGCCATTTTCTAAAATGGCTTTTATGTTTTTCCTCGCTTTACCCCTAAATCATCTAATAACCTAGTCAAGCTCTCGGATTTACAGTCGATTTACACTCAAGATTGGCTCACACTTTCGTTGCTTAAGCCTGCGTCCTCCAATCCCATCAGTCCGAAATAAATCCCTATTCAACTCAAATATAATTAACTGTTTTATTTTAAATAATTTTTAAAACATCACCTTAAGCATAAGTTTTACACCATTTTTGCTACGGCAATTCCCTCGCTAACAAACCGTATTTCAGCCCTTTATTTCCCAGTCAAAAGTACGACTCCTTCGACAACCTGCAAATGATAATGATTTGCATTTGTAATTTTTAGAATGCTAATTTATTCGCCGTTGCGCTGAGGCAGTAATCCTCAGCTTATGCGCAACACATGGAACCGATCCTGATCCGCAAGATAAGGGAATGACTCACTCGGCTGAGATAGAGAGAACCACTCCTGGCTTGCCCATCAGCCGATGATGACAACCACAGTTTCGGTTGGCAGCTGGAACTTAAGGAGGCGTAAGTGACTACCCCAAAAAAGGAAAACGATCGCAGGATTTTCGATCTACTCGGTATCGGCATAGGTCCGTTCAATCTCGGATTGGCCGCCCTGAGTGAACCCATCGATGGCTTTAGCTGTTTGTTTTTAGATGCCAAAACCGAGTTTGACTGGCACCCCGGCATGCTGCTCAGCGCCTCTCGGCTGCAAACGCCGTTTATGTCCGACTTAGTGACCATGGCCGATCCCACAAGTCGCTATAGTTACCTGAATTTTGCCAAGCAAACTGGCAGGCTGTATCCCTTTTATATCCGTGAAAACTTTTTCCTGCCACGGAATGAGTATAACCAGTATTGTCAATGGGTTAGCAAGCAACTCTCCAATCTGAGATTCGGTTTTAAGGTCACCCAATTAGATTACAACGCCGGTGAAGGTATCTACCATGTTACGGGGGTTGATAGACGCAGCGGCCAGCCCCAAACCTATTTGTGCCGTAAACTGGTGCTCGGCACGGGCACCACGCCCTACGTGCCAGACAATTGCCCGATGCACGATCCCCGCGTGATGCACAGCGCCAGCTATATGCAGCAGAAAACTTACCTGCAGAGCCAAAGCGCCATTACCGTGATCGGCAGTGGTCAAAGCGCGGCGGAAATCTTTTACGATCTGCTGCAAGATATTGATACCTATGGTTATCAATTAAATTGGATGACCCGCTCGCCACGCTTCTATCCGCTGGAATACACCAAACTCACCCTAGAAATGACTTCGCCAGATTATGTGGATTACTTCCACGAACTGACGCCAGAGAAACGCAGCCGCTTGATTGCAAATCAAAAATCTCTCTACAAGGGGATCAATGCCGAGTTAATCAACGATATTTATGACCTGCTTTACCAAAAACGCTTAGTCAGCGATATCCAATGCCAACTGCTGACCAATGTGGCACTCGATAAGATAGAGACCTCGGGCGACAAGCTAACCCTCAAATTCAACCATCTCGAACAGGAATATGCCCTCGAGCAACAGACGGGCGCCGTAGTGTTAGGCACTGGCTATCAATATCGTTTACCCGAATTTATTCAAGGAATTAAATCACAAATTGAATTTGATGATCGCGGCCAACTCGCCATTCAGCGGGATTATGGCATCGATATCAGAGGCGATATTTTTATCCAAAATGCGGGCCTGCATACCCATGGCATCAGCTCACCGGATCTGGGCATGGGCTGCTACCGCAATGCGACGATTCTGCAAGCGGTTTTAGGTTACGCACCCTATCCGATTGAAGACAGTATCGCCTTCCAAACCTTCGATCCCAGCAAAATCCGCGCGCAGCAAAACCAACCCACAAGCAGCACCCATTCAGCCATAACAGCCACACCAAGCAAGACTATATCTTCGGCGGTGCAACCTGCGCAGCATCGCGGCCTTGAACCACAAACTGCGCTGCGGATAAGTCCTTCGGGCGGCAGTGTGTCGGTGTTGATGGCACCCCACAAGGAGGCGCAGTAATGGCCAGACATTGGAGTCGCCACTGTGCGGCCTCACTCTCAACACCCATTGTGATTGATGAGTTTGTGTTTAAACCGCTCAATCTCCCGCAACACCTCGCTATGTTGCAGAGCTGGTTTAACCAAGACTATGCCCGCTTTTGGGGTATGCAGGGCATGAGTCTCGATGCACTTGCTGAGGCGTTGGCGCCAAGCGAGCACAAGGTTGCGCTAATAGGTGAATGGCAAGCCAAACCGCTGTTTATGGTGGAGTTGTACGATCCCGCCCAGGATGAAGTGGGTGAGCACTATGCCGTGGAGCGACTCGATTGCGGTATGCACCTCATCCTCGCGCCGCTTGAGGGTAAGCCTGTTCATGGCTTGTCCGGTCAAGTGATGCAGGCTATTGCTGAGCTCATTCTCGAAAAGCTTGCCTTTAAACGAATGGTTGTCGAGCCGGATCAGCAAAATCACAAAATCCACCGCTTAAACAGCCAAGTTGGGATCCGCTACCAAAAAGCCATTCAACTGCGCAGCAAAGCCGCATTCCTCGGTTTTTGTAGCGCCCAGAGTCGCCAATTAGCGCAAAAAACCAGCGCCCCTTTTATGCAACGCACTGCAACTCAAGTAACCCATGCAACCGCAGTTAACCCTATCACTTTGCAGGTAACCCGATGAACTTAGCCACTAACCGCACATTACTTAAGCCATTCACTCAAGCCGAATTCCCCGCTCTGGAGGCCGCTGCCCACACGCATGTTCCCGCCCACTTAATACCGGAATATTGGCTGGCGGCCAATCGCCATTTGGTGAAAAAAATTCTCTGCGAATTTACCCATGAGAAGATCATCACCCCACAAATTTACCGCCAAGCGGCAGGTATCAATCACTATGAACTGAGGCTCAAGGACTGCACCTATTACTTCAGTGCGCGCCATTATCAGCTCGACCACCTTGAGATAGAAACCGGGTCGATTCGGGTCAGCAGCGCGGGCCAAGACAAGCCACTCGATGCCATGAGTTTGATTATCAAACTGAAAGATGCCTTAGGCATGAGTGAAACTCTGCTGCCCACTTACCTTGAAGAAATCACCAGTACCCTCTACAGCAAGGCTTACAAGTTGGCCCATCAAGCCATCCCCGTCGCAACACTCGCTAAAGCCGACTATCAAACGATTGAGGCGGGCATGACCGAGGGGCACCCAGTGTTTATCGCCAATAATGGCCGCATTGGTTTTGATATGCAGGACTATGACCAATTTGCTCCCGAGAGTGCCAGCGCGCTTAAGCTAGTGTGGATTGCGGTGCGTAAGGACAAAACCACCTTCTCCGCCCTCGAAGGATTGGACCATGATAGCTTGTTAAAACAGGAGCTTGGCGAACAGTTCACCGAGTTTCAACAACACTTAAGCGCAAAGGGACAAGCGGCCGATAGCTTTTATTTTATGCCCGTTCATCCTTGGCAGTGGCGCGAAAAAATTGCCCGCACTTTTGCTGGCGAAATCGCCCGTGGCGACATTATTTACCTCGGCGAAAGCCAAGATTGCTACCAAGTTCAACAATCTATCCGCACCTTCTTTAACTTAACTGCGCCGCAAAAATGCTACGTCAAAACCGCGCTTTCTATCCTAAACATGGGCTTTATGCGCGGGCTTTCGCCGCTGTATATGAGCTGCACCCCGCAGATCAACGCTTGGGTGGCCAAGCTTATCGAAAGCGACAGCTATTTTGCCGAGCAAGGTTTTGTGATCCTAAAAGAAATCGCCGCAATCGGTTATCACCACAGGTATTACGAAGAAGCACTCACCCAAGATAGCGCCTATAAGAAAATGCTGTCGGCGCTGTGGCGCGAGAGTCCGTTGCCGCATATTGAGCCGCAGCAAACCCTGATGACCATGGCGACGCTATTACACGTCGATCATCAGGAGCAAGCCCTGCTTGCCGCCTTAATCGCGCACTCGGGCTTAAGCGCCAAGGAGTGGGTCAAGCGCTATCTCAACCTCTACTTATCACCGCTATTGCACGCCTTCTTTGCCTACAATCTGGTGTTTATGCCTCATGGCGAGAACCTGATTTTAGTGCTCGATGCTGGCATCCCTGTCAAAATTTTGATGAAGGATATCGGCGAAGAAGTCGCAGTACTCAACGGTAGCGAGCCACTGCCGCAAGAGGTGCAGCGCCTTGCGGTCGAGCTTGAGGAAGAGATGAAGCTCAACTATATATTGCTCGATATTTTCGACTGTATTTTCCGTTATTTAGCGCCCATTCTGGATAAGCAAACCGAGGTCAGCGAAACGCAATTTTGGGAGTTGGTGGCAGACAATGTGCGCGACTATCAAGCGCAGCATCCGCAGTTGGCGGACAAATTTGCACAATACGATCTCTTTAAAGACAGCTTCGTTCGCACTTGCCTGAATCGCATTCAGCTTAATAACAACCAGCAGATGATTGACCTTGCCGACAGGGAAAAAAATCTGCGCTTTGCGGGCGAAATTGTTAATCCGCTGGCCGCCTTTAGGCAAAGCCATGCCTTTGGCTCAGCAAATCAGAAGCTAAAACCCAACCCCTAAATCACTTTTAACCTTGAGTGGGCCCGCGCCCACTCTGGGCACGCGTCTGTGCCCAAAAACAACCTAGTCAATCAAACAGCCTAAATGGAATTTAAGATCATTATTATGAAAACCTTCCCCCTCAACCGCCTCGCGGCGCACTGCCAACTCGCCATCACCCGCCCTGAGCTTATCCTCTGCTCTGCCATACTCAGCATGCCCTATGCTTATGCCGATGCCAGCGGCACCCAGAAAAAATCCACCAAAGACATTGAAATCATTAATGTCGTTGGCGCTAAGGATCTCCACGATAAGCGCTACAAAACCCAGGCGATGAATACGGCAACGGGCTTAGATTTGTCCTATTTAGAGACGCCGCAATCCGTCACCTCAGTGACTAGCCAAATGATGCACGATCAACAACTAAACAGCGTGATCGACGCCATGACCAGCGTGGCCGGCATCAATGCTCGGCCGATGGACAACGACAGATACAGCATCAGCTCGCGGGGGATTGCGGTCACTAGCATTCTTTATGATGGCGTTCCCACCACCTATGACACCCGTTTTAACTACGGCGATAACCTTATCGATACCGCCATCTACGAGCGGGTGGAAATTGTCCGTGGCGCCACAGGGTTAATGACGGGTGCGGGTAATCCCTCGGCCGCGATTAACCTTATTCGTAAACGCCCGACACAAGAATTTATGGGCAGCACCTCAGTGAGTATCGGCTCATGGAACAATCTGCGCGGTATGGTGGATTTATCCAGCGGCTTAAATGACAGTGGTAGCATTCGTGGCCGTGTTGTCGCCGCCTATCAGGATAAAGAATCCTTCCAAGACAGATACGAGCAGCAACGCACCACCCTCTATGGCATTGTTGAAGCCGATATTACCGCCAGCACACTGCTGACTTTAGGAGTGGATTATCAAGACACCACCCCCGAAGGCACAATGTCCGGCGGTCTGCCGCTGTTCCACAGTGATGGCAGCCGTACAAATTACGATCGCGCTACCTCCACCGCCCCCGATTGGGCCTCGGCGCATACCCAAGGGCTCAATATCTTCGCCAGCCTTGAACATCGTTTTGATAACGGTTGGGAGCTAAAAGGCACCTACAGTTACGGCGATAACGCACTGAAATACGATGTACTCTGGGCTACAGGCTATCCCGATCCGGTAACAAACATAGGCGCAACCGCAGGCTCAATCGCCTATGTCGACGGTAGCCGTACCCAACATAACCTCGACTTACGGGCACAGGGAATGTTTGCCCTGTTTGGCCAAGAGCACCAACTCACCTTTGGTTGGACGGGTCAGCGCCAAGAGTTTGCCAACCCTTACTATTATCCTACGGCCGCCGTACCGCCCTTAGGGGATTTTCGCGATCCTAACTTCCAGTATCCAAAACCTCAGTGGAAGGAGACTCACACCACGGGATCCTTCGGCGAAACCGAACAAAGCGCCGCCTATGTGGCCACGCAGCTTAATCTGACCGATGCCTTGGCATTGCTTGCGGGGCTGCGCCTGAACCAGTGGCAAACCGACCAAGATAACTTTGGCAGCAAGTATGATTTTAAGGTCGACAATGAGCTCACCACTTATTTTGGCCTGACCTACGCACTCGGAGAGCAATACTCCCTTTACGCCAGTTATACGGATATTTTTGCGCCGCAAACCTTGCAGCGCATCGATGCCAGTTACATCGACCCCGTCAAAGGCAAAAACTACGAGGCGGGCATTAAGGCCAGCTTGATGGATGAAAGCTTAGATATGTCGTTGTCGGTATTTGAAATTCGCCAAGATAATGTTGGCGAACGCACTGGTGATGTGTTGCCGGGCACCACTATTCCTGTGTATCGAGAGGTTAACGGTACGAAGACCCAAGGTTTTGAGTTTGAATCCACAGGCAAAATCACCGATGACTGGAATATCTACTTCGGCTACACCCAATTCAGCACCGACGATCCTAAGGGCAATCGCCTCAACACCACCACCCCTCGCCAGCAGCTAAAACTCTTTACCACTTATACCTTTAGCGGCGATTGGAACAAGTTGCAGCTTGGCGCTGGGGTCAATTGGCAAAGCCGAGTCTATCAAACCGTGAACTCGCCCTTAGGCAGAGTCGAGGTTGAGCAAGACTCCTACGCGTTAGCCAGCTTAATGGCAAGTTATGCCTTTACCGAGCAGCTAAAGCTAAGCGCCAATTTGCACAACGCCTTAGATAAAACCTATTACAGCCAAGTGGGTCAATATAGCCAGTTCCAATACGGCGCCCCACGCAGCATGAGCGTGAATTTGGATTATCGCTTCTAACAGGCTGTCGTTAACCAGTTGTTCATCAATGAAAACTGCGGTGAGTAGACTCACCGCAGTTTAATCAATTCAAGCCTAAGGAGTGATTATGGCGCGCCAAGGAGAATCAGTCCCTGCCTTAGTCAAGCTTTCCAGTAAGACTAAACCGAGTGCTACCAAGCACTGCCATAGCAAATGCTCGCAAAGTTTAAACACTGCGAGTGCCAAGCAAACAGCACTCGGTTTAACAAAGAGCCAAATAGATTTAACGCAAGTAGCCCAGGAGTTTAATCAACAACTGGCGCTGCGCGCCCCTTTTTATGCACAGCACTTTGTGGCTACCACTAAGCCCCAAGGACTCAGTTTTGATGCTTGGAGTCAGTCAGCCGTGTATCAGCAGCTATTACTGGATTTTGCCAAGACCTACCCTCCTTTGGGAAAAACCACATCTTCCAGCCCATTAGAAAATAATCCCGAGCAGATATTGCTCAGCCATAGCCATAATTCCAAAGCCCTGCACTCGCTCTGGGGGCAGTGGTATTTCGGTCTGTTAGTGCCGCCTATGCTGGAATGGATTATTAACGCGCCGCACTCGCTCGCAAGCACCCTTGAGCAGATTGAGCAAATTGAGATAGCGCCTGAGCATTTTTACCTTAGGCCCCACGATTCGGGCAGAGTCGCAGGTTTTGAGTTTCAATTAACTCCCACTCCTCGGGATAAAGCCGCCAGAGTTAAAACCACGGTCTTAACGCCCCACCGCGAACGACTTATAAAGTGGATTCAAAGCCATCTAGTCCCTAGTGTTGAGCGATTAACCGGTTTAAGCCCAACACCCACCAAGCTGTATTGGAGCCATTTAGGCTACCTTATTCACTGGTATTTAGGCGAAATGGCATTGCCAGAAATTGAATTTGAGCGCCTTAAGGCGCTGCTATTTAACACAAAATCCTTTGAAGATGGCGAGGCTAATCCACTCTATAACAGCATTAATCTGCTGCCCGACTCAGCACCTCACGCTGACAATATTCGCCGCGTATGCTGCTTAAGGTATCAACTCACCAACAGTCATCGCTGCGGTGATTGCCCGTTAGCCACGCGCGCCCAAGCAAAACGTGCCGCGCAAGCTTAGCCTTATCGGTCAGGCACTCTTACTTATAAGGGCTACATGGTGGATTGCAACAGCCGTTGCCGCCGCTTTAATGCAACAGTTAGCAATCGGTCACCTTTCACGGCTTTTTCCCTCTAGCCCCCCGTGCTACACTCAAGCCCACGTCTTCTTAACACGATTATTTATGAAACAACTGCTTGATTTTCTGCCCCTCATTATCTTTTTTGCCGTCTATAAATTTTTCGATATTTATATCGCCAGTGGCGCCTTAATCGCAGCCACCGCACTGCAATTAGTCGTGACCTATGCGCTGTACAAAAAATTGGAGAAGATGCACCTAATTACCTTCGCTATGGTGACAGTGTTTGGCACACTCACCTTAGTGTTCCATGACGATGCCTTTATCAAGTGGAAAGTCACTATTATTTATGCTTTATTTGCCCTAGCTCTTGGCGTGAGCCAGCTACTCAACAAGTCGATTTTAAAGTCCATGTTGGGTAAAGAGATGAAGGTGGCCGATAAGATTTGGGCACACGTAACTTGGTACTGGGTGAGCTTTTTTGCCATCTGTGGCCTAGTCAATATCTATGTCGCCTTTAGACTGCCGTTAGAAACTTGGGTGAACTTTAAAGTGTTTGGCCTCACCGCCTTAACCCTGATAAATACCGTTATCACCGTCTTTTACCTTTATAAACATCTTCCCGAAGATCAACGCAAGGAACTCAAATAATGTGGTATATGATTTCAGCTCAGGATGTTGAGAACAGCTTAGAAAAACGTTTAGCGGCGCGCCCTGCGCATTTAGCTCGCTTACAGGAACTGGCCGATGAAGGTCGTTTGCTGGTTGCGGGTCCACACCCCGCTATCGATAGCGAAAACCCAGGCGATGCGGGTTTTAGCGGCTCATTAGTGGTTGCGGATTTCGATTCGTTAGCCACGGCTCAAGCCTGGGCTGATGCCGATCCTTACTTCGCGGCGGGCGTATATCAAAGCGTTGTGGTTAAACCCTTTAAACGAGTTCTCCCTTAATGAAAATCGTTTCTTTCAATATCAATGGATTGCGTTCTCGCCTGCATCAATTGCAAGCGTTAATCGACAGCCATCAGCCCGACATTATCGGCCTGCAAGAAACCAAAGTGCACGATGAAGCCTTCCCGCTCGCCGAAGTCGAAGCCATGGGCTATCACGTGCATTACCACGGTGGCAAGGCACACTATGGCGTAGCCATGCTCTCCAAAGCCGCCCCAATTAAGGTGCAAAAGGGGTTTGCAACCGATGAAGAAGATGCCCAGCGCCGCATGATTATCGGCACCTTTGCTCAGGCCAATGGCCGACCGCTAACTGTACTGAATGGTTATTTCCCTCAGGGCGAAAGCATTGACCATCCGACAAAGTATCCTGCTAAGCGTAAGTTTTATCAGGACTTAATGGCGCATTTGCACGCAAATCATAGCAACGACGAAGATATCGCCATCATTGGGGATATCAATATTTCGCCCATAGATTTGGATATCGGCATCGGTGAAGTCAACCGCAAACGTTGGCTAAAAACCGGTAAATGCAGCTTCCAACCCGAAGAGCGTGAATGGCTCAAAACCCTGCAGGATTGGGGATTGGTGGATACCTTCCGTCAACTGCACCCCGACCGCAGCGAGCGTTATTCATGGTTCGATTACCGCAGCAAAGGCTTCGATGATAACCGTGGCCTACGCATCGATGTGATCTTAGCCACGCCGTCACTGGCTGCTCGTTTAGTCGAATCCGACGTCGATTACGATCTGCGCGGCATCGATAAACCCTCAGATCACGCGCCAATTTGGAGCACCTTTAAAGAAGCCTAACTCGCTCGAGTGAATTCTTTAATCGATATAAAACATCGGCCTAGGCCGATGTTTTTTTGTTATAGAGTCCAATAAAGTACCCATCTAATGTCACTGCCGGATAATGATCTGGATCAGCCGCCGATAACGCGTTTAATGTATTGAGTAATTCCGTTCTCGTTGTCACTACATACTCCATTGCGATGACTTGTTCTCGATGAGGGTTTAACGTACTGCTCACCTACACAATGCTACTCATTAGGCCTGTTGCTGACCTGACAATACAGAGATCCTCGCTACATCGAGGCTTGGGAAGTCAGGGTCGACGTACACGTACATGCGGCTAATAAGATGGTCAGTAAACTCAAAAACACTGCAAAAACGACCAGTTGAAATCTTGTTGTCTGGCCAAACGGTGCCATCACTCATGACCCCACCTTCTTGCCCTTCAACGATAACTTTATTGCCAGAAACAGTGATGTTAAAACCGTCGATATCATGCCAAATACTGCTAAGTGAACTGCCGATGCGATTGCCAAACTCAACTAAGCTGTCCTTACCCATAGCGCGTCCAAATTTGGGGAAGAAAAAGTCGACCTCTTCGCTAAATAAATCTAAGTAACTCGCATCACCCGCATCAACTTTCTTAAAGTATTCAATGGCAAGCTTAACTAATGCATCCTTTTCCATCATTTTTCCTGTATATATACTGATTTTTAAACAAAATTCCATCTAGAGGGGCACTAAAGAGTCCATGACAATATAGAGTCAAACCACGGATATTTCTGACATTAACCACTTGTTCAAATCAGTTGCCCTTAGGCTCTTAAATCTTCAGCAAGTAGCCCATAAAGAGCAGAATCCGAGATAATGCTACTCACCTCCCAGCGCTGCCTTAGATGACCTTCTTTGATAAACCCCATACGCTCCAACACCTTGGCAGAAGAAACATTCTCTGGGTCAATCTCGGCTTCAATTCGACGCAAACCTAATGTATTGAATGCAAATTTAATTAATGCTGTCCCAGCCTCGGAAACGATGCCTTTTCCCCAATATTTGGGGCTTATTCCAAATCCAATTTCAGCTCGCTTTGACTCTTTGTCATAATTAAAGAGCATCACTTTACCTAGCAGTTCGCCACTATGTTTTTTATAAACCCCTAATGTCATTCCGCGGGAATCACACATGGAGTCGGAACTATTATTTATAAATGCAGCGGCATCATCGAATGTTTTCCAAGGGGGAGTATTCCAATATTTCATCACCTCAGGATCGGAAAAAATGTCAAATAATGCTGTCGAGTCATCTTCATTAAATGCTCTAAGAACTAAACGCTCTGTTTCAATTTTTATTCCTAACATTAAAGCTATCCATTTACTGTTTAAGTTGGAAATGCACACGGAGTCACTATATGCAAAGAGATTTATTTAGTTTATCAAAAACATAGCTACCGAATAGATAGTGAAATAAGGCCATTAGACTTTTGCGACAGTAGGCAATAGTCGGCTAAAGGAGACATAACTAAATCACTTTTAAAAGGCAGATATTGAGCTTGGCAAATCAACCTCATCCCGCTAATTCAAAGCTTGATAATCAAGACTGCCATTGTGATACAGCCGGATTTCAATCATCTCTATTTGCTGTTTTAGTAATGACAAACGTTTTATTAACCAGAGATAGCCGATTTTATAGGCCGTCTGTAATAATGTGATCAATTCATCTTCTGGCGTATGCGCTTCATCAATGGCCAAGATACGGTACCAGTCGAAGGATTTAAAATTAGCAATCGTGTCGGACTCAAGCTCGGCCGTTAATAGCCATGAACCATTCATCATAGATGCTATATCAACAAAAAAATCGCAGTAAGCTTCCCCTTGGGTATAGGAGAAATTCGCATATTCTCTCACCAAGCCATCAAATTCCTCTCGGTAGCCATCAAGTGCCTCTTTAACCACGCAGGCGGCTCTCTCAACCCTTTGCATATGTTACTCTCATCCCTTCGCCCCTAATCACAGGGGCATATAGGGCTGATAACCTACCCCAGTTTCAGCTCCTCTCCAACGGTATTTTGATAATGAAACCAAAGTCACGCTTTAGACTGATGACGTTTTTACCTTTTAGTAACAATGAGTTGAATTTAAACCAAGTTGTAGTTTCAATGCTAAGCGGTTAAATGAAAGTCTGTAAGGCCTTGGTTAACTTTGGCGTGTCGCAGCAAAGGCAATAACGATATCGGATGTAAATAAGCATAAAAAATGGCGACTGCATTAGATGCAACCGCCATTTGAATTTGAATATTTGGATTTGGCGACTAAGCCTCGCCAGCGAACCACCGTTTCGCTTTTATACTAATGAGAACCAATCCATAAAAGCCGAGGCTTAGCTAGTGCGGTACTGCTTAAGGATCCCTTCAAGTTCAACCGAGGCATGTTGCAAATCATGCGCTAGGGTGACACTGCGCTGCGCCGTTTGTTTAATGGTATCGGATTGATGACGGATCTCATTAAGCTGACCGGCGATATCTCGGGCGGCGACGCTCTGCTCTTCCGCCGATGCGGCAATCTGGCTGCTCATATCGAATACGGCATTAACCGATTGCGCCATCCCCTCGACATCGTCGCCCACGGCAATAATGGCGCTACGGCCTTCATCGGCGCGATCCACAATCTCAGTGGTGATATTGGAGAGCTGACGAGTGCCCGATTGCAATCCTTCGATCATCGCTTGGATCTCAACTGTCGCTTGTTGAGTACGTCCTGCTAAGGTACGGACTTCATCGGCAACCACCGCAAAACCGCGGCCTTGCTCACCCGCACGGGCAGCTTCAATCGCCGCATTCAGCGCCAGCAAATTGGTCTGCTCAGAAATACTGTTGATGGTTGTCACCACAGCATCGATACCCGCCGCATCCTTAGATAACTGTTCTACCGATGAAAATGCCGCGCCAATCTTGGTTGAGAGCTGCCCGATACTGTCCACCGTGTGGCTAATACGTCCTTGGCTGGCACTCATTTGGCTGGCGTTATCTTTGGTCTGGAGCGAGGTGTTGCTGGCATTGACCGACACTTCTTCAATCGCCGAAGTCATCTGCGCCATGGCCACGGCAACTGAGTCTAAAAATTGATGCTGGGCACCAATTAACTGGCCACTGCTTTTGGCCTGCTGATTAAACTCATCGGCGGCGAGGGAGAGCGTCTGCGCATTGCTGCGGATAGCGCTCACCATTTCACTCATGTTATCGGCGCAGCGGTCAATTTCGCGGGCGATTAAGCTGAAGTCATCGGTGCCGAAAAAGTTTAATCTGAAACTTAAGTCGCCATCGGCTAAGCGTTTGATGGCCATGTACATATCCCACAAACCACCGCCGAGGGAAGTTGAAATCCAATAACTGAGTTGGAATAAGGGCAATAAACCGATTAACGCGAGCCAAAACATTAAGTTGGCATCGCTGCGGCCCTCGCTTTCCCATTGAGCAACATTTTGCGACAGCTCGAGTGCGCCGCCTGCTCCCACGCTGGCACTGGCGGTTACATTATCCCTTTGGCGCTGCGCCTCTGCTTGGCGAGTGACAACACTTAAACCATTATCACGGGCAAACTGTGACAGGGCATCACCCTGCAACTTTTGCGCATTCGCGACTTGGGCAAAGGCTTCGACGGTCGCCTGCACCCGAGCCAAAGAAGCGGCTTCAAGGTTGCGGTGAGCATGTTGGTAATTGACGAGTGCAACGGCAGCGGTGATCAGCGCCACCATAGAACAGACAACCCAAAACTTTCCGTTGAGACTGAATTTGATCAATATGGCATCAATGGTGCGAAACTGGATTTGTTTCATCTTGATATTTCCTAAGACCTAAAGGCTATCGGGTACTAAATCAGCATTATAGCTCATCTATTCCATCACTTTTTTACCGCATAGGCATCATCTGCAGATTAAAAAATGATGAATTTAATCGGCACTGGCGATTTCAGAACCTGTTGATGCTGACCATTTTTGGCGAAGAGTAACTAACTGCGCCGTTAACAAACTCATGCAAAAACCTAACAGCGCGCCCAACACTAAGGATGGCACAATATTGGCGACATCCCCTGCCATAGCAAAGGTAATACAACAGCCAATAAAGGCGCCGGGAATAAAGCTTAATTTTTGATAACTGGCCTGCAGGCACATTGCCGAGGTCGCGATACCCGTAAACAGATAACCTGCCACAGGCGATACGAAGAAACTGCTACCGCTGATAATGAGCCAAGCCCAAAACACACCGGAGAGATTGGTGCACCACGCCATCATCACGCCTTGAAAACCGGCCTTCGGCTGAGCAAAGAAGGTGCTACAACCTAAAAAGCCAATCCAAGTAACGAGATGAAAGGCATCTGCGATACCACACCAGACAGCGGCTAATAGCCCCGCCGAAATAGCGACTTGCCAACGATTTTCCATGATGACCCCTTTGTATTGTTTTCACGGAAGTTAATACTCAAATGCGCTTAAGGTGCGGCTGTATTATGGTGTTATAGCGCCCTTCACTTCCGTGTCGATCAATTTTTAGTAAGGATCTGCAATCGAAAACTGACTCACAGGCCGACTAGGAACCGATTCAAATGAATGTGTACGCGAGTCCGCATACCTTAGGTCACTTGAGTAAACATATTGGTTAAATTACCTCTATTCTGGTAACAAAAACCTGATCTATTGCTAATTTTCGGCATTAATGCCCGTAAATTTGCTAACAAGCAATTTATTTGTGGTAAAAAAACGAAAAAAGCGCTTATTAGGCGCTTTTTTGCTCACTTAGGTGTGGTTTACAGCATCACACCTTTAACTGTTTATTAACCGGCAGATCACGGATCCTAAGGCCTGTTGCGGCAAATATCGCGTTGGTCAGGCTTGGTGCCACCGGCGGCACGCCGGGCTCACCCACACCCGCAGGCGGTGCATCCGAGTCGATAATGATGATCTCCATCTCTGGCACTTGGGGTAAACGTAGAAGCGGATAATCATGGAAGTTAGACTGCATCACCTTACCCTGTTGGTAACTGATCTCCCCCATTAGCGCCAAGCTTAACCCAAAGACTATCGCGCCTTCGGTCTGCGCTTTCACCCTGTCGGGGTTAACCACAGTGCCGGCATCAATCGCAGCAATGGCATTAAGCACTTTAAGTTGTTTATCCTCACCGACCTCAACCCGCATCGCCACCGCCACCACACTCACAAAGCTGCGATGCACGGCAAAGCCCCAACCTTGATTCTTACCCGCTTTAGGCGCCTTGGCTTGGGCTTGTTCAACCGCCTCAATCACCTTGAGGTAACGGCCGACATCAACGGGATGACGGTTTAAGTCTTCGCCATAGTTGCCATATTTAAAGCCTTGGTTCTCAAAGGTCTCTCGCCTCGCTTGGCCCAGTAAGCTACGCCACATATCGGGACAAGATAACTTGGCTTTATGGGCCATTTCATCGACAAAACTGCCCACGCCAAACCCATGTTGAATGTTACATACCGAGCGCATCCAACCGATACGGCTGTGGGCGCTGGCCTTCACGGCCTCGTAGCGTAAATTTGCCAGGGCTAAGGGCACATCGACAAAACCTAAGTCCAACTCTCCGCCGGATGGATACTCAACGCCCTCGGCAAAGGTGGAGCTGATCGACGGGAAGCCTGTACGCGCCAGTAGCGCCGTGGGTTTGTTATTGGCATCGAACAAGGCCTGATAACACTGGGCACTGATGGCGTGATAATAACCGTTTTGGATTTCATCCTCACGGCTCCAACTCACCTTCACCGGCCGTTTAAATTGTTTGGAGAGTAGCGCCGCCTCCACACTAAAATCTGGTTTGGACTTGCGCCCAAAGCCGCCGCCCAGCAGCGTCACATTCACTTTCACCGCATCTTCGGCAATACCTAAGGCCACAGCCACATTTTGCTGGGTACTCTGCGGTGTTTGTGTCGATGCCCAAATTTCGCAGCCCTTATCGGTCACATTGGCGGTGGCTACGGGCGGTTCGATGGAGGAATGGATAAGGTAAGGCACGGTATAAATCGCCTTGAGGGTATCGTCCTTCGGCCAGGCTTTGACCTCATCCCCAACTTGACGCACCACCTTACCAGGGGCTTGTACCTTGTCCACCAGCTCTTTAAGGTAAGTTTTAGAATCGTGGCTGCTGTTGGCAGACTGAGTCCAGCTCACTTGCAAAGCTTTACGTCCCTGCAGCGCGCTCCAAGTGTTTGTCGCCACCACAGCTACGCCGCCTAAGGCTTGAAAAGCCGGAGCGCCCTTGGACGTTGGCAAACGGTATACATCGACCACCCCCGCTACTTTGCGCGCCGCACTATCGTCAAGACTTGCCACATCGCTCCCCAATACGGGTGGGCGCATAATGCAGGCATAAAGCATGTTATCCACTTGGATGTCATAGCCATAGACAGCCTTACCCGTGAGCATGGCCTGCATATCGACTATCTGACGCGAAGCCCCAATTTGCTTGAAATCCTTAACCGCCTTTAACCGCAGCGAATCGGCCGCGGGCAGTGGTAATCCCGCCGCATCGAGGGCTAATTCGCCAAAGCGCGCAGCACGGCCAGATTTGGCATGCAGCACTTGATGATCTTTGGCCTGCACCTCACTCACGGGGACTTTCCAGCGGGCGGCGGCGGCTTGCTCAAGCATGGTTCGAGCCATCGCGCCCATCTCACGCATGCGGTCATAGTTTTCGCGGATACTGCGGCTACCATCGGTATTTTGGCTGGCGTAGCGTTTATCGGCGAGCCCTTGAATAGGCACAATTTTATCCCAATCGGCCTCCAGCTCTTCGGCCAAGATTTGTAAAATCCCCGTGCGGATCCCCTGACCCATTTCGGAGCGGTGGCAGGTCAAATAGACCTTGTCATCCTCACCGATGGCGATAAATAGATTGAGCCGCGCCTGCTGATCCTGCGCCAATGCCATGGGACTCCAACTGAGGCCACTCGCCCCCAGTGCGAGGCCCCCCCCGACGGCGCCGAAGAGTTTTAACACATCGCGGCGACTGATATTTTCAACTGCGGTGAATGTACTCATCTTAGCCCTCCTCTTTGGCATAGCTTTGCAGCGCCGCTTTTATCCGAGGATAGGTACCGCAGCGACACAAATTCCCCGACATGGCAGCATCAATTTGCTCCGCCGACGGTTTGGGATGCTGAGTGACTAAGGCCGCCGCCGACATTAATTGCCCGGCCTGACAATAACCACACTGGGGCACATTGTGTTCGGCCCAAGCATTTTTAAGCTTTTGATTATCCAGCCCTTCAATCGTGGTCAGTTGTTTGCCTTGCGCCTGGGATACGCTGGTTAAACAGGCGCGCACAGGCTGACCATCTAAATGCACGGTACACGCGCCGCAGAGCCCGGCCCCACAGCCATACTTAGTGCCCGTTAAGCCTAAAATATCCCGTAACGCCCAGAGGATGGGCATATTCGGATCCGCATTTAAGGTAAAAGATCTGCCGTTAATGGTCAGGTTTTGGGATGGCATCACAAGACTCTGGTCCTTTGCCGCCTCCGAGGATGGTATTGCCATAACTCACTCCTTAAGTGCCAACCACGACGCAAGATCGGCTTTAGTATCAATATCAATCGCGGCATGGGGTAAGGGAACAGCCACTAACTCACCCACATTTGCCAGTTGTTTTAAGATGGATTTGGCGCCGCGATCGCCGGTCAAATCCGTTAATAAATCGAGTATTGAGGCATTAAAAATAGCAGGGGCGCCTAATTCATCCAACTTATCTTGTCCATTCAAGGTCCCTGCTTCGTGATGATAAAGCGCGGCCACAGATTGCTGACTCATCTGCCAAGTCTCAATCAACTGCCGATAGTCTTCAAATGTCAGCGCGACCTGATCCGCTAAGGTGAGTAACATGCCATCAAACTGCTGCGCTTTTGCATAATCCGCCGCGACTCGCAGCGACGATGACAGGCCTGTCTGCCAGTCGGCATTATGCAGTAGCGTGAATTGATTCGCCCCAAGAGCCTCAAGTTGAGAAAGCAGCTCGTTAGCATGGGCACCAAGCACCACCAGCAGCGAAGCGCTGACTTGATTGTTGGATGCACCCATTACCAATGGCGCCGAGGTAAAACGAGCCAGACGGTCGATATGGCCTTGTAAGATGCTTTGCCCGCTATTTGCACTCGAGGGCGTGGATAATGGCTGCGCCAGTTTAATCCCCTGAAATCGCCGGCTCTCACCCGCGGCCAGCACGACAATTAACAGCCGTTGGCGACTCAGCATTAAGGCATGATCCCATCGAGGGTCGAACATGGCGCGCCGTGTAGCACCCCATGGCATTGGGCTAAAATGCTCAATGCCACAGCGCTGGGTAACTCGCCGCCAAGAGCAAGTCCCGCAGGCGCCGAGAAGTAACCGCTAAATGAGTCTGTACTGAGGTCGGCCATCGCCAACACTTTGTCCCGCCTATGGGCAGGCCCCAAGAGCGCAACATATTTAAGATCATAAGCTTGAATGGCTTTAAGCGTTGCGGCATCCAAGTTCAAGTTATGGTGCATCACAACGGCACAGTCCAACTGCGCGATAAGCCCTTCGACCTCATCAAGGCCTTGCTTAACGATATGGGCGTGGGGAAAATCGGCAGTTCGCGCATACGCGGTGCGAGTATCAAATACGCTTACCTGCCAACCTAAACTATGGGCAATTGCCGCCACAGGCTGGGCATCAATTCCGCCGCCAAAAATCCCTAAATGAAATCGCGGTCTTAAGGGCATGATTAACATATCCCCTTCGGGGGCGCTGAATATCCCTGATTTTGCAAAATCTGCAGTGGGAAAAGGTGCGTTATCCACCGAATAAAACTGCGCCGAGTAACTGCGAGCATCGCTGCCCGCAGGTGCGAGAGGCAATTGATAAAAACCTGATTGCCTCTTACGCAGCGCTTTTGCTACTTCGACAAGCCCTAGATCGTGATTTTCTTTTAGTAGTGGGATCAACATGATATCGACTTTTCCACCACAACCTAGGCGGTAGCTGGCATCGGATTCATCCGTCGCATCGTAGGTGACGCAGGCAATCTGTTGCGACTGCATGGCATTTTGCGCATGGCGACGCAGATCCGCCTCTAAACAACCACCGCTTAATATTCCGGCGCCTTGGCCAAATTCATGGAACAGCATCATGGCACCGGGTTTACGGTAGGACGAGCCTTGAATATGGGTGATCACCGCCAGCACCCAAGCATCATCGGCTAAGGGCAACCAATGCTCTAATAAGTCTTCAATTTGCTGAACCATGCACAACACTCCATGCTTGCACCTGCGACTAGAGAGATGAGTGAAGCCAATAAATGACATTCGACTTAACAAGTTAACAAAGCTGAACTCGCATTGATAGGGGAAATGGTGAACAAAATATTGCGGCGAGCGAAACGAAGATAGGCGGCAATGGCCAGCGAAAGTTAATGGGCTAAATGGATTGCTCGCGACGCATGGGCATGCGTCGCGATGAAGAAGCGTCTACCTAGAGTAATAATTGATCGGCGACAAAGGGGTTGTGCTCGCGCTCTTCCCCAAAGGTCGACATAGGACCATGGCCAGGAATAAATTCCACATCCGCCCCTAAAGGCCAGAGTTTAGTGGTGATGGATTGGATTAAATCCTGATGATTAGATTGCGGAAAATCCGTACGGCCAATCGAGCTTCTAAACAGAATATCGCCCACCCAAGCCAGATGCGCGTCCGCAGAATAAAATGCCACGTGACCCGGAGTATGCCCAGGGCAATGCAACACTTTTAAGCTTTGCTCACCCACGGTAACTACATCGCCATCCTGCAAATATTGCTCGGGCTCAAAGGCATCACAATGGGGAAACCCAAAGTTTTGGCTCTGTTTGGGCAGATTATCAATCCAAAACTTATCCGCTACATGGGGGCCCACTATGGGCACATTTGTTTGCTGGGCTAATAATTTAGCGCCACCCACATGGTCAATATGACCATGAGTGAGTAAGATTTTTTCGAGCGTGAGCCCCAATTTGTTCATTTCGCCTAGAATACGGTCGACATTCCCTCCCGGATCGACAACCGCGGCACGCTTCGTTTTTTCACACCAGATCAAGCTGCAATTCTGCTGGAAAGGTGTCACAGGAATAATTTGGTACTTCATAGCTTCAATCTCGTGTTATCCATAGCCGATAGATTACGCTAAGAGGCTTATCATGGCTCAAATTTTTACAATAAAAATTGATCTTGACCAAAGGCGAATCAAATAATCCTAACTTGCGACAACAGGGCTTTTGTATACAATCTGCCATAAACAACAGACCCTACCCTTAAGGTTAATTGATGAAACCCGATATGATGCTCGCCGGTGTCCTCGCCAAAAAACACACATTCAACCTGCCACTTGATTATCAACAACCGATTGGTGAACAGATCAGTGTGTTCGCGCGGGAGCTCTGCGCCATTGAAAATAAAGATAAAAAACTACCTTATATCGTCTTTTTTCAGGGTGGCCCCGGCTTTGCTGCCATGCGCCCAGCGAATAACAGCGGTTGGATCCGCCGCGCACTCAAAGAGTTTAGAGTATTATTGCTCGACCAACGGGGAACTGGGCTTTCTAGCCCCATTAATTACCAAAGCCTCGGGCACTTAACGCCTGAACAGCAGGCCGATTATTTAAGCCATTTTAGGACCGACAATATCGTCCGTGATGCCGAATCAATTCGCGCCCAGCTCTGCCCCGCCGATAAGTGGGCGATTCTAGGTCAAAGCTTTGGTGGTTTCTGCGTGCTACATTATTTGAGCGCCGCGCCTCAGGGCGTGAGTGAAGCTTATATCACCGGCGGCATACCTTCCCTCACGCGCAGCAGTGATGAAGTCTATCAGGCCACCTATCAGCGCGTGCTCGCCAAGAATAAGGACTTCTTCCAGCGCTTCCACGATGCGCAGCATCTCGTGACTCGCCTCGCCAAACATTTACTCGAGCACCCAGTGCAGTTAGCCACGGGTGAGCGCCTCACGGTTGAAATGTTGCAACTGCTCGGTATTAACTTGGGCATGGAGCAAGGCCCAGAGTCGGTTTACTATTTGCTTGAACAAGCACTGGTGCACTCGCCCCAAGGTGATTATGTCAACCCACTGTTTTTAAATCATTTCGGCCAATTGCTCGACTATAACACCAACCCAATTTTTGCCCTGTTACACGAGGCCATCTACTGCCAACACAGTGCGTCACAGTGGTCTGCCCATAGGGTGCGTGAGCAGTATCCGGCCTTTAACTATCAAGTCGGTAAGCCTTTCCTGTTTACTGGCGAGATGATTTACCCTTGGATGTTTGAGCAATTTAGCCATTTAGCCCCACTCCAAGCCGCGGCCAATCTCCTTGCCCATAAGACGGACTGGCCGACGTTATACAATCTTGAGCAGCTCAGCCAAAACCGCGTCCCGGTTGCGGCCGCGATTTACAGCGAAGATATGTATGTCGAGATGGACTACAGCCTAGAAACGGCCAAACAAGTAGCGCATCTAAGATATTGGTTAACCTCGGAATATGAGCACAATGGCATTCGAATGGATGGCGAGCGGATCTTAGATAAGCTCATCAGTCTCAACCGCGGTGACAGCTTAAGATAAATGTTAATTTTAAGGGTTAATTAAGTAAAAGCTGTCATTGTGTGCTGGCTCCTCATCCATATGAGTGATTTTGGCTACAACATTCAACGACCAATTTTCCGTAAGAGTAATCCGTATTGGCTTACTCTTTTTTTTGCCTAAAAAAATGCACTCAACCGGGTTGAGTGCATGACAAAGATAGTCAAAAAAAGCAGGGGAGCGAGTTTCTAATCGAGATGAAATTAACGTTTCATCTGAGGATAAGTAAATTCATGGCATTGATTGCAATAGACTTTACTTTCTTTGTGTTCCTGATGGCAGTAAGTACATGGCAGATCAGTGCCGTAGTGCAGACTGTTATGGGGATTCGGCTCAACCGAATGGCCCGCATCGGCTGGGCGCTCAGTCAGCTTAGCCACCTCCTCAGGTGAACCATGGCAGCTACTGCAAGTCGCTGCATCGGGAACGGTTTTACGTTTTGCATCACCGTGGCATGCCGCGCAATCGACTTTACCATCGGCCCCAGTCATCACCTCTTTATGGTAATCCTTGATATTCAATGCATTAGCGGCCATAGGCGTTGCCAGCATGACACCGAGTAATAGAATAAATACGGGTTTTAACATCAGAGTCTTCCTAGGCGGGGCATCGCGCCCCGCATCGTAGATTAATAGTTTGCAATAAAGTAAGTTGACGCTTGGATATCGGGGGTAAACGGACGGTCCTTGGCGACAAAAGGCACTTTTTCACGGTAGGACTTGTACATGGCTTGCGTGGCCTTGCCCAGTTGCAGATCTGGGTGAGCTTGCTTACGTAAATCAATCGCTTGAGTAGAGTGCAGCAGTTCTAAACCGTAGATGACTCGGGTGTTATCCACGATTTGGATCAGGTTGTCCGAGGCCAACTTAAGGTTAGTGAAGGTATCTTCAATCCCTCCTGCGATAGAGATCCCATCGAAGGATACTGGCGTAGCTAACTGCTTATTACGCACTTGCATATCCACAAAGGCTTTTTGAATCGCACCGAAGGCATGGCCTTGGTTTTCCGGCGCACTCAGGAAACGCGTCAGCTTAGTAAAGTGATCATCGGACAGATGAATCGTACGCATCACACTGTTGTGGGACACATGGGTCAGGGCGACACTCAGGTTTTGCACCGCGAGTGCCACAGGCAGCGGCTCAAAGTTAGTGGTAGGGAACACACCGCCCTGTCCTTCAACCATATATTTAGCCACTTGTGGGAACTGGGCATACTGGTTCGACGCGCCCACAATCACTGCTGGGTTATCGTCTGAATGGTTGATTTGGATATTGATCACTTCATCCAGTGAGGCTAAAGCCTGCTCGGCGCCTGCAAAAGTGTAAGCCGTGGTTCTAAAGCTTAATGGATCCTGTAATGGACGCTCATCGTTAAGCTGCCATAAATAACTGCCATCGAGCTGCTTGAGAATGTCACTGGTGGCCGATTTAATGTAAGGGAATGGACGGATGTCGTTGGTTTGCGGCAAGAATGGCGCCACGTTACCGTTTAATCCCTCAAGGCTTAAACCAAAGACGGTGGGCGATACGGACAACAATTGCTTCGCCTCACGGTAACCTTGCATGGCATACGCGACGGCAAAGGCATTGTTAGACAGAATCGATAGCGCGTCTTTGCCCATAGGTGCTAAGGGGGTGATCCCTGCATCGGCCATCGCCTCTTTACTGCTCACACGCTGACCTTTGTAGAATACCTCCCATTCACCAATCATGGCTAAACCGACATGGGATGACAGCAGAATATCCGCCTCACCTACAGTGCCTTTGGCTGGGATCACAGGGGTCAGTCCCTGATTAAGATAGGCTTCATAAAGCTCGGCCACCACAGGTTGCACACCGGTTTGTCCGGCTAGCATAGTATTTAACCGTACGGCTAAGGCTAAGCGTGTTAAGCGGATGGGCGCAGCTTCACCGACACCGGCACTGTGGGCACGCAGGGTGCTGAGGTTGAAGCTTCGAGAGGCGTCGAGCACCGCATCACTCAACTTGCCGTTGGCATCGAACAGCTTGTGGTCTTTGTTTAGCCCAACGCCCACGGTTAAGCCATACACAGGTTTGCCCAGACGGGCCGCTTCCATTAGTAGCGCGTTGGCTTTCACGAGTTGGGTCTTGGCCTGAGGTGCAATCTTCACTTTTGCGCCATCGGCAATTGCCCAGGCTTGGTCTTGGGTTAAATGTTTACCGTCGAGTACTACTTGCTCCATCGCGAGCGCGCTGCCTGAAAGTAGACTCAAGGTGAGTGAGGCCATCAACATGGATTTATTCATTATCATTCTCCAACATTTTGTTATTTTTAATAAAATCTAAGCTTGCTTGAGCGTCACAGCGTTTGCCGCGGCGCAGTTACGACCAGCATTACGCCCAGTGACGACCCCTTCAGCCACGGCACAGGCGCCTAATCGACTCGCTCCGTGGATACCGCCCGTGGCTTCGCCTGCGGCGTATAATCCGGGAATGGCTTTATTGCTGACCAAATGCAGCACTTCGGATTGGGTATTCACCTTCACGCCGCCCATGCAATAATGCACCTTCGGCCACATGCGCACCGCATACCAAGGCCCTTTATCGAGCACTATCGCCTCCTGCATAGGGCGGTCGAACTCTTTATCTACCCCTGTTTTTACCGCTTCATTCCAACGCGCCACCTGCGCCTTTAATGCCTTAGCTGGCATGCCGTAAATCGTGGCCAGTTCGTCTAAGGTCTCGGCCTTGCTTATGACCTTGTATTTCAGACCCCAATCTAAGGTCTGTGCCTTACTGGCTCCGGCAGCATTAGTAAAACCAATGGGATAGACAGGCTGCCCCTTCTCATCCCGTCGGGTCATGATGGCGTCTGCACGGGCTTTACGGTCGGCTAATTCATTGAAGAAACGCTCTCCGGTGCGCACATCCACCACAATGCCGTGGGGATAGGTGGCGATAGTGTTGAACTGGGAAGCCGTGCCAAAGCCCTTCTCGTCGGGGGATGCCCATGGGCCAAGCTGAATTTGGTCTAAATGAATGGGATTGGCCCCAATGAGCATCATCTGCTTGAGCGCCTCAGAGGTGGCACCTGCATGGTTGGTTGAATCTAAATCACTATTTAACTCAGGTAATTGCATCATACGGTATTCAATATCGCGACCAAAACCGCCAGTCGCCATAATCACGCCACGGCGCGCGCCGATACGACGTATTTTACCCGTGCGCTCATTGGGAAAATAAAAACCTTCGCGAACTTCGACACCGATCACCCGTCCGGCCTCATCTTGTACAAAGCCTTCGAGCTTGGTCTGATTTTTCATGATGACGCCCTTGTCTCGGGCAGCTTTAATTAGGGGGCGAATAATGCCAGCGCCTGAACTTTCAACGGTTTGTAGCACTCGTTGTACCGAGTGGCCGCCAAAGTGCTGTACAAAAGGTTTCCAGTTCACGCCGTAATCGATCAGCCACTGGCAGGATTCTGCGGTGCCGTTACATACCAGTTTGAGCATTTCCACATCGTTCATGCCGCGACCAGCCCGCAGCATGTCCGCCACCATGGCATCGACCGAATCTTCAATCCCTGCCTGCTTCTGTAGGGCAGAACCCGCGACCGCCATGGCGCCGCCGTTGATGGTCGAGTTGCCACCAAATACGGGCATCTTATCGATAACCATCACGCTCACGCCGGCTTCTCTGGCCTGCAACGCCGCAGACATACCCGCAAAACCGCTGCCTACCACGAGCACATCTACGATTTCATCGAAGTTAACAGGAGCCGAGTCACAGCTGGCAGAGCTAGGCAACGCGATACTCGCCCCGAGCCCTGCGGCCATGACCATACCGCCCTTTAATAATTGTCGACGCCCCGAATTAATACCTTGGGTTTTACTCATGCTGATTTCCTTCAATAATCATTGGAACTTGTCAGCGTGAAAGTGCAGATGCTGTGCCAAGCACCTAAAAAGAGGTATTTATGCGGTGAACTTTGATTGCAGGCACAAAATCACGAAATATAAAGATCTACAATCACGATACTTAGTGATTAACTTGAAATATCAATGGAAAAACACTTCTATTACGAATCAACCCTAAGACTCTGTAGCAGTCTGCAGCTCGAAAAATCGTTGCACAGTTACTTCGAGTTTATTCGGAATGAACTGCCTATTGACGGGCTATTTGTGAATATTTTTCGCAAACAATTTAATGATATACAGTTTATCGCCCATGTTGATGATAGCCATTGCTGCACGTTAGATAAGCGCATCCAAATTCCTGAGAAGATGGCGCAATACTTAGAAGATCCCGAGCGACCAAGGGTTAGAATTGTTAACGACATAGAGCATGATCCTGTCACCTCTTTAGTCGCACCACAGGTGATTAAAGACATTCGCTCGGTGATTATTCTGCGAATGTCGATAGAAAATACCCACCTTGGGATAGTTGGCTTTTATGCCAAAAGCACTGGAGTGTTTAGGCCCCGCCATGCCGACTTAATCGCGCCGCATATGCAAAACCTAGCACTGATCACGGCGCTGAATTTAAGGGATCGCAACTTACTCAAAGAGAACGAAGCGCTCTCGAAGCAAAACGTGAGTCTGCGTCGTACCTTAGATATTCAAAATGGCGTGGTTGGCGCCAATTCGGGCCTGAAACAGGTCATGCAACAGGTGCAATCTATCGCCAAAATCAACACCACAGTGTTAATGCTTGGGGAAACGGGCTGCGGCAAGGAAGTCATCGCCAACGCCATTCACGAATTGTCGGAGCGCTCGGGTAAGCCTTTTATCAAGGTAAACTGCGGCGCCATCCCAGATACCTTGATTGACTCCGAGCTCTTTGGTTATGAAAAAGGTGCATTTACCGGCGCCGATTCGCGCAAAATTGGCTACTTCGAGCAGGCCAACGGCGGCACCATTTTCTTAGATGAGATAGGGGAATTGCCGCTTTCGGCTCAAGTTCGACTACTTAGGGTACTGCAAAATAGTTGTATCACCCGCGTTGGCGGCCACGATGCGGTACAGCTCGATATTCGTATTGTGGCCGCAACCCACAGAAACCTTCAGGCCATGGTGCACAGAGAAGTGTTTAGGGAGGATCTCTGGTATCGGCTGGCGATTTTCCCCATCGAGATCCCATCGCTCAGACAAAGACGCACAGATATACCTCTGTTAGTGCAACATTTTGTCGAACAGCTCAGTGCCAAGTTCAATTTACCGCAGTTGCCAAGAATCGCCCCAGAACAACTGAATATTCTCAACCAATATGGTTGGCCTGGGAATGTGCGCGAACTCATTAATGTGCTCGAGCGCGCCATCATTCAGCACCCTACAGGACCGCTGGATTTTAGTTTTCTGGCGCCACAGAGCCTCGAAGCCGTTAAAACCCCATCCATTCAAACCGTGATTATCGACCCTAGTCATGCCAGCAATAAGCTGGTGCCGCTAGAGGTGATGACCAAAAAATATATCAGCCATGCCTTAAGGATTACTGGGGGTAAACTCTATGGCCCGGGCGGCGCCGCCGAGTTGCTGGATATCAATGCCAATACCCTGCGCAGTAAAATGAAGAAGTTAGGGATTGTGTAATGCATTGATAAGGAGTGGATAGTTATGAAAAAGGCCACAACACAATATGTGGCCTTTGATTTATTTTGCCGAATTAATTGGCCAATTAGAAGAAATAACGAATACCAACGGCATAGTTGTTATCCTGTAGATCTTCGTAGGCTTTATCGTCCATATCACTGAAATCAATTTTGGCTTCGGCATACATAATAGTGTCGCGGCTATAGCGATAATGCAGGCCTAGCACAGCAAATTGGCGGGTCCATTTACCTTGGATAACGGTGTTTTCATCGGTATCCAAATCTTGGTAAGTCAGCAATAAGCTAGGTACGAATCCGTTATCGTAGTGGTAAGCAACAATAAATTCGGCACCGGTTGAATCGTAGAGATCGCCACCGACTAACTCGTTTTGCTCACTCTTATGGGCGTTAAAACCAACATACAGACCGTCGGCATCACGACCCGGCGCATATTGGTAGAAGCTGCCGTATTGGGCGCCGATACCGATGATTTGATTGGTATTATCGACGTCTTTACCCGCAAGATTGCCAGTGAAGTCACCACGGTTAAAGCCCGCTAACACCTTAAATTTGTCGGTGAAATAGTAAGTTGCACTCGCGCCATAGCTAGGGTCGAAACTCAGCTCCGAACCATCCTTTAAGGTGTTGCCTAAATTGTCATAGAGCGCCACATCGCTATTTTGCTTAGAAGCGTATTGCACCGCGATATGCAGATTGCCAAAGGTATTGCGGTATTGCAGCGCCGCATCGGCACGACCCGCACCAGTGAGGCCGCCATCACCGAAGGTATAAGCACCGACAGACCAGCCGGTAAAGGCATTGAGCACGTCTGTGGTGTAAGCCACATCGTAATAAGCCCCCCACTGCTTACCAAAGGTGAGCGAGCCCCATTTGTCGTGCGACATGCCGACATAACCTAAACGGTTAAAGAGGAAATCTGAGGTTTTTGAAGCCGATAACTGACCACCACCTTGACCTTGGGTATAGATCAGGCCATCGTCACTGGTGACCATGTTAATGCCCCATTCGGTATGGGCAAAGGAGCGCCAACCATTTTTCTCTTGGCGGTCGAAACGAAATCCCACGCGGGAAAAGTTATCAATTACTGAAGTTTCGTGGCCATCGTTTAACGCCGCAAAGCCTAGCCAGCCCATCATATTGACGCTATTGGTTTGATCGTTATACAGCTCGACCGCTTGCGTTGTACCAGACAACAGCACCGCAGGGATCATCACTGCTAGCAATTTCTTTTTCATATCATCTACACCTTTTAATTCAGCTAAACCATATATAATCATATGATTTAATTGGCTTATTATATTCTCCAGCCAACACACAGCAGTTTGCATGCCACGGCGCTGAAAAGCTGAATTTGAAGGTGTTTTTTAGAAGTGGATCCGCCAATCACGAAATATCGTGATTGGCGGTAATTAAATATCGCGGAATAAATTAAATATCGTTACCAAATCCCGTGGTTTAGCGACAGTTTGATCACATATGTGTCATCAAGCTTGGGCGACCGCTTTGCTCGCTCGCCGTCTAGGGGCTGTCGGTTTAGCTGTCGTGGAGGTAGAAGATGCTGCGGCTGAATTGCTAGCATTCCCTTTTTTAGCGCCCGTTCCGGCTTTTTTCCCGCCAGCAGCGCCTCTGGCTCCGGCTTTTCGATAACCGGACTTTTTAGTCGCGGCACGCTTAAAACCCTGCCCTTTTAAGCCATTGAGGGCTGAGGGTAATTGAGCGCCTGCATTTTCGATTAAGTTATTTAGCGTCCCCAGCAGTGGCTGCATAAATCCTTGATAAGAGATTTCTTTATGACAGATACCGTTCAGGCTTGCCTCCCACAGCGCCGTCATATCGGGCGTTGTGGCGCTCAGGGGCAAACTATTGATTAAGCCCTTGCCCACCTCAGTGGCTACAATCGACTTGCCCTGACGCTGAATAAAGCCTCGCTTAAACAGCAGCTCAATAATGCCTGCGCGAGTTGCTTCCGTACCTAGGCCATCGGTTTCCTTTAAAATTTTGCGGATCTCGGGATCTGTCACATAACGGTTAATCCCTGTCATTGCGCTCAGCAAGGTCGCATCGGTAAAAGCCTTGGGTGGTTGAGTTTGCTTCTCGACTAATTCACCGTGGTGACAATGAAGCACTTGCCCTAAGGTAAGCGGCGGTAGTTGACCAACATATTCTCCTTCCTCTGCGTCCTTTTCGCCTTGCGCAAAACTCGCTGCGGATGATGCGTCCTTTCGTTCGTTCTCTTCTCTGGCAAACAGTTGTTTCCAACCGAGGGACTTATCCTGTTTTGCCTTAGTTTTAAAAAGGCCACCTTCGATCGTCACCTCGACCGCAGTTTCACTGTAGCAATAGGCGGGGTAAAATTGTGCCAAATACTGGCGAGCAACATGCAGATAAAGCTGTCTTTCCCGCTGGCTTAAACCGCTTAGATTGGGCTGTTTTTCCGTTGGAATTATGGCGTGATGGGCATCGACTTTTTTATCATCCCACGCCTTAGATTTAAGCCGAGGATTCGGCGCCTCAGCGTGTACGACTAACTCGGGCGCACCGCCCATGATGGCCGCTAATACCCCGCTTGCAAGCCCATGCTGCTCCGTGGGCAAATAACGGCTGTCTGAGCGTGGATAGGTGATTAGCTTATGGCGCTCGTATAAGCTCTGGCAGGTATCGAGCACGTCCTTCGCGCTCATACCAAAGCGCTTGGCGGCATCGATTTGCAGCGCCGATAAACTGTAGGGTAAAGGCGGATTCTGCTGCTTATCCTTAGTGCTTAACTGGGTCACTTTGGCGGGTTTATCGGTGATCCGGCGCACCACATTTTGCGCTAAACCCTTAGCGAGCACGCGCCCCTCTTCATCCATATAGGGTAAGCAGGCTTCACTGGGTTGCCACTTCGCCGTGAAAGCCTGATCTTTGTCCGTCACTAAGTGAGCCAGAACCTCATAAAAAGGCTTAGATTGGAAGTTCGCGATTTCTTCATCGCGGCGCACGATAAGCCCAAGCAGTGGTGTCTGTACTCGACCGACTGATAGTACGCCCTGATAGCCGACCTTTTTCCCTTGGATGGTGTAGGCCCGCGTCATATTCATGCCATAGAGCCAATCGGCGCGGCTTCGGGCAAGCGCCGAGGTCGACAAAGGAATAAACTCACGGTTACTGCGTAACTGCGACAGGGCACGTTTCACCGCCTGTGGGTTTAAGTCGCTAATAAGGAGTCGCTGCGTTTGCTGTAATTTATCGCCAGTCACACCCAAATAGGCGATCACTTCATCAACCAATAACTGCCCTTCGCGGTCGGGATCGCCAGCGTTCACTAGCGTATCGGCCTGTTTCACCAGCTTTTTAAGCACTGTGAGTTGGCTGCGGGTCGCGGCCTTAGGTTTAAGCTGCCATTTCTCGGGTACTATGGGTAAATGCTCAAATTTCCACGATTTAAACTCGGGATTATAGGCATTGGGCTCGGCCTGTTCGAGCAAGTGTCCCACACACCAAGACACGCAGTTGCCCTGGGCGTCTTCAATAAACCCGTCACCTTTTTTGTGGGGTTTAGGCAGCACATCGGCAATTGCACGCCCAAGGCTTGGTTTTTCAGCAATATAGAGGATCATATCTACATTAAACACTGGATATAATTACAGTGTAATTTAGCCCAAAGCGGACAAGAGTGCAAACCGCCGTTTTGCCTCGAGGGTCGATTGAACTTGATGAATGGCGATGGAACACTAAAGCTGTGTAAATTTAGTTGAGAACAATTCTCATCTAAAACTAAAATCCCTTGCATCCATTACGAGGAATTGAGAAAAAGAGATGAATACACTGACCTTGCCAAGCCCTATAACCCCCGTCTTTAAGCCAGCGCTTGCCTTAAGATTCAATCAACTAGTGATCTTCTACAGCCTGTTATTGCTGGCGTTAAGTCTACTTTGTGAAATGGGACTTAAAAGGCTAGGATTTGAGGCGCCTTTCCTTTCTTGGGCTTTTATCCTGTATTTACCCGTGGCAGTAAGCCTGTCTTTACTATTAAAACATAGGGTTAGCCGCCGCAGTCTGGCATGGCTATTCGGACTATGGATGCTGTTATGGCTGGTAATGTAAGCCCCGTTTTTTAAGCCTTGTGTGGATACTTACACGAACATCCGCTTCGGCAAAAATAAAGAGTGCCAACCCACACCCTTGCCTCACCTTTCTCCTACATCCCGACTGTCAAACTCAGTTAGTAATCTAGTCAGTTAACGCACCGCTAAATCCCTGCTCAGTAAAGCCACCAAATAAAGAACGTTAAACTATCAATTATTTAACAACTTTAGCTATGAAGCGGCTCAAAAAGCCGTTATGTTGAAGCTCTTGGGCGTGCGCACACGTCTTAACCTTAGGCCAAATTGGCCGTTTAGTACCCAAACTTACAAGCAAATATCTTAAAAACTCTGCAAAAACAACAGAATATTGGAGTTGAATTATATGAATGAGATTGTTAATGCGGTCAACAATATCGTTTGGAGCCCCGCACTCGTTTATCTTTGCCTCGGTGTAGGACTCTTTTTCTCCCTGCGCTCACGTTTCTTACAGTTACGCCATTTACCCGAAATGATCCGTTTAATGTTTGATGGTAAGAGCACTGATGCTGGTGTGTCTTCCTTCCAAGCCTTAGCCATGACTTTAGCAGGTCGTGTGGGAACCGGAAACATTGCCGGTGTCGCCACTGCGATTACCTTCGGCGGTCCGGGGGCATTGTTTTGGATGTGGATGGTAGCGTTTCTTGGCGCCAGCTCCGCATTCGTCGAATCCACCTTAGGCCAAGTCTACAAAGAAAAAATCAATGGAGAGTATCGCGGCGGCCCCGCCTTTTACATTGAAAAAGGCTTAGGCATGAAGTGGTACGCTTGGACATTTGCCATTGCGACCATTTTTGCCTGCGGAATTTTACTGCCTGGCGTGCAAGCCAACTCGATTGGTTCGAGCCTAAAAACCGCCTTCGATATCGACCCTAACGTCACCGCTGCCATCCTCGCTATGCTGTTAGGTTTCATTATCTTTGGTGGCGTAAAACGTATTGCCCACTTCGCCAGTACCGTAGTGCCCTTTATGGCACTGGGTTATATCATTGTCGCCTGCGTGATTATTGCCCTTAACATTGGTCAGCTGCCCGATATTATTATGTTGATCCTAAAAAGTGCCTTCGGACTCGATGCGGGCTTTGGTGCGATTCTAGGTCTTGCGATTATGTGGGGGGTAAAACGCGGTATTTACTCAAACGAAGCAGGCCAAGGTACTGGGCCACACGCTTCTTCTGCCGCCGCCGTGAGCCACCCTGCCAAACAAGGTTTAGTGCAAGCCTTCTCAGTGTATGTCGATACCCTATTCGTCTGTTCAGCCACCGGCTTTATGCTGCTGATCACGGGTTTGTATAATGTGCAAGGCCCAGATGGCGCCGCGCTGTATACTGGGATTGCGGGCGTCGCAGCAGGCCCTGGTTATGTGCAAACCGCAATGGAAAGCATGATGCCAGGCTTTGGTAATATGTTCGTTGCCGTCGCGCTGTTCTTCTTCGCCTTCACCACCATTGTGGCCTACTACTATATTGCCGAAACCAACATTGCCTATATCAATCGCAAGGCGAATCGTCCTTGGCTCACAGTGGTACTGAAAGTAGTGCTGATGGCATCAACTGTTTATGGCACGGTGAAAACCGCCGATTTGGCCTGGGGCATGGGTGACATTGGCGTGGGACTGATGGCGTGGCTAAACATTATCTCCATTATTCTGCTACAACGCATCGCCTTCACTTGCCTGAAGGATTATGAGTCGCAACAGAAACAAGGGGTTGAGCCGTTATTCGATCCTGAAAAGCTCGGTATTCCCCATGCAGATTATTGGGTTGAGCGCAAGAATGCGCAGGATGAACTAGCGCAGAGTCAATCCAGCGAGACTCCCAAAATCTCTTAAGGATTGAAACTACTAACAAAAAGCCAGTGAATAATCACTGGCTTTTTTGTTGTTCATTTTAAAGTGCGCCGACGCTTAACGCCGAGCACACTTTCCATCTTAAGAATTTCGTCTTATGGATGGCAAACGTTGTGTAACTCTAAGTTAGTGCCAATGTCTTTATTACGGTCGGCCTTGGCATCGTCGTTACGTAACTGAGTTAAGTGGTCGAGGTAAGATTGATCAACATCGTTCGTGATGTAGTGACCGTCGAACACTGAGGTTTCGAAACGTTTGATCTCTGGGTTTTCCATTCTCACCGCTTCAACCAGATCCGGCAGATTTTGGAAGATAATCCCATCGGCGCCAATCAGCTTAGCAATTTCATCGGCATCACGACCGTGGGCAATCAGCTCATTCGAGGTTGGCATATCGATACCATAAACGTTCGGGAAACGGATTTCTGGTGCCGCCGAGGCAAAGTACACTTTCTTAGCACCCGCTTCACGCGCCATCTCAATGATTTGCTCCGACGTGGTACCACGCACGATAGAGTCATCGACTAACAAAACGTTCTTACCTTTAAACTCAGTGTTGATGGCATTGAGTTTACGGCGTACCGATTTTTTACGCTCCTGTTGACCAGGCATAATAAAGGTACGGCCGATATAACGGTTCTTCACAAAACCTTGGCGGTAAGGTAAGTCCATGCAACGGGCGATTTCTAATGCGATATCGCATGAGGTTTCAGGAATAGGGATCACCACGTCGATATCATGGTCGTACCATTCTTTTTTGATCTTTTCACCGAGCTTAGCACCCATGTTTACGCGGCTAGCGTAAACAGAGACGTTGTCGATAGTCGAATCAGGACGCGCAAAATACACGAATTCGAAGATACAAGGTGAGTAGCTTGGCTCTTTTGCGCATTGGCGAGTGTAAAGCTGACCATCGAGAGAGATATAAATCGCTTCGCCTGGTGCCACATCGCGCATCACTTCAAAACCCACGGCATCGAGCGCCACGCTCTCAGAGGCCACCATGTACTCAGTACCAGTTGGGGTTTCGTGCTTACCTAATACCAGTGGACGAATACCGAAAGGATCGCGAAATGCCACCAGACCTTGGCCGATAATCATGGCCACAACCGCATAGGCGCCTCGGGCTTGCTCGTGCACTTTGGCGATAGTGTCGAACACTTCGTCAGGCGTCAGCATTAAGCTAGTGGTTTTTTGCAGCTCATCGGCCAGCAGGTTTAATAATACTTCTGAGTCGGATGTGGTGTTCACATGGCGACGTTTTTTGATCAGGCCTTCAGCTAATTCAACCGTGTTGGTTAAGTTACCGTTATGGGCTAATGAAATCCCAAATGGCGAGTTAACATAGAAAGGCTGCGCTTCTGACGCGCTGGAACTGCCTGCAGTAGGATAACGTACGTGGCCAATACCTGCATTGCCCTGTAGGCGTTGCATGTGTTTGACTTCAAATACATCTTTGACCAGACCATTGGCTTTACGTAGTCTGAAAGCACCACGATCAACGGTCACAATACCTGCCGCATCCTGACCTCTGTGTTGAAGCACGGTCAGTGCGTCATAAATGGTCTGATTAACCGATGATTGGCCAACTATTCCGACGATACCACACATGGGTAAGCTTCCTCATTGTAAGATGTTCTATGCCCTTTCATGTTGAAATATAAGTAAAAGACGAAGTAAATCCCCAGCCATACGGCTTAAGCGCTTCATCTCAGTGTTGAGTCCGTGGCCTTAGGCTTCGGGCTCAACCTTACTTATCCTCCATCACTTAGGATAAATTTATTGTCTTTTTTATAGTTTGGGTACAAAGCTGGAGGTGTTTTCCAAATAGTGAAAGAACCATTGGATCACAACGCCAAATTCGGGCACTAGTACAGAGTCCTTCCACCATTGGGTGTTGGGTGAGCCTGTAAAAGCATCCATAAAAAACAGCAGCGCACTGACGATCAGCGCGCCCCTAATGGCACCGAAACACAGACCTAAGAGTCTGTCAGTGCCAGATAATCCGGTTTTAACCACTAATTGCCCAATGATGTAATTGATGAGGGCGCCGAGTATTAAGGTGGTGATAAAAAGAATAGCAATGGAGACCCCATTGCGTAGCACCTCATCGTTCATTTGCGTGAGATGAACGGCGAGATCTTGGTAAAATTGGCTGGCAACAAAGAAAGCCGCGAACCATACCACTAACGACATGGCTTCTTTGGCAAATCCGCGGATCAGACTGATAAGAGTCGATAACCCGATAACGAAGATGATAGCGTAATCAATCCAAACCATTGAGATGGCTTTCCAGCATAGGCTTTAAGACGGCGCGATTCTACCAGAGACTGAAACGATTCTCACCCCTAGCGAGGTAAATAAATTATTTCAGTCCCTGCTGAATGGCATTAAGATTCCAAGGGATTAAAAGGCACAATTCGGCCTTTCAAACGGGTTAGAGTTTCAATTTCTTCCTGCATTTTCTTCAGCTTAGATTCGGAAACATCGGGCCCCACAAACACTTTCGTCAATATGCCATCCTTAGGCGTGTCTGGAATTGTGTACGCCTTGTAACCACTTTTACGTAACTGCGCCACCAGCGCTTTGACGTTGGCGGCATTGCTAAATGCGCCTAGTTGCAGGGTAAGTCCAGGTTTTAATGAATCGCGGCTGACCACTTTTATGCCATCGTCTTTGGCAGGTTTTGCAGATTCTGTTTTCGCGGTTTCGGCTTTAGGTTTGTCCGTTTTCGCGACTACGGTTGGCTTGGTTTCTGGCTTTTTCGTCTCAGTTTTAGCGGGAGTCGGCTTTGGCGTCTCTTTCTTCGGTTCGGCCTTAGCGGTCTCGGTTTTCACCGGCGCTTTCACCTCAGGCTTGGTTTCCGTTTTTGCCGTCTGGGGTTTGGCTTGCTCCTTCACCGCGTCCGATTTAGGCTCGACTTTTGCCGCAGACGTGTCTTTGACGTCAGTATTGACCGCCTGCGCTAACGCCGCCTCATCATTAGGAGAAGACTCTTCGGGTAAGGCACCTTCGCCATCCACATCCTGAGTAGACAATACCTCAAACATATCATCGGCGTTTTGCTGCGCTATCGCGGCAGGACGCAGGGGAATTTCGGCAAATTGTTCCTCTTGACGATCCTTCTTACCATCTAAAATATCCGGCAGAAAAATCACCCCGAGGGCGACCAGCACCACAGTGCCGACTAATCGATTATGAAACTGGCTAGACAAAACGGTTATCCTACTTAAAGAGAGACTTAAAACCTGCCACAGTGTAAAAGGAGCCAAACACAATTACCACATCATCGGGCTGAATTTGCGCTTTTAATGCCGTCCATGCCGCGGCGATATCGTCAAACTCATGGGCCTTAGTGTCTTGCGCTAAGGTTTGACGCAGCAGGCTTGCATTTGCGCCGCGCTCACCCTGTAAACTCACTAAGTACCAAGTATCGATTAAGGGCGAAACCACAGGTAATACGCCTGCAATATCCTTATCCTTTAGCATGCCGCACAGGGCAAACACTCGCTTCCCCGTCACCATAGGCGTGAGCTGCTTGACTAAAAAGCGCGCCGCATGGGGATTGTGGGCCACATCGAGTAAAATCAGCGGCTGCTCGTTAACTTGCTCTAAACGCCCGGTTAAGCGCGCACTGCTGATACCTTTGGCAATGATATCGGCAGCAATATGCGGCCAGCCATGCTCAACAATCGCAATCACAGTCGCGGCGTTCGGCAATGGCAGTGTCGGCAAAGTCAGCTGCTTAAGGGTGAATACTTGGCCTTGGTAATCCCACGTCTGGCCATCTTGCTGGTAACTAAACTCCTCGCCCACACGATAGAGCTTGGCGCCAACATCTTGGGCGACATCATTGACCGTATGGGGTAAGTTTGGCTCGCCGACAATCGCAGGGCGACCTTGGCGAAAAATGCCCGCCTTTTCACGGCCGACCAGTTCGCGGGTATTGCCCAAATAGGCCTCGTGATCTAAATCGATGGACGTCACCACGCTGATATCAGCATCAATCATGTTGGTGGCATCCAAACGGCCGCCAAGACCGACTTCTAAGATCACCACATCCAACTTGGCCGCTTTAAACAGAATTAAGCCCGCCAAGGTGGCATATTCGAAGAAGGTCAGCGAAATCTCGCCGCGCGCAGCCTCAATTTGTTCAAAGGCAACAACAAAGGCTTCATCGCTGGCGTCCTGACCGTTAATGCGCACCCTTTCGTTGTACTTGAGCATATGGGGCGAGCTGTAGACGCCCACCGTCAGCCCTGATAAACGCAGGATATTCTCGAGCATAGCGCAGGTGGTGCCTTTGCCATTGGTGCCCCCTACAGTGACCACTTTGCTGGGCCCAAGATCCAATAAATGCAGGCGCGCGGCAACCTCTGAAACCCGGGTTAATCCCATATCGATTTCGGTTGGGTGAATCGATAATAAATAATCTAGCCATTGTGCCAGTGGCGCATTGGCACTCGGCACAGTTAAGGTTGTCTGTTCAGTAGGGGCTGTGGTCATCTGTTCTTTCCTTCCTTCGATACGCGCTTCACTTAACGAGCAAAACGGCGATTAATCCAGCATAAACAATGGCCCTAAAGCCAACTTAGGCAGTTGATATTGCTCGGGATACGTCACATCGACTAAATAGAGCCCATTGGGTTTGGCGGTGGCCGCCGCTTGATTTCTGTCTTTAAGGGCCAGTAAATCCGCCATCCAGGTCAATGGTTGGTTGCCTAGGCCGATTTCCAGCAGGGAGCCCACAATGTTACGCACCATATGGTGCAAGAAGGCGTTAGCAGAAATATCGACAATCACATACATCCCCTGACGCGTCACTTTAACGCTGTGCACATTGCGAAACGGGGTTTTCGATTGACATTGAATAGCGCGAAAACTGGTAAAGTCCTGCTCACCCAGCAACGCCTGCGCCGCAACATGCATTTTATCGGCGTCGATATCACCGTGGTAATGGCTCACGCCGTGACGTAGGATCCCGGGGCGAAAATTATGATTGTAAATCACATAGCGGTAACGTCTGGCCGTGGCTGAAAAGCGGGCATGGAAAGTATCATCCACCTCTTTTGCCCAGCGAACGGCGATATTATCGGGCAAATTGGCATTCACTCCTAAGGTCCACGCGCCTTCGTTACGTATGGCATTAGTCTCGAAATGCACCACCTGCCCCGTTGCATGAACGCCGGCATCGGTTCGCCCCGCACAGAACAAGCTGATAGGTTCGTTCGCCACCTTAGATAAGGCTTGTTCTAATTGCCCTTGTACTGAATCGACTTCGGCCTGACGCTGCCAACCGAAATAACCACTTCCGTCATATTCAATACCTAATGCAATCCGCATCCACACATCCTCACAGTTGATTTAGCGGCGCATTTTATCACAGCAGCCCACAAAAAAAACGGCGCTCTGCGCGCCGTTAGTGTGAAATCAAGCCCTTTAAGGATTAACCCATCTCTTTAAGTAAACGGGCCGCTTCTTCTTGCTGACGCTCGTTACCGTCGATTTGGACTTCCCGTAGCAAGGCTTTAGCACTGTCGCTGTCATCGATTTCGATGTAGGCACGGGCTAAATCGAGCTTGGCATTGACTGAGTTTTCCTCGTCGTCCACGTCGATCATGGCGGCATCGCCAATCAGGGCGCCGACATCGCTCATCTCCACATCCATTTCGGGATAAAGATCTGTCTCAGTGTTGTCCTGCTCGGCATCGTTAAGCAGTTTTTCGATATCGATATAACCGTGCTCGTTTTGGAAGTTAGTTAAATCATGCTCTGGAACAAACTTCTTCGACTTGCGGGATTCCTGCGCATCGAGGGCGGCTAAGGCCTCATCGACGGTGAGCGTATGCTCATCATCGAGGGCAAAGCTATCCTCAGGCGTTAATACCTCTTCCTCTTCGGGTTCGGTATTGGTGCTAAAGGCGGCAAGCACGCTGTCATCGCTTAAATCAACGTCATCTGTATCGTCTTTTAAATCAAACTCGCGGCCCAAATCCAGCTCATCGTCGAGGTTAAACTCAGTGCTCGCAGCTGTATTTTTGGCATCAACCTCTGGTTTCGCATCTGGCGCAAACTCCAGCGGTTGACGTTTAGTGCCCTGCACTGGTACAGGATCTAAAGGCAAATCGGTTTCCGGTTTGACCAGCGTTTCCGCCTTAGGCGTAGGCGCAAAATTCAGTTCGGTATCCCAATCGAGCACATGGGGATCTTTAGTCTTATTGGCCTTTAAGTCATTGAAGAAAGATGACTCTTTTTCTTTCGCACTTGCTGCAGCCGCTACTGATGCGGCGACAGCGGCACCCGCCAGTGCCGGCGCGATATCGTCAGTATCTTCATCAAAGCCTGTAAACTTAGGTTCTGCGGCAGCGTTATCCGCACTGTCTTGGTTATCCGCAATCTCTTCGCTCAGCTCGAAAGTATCGTCTGTGCCATCAATGGCATGGGCGGCACCAATTCCCTTGAGTAAATCTTCTTCCTCGTCTTTTTCTTCTGGCTCGACATGGGTGGTTTCTAAGTCGAAGTTAAAGTCGTCGGCATCAGCCTCGGCTTGTTCTGGCACATCGAACTCGGCTAAGAGTGAATCGAGGTCGTCATCAGCCGTCGACAGGTCTTCAGGTAATGCGGCTTCGAGTTCGGTGGCGATGTCATCGCGCTCAAGGGCGGCTTCTGCTTGAGCCATATCCTCGGCCTCTGCATCGTCGACAATAGCCTCTTCGACGAGCGCTTCTTGCGTGTTAAAGCCTGCCAATAACTGGTCGAGGTCTTCATCGCTCGTTGGTAAGTCGGGAGCGAGTTCATCATCCAACTCGGCAGCAATCGCCGCGGCGACTTCAGGATCGGGCTGCGCGGGAGCATCAAAGCTGGCAAGAAGCGCATCGATATCATCGGATTCGCTTACGCCTATATCAGTTAAGTCATCATCGAGCTCGGCGGCAATTTCATCGCTTAAATCGGGTTCGGGCGCGGCGGGTTTATCAAAATCTGCCAGCAAAGCATCAATATCATCGGTTTGCGCGACGCCTAACTCGGCTAAGTCATCATCCAACTCGGCGGCAATTTCATCGCCGAGATCGTCAGCTGCTTCTGCTGGTGCCTGAGCATCATCGGTCAGTAAGGCATCAAGATCCTCATCGGCCGCTGTGGCAGGCTCGTTAACCTCGGGCTGGTTAAAGCCTGCGAGTAACGCATCGATATCATCGTCGGCTGGCGCTGCGTCGTTTTCAAGCTCAGAATCGAGTTCGGCGGCAATCGCGGCGGCTAAATCTTCATCCTCAGCGGCGGGCTCTGGTTCAGCAGGTAAATCGAAACCGGCTAATTCGTCGAGTGTGTCCAGCCCTGCAGCTGTGGCTTGAGCCTCCTGAGGAGTCTCTTCTTCAGAGCCCAATCCGGCCAGCAGTGCATCGAGATCTTCTTCCTCCAGAATATTGCCGGATGCCGCTTTCTCTTCGGCTAAAGCTTCGGCTTCCTCTTGATCACCCATGGCCTCAGCCCAGAGATCGTCTAGAGACTGGCCTTCTTCCTCTTCAAACTGAGGTTCAGGTTCAGTGCTAACACCTGGGTCAATAAACATTTCTGATGCCATGTCCATCTGTTCATGGCTATCGGTCATTTCCTGCTCGGGTTGCAGGTCGACACTGCCGACATCGAGTAAGCTGTCGATAGAATCGGCATGGTCAGTATCTAAATGCACCGCGATGTCGCTAAGATCGTCATCGTCCATCGCCAGCACAGACGCACTCGCCACGCCAGCCGCACCCGCGGCCATCATAGCCGCCTGCTGCGCTTCTAGCTCGCGGCGCTCTTTATTGCGTTTACGGCGTAATAGCCAGAAGACGAGGACCAGTAGCAATAATGCGGGGATCACCGCCGCCGCCACAAGGAGTAGCGGATTACTCATCAGGTTACGCCACAGATCATCGGGCTCTGCGGGCATGGCAGGCTCATCAGTCGTAGCCGCTTCTGGTGTTTGTGCGGCCTCGACCTCGGCTTTAAGGGCAAGGTTTTGCTTCTTGCTGGCCTGCAGAGTTTCTTCTAATACCGCAATCTGTTGATTTAATTCTTCAACCTTGGCTTTGAGTGTCTCAACATCGGTATTTCTCACCGCGAGTTGATCTTGCGCTCTGGCTAACTCGTCAGTCAGGGATAAATTCTTGCTCTCCGCTGCTTCGAGGCGTGCATTGATATCCGAACTCACCATCTTAGGCGCGGTTGGTGTCGCTGCCACTTCCGCTTTGGTCGCTGTCGCCGCTTCGGGCTTCACCTCGGCCTTAGGGGGCGTCTCCACCTTAGGTTTAGGCTGTGCAACTGTCTGAGTCGGTGCCGCTGGCTTAGTCGCAGGTTTGGTTTCTACCCTAGGCGTGGCTTTAGCGCCAGAACGAGCCTGCTTATCGCTGCGCTCGGCGCGGGCAATGGCCAGACTATTGGGAATGGCGAGCATCACTTCTTTCGAAGGGATCAGCAAAATCATGCCACGTTCGAGGCTGTTATAACTGTCGGAGTTAAACGCATGGGGGTTAGCATCAAATACCGCGGCCATCACCTGATAAACGCTGACACTAGCATCGGGGCGGACTTTTTGCGCAATGCTCCAGAAAGTGTCCTTAGAGGTCGTTGGTCCATATTGATGATTGACCTGACGGATCTGTCCGTCTGGGCCCATGATTTTTAAAGGTTTTATTTTGGGAGTATCAGCAGCTATCGCAGGATCAATAAAAGAGGTCGTGGAAGAAACAGCTAAAACGGTGGCCATCAGGCCCACAAGATACGAAGTGCGAAATTTCATCAATCCTTCCCTTTGAAGCGCTATTTAAGTTATCTCGCTGATAACAGGCTTTAGGCAATTGTATTTATTGAGATTACTATAAACTAGAAATCCCAGCCCTGCTACTGTTCACAATTGTAAAACAAAAAAAGCCTGCTGGCAGCAGGCTTTTTCACTGGGCATCAATCGCCACTTAAGAGTTAGTAATAGTCTCTCACTAAAATCTCGGCAATTTGCACACTGTTTAAGGCTGCGCCTTTACGAATATTGTCCGACACCACCCAAAGGTTAATACCGTGAGAATGGGAAATATCCTTACGCACACGGCCCACATAAACAGGATCGGTACCTGCTGCATGGGTTACAGCTGTTGGATATTCGTCATCGGATTCGAACAATACCACTCCTTCGGCATCGCGCAGTAAAGCTTTAATATCTTCTGCATCCGCAGGTTGGCGCGTCTCAATATGTACGGCTTCAGAGTGACCATAGAAGACTGGTACACGCACGGCCGTTGCGTTAACGAGGATTTCGTCATCACCGAAAATCTTCTGGGTTTCCCAGACCATCTTCATTTCTTCTTTGGTGTAGCCGTTATCCATAAATTTATCGATTTGCGGCAATACGTTAAATGCGATTTGCTTTGGATAAACTTCAGCGTCAGCAGGCAGACCTTGCAGCAGCTTAGTACATTGTTTTGCCAGTTCTTCAATCGCCTTCTTACCTGTTCCAGAGACTGACTGATAGGTCGCGACGTTAATACGGCTGATACCGTAAGTGTCGTAAATCGGTTTTAGAGCCACCAGCATTTGAATGGTCGAGCAGTTCGGGTTTGCAATGATATTACGGTTGCGGAAATCGGCAATCGCATGGGGGTTAACCTCAGGCACAACCAGTGGAATATCAATGTCGTAGCGGAAGTGAGAGGTGTTATCGATCACCACACAACCCGCTTCAGCGGCGATAGGCGCCCACTTGGCCGAGACATCGCCACCGGCAGAGAAGAAACCGATTTGTGCTTGACTCCAATCGAAGGTTTCGACGTCCAAAATGGTAACTTGTTTGCCATGGAAGCTGACCGTTTCACCGGCGCTACGGCTACTGGCTAAAGGATATAAGTTCGCAACCGGGAAGTTACGCTCTTCGAGGATCTCAATCATTGTTTGACCCACTGCACCCGATGCACCTAAAACGACAACATTAAATTCCTGCGACATAATTACCGACCGACTCCTGAAAAACCTAAATTGGACAACCAATCTACCTCAGATTGGCCGTGATAAGCCAGCGCCAATGCACTAAATTCGCGTCTATGTTTGTGATTTTTTCTCATAGTGTCGAAGCCATTCTCCTTTACAAAGCCATTTCGGAATACGGCATCGTCATCACGCAGGTCGTAGACGAATCTCGCCAGCTGTAATAAGGCTTTTTCATCGGGGGCTTGTTCGAGTTCAACCGCCTTAAAATGAAATGGAGGCAGGAGCTCAGATAAGCGTTTAGTGGCCGGAATGGCTAACAACTCACACAACTTTTGGTACAGCATAAAAGTGCCGCGGGCCTTACCCTCTAAGCTGTAACCGGCGATATGCGGGGTCGCAAACTCAGCAAAAGGCACCAGCTCCGGCATGGGATTTGGCTCCCCTTCCCATACATCGAGCACCAATTTAAGGTCATCCCTTTGCTGCTTAACCTTAATTAAGGCTCGATTATCAATCACATCACCGCGGCAACAGTTCACAAGCCAGGTATTGGATTTAAGACTCATCAGGCGCGCTTCATCGAAAAGATGCAGCGTCTTATGCTCGCCAGTGCGAGTGATGGGCACATGTAGGCTGACGATATCTGCTTCATTTAATAGAGTTTCAAGGCTCACAAAATGGCGGGGATCGCCTTCGGCCGCTTTGATGGGGTCATTGAGTAATACCTTAATGCCGTAGGCTTCGAGGCATTTGGCCGTTGCGCTACCAGTATTACCCGCACCGACAATCCCCACGACTTTGCCCTTGAGCGGCGAATTAAACCGCGCCGCCAGTTCTAACATCGCAATAAAAGCAAACTCCCCGACTGCGGTCGCATTACAGCCGGGCGCATTCGAAAAGGGGATGCCACGCCCTGCAAGGTAGCCCAGATCCACATGATCCGTCCCTATGGTGGCACTGCCGACAAACTTAAGTTTTGAATTGGCATCTAACAGTGCGGCATTCACTCGGGTGACCGAGCGCACCAGCAGCACATCGGCATCTTGCACCAGCTCAGGCGTCAGCGTGCGGCCATTGACTGGGATTATCTCGCCTAACGCCCCAAATAAGGGTTCGACATAGGGCATATTTTCATCGACAACAATCTTCATGGGGACCTTTCTGATAAAAATGGGCTAGAGAATGAGTAGCCAAGGATTCTAGCAAGACTCTGATCATAAACCCAATCTCTAAGTCGCATTATGCCAATCGTATTAAATATCTGTTCATTCAGCGGGAGCCACACAGGCATCCCATTCCCGCGTTACATCGACTTAAAAGGGAATAAGCATATCTGCATCAATGCGCCTTGGATTGAAATGCCAGTGAGGCTCTGAACTGATTAGATATTTAATGTGATTGGTATTGCTCAATTTCAGCCAATAAAAAAGGAAGCTTAGGCTTCCTTTTTTAACGAAAATAATGGCTTACTTATATTTACGCATCACTAATGTTGCGTTAGTGCCACCAAAACCAAAGCTGTTGCTCATCACAGTGTTTAGCTCTGCATCGCGGTATTCACGCACGATTGGCATGTCCTTCGCGGCTTCATCTAAGTTATCGATGTTGATGCTAGGAGCAATAAAGCTGTTTTCCATCATGATCAAGCTGTAGATGGCTTCGTGTACACCCGCCGCGCCTAAGGCATGGCCAGTCATAGACTTAGTCGATGCAACTGGTGGGCACTTGTCTTTAAAGACTTCACGAAGAGCTTCTAACTCACGCACGTCACCAACTGGGGTAGAAGTACCGTGGGTGTTGATGTAATCAATTGGCGTGTCCACACCGGCCAGAGCCATTTGCATACAACGCACCGCACCTTCGCCAGACGGAGCAACCATGTCGTAACCGTCTGATGATGCGCCATAACCAATCACTTCAGCGTAAATCTTCGCGCCACGAGCCAGAGCGTGCTCTAACTCTTCAACGATTAAGATACCGCCGCCACCGGAGATCACGAAACCGTCACGGTCCGCATCATAGGTACGAGAGGCTTTTTCTGGAGTGTCGTTGTATTTAGTCGACAGTGCACCCATCGCATCGAAGCCCATGGTCAGGGTCCAATCCACTTCTTCTGAACCGCCCGCAAACACCATATCTTGCTTACCCATTTGGATAAGTTCAACGGCGTGACCGATACAGTGAGCACTGGTCGCACAGGCTGAGCTGATAGAGTAGTTCATGCCTTTGATTTTGAAGGGGGTCGCCAAACACGCGCTGGCTGTGCTCGACATAATGCGTGGCACGATATAAGGACCCACGCGTTTTACGCCTTTTTCGCGCAGAATATCCGCCGCTTGAACTTGGTTAGAAGACGAAGCGCCGCCTGTGCCTACAATCAAACCTACGCGAGGATTTGAATACTGCTCTTCAGTTAACTGAGCATCCTTAATGGCTTCTTGCATTGCAATGTAAGCATATGCCGCAGCATCGCCCATAAAACGCAGCGCTTTACGGTCAATCAGCTCAGAAGGATCTAATTTGATATTGCCCCATACATGACTGCGTAGTTGCATTTCTTCAAACTGAGCGGAATGTGTAATACCACTACGGCCCGCTTTAAGTGACTCAGTCACTTCTTGCTTGTTATTACCGATACTTGAAACAACACCCATTCCGGTGATCACGACTCTTTTCATTTTATTGCTATCCATTGTGTACATGTCAGTACCTACTTTTTGCTGAGCCAATAGTATCTGTTTTGCTTCAATTAAGTGGTCAGCTTTCCATAAAGGCGGGTAAAATAATGCCCAATATGAGACCGAGAGTATATTTCTTTGACTGCTAAGCCCCAAAAATCTTGCCAATTTAAGCGTGATTACCCGCAATTGATCAACCTTTATCCCCCATGCGCGTTGACTACTGCACAGTCTCTGGACAATTTAACTCGCCTTCAACGCTCTCGTTTAACGACGCCATCAGCCCAACTCGGTCAAGGACTGTGCGTCATGGGGCAATGGGGATTGGGCGATGGACTCGAGCTGCTCTCTCTACTACAACACTGGCAAACCCAGACTCAAAGCAACACACGGCTGTTAGTCAAAGTGTTTGAACCCAATCCCATTAACGATTACGAACTTAAATTACTTTGGGATCAATCGCAAAGCTTAATTTCCACGCCTCATTTACAACCGCTTGCCGATGCAATACTTAAGGCAAAACCTGCACGCATTATAGGGTGCCAGAGATTAATCTTTGATGACGGCCGCATCACGGTCGATTTGCATTTTGGCGACCTACATACAGCACTTAGTCAACTGCCCCACAGCCCTGCTCATCCTATTCAGCAATGGCTGGTTTTACCGCATTTGGCATCGCAGTTAAGCGGCAAACTAGTCTGGCAAATGGCGCGTTTGAGTGCCGATGATGCCCAGTTGATTGGGGCAAATTTGGCAGAAACCGTGCAGCAGTTTGCCCACAGCAGTGGCTTTAGCACACTTAATGTCAGCCAAGATGCCTTGAATGCTGATGCAAACGACGCAAGTCAGATTATCACCGATGAGATTTTGCTCCATGAGCGCAAACTGCTGCGCCAGCAAGCCGATACGGCTCAAGCATTTACCCCAAAACCTGCAGCGCTCGCGGCTATAGATCACCCTGTTGCCATCGTCGGTGGCGGACTGGCATCGGCAAATCTAATGCTATCCCTCGCCGAACGAGGCCAGAGTAGCATATTGTTTTGTAAGGATAATGAGTTAGGTCAAGGCGCATCAGGCAATCGCCAGGGGGCAATTTACCCCCTACTCACGCCTGAAAATGATGAGCTTAGCCGTTTTTTCCAACAGGCATTTTTGTTCAGCCGCCGCCGTATTGAGGCGCTAAGCCATACGTCGATGATGGAGACAGACGCCGCCCCTAATATTACCGCGATTTCCCATGATTTTTGTGGGGTACTGCAAACGGGTCATGATGAGCGCAGCCAACAACGGTTGGATAAAATCATCCAAAGTCAGGACTGGCCTGCGGAAATCGCCTACGCCGTTGATGCGAATGAAGCCAACGAGATAGCCCTAATAGGCATTGATAAGGCTGGATTTTTTTATCCCCTTGGTGGCTGGGTATGCCCTTTTGAATACGCCAAGGCTGCGGTGGACAAGGCCTCGCAACTTGCCAATGTGCAGTGCCATTTCAATACCGAGATCACCGAAATTGAATGTGATACGCAGGCTTGGTATCTCCACAACCAAGGCCAGCGTTTTGGGCCCTACAGCCAAGTCGTGCTCGCCAATGGCGCACAGCTCACTCAATTTTCGGCCAGTGAGCGGTTACAGATAAGTCCGTTTCGCGGCCAAGTGAGCCATGTCCCCGCCCAATTTCAGCTGAGCCAATTGGCGACCGTGTTATGCGCGAACGGTTACCTCACGCCGAGTCATCAAGGCTTGCATTGCCTCGGTGCCAGTTATGTGAAAGCAGCAGAGCACTTTGATTTTTGCCCGCAGGAGCAACGGGAAAATCTAGGGAAAATGCAAGAAAGCTATCCCAACCAAGCCTGGGTTGACGATATCGACATCAGCGGCAATAGCGCTCGTGTCGGCGTGCGGATGGTAACGCGGGATCATTTCCCCATGATGGGCTGTGCGCCCGATGTGGCTGAAATATTGGCGCGCTATGAACAGCATCAACTCAATCAACAGCAGGCCGAACAAAGCAAGCATTATTGGCAAACGACCCCCGCGCCTATCCTCGATGGCCTTTATATTTTGGGTGGTTTAGGGTCGCGGGGATTAAGTTCAGGCCCCTTGGTGGCCGAATGCTTGGCGGCACAGTTAACCGGAGAGCCGCTGCCACTGGATTGGCCTACCTTAAATAAACTCAACCCCAATCGGATGTGGTTACGCAAATTACTAAAGGGTAAAGCGCTTTAGTAAAGAGCGGTTTAAGTGAAAACCTGTGTAATTAAAAACAAGGCTTATCGTTGAGTGTTAATCAGGCTTATATCTTAACGCCCCAATAATTGGCAGCCCAAAACAAAAAAGGATTAAGCAGTGCTTAATCCTTTTTGCATTAACTATCAAACATGAACCGTTGAGCGTTAACCCTAGGTCGAAGAACCCTGTTTAGTGGTTTTTACTCGGGTACGATTATTATTGTCGCGACTTTGGCGGATCAAGGCATCACCATCAAACTCGGTCTGAGCAGATACCTGCTCGCGATGGGCTTTCGCCAATCTATCGTAAAGTAGTACGTTCACCGAGGCCGCCAGATTCATGCATCCCACAGTTGGCACATACACTACTGCATCGGCTCTATCGATAATATCTTGGCCAATGGTGCCATCCTCTGGGCCAAACACATAAAAGGCTTTCTCAGGATGCACAAACTCAGGCAAGGGGGTCGCCCCTAGGACTAAATCCACGCACACCAGCTTAGTGTCAGAGGGGAGCGCATCGAGTAAGGAGGCCACCCCAGTTAGCGGAATGCGCTCGGCGGCGCTCTGGGTATCGGCGTTATATTGCTGCGGCCCACGGGCGGCATATTCATAGCGTTTGCCGGTGTAGAACACCGCATCGACACCATAACAGCCCGAAGCGCGCATAATACCGCCCACATTGGTCGGGGTTTTCGGATTGACTAGACCGATATAAACCGCTTGCTGCGCCTCAGGTGTTGCCATGGTCTCAACCGAAGTCGTCGTGGATGAACTCATCAATTACGCCGCTAAATGACTAACAATCTTGCCATGCAATTGTGCCCATGCCGCTTCCACTAGGGCAAAATCGGCATCGTTCAATTCTTGGCGCGCGAGGGCTAAACAGTCGGTCATTTTTTCAAGCAAAGCTTCTAGCGTGCTCTCGCCTTCGTCTTCGAGTTGCGATAACACCACCGCCACATGGCCTTGCAGATAACCGCAGGCAAATAAGGCATCGTCATCACCATGGTTCACTACCGACTCAATCCACTGTTCTAGTGCTTCTTCATACTGCTCTAACATCGGGTCAAACTCTCCAATAACGTATTTCGTATTTCGCCCAAATGGCCGCTGGCCCCTCGGTGCTATAAATCTGAATAGTCGGGGTTGGCCACCTGATACATTACATAATCATGGTAACCCGTCGTAACTTTGTAATAGCCACAAAGCTCACGATCTAATTGAGGGTCGCCACTATCCACAATTAAGGGACGTCCTTCAAGTGCTTTTAGTTTAGTTTTTGTGGCGAGGATAATAATATTGTCCTTACCGAGGCGGCGGATAAGCTCTGGCGACAACTGTTGGTTGCCACGGCCGAGAATATGCCCCTGCCCGCCAATCAAGGTAATAATCAGTTTTGCCGGCTTATCTTGAGTAAGGTCGAGCAACTGCATAGCGGTTAAATCACTCGCTACTAAGGTTTTATCTTGGATTAGATCAACCCCCAATAGGGTATTATCGAGCCCAAGCTCTTCCATCACAAAGGCGACCGTACTGCCCGAGCCCATAATGTACAGCTCGTCTTCCATCTGCTGGATAACATCGGCGGCAATGTCGGCGAGCACGAGTTCATCGACTTCTTTTCCGCCCATCTTCACCGCTTGCACATAACGGGGTTCTGCAGGCACTAACAACTCACCAAAGCGTTTGGCGCGCACAGTGCCTTGGCGAAAGGCAGCTTCATCAATATCCATCACATCCGCGCTCATCAGGCTGACTAACTCACCCTCGAGCAGCATTTTCACCACCATGCCCGCAGCATGGGGGGTGATGCCATAAACGCCCGAATGGATTTTTACCCCAGCCGGCACACCAAGCACGGGTAATTTATCGTCGATAACCGCTTGCTCAAACACACTATATACATCGCGCGCCGTGCCATCGCCTCCCGCAAACAGTAATAAATCTAACGGTTCGTTCAGCAAAGTACGCACAACGGCTTGCGTGTCGACGGCCAGGGTTTTCTCCGGAGTTTGATACACCACACGGGTGTTAAAACCTAAGGCGTTGGCGGCGTCTTCCCCCATCACACCGGAGGCGGTAATGATTTCGATATCATTAGCAAAAGGAACAATCACCTCTAAGGCTTGCATCATGCGTTTTATCGCCTTGGGCTTGGCACCTAAGGCGAGTGCCTGATCGGCCACGCCATCGCTGCCTTTGAGTCCAACACTTCCACCTAAACCTGCCAGTGGATTGATGACTAAGCCTAAACGAAACCGGATCACCTTAACCTCTCTTGTTCATTATTTTAGTTTTTACAATGAGTTATTTTTCACAATCAATATCAGCTTATGCCGCAACCGCTTGCGCCCTATCCTTAGGGATCAAAAATACCGCTAACATGGCCGCAAAAGCACAGGCCGCCGCAAATACCCAAGACCATACAGCGCCGCTACCATCACCCCAGATATAACCGCAAATCCAAGTCCCGAGCGCGCCGCCAACCCCAAAGCTTAAGCTGGCATACAGGGCTTGCCCTTGGCTGCGATGACTGGCATCAAAATTTCGATGCACAAACTGAATCGAGGCCGCATGGGTCAAACCGAAGGTGAACGCATGCAGCACTTGGCTCAAACCCAGTAATAACATGCTCTCAACGCCAAAGGCCACCAGCAACCAGCGCACGGCGGTCATGGCGATACTGACAACAAGCAAGGTATTGACGCCATAACGTCCAAGTAAGCGAGGCGCAAACATAAACATTACGATTTCGGCCATTGCACCGAGGGCGACAAAAATCCCCGCGGCCGCTTCGGTGTATCCCGCCTGCTTAAGATAAAGCACAAAAAAACCGTAAAAAGGCCCAGCGCTCATCTGTAATAACATCGCCGACACCATGAACCACAGAATGGGTTTAGTCCATTTGAGCGGCTGGCGCTCCAGCCCTTGAGGACGTACGGCACGATTAGCTGGCAACGGCAAGGCGCTGACCAGCATCCCAGTAAACAAGGCTAAACCAATATAAGGCAACACCTCGGTGCCCCATTGGCCGATGGCAAAACCAGCTCCAACCACTAAGCAGATATAGCCAATACTGCCAAAACTGCGGATTTGCCCATAGCGGCTGGCATTTTCACCTAAAGTTTCGAGGGTGATCACCTCAAGCTGCGCCAAAATCGCGTTCCAGAAGAAGGTATACAGCGCGAGGCTGAGCGCCATATACACAAAGCCACCGTGGTAGAAGAAACTCAAATACGCCAGCATTGCGGCGCCCGCGCCCATCTTCACCAATTCGGAGCGCATGCCAGTGCGATCGGCCACCTTAGCCCACACATTGGGTGCCACGATACGGGTCGCCATTAAAATCGCGAGCAAAAAACCGATTTCTTGAGGGTTAAATCCACGGTTTTCGAAGAAGACCCCAAGGTAAGGGATCATAGTGCCGAGAATTGAAAAGAAGAAAAAATAACAGGCACATAGCCAGCGTAACTGCTGGCTTGTGCTAGAGATTGTTGGCATTAACGCATTCCATTTATTACACAGCCGCTATGCATCTTTATTCCATGCAGACGGTCTCATTCATCGCACCTATCTCATGCCGAGGATCGGTGTATGACTGCGAACATCCTGATTTTGAGCTCTGTGTCTTAACAGATGATCCATCAACACAATCGCCAGCATAGCTTCGGCGATCGGTACCGCACGGATCCCGACACAGGGGTCGTGACGACCTTTAGTCACCACTTCCGCCATTTCACCTTGGGCCGTCATGCTTTGGCCCGGCACACTGATACTCGAGGTCGGTTTTAGTGCAATATGGGCAACAATGGGTTGACCCGATGAAATGCCGCCAAGTATGCCACCGGCATGATTTGATTCAAAACCCAGTGGCGACATTAAATCGCGCCCTTCCGAGCCCTTTTGCGTGACAACACCAAAACCATCGCCGATTTCAACGCCTTTTACCGCGTTGATGCCCATTAAGGCATGGGCGATATCGGCATCGAGCCTGTCGAATACGGGTTCGCCCAGTCCCACGGGAACACCAGTCGCCACTACAGAGATTTTGGCGCCTATGGAATCACCGGATTTTTTCAGCTCGCGCATATACTCATCCAGCGCCTCGAGCTTACTCGCATCGGGGAAGAAAAAGGCGTTCTGCTCGATTTGACTAAAATCGAGGGTCTCGGCACTAATCGGCCCAAGTTGCGACATATAACCTTGGATACTAATGCCATGCACTTGTTTTAAATACTTTTTCGCCACAGCGCCCGCCGCAACCCGCATAGCGGTTTCGCGGGCCGATGAGCGGCCACCGCCACGGTAATCACGCAGGCCATACTTTTGCTGATAGGTATAATCGGCATGCCCTGGGCGGAATAAATCTTTGATATTGGAGTAATCTTGGCTGCGCTGATCGGTGTTTTCGATCAGAAGCCCAATGGAGGTGCCTGTGGTTTTGCCTTCAAACACACCGGATAAGATCCGTACTTCATCAGGCTCACGGCGCGCGGTGGTATAACGGGATGTGCCAGGACGACGGCGGTCTAAATCATGTTGCATATCGGCTTCAGTGAGTTCGAGCCCTGGTGGGCAACCATCAATAATACACCCGAGCGCCACACCGTGACTTTCACCAAAGGTAGTCACCACAAAATTTTGACCAATACTGTTTCCAGACATCCGCTTTTTACACCTTAAATGATTTGCTTATCGCTCCGCGCCCAGCAATGGCTGGACAATTCTTTTTCCCGCTGCAAGCCTAACTGGCAGCGGGAAAAGACTCAACCTAATTTATTCTTATTGTGATTATTGCGCGTCGCGATAAATAGCAAAAAGCGATTGATGTTCGACCAGTTGATCGCGTGTCAACACAAACACACCGTCTCCGCCGTGTTCAAAACTCACCCAAGTAAAAGGCACTTCAGGGAATTGCTCCATCAGATGCACCATAGAGTTACCCACCTCAACCACTAAAATCCCCGTTGGTGTCAGGTATTGGGCCGCATTCGCTAAAATGCGTTTGGTTAAATCGAGGCCATCGCGACCCGAGGCTAAACCAATAGCTGGCTCATGGTGGTATTCATCTGGCATATCGCCGATATCTTCTTCATCCACATAGGGCGGATTAGAGACAATCAAATCATATTGTGGACCTTCAGGAATGGCTGAAAACAGATCAGATTGCATCGGGAACACTCTGTCCATTACCCCTAAGGTTTCAACGTTGATTTGCGCCACATCGAGAGCATCTTCGCTGATATCCAGCGCATCGACCTCGGCTTCATCAAATTCGTAGGCACAGGCAATTGCGATACAACCACTGCCGGTACATAAATCTAAAATACGATTAACAGGTTTGCCGTATAACCAAGGGCCAAAGCGATTGGCAATCATCTCGGCGATAGGTGAACGTGGCACCAATACGCGCTCATCCACATAGAACTCTAGCCCTGCAAAGCGCGCTTTATTGGTTAAATAAGGCACAGGTAAACGTTCACGTACGCGGCGAATGATCAGCTCAACGATTTTGTGTTTTTCGCTGCTGGTTAAGTTACTTAAAATCACCTGTTGGCCGATTTCTTCGGGCAAATGCAGCGCATGAAATACTAAGGCGATAGCCTCGTCCCACGCGTTATCCGTCCCGTGGCCATAGTACACATTGGCATCATTAAAGCGGCTCACCGCCCAACGCAACATGTCACCTATGGTGCGTAACTCTGTTACAGCTTCATCTACAAAGATCTTATCCAAAACGCTCTCCCGCTTGTTTGTTCTCAAACATTGTAACTGAACTCTATTCAGAAACCATAGGATTCAATAGAATACCCGCCATGAATAAAGACGATGATAAAGAAGGCATGGCGATGTTTTCGGCGCTGATCGAGGGGATAAAACCTATCGCCCAAGATAAGCGGCATTTTCGCACGCCCCTAAAAACCAAACAGGAAATTGAACTGAAAGAGCAGCAACTGCATGCTGACAGTTATTTCTCAGATACTTATCAACCTCTGCTACCCGTTCAGGGGCCAATGCGTTGGCTCGATGAGGGTGTCGACAGTCTCGAGCTTAAACGCTTGAGACGCGGCGATTACCAACCGGATTTATTGCTGGACTTACATGGTTACCGCCAATCCGAGGCAAAACTCGAGCTCGCGGCGCTCATTCAAGCCTCCGTAAAACAGCAAAGCCAATGTTGTTGTGTGATGCACGGTTACGGCACTGGCATACTAAAACAGCAGGTGCCTATGTGGTTGGTGCAACATCCGATGGTAAAAGCGTTTCATCAGGCCCCTAAAGAATGGGGTGGCGATGCGGCGCTGCTGGTGCTTATCGATATTGGCGACCAACCACATCGACGTTAATGGACATATTTATCCTCTAAAAACAAAGGGCCCACTAATGTGAGCCCTTTGTTTTATCGAAGACATTAACTAATGCTGTGGGGCGCATGTTGCCAAACAATGCAGGCCTGCTCGGCATGTTTATCTATCAGAGTAATTCCTGAGGTGGCAAATAGGGGCGGCTCAACACCCGCAACTAGCTCGCTGACCAAATAGCCTAAGAGCGGCATATGGGAAATCACCAGCACTTTATCGGCCTTGTACAATTCGGCATAGGCAACAATTAAGGCGGCCACATTGGCGGGATCGCCAGAAGGTACTAAATCATCCACGACAAGCCATTTGCGAGGCTCGGGAAAATGCTGACTCAATTCTTGCCAAGTTTGCTGCGCACGTAGATAAGGGCTGACCAAAACAAGATCAAAATCGCTGACACTTCGGGCTAACCAGTTACTCATTAAGACAGTATGGTGTCTTCCTAAATCGGTAAGCGTTCTGTCCCTATCCGACTGAGCATTAAATCCAGCGTCACCATGTCGCATCAAAAATAGCTGCATACTTCTCTCGCTACCCACACTTGTTTTTGTTTTATCCCAATTGTAGCCCTAAAATGGATTTCAACAAACCTTGTAAGGGTTAATCTTTAGTCGATAAACACAAGAGATATTTGCCAAAAACCATTAAGACTATCAATATATAACAAGCCATCGTTACCGGAGTGTCTCTTTGCAAGCCTCTCAGTCTATTTACAAAAGTCCAAACGATCATCGTCAGTACCGCTATCTCGTGTTAGATAATGCCCTGCGGGTATTATTGGTCGAAGATTTGGACGCCAGCCAAGCCGCCGCTTCCATGGCGGTGGCCGTAGGACATTTTGATGATCCTGTTGATAGACCCGGTATGGCACATTTTTTAGAGCATATGCTCTTTTTAGGCACGGAAAAATTCCCCGACTCCGGCGAATATCATGCCTTTATCAATCAGCACGGCGGCAGTAACAATGCTTGGACCGGCACAGAGCACACCAATTTCTTTTTTACCATCAATGCCGACGTATTTGCCGACTCCCTAGACAGATTTAGCCAATTCTTTATCGCCCCCAAATTTGACCTTGATCTAGTTGATAGGGAGCGCCAAGCGATTGAATCTGAATTTAGTTTAAAGCTGAAGGACGATATCCGCCGCACCTATCAAGTGCTTAAAGAAACTGTTAATCAACAGCATCCGTTTTCAAAGTTTTCCGTGGGCAATTTAGTCACGCTAGGCGGAGAACAGGCGCAGGTCAGAAGCGAGCTATTGGCGTTTTATCAAAGCCATTACAGTGCCAATTTAATGACGCTCTGTTTAGTCGCCCCTATGCCGTTAGATGATTTGCAGGCGCTCGCGGCCCAATATTTCAGTGCTGTCAGCAACTTAAATCTCGTCAAACAGTATCCTGATGTGCCACTGTTTTCAGAAAATGAACTGCTTAAGCAAATCAATATAATCCCCTTAAAGGAACAAAAGCGTTTAAGTATTAGTTTTAACTTTCCAGGTATCGATCACTACTACAAACGCAAGCCGCTGACCTACATTAGCCATATCCTCGGCAATGAGAGTAAAGGCAGCCTGCTGTCGTATCTTAAAGAACAAGGTTTAGTGAATAATCTCTCCGCAGGCGGCGGAGTCAATGGCTATAACTTTAAGGACTACAGCATAGGTCTACAACTGACCGACAAAGGCGTGGCCAATATTGACGATATTGTATGCAGCTGCTTTGAGTACATTGAGCTGATAAAAAACCAAGGCCTTGAGGATTGGCGCTATTTAGAACGAGCGAATCTGCTCAAAATGGCGTTTCGCTATCAGGAGCAGGTGAAATCCCTCGATTTAGCCAGCCACTTAAGCATCAATATGCACCACTACGAAGTGGAAGACTTAGTCTTTGGTGACTATCGCATGGATGGCTTAGATATTGATGAAACCCTTGAACTATTGCGCTTAATGACGCCGCAAAATATGCGCTTGCAACTCATAGCACAGTCCGTTAAGACCGACCGCAAAGCCAATTGGTATCATACGCCCTATAAAGTCTTACCGATAAAACCCGAATCCCTTGCCCGTTGGCAAGTGACACACATTCGCCCAGAGTTGCAATTGCCTGCTGCCAATCCCTTTATCGTGGCCGATTCCATTGCTCGGCCCGATAAAAGTGAAGTCGCCGTACCCGTGATTGTCGCGGAATCAACGGGATACCGAATTTGGCATAAAAAAGACGATGAGTTTAATGTCCCCAAAGGCCACATGTATCTATCCCTCGATTCGGAGCAGGCGAGTAAAACCCCAAAACATGCTGCCCTCACCCGCTTATACGTTGAGATGCTGCTCGATTACTTGACTGAGCCCACTTACCAAGCGGAAGTCGCAGGGCTTAGCTATAACATTTACCCCCATCAGGGTGGGATCACACTGCATCTATCTGGTTTTACGGGGAATCAAGAAACGCTGTTAGCCCTGCTGATCCAAAAAGCGAGAGAACGTAATTTCACCGAAGAACGGTTTGCGTTAATAAAATCTCAACTGCTACGTAGCTGGCAAAACCTCGCGCAAGCCAAACCGATTTCGCAGCTATTCACTAGCCTGACCGCCACGCTGCAAAAACGCAGCTATGAGCCGGCTCGTATGGCTCAGATGCTTGAAAATATCACCTTAAATGATCTGCATAACCATGTACGTGCCTTTTACGAGAAGATTTACCTCGAAGGGCTGATTTATGGCGATTGGCTTGTATCAGAGGCGCAAGCCTTAGGAAAACGACTGGAACATATATTATCCCTCGTCTCTAGCCCAAGCGCGGAGTCGACCCGTGAATTAATCAACTTAACCGGGCAAGGCACCCTGCTTCGGGAATTGGCTATCGACCATCAAGACAGTGCGATTATTGTTTATTATCAATCAGCTATTGCCACACCAGAAAAAATGGCGCTGTTTAGCTTACTCAACCACACTATGTCTTCGACCTTCTTCCATGAGTTACGGACCGAAAAACAATTAGGCTACATGGTCGGCACAGGTTATCTGCCACTCAATCGCCATCCGGGACTCATTTTCTATATTCAATCCCCGACAACGGGACCACTGCATTTATTAGAGGCAATTGATGAGTTTATCGCGGACTTTAATTATGCCGTGATGCAAATTACCAATGAAGAATGGGAAAGCACTAAACAGGGACTCATCAATCAAGTGATGGAACATGATGCTAACCTCAAAACCCGAGGCCAGCGTTATTGGGTGAGCGTGGGCAACCGTGATTACCAGTTTAATCAGCGTGAATTAGTGGTCGCGGAAATCAACAAACTCACTCGCCCAGATCTTATTAAGTTTATGATGCGAAAAATGCGCACTAAGCATAGCGATAGACTAGTGCTTTTTAGCACAGGCTCTGCCCATGCGGCGCAGTCAGAGCTTGAATCAGGCAATATGATTACCGATCTTAAACTCTTTAAACAAAACACTGAAAAGTTCAATTTTTGACAAGTTAGCACTTACGTAATGGTATTCATGTCGTATGGGTAACCAACAAACAAAATCGCTAAATGCACGTAAATCTATAGTTGTATCTATTGTCAGTAAGCAAAAAACTGATGGAAAAGTTGGTAGATCAATGTCAATGCGTCAAGACAAAGTACAAAATTAGTCCATCTATATGCTATTAAAAGGATTTTTTACATTCTGGCTTTTGACAAAAGCTTCTATTTCTGGAAAAGTGATGTAACACAATTGTTTCATGGCATCCTCGGACAATACTAAGAACTACACTATGCCGAAAATACTCTTAAAAATCGTCTTAATCGCTTTTTTTGGCATCCTTGCATTAGAAGACGTAAACGCATCTCCCTTTTCAAATAAATCACCTATTATTCTCCAGTCGCAATCGTATGGTGTGCCAGAAGGACTTTCCCAAAGTACCGTTACGTCGATAGTTCAGGATCACGATGGATATCTATGGATTGGAACCTTTAATGGGCTCAATCGGTTTGATGGAAAAAACTTCAAGCACTTTTATGCTAATGATGCCAGAACAGGGCTTCCTAGTTCTTTTATTAGAAGTTTACTCGTTGATGATCAAGGAGTGTTATATGTTGGAACAGACAGCGGTCTAGTTGTTTACGATAAACTTCAAGACTCATTTTCTCCTTATGGCCTATCAGTAAAAAATACTCCCGTCTGGAGTATCAACTCAAAAAATAACAGCCTCATAGTTGGTACTGATAAATCCATTATCGATATAAGCAACCAAGAAAAAAAATACGAACTGTCCAGTAAAGGATTAAGTGAAATAAAAAAAGCTATAAAAGTTGGTGATAATTATTATATAAGAGATTACTCAGGAAAACTATTTAAGTTAGTAAATAATGAGTTAAAAGAAATCGCTCATGGCACAATAGATTTAGATGAAACGAATGATAATGAAATTTCAATATCATTCAACCATGGGTTATATCAATATAATGGCAACGAAATAGTAAAAACGGACTCTCGACCATTCTCTCAACTCGCAAAGTACAATAATACCATTTATGGATTCACCAACGGAAAAATTGTTAACATCTCAAAAAACATCATAATAGGAACTCTTCCTCCAGACCAGGTAGATAAAATATCTTCATTTGTTGTAACGAAAGATATGTTTATATTAGGCACTATTGACAAAGGCTTTGTTATTGTAAAAAAACTTAACAATTTAGTACAGCAAACTGATTTATCGAAAAACAACACATGGCATCTAACAAAAAACACACAAGGGTTTATAGTATCATCTGAATCAGAAAATATAGACCTTTTCGACAATAACTTTAATCTAATAAACAGATTTAACACTGAAACCCAAGGATACAAATACGCAATATTAAATGAAGAAGGTCTTTATTTTGGAACTAATTCAGGATTATTTTTAAAGACTGAGAAAAGTTTAATAATGATTAGTGACAAATCAATATCTTCATTGTCTAGTAATAGTGACAACTCCATAATAACAGCTGGAACATCTGATGGTAAGGTGTTAATCATCAATAACACTGAAATTATTGATGTTATCGATACGAAAAATAGCGAACCGATTTTTGATATTGAATTTTACTCACGAGATTTGATCTATATAGCTGGTCAGGGTGGTTTTAAAAAGTATGATAATGGACGATTATCCAGCTTAGGCGAGGAAATAACATACAGTATAATGCAGGAAAATAATGGAATTTATTTTGGGACATCTACATCTTTAATGTTTTTCGATAGGCGCGATAATAACATTTCTAAGATATTCTCCAATAAAAAAGAAGTTTATTCAATCATTAATGATGAAAACTATATAACCGCAGCATCATTAGGTGAAGTCGTAATATATGAAAAAGAAAGCAAAAAAACATATACTTTAAAGACTGCTAACGGAAGTCAGTATGAATACAATTCGCCAAGTGCAATAGATGTGAATGGTTATGTCTTACTTGCTGGAATAAACGGTGTCAGCATTTTACACCCCCAAAATGTCATAAACTATATTAAAAGCAAAGAAATAAGCCAAACAGAAATATCTGATTTCCTTGTGTTTAATGTTTCACAAGAAAATGATAGCACTTTCTTTAATAACAAAAATTCAGCTATTAACGAAATAACCTTAAAGTATTCAGATTATCCATTTTCCTTCAACTTTATCTCCCCTATGTCGGAAGACTCATCCACTAATTATAACTATAGAATGTATGGTCTTTCTGATACATGGATATCGGCAAATGGAACCAACTCAGCAACATATACGAATTTATCTCCTGGGAAATACAATTTTCAAGTATATGCTATCAATTCACTTTCAGGTAAAAAATCTGCAATAAAAGAAGTTTCAGTAATTATCACACCTCCTTGGTGGTCCTCAACTCAAGCTAAAATATTTTACTTTGTTATATCAATGTTCATCGCTGTTTTTATATTTAAAGCAATATTAAGAAAAAGAGAAATTCAGCGGCAAATAGCTTTAAGCGAAGAACGCTTAAAACTTTCTTTATGGGGAAGCGGCGATGAAATGTGGGACTGGGATATAGAAACGGGTCACATTTTCCGCTCAAATATTTGGGGAGCATTGGAATTTCCGAAGGATGGTCAACGTTCTGGTCATAGTGATGAGGAGAGTAATATTCATCCAATGGATCAAGAACGTGTAAGGGAAGCGCTTAACAAACACTTCTACGGTGAAACCGATCATTTTGAAGCGGCATACAGAGTTAAAGGCAAAGATGATAGCTGGATCTGGATCTTAGACCGAGCAAAAATTGTAGAAAGAGATGATAAAGACAATGCGCTGCGGATGACGGGCACAATTAAAAACATCAGCCAATTCAAACAAAAGGAAGAACAATTAAAACTGTTCGAAAAAGCCATTGAAAATATTTCCGAAGGTATGTTTATTCTCGACAGCGAATATCGATTTGTTGAGGTGAACGAAGCGTGCTGTAGAATATCTCAGCGTAATCGCACTGATTTTATAGGTAATCTGCTCACCTTCGATTTGTATCCGGAGTCCTTTTCTAATCAAATTCGTACCATGTTAAAACAACAAGGTCGCTGGGCCAGCGAAGTCGAAGCCAGCCGTGGTGACAATAGTCATTTCCATATGGAACTGACTATTGACGCCATTTACGATGAATTAGGTGAATTATCGCATTACGTAGGGGTATTTTCTGATATATCGAGACGTAAACAGCAAGAAGAAGAACTTCGTAAACTCACCAACAATGACCTATTAACGGGGCTGCCCAATCGCTCAAACTTGCAAGTCACATTAGGAAACTTGGTTAATAAAGAAATTACCCATGCCTTAATGGTACTCGACCTCGACAATTTTAAGCGTATCAATGACTCATTAGGTCATCAAATTGGTGATCAGTTACTCAAGCTAGTGTCCGTCAGAATTAAGTCTATTCTCCCTAAAAACACCAGTATATATCGCCTAGGTGGCGATGAGTTTGCGATTGTACTCGATAAAACATCTGACATTAGTGCCTGTGCCGCTATTGCAGGACGAGTAATTGAAGCCTTTAAAACCATGTTTGAAATCGGTAATGAGCAGCTGGTTTTGGGCGTGAGTATTGGTATTGTTTTCTACCCTGAGGATGAACAAAGTGAACAGGCACTTCTGAGAAAAGCCGATATTGCCATGTATCATGCTAAATCTGCCGGCGGAAATTGTTACCAATTTTACTCAGAATCACTTAACCAACACGCGATTAAACAATTAGAAATTGAAAACCTCATTCGTGAAGGATTAAAAGAAGATTTATTTGAGGTGTATTATCAACCCAAAGTCGATCTTAAAAGTGGTCACGTCGCGGGGATGGAAGCCTTAGTCCGTTTAAATCATCCCACCCGTGGACTGATCCCACCGAATGATTTTATTCCCCTTGCGGAAGAAAATGGCCTTATTATTGAAATCGGTGAAATTGTACTTAGAAAAGCCTGTTTTGCGGCGCAGAAATGGCGTGAACAAGGGCTCTTCAAAGGAAGAGTCGCCGTCAATTTATCGTCACGTCAGTTTGCCCTACCCGATCTACAGCAACGCATAGAATCTATTTTACGCTTAACGCAATTACCGGCCTCTCACCTGGAACTTGAAATCACTGAAGGGACGGTTATTAAGCAGCCAGAAATGGCTATAACCGTTATGCAGCAATTAGCTAAGATGGGAGTGAGCCTAGCGTTAGATGACTTCGGTACGGGTTATTCCTCGCTTTCTTACTTAAAACGGTTCCCAATTCATACGCTCAAAATCGATAAAGCCTTTGTCGATGATATTGATAAATCAGACCGGGATTTGAAGATGGTCGATTCGATCATTACCATCGCCCACAATATGGGTCTGTCGGTTGTCGGTGAAGGTGTAGAGCAAGCCGCGCAGCTAAATATCCTTCGGGCCCTTAACTGCGAAGAAATACAAGGTTATATCTTTAGCAAAGCGATAAATGAAACCGAATTTACTCAGTTGCTCCAAGAGGATCGGAGTAAATTCATGCCCCACCACAAGATTATTTGATCATAAAATTATCTCTCAATCGGTAGTTTGATACATTGGCACAACATCTGCATTAAGGTGTCCAGTGTCAAAAAATAAAACATTATCAACTACCCTGAGAGATAAAATGATGAAAGGAATTCTAACTGCAGCAGCATTACTGTCTACAATCGGCTTTGTAACAACAGCCGCCGCCATTGAAACAACTGTAGAGAAAAGCCTTTCTCAAACTGTTGTATCATCCGAAGCGACTAAAGACGTTAATCCAGAAGTAGCTGGTCATCCTGCTGTCAAATTCAAATCTGTTGAAGTTGCCGGACATCCTGCTGTCAAATTTAAATCTGTTGAAGTTGCCGGACATCCTGCTGTCAAATTCAAGCCCTTTGAAGTCGCTGGACATCCCGCAGTGAAATTTAAATCAGTTGAAGTTGCAGGACATCCAGCTGTTAAATTCAAGCCCTTTGAAGTCGCTGGACATCCTGCAGTGAAATTTAAATCCGTTGAAGTTGCGGGACATCCTGCAGTTAAATTCAAGCCATTTGAAGTCGCTGGACATCCTGCAGTGAAATTTAAATCCGTTGAAGTTGCGGGACATCCTGCAGTCAAATTCAAGCCATTTGAAGTCGCTGGACATCCTGCAGTTAAATTCAAGCCATTTGAAGTCGCTGGACATCCATGCGTTAAGTTCATTAACACAGAAATCGCATAACATTAATCAGGTGAAGGAGAGTGTCTATGTTAAATTCAATCAAAAAAGCACTTGGTTTCGCAAAGCCTGTTCGTAAAAAAGTGAAATTACCAGAAGGCTTAAACCACCTTGAAGTGATCCCTGCAAAGGGTTGGTGGAATTAATTTCACCTTCAGGCGGAAATATACCGTTCGCAAAGCTTAGAGCCATTTGCTAGCGCGTGGCCTAGGTCAATAAAAAAGGAGCTAAATGCTCCTTTTTATTAGCCACATTTACGACAAATCATATCAACATTAAGCGGTTAGACTAGCGTCAGAAGTCCGGCGCATTCTGCTTAGCGCAATACGTTTATGGGAGGAAAACAGTGGAAACGCTAAAGGCCCCAGTATAAATCCCATTACAGCCCAATAGCTTACCGAAAGTCCTACTCTAAAAGCCGCAACACCAAAACACCAGGAACAACTCACCGATAAGGCGACAACCACATAAAACATGAATCCCACAGCAACCTCTTTATCGGCTAAGCCATTATGTGCAAATCAAAAAATAGCCGTTCTCAATATAAATAGACTCTGAGCGAGGCTATTTATCAGCACTAAGCAACATCTACACAGACGGTGTCACGGCACAACTGCCGTAAATAGGGACGCCATAATACAAGATCACTCAAACAAATGTGAACATTTTTTAGGCAAAAATTAGCCTTGAGGCAATAAAAAAGCGGCATCATATTGCCGCTTTTTTAATCAGCCTCTATTTGTGCACTTAGAAGAAACGAGCCTTTTCTGCCGCCATCGCCTTAAGACGTGGGCATGGCTCAAATCGGTCGCCGTATTGAGCTTGATAACGTTCCAGTATGTTGACCAAGTTATCGGCACCTAGGGTATCAATATAGTGGAATGGGCCACCTAAGAATGGTGGGAAACCAATACCGAAAATGGCGCCAATATCACCATCACGCGGGGAAGCAATAATGCCGTCATCTAAACAACGTACTGCTTCATTGAGCATTTGCACCACACAACGCTCGGCCACAGCACTTAAGTCTTTGTCCATACCTGGCTTGATGCCAAGTACTGCGTAAACACTTTCATCCACGGCTTTCTTCTTGCTCGACGCTTTATTGCCAGCAGCATATTGATAGAAACCTTTGCCATTTTTACGGCCTTTTCTATCATCGCTCAGTAACTTATCGAAGGCTGCTGGGGCTTTAAAGCGCTCGCCCAGTTCTTTTTCAAGGATTGGAGCGATTTTAGCACCGACATCGATACCCACTTCATCGAGCAAAGTGATAGGGCCAACGGGGAAACCGAACTTCACTAAGGCTTTGTCTAAGTGCTCAATACTCTGGCCTTCCAGCAGTAATTGTGCTGCTTCGTTCATATACAGCGCGAGGATACGGTTAACATAAAAACCGGCACCGTCTTGTACCACGATTGGCGTTTTACCCTGTTTGCGAGCAAAGGCCACTGTGGTAGCAATCGTCTCAGGAGACGTTTTCGCATGGGCAATCACTTCCACCAGCGGCATTTTTTCTACTGGTGAGAAATAATGTAAGCCAATCACATTTTCAGGACGGCTGGCCGCTTGTGCAATTTGGCCAATGGGTAAAGATGAGGTGTTAGATGCAAAAATCGTGTGCTCGCCGCATTCACGCTCAATATCTTTAACCATCTGATGTTTAAGCGCTAAATCCTCAAATACGGCTTCAACAACAATGTCAGCGTCCTTAACGCCTTTATATTCGGTCGTCGTTGTCATCAGTGCCATTAAATTGTCGCGAACGGCCGGCGTCATATGACGACGTTTAACACCTTTATCCAATAACTTATAGGCGTAAGAAAGCGCGTTGCTTAAGCCCTTTTCGTTAATGTCTTTTACCCGCGCAGGAATTTTAGCCTTAGTCGTCGTGACCGAAGCAATACCACCGCCCATCAAACCGCCACCTAAGATCACGGCTTTTTTGACTTTACGTGGTGTCGCCCCTTCGGCGCCAGTTTCTTTCTTCATCTCTGTAGTGGCAAAGAAAATACTGCGCAGCGCCTCAGATTCTTTCGACACCACCAGCTCTGCAAAATGGCTGGCTTCCACCTCAAGCCCTTTTTGCATTCCCTTCGCCATACCTTGGCGCACGCAATCAATAATTTTTGCCGGCGCAGGATAGTTGCCTTGGGTTTTCTTAGCGACTTGCTTGGCGGCTTGATCGAAAATAATGTTACGACCGAACCCTGTGCCTTCGAGTAATTGATTAACCAGCGATTTTTTAACCGGTTTCGCCGCGCGTTTACCCGCGAGCGCCATTTCCACTGCGGTTTGCAGTAAAATCGTCTGTGGTACTACATCGTTAACTAAGCCCATCTTTAACGCTTGTTTCGGGCGAATTTGCTTACCCGTCAACATCATATCTAGCGCAGTGGTAATCCCCACTAAACGAGGTAAACGCTGAGTACCGCCGCCACCGGGTAATAAACCGAGTTGCACTTCGGGTACGCCCAGCATGGTCTTGCCATCATCACTACAGACACGTTGATGGCAGGCGAGTGCAAGCTCTAAACCGCCCCCTAAACAGGCGCCATGTATCGCGGCAACCACAGGGATATTCAAGGCTTCTAACTCGTTAAACACCACATGCCCTTGTTGGGATAAGGCTTTCGCATCGCCGGCCGTTTGGCAAGCGTCGAGCATAGAAATATCCGCCCCTGCTACGAAGGAATCTTTTTTACCCGAAATCAGCACTAGGCCACGGATACTGCTATCGCCTTTAATCTCAGACAGGATCTCACTGATCTCTGGGCCAAACTCTGCCTTGAGGGTATTCATGGTTTCGCCGGGTACGTCCATCGTTAGAATGGCGATACCGTCTTCACGGCGGGTTAAATTAAATGTCTTTTCCATCGCCATTACTCCACTTCCACAATCATTGCAGCCCCTAAACCACCCGCAGCACAGGCCGTTGCCAGGCCCGTTCCGCCACCACGACGTTTAAGCTCACGACAAACCTGAGTGATTAAACGCGTACCTGTGGCCGCAAAAGGATGACCGTAAGCTAAAGAGCCACCGAGCACGTTAAATTTGCTCATATCGATTTCACCAATGGCACGATTACGCCCTAGTTTTTCTTCGGCAAATTTCTTTGAGGCAAACATCTGCATGTTGGCTAAGGTTTGTGCCGCAAAGGCTTCATGCATTTCGATAAGAGTTAAATCTTCTAATTCCATGCCTGCGCGTTTTAATGCCAATGGCGTTGCATAGGACGGCCCCATTAGCATGTCTTGCCAGACATCAATCGCGGTAAATGCGTAGCTCTTAATGTAACCAATAGGTTGATAACCTAAGGCTTTAGCACGACCTTCGCTCATCAAAATGATCGCGGAGGCACCATCGGTTAGCGGCGTACTGTTAGCGGCTGTCACGCTGCCATGTTTTCTATCGAAAGCAGGACGCAGTTTAGCGTAAGAGCTTAAATCGGAGTTTTCACGAATGTTATTATCGCGATCGATAAACTGTTTATAAGGTGGAACATGGGCCACCATCACTTCGTCACGTAGGTGACCTGAAGCCCACGTTTCACTCGCCAACGTGTGGGAGCGGTGTGCCAGCTCATCTTGGTCAGCACGGCTGATATTATACGTCTTGGCCATTTGTTCAGCGGTTTGCCCCATGGACAATCCCGTAGAATACTCAGCAACGGCAGGTGGCACAGGCAATAAATCTTTAATGCCTAAACGGCGGAAAATTTGTAGTTTTTGGCCAAAGCTGCGGGCTTTATTCAGATCGACTAAGGCATGGGCAAGCTTTTTAGATACGCCAATAGGCAATACCGATGAGGAGTCTGCGCCGCCGGCAATACCAATCTCGATATTGCCCTTCATGATTGACTCGGCCACATTCACCGCAGATTGAAAACTGGTCGCACAGGCGCGGGTCACGCTGTAGGCATCGGTTGACACATCCATGCCAGTTCCTAACACGATTTCACGGGCAATGTTGGGTGCCGCTGGCATTTGTACCACCTGGCCATACACCAGTTGCTCAATCAATTTAGGATCCAGTTCGCTACGGGCCAGCAGCTCGTTAACGACCATTTTGCCCATATCGAGCGCCGACACACCGTGGAATGCGGTCGCCTGTTTCGCAAATGGCGTTCTTAAGCCAGCCACAATGGCGATACGCTCACCCTTTGCGTTAGTTACCTGTTGTCTATCACTCATTTGTCACCCTCTTTATGTGCGCTATCGCTGAGAGATTTCAGGCGGCGCTATCGATTTCCATGTTTGCCCTGCTGTTTGGCACAAAAAAAAGCCCAATAACAGGTCTGACCATTAAAGTGTGATCTGATTCTAACTTCTTGTCAGCAAGTTTTAAACACCTGTTTGTTTTTTTAACACTAGCCAAACCCTTAGGGAATTCTTTACCATATTCGTTGTCTATAGCCCACACACGTATTTTCAATCGATATTTTCAACCTAAAAAACGAGTAGCATCATGCCTTTGAGTCGCTTCCACGCATTACGCACTTACCTCAATAAGGTTGTTTTAGGGCAGCCAGTTTTGACCGAAAACCTGCTCATTGCCCTCATTGCCAATGGCCATTTATTAGTAGAAGGCCCACCAGGTCTTGCTAAAACCCGTGCAGTTAAAGCCCTCTGCGACGGTGTGGAAGGGGATTTTCACCGGATCCAATTTACCCCTGACCTGCTGCCCGCCGACCTTACGGGTACGGATATCTATCGCTCACAAACTGGCACCTTTGAATTTGAGGCTGGCCCGATTTTCCACAATCTGATCCTCGCCGATGAAATCAACCGCGCCCCCGCTAAGGTGCAGTCGGCGTTATTAGAGGCCATGGCAGAAGGTCAAGTGACCGTTGGGAAAAATAGTTATAAGTTGCCGCCGCTCTTCCTCGTGATGGCAACACAAAACCCCTTAGAAAACGAAGGCACTTATCCGTTGCCAGAAGCCCAGCTCGACCGCTTTTTAATGCACCTGAATTTAGATTATCCAAGCGGTGACACTGAAATCGAAATTCTGCGCCAATCCCGTCAAGAAGCGCTCACCCATGAGTTGCCGACTGCGGAGCCGATTGCCCAGGCCGATATTTTTGCCGCCCGTGACGAAGCGATGGAGATTTATCTCGCCGAACCGCTAGAAAAATACATAGTCGAAATCATTATGGCGACCCGCCAACCCGCGCGTTACAGTGACGAGCTGGCAAAATGGTTAGAGTACGGTGTGAGCCCTCGCGCGACAATTTCGCTTGAGCGCTGCGCCCGTGCCAGAGCCTGGTTACACGAGCGCGATTTTGTCTCTCCCGAGGATATTCAAGCCGTTGCGCCCAATGTGTTAAGACACAGACTGCTGCTGAGTTATCAAGCGCAGGCCGAAGGTGTCAGCCGCGACCAAGTGGTCAACCATATTTTGACTCAGGTGGCCGTCCCTTAATCGCATGGCTGGTCTGAATACACTGGCTGATAAATCCTTGGTAACTGAATCGCTTTGTATGAGTAGCTTTGAATGAATAACAGTGCGCTAAACGCATCCCAACACAGTGATGGCAATCTACATGGCTTGCCATTGTTTGCCGACGGGCTGCATTTAACCGAGAAAGAACTGCTCGCTTGCCAGACGATTGCGCGGGCGATACCTGAGCGTCACAGCCGAGCACGTGCCAATATGGCGGGGCATCGCAGCAGTTTAATCAAAGGCCGCGGGATGGAATTTGCCGAAGTGCGTCACTATCAACAGGGCGACGATGTTCGCACCATAGACTGGCGCGTGACCGCCCGCACTGGGCAAACCCACACTAAGCTATTTATTGAAGAGCGCGAGCGCCCTATTCTGTTACTGCTCGATTTAAGCCAGAGCCTGTATTTTGGCTCGAGTTTATTATTACAGTCGGTACAAGCGGGGCATTTAGCGACCACGCTAGGTTGGAATGCCATCAACCACGGTGACAGACTCGGCGCCTTAATCGCCTGCGAATCTGAACATCTAGAGTTAAAACCCCGCAGTCGCCGCCAAGGGATATTGCAGCTCATTTCAGGATTGCGCCGAGTGCACGAGCAACAACTCAATCAGCTCGGCAGTCATCCTCGGGATCCTGATCATATCCTGCGCGCCTGCCAGCGCTTGCAACGTATCGCGAAACCGGGCTCATTGATTTGGATTATCACAGATGGCAGCCATTTTACGCCGCAATGTATCGCGCCGCTGACAGAACTTAAGCGCCATTGTGATATTGGCGCCTATCTGGTGACCGACCCACTCAGGCAGGGCAACCTCAACTTACCCAAGCAGTTTAGTTTGCCCGTTCGCGAAGGAGACCAAGATCGAGTGCTGACTCGCGACAGTTATCAAGCATGGCTTGGGCAGCAACAACAGCAGCAGAATGACTTTATCGCCATGATGCAAAAGCTAAAGGTGCGTACCCAATTTATCGACGCGGGTTTACCCCTCGCGCAGCAGTTAGCCTTACTGCAATAACAGCACGGCAAATAAGTGAGTAATAGTAGACAGTGCAACATAAAGCATAAGTGAGTCCAAAGCGTGAACCCACAAACTCTAAATCCAGCCTTGGATAAGGCTGCCACGCCAAATCCCGCTTTGGCGGATTTACAAGATATTATTCTCCCCGACCCGATTGGGGCTTGGCCATGGGCCATAGGTTATTGGTTAGCACTCGCTATACTGTTAGTTTTGTTGATTGCTGCGATTCTTTGGCTCAAAAAACGTGCCGCCTACTTAGCGCCTAAAAAAGCCGCCCAAGGTTTATTTTCAGCACTTGATCCTCATTCGAACCAGTATCCCTCTGACGTGAATCAGCTGTTAAAGCGCACCGCCTTAAGTTATCTGCCAAGGGAAGTGATAGCGAAACTCGACGGCTCCGCGTGGGCAACTTGGTTAGATAGCCATTTGCCCGCAAAGCAGCGTGGCCGCATTGGGCCTTTATTAGATAAACGCCACCAAGCGAAACCATTAAGCGCCGGGGAGGCCCTTGAGTTACAGGCCCTGGCCCGCAGCTGGTTTGCCTCAAAAGCCAAATTAAGCGCACCGATAATGCACACTGCTGCAAACCAAAACCCGACGCCGTCAGCAGCAATAACACCGACTCCAGCTAAGCCTGCGGAGGAGCAATGTTAACAGTCGCATGGCCTTTGGCATTGATTTTACTGCCTTTACCTTTTATTTTTTGGCGTCGCCAAACGGTGCAAGCCGAAGGTGGCCGCCTGCAATTGCCCGGTATTAGTCAAACGGGCAAGGCCAATATCACTAGCCACAGTCGCCAAAGCCGCAAACGTTATTGGTTAATGTGGAGCTTGTTAGTGCTTGCTATCGCCCGCCCACAATGGCTCGGCGATCCGGTTGAACTGCCAAGCCAAGGGCGGGATCTGATGCTAGCGGTGGATTTATCCGGCAGTATGCAGATTGAAGATATGGTGATTAACGGCAAAGTGGTCGACCGTTTTACCCTGATCCAACACGTGGTCAGTGAGTTTATTGAGCGTCGCAAAGGTGATCGTATCGGTTTGATTTTATTTGCCGATCACGCCTATCTACAGGCACCACTCACCCAAGATAGACGCTCTGTCGCCCAGTTTTTAAAGGAGGCGCAGATTGGCCTTGTCGGTAAACAAACGGCGATCGGCGAGTCGATTGCGCTCGCGGTCAAGCGCTTCGACAAAATGGATGAGAGTAACAGAGTATTGATTTTATTGACTGACGGATCAAATAACGCCGGTAATATCGATCCTGAGCAAGCAGCCCAAATCGCCGCTAATCGCAAAGTGACGATTTATACCGTGGGCGTGGGTGCCGATGTCATGGAAAGACGTACCCTGTTTGGTCGTGAGCGCGTCAATCCGTCGATGGATCTCGATGAAAACCAACTCAAGCATATTGCCGATGTTACCCATGGCCGCTATTTCCGCGCCCGTAATAGCCAAGAGCTGGAACAGATTTATCAAGAAATTGACAAACTGGAGCCCGTGAGTCGCGATCAACTCAGCTATCGTCCTCAAGCGGAGCTATTCTATTGGCCACTCGCCCTCGCGCTGCTCACCAGTATTTGGATAGCCTTGGGTCAGTTATCACTGTTTTCGCGGACTAAAAACCCTGTTCCATCAGCAACACCACGGGGGGATGTTCGTTAATGAGCCTACATTTTATTCGTCCAGAATGGTTACTCGCCCTGTTGCCACTCACCATCATACTGTGGGGGCTATGGCGTCAACACCAGAGTAACAGTGCTTGGAACCGCTATATTGCGCCACATTTGGCCAAAATATTGGTCACAGAGGGCACGCAAAAATCCCGTCGACCACTGCATATCTTGGCTTTCACTTGGGTGATTGCCACCTTGGCCTTAGCGGGCCCCGCCCTCAATAAGCAAATTTTGCCCGTTTTTGCCGCCGAGCAAGGTCGAGTGTTGGTGATGGATATGTCTATCTCCATGTTTGCCACCGATCTGGCGCCCAACCGCTTAACCCAAACCAAGTTTCGAGCGACGGATTTGCTCCGCGGCTTAAAAGAAGGCGAAACCGGCCTTATCGCCTTCGCTGGCGATGCCTTTACTATAAGCCCGCTCACTCGAGACACGGGCACGCTGCTTAATTTATTGCCCACCTTAAGCCCTGAGATTATGCCCGTGTTGGGCTCAAACCTAGCGACAGCCCTAACCCAAGCCAAGAATCTACTGGCACAGGGCGGGCACTTACGGGGTGATATTATTGTGATGACAGATGGCATTACCCCGAGGCAATTCGATGAGGCTAACTCAGCCTTAGCTGGTAGCCAATATCGGCTCGCGATTATGGGATTTGGTAGCCCCCAAGGCGCACCAATCCGCTTACCCGATGGCCAATTACAGCGGGACAGCAGCAATGAAGTGGTAGTCGCCAAAACCGACTTTGGCTTACTGCGAAAATTAGCCGATAACCATAATGGCATCATGATCCCCAATCGTGCCGATGGTCAGGATCTAGTGCAGTTGCAACATTGGTTAAGCGACAGTGGCGATGCCAAGGCCACGGATCTCGATGGGGAAACCTGGCAGGATCTCGGCCCTTACCTCACCTTACTCTTACTCATCCCTACCCTGCTGAGCTTTAGGCAAGGCATGCTCGCCAACTGGCTACTGATGGGATTGACTGGCCTAGTGCTCGGTGCTGCGCCGCAGAATGCCCATGCCAGCGCATGGGACTCGCTCTGGCACACCCAAGAGCAACAGGCGATGCAGGCCTATCAAGCCGAGGATTACGCCAATGCCGCTCAACAATTCGAAACGCCACAATGGCAAGGCGCTGCGCAGTACAAGGCGGGCGAGTACGAACAGGCGCTAAAAAGCTTTGAGCAAGATAGCTCTGCTAATGGCCTGTACAACCAAGGCAACGCGCTGATGCAACTCGGCAAACCCGATAAAGCCAAGGAGCGTTATCAGGCCGCACTCGACAAGCAGCCCGAGTTCCCACAGGCCAAAGCCAACCTTGAGTTAGCAGAGAAATTGCTGAACCAGCAACAATCGCAGCAAAATGCTGACAATCAAGATAAGCAGTCTCAGGGCGATAAAAACCAACAGGGACAGAACCAGAACGATCAGCAGCAGGGGCAAAACCAGCAGCAGGGAGAGCAACAATCCTCGCAACACGACCAAGCTCAAGATCAGTCTCAAGAGCAGCAGTCCCAACAGCAAAATAATCCTGACCAAGCAGACGAAAAACCGTCGCAGGAGCAAGAGTCTTCACCCGAGCAGAATAATCCTGAGCAAGACGCACAGGATAAACAGCAAGCGAGTGATGATAAAGCCAAGCAAGAACAGCAAGATGCACAGCAGGAACAACAGCAGGCCGAGCAACAAGCCAATCAGCAAAACCGCGCCGATAACAATGCTGAAGATAAAGAAGATCCAGCCAGCAACGAGGCCAAAATGCAGGCACAGGTCGAGGATGATAAGTCCAAAGCCAAGCAAGAACAGCAACAGGCCGTAGCGTCAAAAGCGGATAAAGAGAAACAGTCACAGGCGGATAACAACCCAGACACCGCTGTTGAGTCTGTTGAAGCGCCGCCGAGCAACAGCGAGCCTTTGCCCGCGGAAATGCAGCGAGCACTGCGGGGCGTGAGCGAAGATCCACAGGTGTTGTTGCGTAACAAGATGCAACTCGAATATCAAAAACGCCGTCAAAATGGCCAAATATCAAGGGATAACGAACAGTGGTGATCAGACAATTTTTTATCCTCCTCACGCTTTACATCGCGGTCATTCAGCCCGCCTTTGCTCTGAGCAAACTCGAGGCGTCGGTCGATCGTAATCCGGTGATGGAAGGAGAGTACTTTGTGCTCAATGTCAGTGCTGACGATGAAGTCGACACGGGTAAACTCGATACCTCTATCCTGCTTAAGGATTTCATCGTGGGTCGCACCAGTGTGAGTCGCAGCACCCAGATAATGAACTTCGATGCGGTTAAAGAGACCCGCTGGCAAGTACTGCTTGCCCCAAAGCAAAAGGGCCAACTCACGATTCCATCCTTTAGCATTGATGGCGTCAGCTCCGCCGAAATCCCCCTCAAGGTCGTCGAAGCGGGCGCACAACCTGAGCAGGCCAAGAATCTGTTTATCGATGCCAAAGTCTCGACCGATGAGGCCTACGTCGGCCAACTTATCACCTATAAAGTAAAGCTTTATCTTGCGGTCGAACTGCAACGCGGTGTGCTCAATGCCCCCGTTATCGAAGGCGCGCAGATTAAGCAAATTGGCGAAGACAAAGACGGCTCAGAGATCATCGAAGGCCGTCGTTACCGCGTGATTGAGCGCACCTATGGCATCATTCCCGACTTACCCGGCCAAGTGAACATCAAAGGCGCGACCTTTTCTGGCGATGTATTAGTGGAATCCCAACGCCGTGGCGGTATGTTTGGCTTTAACGAGAGCCGGCCAATGCAGGCTGGCGCGCCTTCCTTAAGCATTCAAGTCGAACCTGCGCCAACGAGCTTCCAAGGCCAATGGCTTGTGGCCGATTTAGTGGCCTTAAAAGAAAGTTTTCCTGAGGATGTAAAAGAGTTTACCGTCGGTAGCCCCATCACCCGCACGCTTACGTTATTGGCCTCCAATGCCGATGAAAATAGCTTGCCGGATATCGTGCAAAACTTGCCGCCTGAGCTCAAATCCTATCCCGAAAAACCCCAGCGCCAGAGCTTTGTGCGCGACGCGCAGATAGTGTCACAGTACAGCATTACCTCGGCCATAGTCCCCAGTAAGGCGGGCACTTTTATCTTACCCGAAGTGAAAGTGCCTTGGTGGAATCCGCATCTTAAACGCCAAGAAATAGCGACCCTACCCGCCCGCACCATTCAAGTAAAAGGTGGCGCCGTGGTCGATACCCCCATCGAACCCAACTGGCAGGCAAATACCAGCACGAACAGTGAAAGTCATTGGAGCGCGAATCTGTTCGCCCTGCTGTGGCTGGTGACATTAGTTGCTTGGGCCGTCACTTTTGTCGCTTGGCGACGCGCGCTTAAGCGCCAAGCAACGGTCAATACACAAGTCACAGCGCAACCGCTCGTTCTTAGTACTGGCCTTAAGGGGTTAGAGCAAGCCTGTGCTAAAGGTAATGTCAGTGATATTTTGCAGCAATTGCAGCAATACTGTAGTGAGCAGGCCGCTCGCCCTATGACACTCGATAAAATTGCCGCGCAGTCGAGCGAGTTAGCAGAGGCGATTCGTCAGTTGCAAGCCTTAGCCTACGGCGGTAAAGCCAATAGCGATGCCCAACTGGCAAGCGCGGTAAAAGCATTGTTAAGCGCGGTGAAAAGCGGCAAGTTACACCCCATGGCGCAGCAATCCACGCCATTACGCCCGTTGAATCCTAATGGTTAAACTCGACGGACAAATCGACGCACGGCTTAATCGAATAAGTAAGGTGTAATCTTTTGAATCGTAAAATAAAAAGAAAATATCGAAAAAATGTTTGCTAACTGGCGAAAGAAATCCGTCGAGCCTGCGGTCTCTTCTGACATGCTGAGCAAACAACGACGATACAACAGCCTAGTCAAGGCGCTGCACGCCGATATCTTCCGCTATGCCTTTTGGTTATGCGGCGATAAGCAGGTGGCAGAAGACATCACCCAAGAAACCTTCTTGCGGGCATGGCGCTCTTTAGATTCCCTACAGGATGATAAAGCGGCGAAGGCTTGGCTGATCACGATTCTGAGGCGCGAAAATGCCCGTCGATTCGAGCGCAAACAATTTGATTACGCCGATGTCGAACAAGACAGCTTAGAAGATCACATTGCCTCCAGCACGGAAGAGCAAACCGAGCAGTACTGGTTAAGGCGACAAATCGCTAAGCTGGATATTGAATATCGGGAGCCCCTATTGCTGCAGTTAATCGGTGGCTTTAGCGGTGATGAAATCGCCCAACTGTTGGACTTAAACCGCAACACTGTCATGACGCGCTTATTTCGGGCGAGGAACCAATTGAAAGAACTACTTGAGAAAACCGATGTGAGAGGTCAATCCAATGGATGAGCTTAAATTTAGGCGTCAAGCTTATGAAGATCCTCATAATCAAGATCCCGAGTTTGTTGCGCAAATGCAAGAGAATGCCGAATATCAGGCGTTCGTCGCAGAGCTTAAGGGCCTCGATGCCAAAATCACTCATGCGTTAAAAGTGGATGTGCCAGAGGACTTGGCCGACAAACTTATTCTGCGCCAACAATTGCAGCAGCACCATAAACAGCGCCGACAAACGGGCTTTTTAGTCGCCATGGCCGCGTCGATTGCCTTTATTGTGGGGATCAGTTTCAGTTTATTGCGCTTAGGTCCTGTCGATTTAGCCGAGCATGCCTTAGCCCATGTTTACCATGAAGGCGTAGCCTTGCAGGTAGACCAAAATGTCAACTTTAGCCAAGTGAACGCGCAGCTCGCTTCCTTAAAAAACCTCGGCCACGCTAAATTTACTGAGCAGCCCGGTAAGGTCTACTACACCTCTTACTGCGATTTTCAAGGGGTTAAGAGTCTGCACTTAGTGCTGCAAGCTGAAAAGGGGAAAGTGACTCTGTTTATTGTGCCCATCGAAAAACGCATGGTGCTGGATAACACCTTTGCCGATGGTAAATATCAGGGCATGGGCTTTGAGGCCGGTGATGCATACATTTTGCTTGTGGGTGAAGATCAGACTGACCTTAGCTTCGTAAAAGACGAAATCAAGAACACCTTTATCTAACCTATTAATAGTAAATCCTTTCTTTTAACGACCTCCGATCTTTTCTCATGCTCGGAGGTCGGATTTCGATCACATCTTTATCTACTAATGGGTTCTTGCTCAAACATCTGGTAGCATGCTTGCCACTTTGAATAATAACAAGATGGGATAAAGACAATATGACGATTGAAACCCCGATTTTAATCACATTTGTTGGCTATTTAGTATTGATGATGGGCATAGGATTTTGGGCTTACCGTGCCACCGATACTGTTGATGATTATATTTTAGGCGGCCGTAAAATGGGCCCCGCCGTAACCGCGCTCAGCGTGGGCGCTTCCGATATGTCAGGCTGGTTGCTCTTAGGCTTACCTGGCGCCGTTTACTTAGGCGGCTTAGGCGAAGCATGGATTGGGATTGGCTTAGTGGTCGGCGCTTGGCTGAACTGGTTGTTTGTGGCTAAACGCCTGCGCATTTACACCCAATTAGCAGACAACGCCCTCACCCTGCCCGACTTCTTCGAGAAGCGTTTTCACGATAAACAGGGTTATCTCAAACTCGTCTCTGCGGTCACGATTCTGGTGTTTTTCACCTTCTATGCTTCCTCCGGCATGGTGGGAGGCGCCATTCTGTTCGAAAAAGTCTTCGGCCTCGATTATAACGTTGCCTTAGTGATTGGCTCGGCCATCATTGTGGGTTACACCTTTATTGGCGGTTTTTTTGCCGTGAGTTGGACCGACTTCTTCCAAGGCTGTTTAATGCTAATAGCCCTGCTGATCATCCCCTTTGCGGTGTTCTCGCACCCTGAGAGCCATGCGGGAATCGATTCTATCGATCCAGCCATGTTGGCACTGATCAGTGATAAAACCACAGTGATTGGCTTGTTATCACTGCTCGCATGGGGACTGGGTTATTTCGGTCAGCCCCATATTTTGTCGCGCTTTATGGCCATTGGCAGCGCCGATGCACTGCCGCTGTCACGCCGTATCGCCATGAGCTGGATGATGTTATCTCTCATCGGCGCGTTAGCCACAGGCTTAGCGGGTTCACTGTATTTTGCCAATCAACCCTTGGCCAATGCCGAAACCGTGTTTATTCATTTAGCCCAAGCCGCCTTTAACCCTTGGATTGGCGGATTACTGATCGCCGCAATTCTGTCGGCCATTATGAGTACCATTGATTCGCAGTTGTTGGTGTGTTCGAGCGTGATCACCGAGGACTTTTACCGCAAGTGGTTGCGCCCTCAAGCCGACGATCGCGAGCTGATGATGGTAGGTCGTATGGGCGTGCTGGCCATTGCCGTGATCGCGGGGATCATTGCCCTGAATCCTGAAAGCAGTGTATTAAGTCTAGTCAGTTATGCGTGGGCAGGTTTTGGTGCCGCCTTCGGCCCTGTCGTACTGCTATCACTCTTCTGGAAGCAGTACAGCCGTAACGGAGCGATTGCGACCATTATTGTCGGCGCATTAACCGTGGTAATTTGGAAACAACTGTCTGGCGGGATCTTCAACCTGTACGAAATTTTACCCGGATTTGTGTTTGCGATTATTGCTGGTGTCATCGTCAGTAAAATGTCACGCCCTGCCGAAGCCATTACCGCAGAATTTGAGCAATTTAAATCCTCGTTATAACAGCTAATTTTCTGTCCCTAATTGTAAAAAGCGTACATGTGTACGCTTTTTACAAATTGTTTAAATTTATTAACCTCCTCCTCGTTACAAAATATTAACCTCAATTAAAACTTCCTTCCCCAATAAAAACCAAAGATACCAAGCATCTGGCCCGACCATTCGTTCATGCTAAAGTGCGACCCTGTTTTAATTAACTGTTAATTAACAAATTTCAAATCTGGTCGGACTTGTTGAGGTTACACACAATCCCTACCATGCCGAAGATTATAAAAGGATTTGCGCCTTGTTCTGGCAACTAGGACCGAACAAAATCCAATACCAAAATAATGAGAGAATAATAATGAAATCATTCAACAAGACACTGCTTGCCGTTGCCGTTGCACTGGCGAGTTCACAAACATTCGCATCAGGTTTCCAATTAAACAGCCAATCAGCCACAGGTATGGGCCGTGCTTTTGCTGGTGATGCAGTCATCGCCGATAACGCCTCTGTGTTATCTCGTAACCCAGCAGCAATGGCACTCTTTGATAAAGATGCAATCTCTTTTGGCCTAACCTATGCCGATATTACTGTTGACGTTAAAGACGTTAACTTTGCTGGTGGCGCCTATGACTTAGGCAGCATCGACGATGCGGGTAGCTCTAAAGTTATCCCGAACATTTTCTACATTCATCCAATCGACGATAAATTCGCCGTAGGTTTTGCGGCATTCTCTAACTTCGGCACAGGTACCGATGCCAGCTCACTTTCGAAGAATTTGCCAGCAGGCTCACCAGCACCTTATGACCTACTTGGTGAAACTGAAGTCACTACAGTTAACTTCAACGCCAGCGTGTCATACCGCATCAACGATATGTTCAGTATCGGTGCGGGTCTGGATGCCGTCTATGGCGAAGGCCGCTTAACCCGTAATATGGGCACTACGCCTCTGGTTGACGTAGACGCTGATGGTTGGGCGTTTGGTGGTATCGTGGGTGCCACTGTTGAATTAGATAAAGATAACCGTTTCGGTATCAGCTACCGTTTCAGCCCAACGGTTAACGTTAAAGGCGACATCAATACTATCACCACGAAAGATTTATCTGCTGTTGGTTTAGGTTCAAAAACGATGCTCGCTACAAGCTTTGATAGCTTAGATGTACCGTTAGCGGATATTTTCCAAGTTGCAGGCTTCCATCAGATCACGCCTAAGTTTGCACTGCACTACACTGCGCAGTACACCCAATGGGGCAACTTTGATCAAATCACTGCCAAAGATGGCGTTGCCACTATCATGCCAGGCCAAACGGGTGCTGGTACTCAACTGCAAGCTGGTGATGTCGCACTGAAAGAATACCAATGGAAAGATTCATGGTTATTCAGCCTAGGTGGTACTTACACCATTAACGAACAATTCACCGTTCGTGCGGGTTACATGCATGACCAAGGCGTTGTGGACGAAATCAGCTCGATTTCATTCCCAGACTCTGACCGTAACTGGTTCACAGCGGGTATGAGCTACCACCTCAATCCACAAAACACCGTTGACTTCGGTATCGCATACATTAAAGGTGAAGAAGTTCACCTGATCGAAAACAGCGCAATCACAGGCCCTGTGAACGCGGTAACTGAATCAAGCGGTATGTACTACTCAGTACAGTACAGCTACCAGTTCTAAGCTGTTTCGAACTCAAAAAAGCCGCATTTTTGCGGCTTTTTTGTATCTTACGTATTTATTGCCTAAAGTTAATCCATCCCCCACTTAAACTGTCACCCTTATGGCAAAAGTCATTGGACTTGGTGGTATTTTCTTTAAAAGTACTGATCCCGTCGCGTTAGCCACTTGGTATCAAAACCATCTGCAAATACCAATTGAAAACTGGGGCGGCGCCGCCTTTTATCACAACGATAAACCGACCCCCGGTTACCATGTGTGGACCCCTTTCGACCATAACACTAGCTATTTTGCCCCGACGGATAAGAGCTTTATGGTCAATTTTATCGTTGACGATCTGGAGCAGGCCCTACAGCAAGTCTCTCAGGGCGGCGGTAAACAGATTGGGGAGATTGAAGACTCGGAATTTGGCCGTTTCGGTTGGTTTATCGACCCCGATGGCAATAAAGTCGAATTATGGCAGCCAAGTCCAACGCCGCCCGCGAATTAAGCTGTTCAGTTATAAGCCACTTTGCAACAACAGCTTTTCAATCCTGAATAGCAGCTGAGCATTTAGTATTAAGCGCTCAGCTTTGCGCCTTCGCCTATGCCCAAAATCATCTAATTGCAGTATGGTAGCGAAAGGCATCCCATCGAGAGAATCAGTTATGCAAAAGAGTTACTTACTCCCCGCCCTCGTGCTTGGCGGTTTTTTATGTGCAGGCATGGTCTATGTAGGACAAAGCGCCAGCTCGGCGCTGTTAGAGATGAAAGCCCTAGAGCGCACAGTCACAGTTAAAGGGCTGGCCGAAAAGGAGGTGAAAGCCAATATCGCCATCTGGCCGATTAACTTCACCGAAGTCGACAATAACCTGCCTAAACTCTACGACACAGTGCAACAAAAAACCGACAGAGTGGTTGCCTTTCTCAAGGAACAGGGGTTTAGCGACAACGAAATTACAGTATCACTGCCGACGATAGAAGACAGGCAGGCCCAAGGCTACGTCGACCCGAACGTGAGGTATCGTTACTCGGCTAAGGTGAATCTTTCTGTCTATACCCCACAGATTGATTTAATGCTCAGCACGCGTAAGCAAATGATAAATTTGGTTAAAGAAGGCATTGCCATCGGTAGCCAAGATTATGAAAACCGCACCGAGTTTTTATTTACGGCGCTCAATGATGTGAAACCGACCATGGTGCAGGAAGCGACGCAAAATGCGCGGGAAGTGGCCGAAAAGTTTGCCAAGGACTCACAATCGCGTCTGGGTAAGATTAAGAGTGCCAGCCAAGGCCAGTTTACGATTTCCGATCGTGACAGCAGCACGCCTTACATAAAACAAATTCGCATTGTGTCTACGCTGACCTATTATTTAAACGACTGATATTTAAAGCAGGACAAGGACCTAAGAGTGATGACATGGCGATTGATGTAAGGGAAGATTCATTCGCCGTTTCCCTATATTAGCGAAACCGATTACATTAAATTTTTCTAATAAATATTGATTGCCTAATCAAAACAACTCCATTAGAATTTACTCATGAATTATTTTTGGGATGATTTGGTATGGCTGCAATCTCACGTACTCTATTCACATTATTCGTTTTTTCCCCCTTCGCCACCCAGGCTGCGCCCTTGGCGACCCTCGAGGTGATGAGCAAACCGTACGCGAATTGGGTGACCTTAGACGCCAGTATCGAGGCCGTCAAAGCGGCTACTGTCTCGGCGCAAACCTCAGGGCGTATCGTTAAGCTCAACTACGACGTTAATGATGTTGTGCCAGAAGGCGCGGCATTACTCGAGATCACCAGCAAAGAGCAAGGCGCAGAACTGGCAAGCTTCGAGGCCGATCTCGCCAAAGCCACAGCCCTGAATGTGGAGGCGCAGGCCCAATACAAACGCTATAAAGAACTCTTCCCACAAGGCGCGATTTCAAAAGGTGCCATGGATGAAGCGACCGCCAATGCCAAGGCCGCCGAGCAAGCCGTGAGTGCCGCCAAAGCCCGGGTCATCAAAGCCACTGAATCCCTCAAATATACTGTGGTATCGGCGCCGTTTAGCGGCATTGTTACCGAGCGTTTAGTTGAGTTGGGTGAAACCGTGAGTGTCGGTCAGCCACTGCTATCGGGGTTTTCACCGAGCCAAATGCGCGCTATCACCCAAGTGCCACAGCGCTATATCCAGCAACTGAAAAACGCGCCTGAGTTTATGGTGCGCTTAAGTGATGGCCGTGAACTCACCTCCAAGGACCTCACCATCTTTAGCTTTGCCGACCCAGTGAGCCACAGCTATCAGGTACGGATTAACCTGCCAAAGGATGAACCCAACCTGCAACCCGGTACTTGGGCCAAGGCGCTGTTTAAAAATGGCGAGCGGGAAAAAATCCAACTGCCGACCTCGACGCTTATCACCATGAATGAACTTAGCAGTGTCTACCTGAAAAAAGGCGAGCAATTTGTGCTCACCCAGGTGCGCGTCTCTGAGCCCGTCGGTGGTGAAGTAGAAGTCCTCGCGGGACTGCGAACTGGTGATATTGTCGCCATGGATGCTTACCAAGTGTTGCTTGAACAAAAGCAATAAATTCCCTAGCGATATCAACTTGATGAGGTTGTTGAATGAAACACGCTACTGAATCTTCGACGTCACTTGGCATTTCAGGCCGGATTGCGGCCGCATTTCAAAACAGTGCCATTACGCCACTGCTGGCACTGCTGGGCTTGTTACTCGGCTTATTTGCCATCTTGGTGACCCCAAAGGAAGAAGAACCGCAGATTGACGTCACCTTTGCCGACGTCTTTATCCCTTTCCCCGGCGCGACCCCGACCGAAGTCGAGAACTTAGTCACCCTGCCCGCAGAGCAAGTGATTTCAGAGCTCAAAGGGATAGACACGCTCTATTCTTTCTCCCAGCCCGATGGCGCGATGATCATTGTGATCTTTAAGGTCGGCGTAACCCGCAACGATGCCATTGTCAGTCTCTACAACCAAATTTATTCCAATATGGATAAACTGCCGCAGGGCGCGGGTGTCGGTGAGCCATTGATTAAACCACGCGGTATCGATGATGTGCCGATTGTCAGCCTAACACTCTGGTCCAAGGACAAACAGGTCTCGGCCGAACAGTTGACCCATGTGGCGTTAGGACTTGAAACCGAAATCAAGCGGATCCCGGGTACGCGGGAGATTTACACCGTTGGCCAGCATGAGATGGTAGCCAATGTACGTATCGATCCCGCCAAGATGAACAGCTTCAATCTCACCTACGACAAGTTGAGACAGAGCCTAAATGACAATAATCACATCTCGATGCCTACGTCTTTAGTGCAAGGTAATCAAGAGATTAAGGTTCAAGCTGGCCAGTTCTTACAATCCATCGACGATGTAAAACAGCTGGTAGTGAGTATTTCTCTGGATAAACAGGGTAAACCTATCCCCGTTTATTTGGCCGATATTGCCGACATCAGTTTAAAGAGTGATATTCCCACCCAAAGCGTTTGGCATAGCGACAAGACGGATATTTACCCCGCAGTAACCATAGCCATTGGTAAGCAGCCGGGACAAAACGCCGTCGATATTGCCGATGCGACCCTCGCGCGCATTGCTAAGGTCAAGAATGTGTTGATCCCAAGCAATGTCGAAGTGACTGTTTCGCGCAACTATGGTGAAACGGCGGCGGATAAATCTAACACCCTTATTCTTAAGCTGATTTTTGCCACCAGCGCCGTTGTCGTATTGGTATTTTTAACCATGGGCGCCCGCGAGTCACTGGTGGTCGGTGTCGCCATTATTATCACCTTGGCGATCACCCTGTTCGCCTCCTGGGCGTGGGGATTTACCCTTAACCGAGTGTCGCTATTCGCGCTAATTTTCTCCATCGGGATCTTGGTCGACGATGCCATTGTGGTGGTGGAGAATATCCACCGGCACATGGCGCTCGGTAAAAAATCCTTTAGCGAACTTATCCCCGTTGCGGTCGATGAAGTCGGCGGCCCGACGATTCTCGCCACCTTTACCGTTATCGCCGCCCTGCTGCCCATGGCATTTGTGTCGGGATTAATGGGCCCCTATATGAGCCCCATTCCCATCAACGCCAGTATGGGTATGCTGATTTCGCTTGTGGTCGCCTTTATGGTAACCCCATGGCTGAGTCGTAAACTGCTCAAACACCAGAGCGGCTCGGCGACTGATACCGCGCACAGCAGTGATGCCGATGCTCAGATGAACGAGAGCAAAATGGTGCGACTGTTTACCCGTTTAATCGGCCCCTTCCTGCTGGGTAAAGGTGCCCGTAAAGCACGGATTGGACTTGCTGCTGGGGTCTTTGTGCTCATCGGTATCGCCGTGGCTCTGCCCGTGGGTCAGCTCGTGGTGTTAAAGATGCTGCCCTTCGATAATAAATCCGAGTTCCAAGTCATGGTGGATATGCCTGAAGGCACGCCTGTGGAGCAAACCCAGCGAGTCCTTCAGGATTTAAGTCGCTCCCTTGCCACTGTGCCCGAGGTGGAACATTTGCAGCTGTATGCTGGCACCAATGCACCGATGAACTTTAACGGCTTAGTGCGGCACTATTTTCTGCGCCACAGCCAAGAGCTTGGCGACATTCAGGTCAACTTAGTCGATAAAAAGCATCGCAAGCGCGACAGTCACAGCATTGCGCTGTCGGTACGTGAAGAATTACAGCACATCGGCGCTAAATATCAGGCCAATGTAAAAGTCGTCGAAGTGCCACCTGGCCCGCCAGTCTGGTCGCCGATTGTGGCCGAAGTCTATGGTCCAAGTCCTGCAATTCGTGAACAAGCGGCCTACGAGCTGCAGTCACTGTTCCGTGAGACTAAAGATGTGGTCGATATTGATATTTTCTTGCCCGCAGCGCAGCAAAAATGGCAGGTGATGATCGACCGCTCGAAAGCCAGTCTGATGGCAGTGCCCTATAGCAATATCGTTGATTTAATTGCAACTTCGGTTGGCGGCAAGGATGTAAGCTACTTGCATATCGCGCAACAAAAACAACCTGTGCCTATCCGCCTGCAACTGCAAGAAGGGGCAAAAATCGATTTAGAACAAGTGCTGAATATGAAACTACAGAGCCAAACGGGGCAATCTGTGCCCGTGTCTGAGCTGGTGACGATTAAGCGCGGTAAAATCGATGCTCCTATCATCCATAAGAATATGATCCCTATGGTGATGGTGGTTGCCGATATGGCCGGTCCGCTCGATAGTCCGCTCTACGGCATGTTCGACATGGCGGGTAAAATCGACGGCGAAGGTGGCTTAGGTTTCGATCAGCATTATATCCACCAACCAACCGGGCTAGACTCAGTCGCAGTGCTTTGGGACGGAGAATGGAAGATCACCTATGAAACCTTCAGGGATATGGGCATTGCCTATGCCGTGGGGATGATTGCGATTTACTTATTGGTCGTTGCCCAATTTAGATCCTATCTGGTGCCGCTTATCATTATGGCGCCGATCCCACTGACAGTGATTGGGGTCATGCCTGGGCATGCCCTACTCGGCGCACAATTTACCGCGACGTCGATGATAGGCATGATTGCCTTGGCGGGGATTATTGTCCGTAACTCGATATTATTAGTGGATTTTATCAATCAAGAAACCGCCTCAGGGGTTCCCTTTGAGCGGGCTGTCATTCACTCGGGTGCCGTGCGGGCTAAACCCATTATGCTGACCGCTTTGGCGGCCATGATTGGCGCCCTGTTTATCCTGGACGACCCTATCTTCAACGGGCTTGCGATCAGTCTGATTTTCGGGATTTTCATCTCGACCTTACTGACCCTAATCGTTATTCCAGTGCTTTACTACGCGGCGATGAAAAATCGCATAAACTTAACTCAAACAGCTGATTAACCCACAATAGGCAGCCATAGCGCTGCCTCTAGGAGCAACCTATGTCACTCGAACGCAGCATTATGGCTTTTGCCGGATTTATGGTGTTACTGTCTTTGGTGTTAACCGCTTTTGTACACCATAACTTTTTGTGGTTAACGGCCTTCGTTGGCGCTAACCTATTCCAAAGCGCTTTTACGGGTTTTTGCCCCGCGGCCATGGTATTACGCAAATTGGGCGTCAAATCCGAGGCTGAAATCGCTAGACAAGGTTAATGCATATTTGCAAAGGAGAAAGTCAGTGTTCAACAAGTTACTGTGTCGCAGTAAAACCTTACTTGGGGTGGCTATCTTGAGTCTGTCATCACTCGCCTTAGTCCCCAACGCGGCAAGTGCCGCCGATCAAGAGCCCCAAGTTGCGTGGCAGAAAATCGCTGCTGGCGCTATGGTGCTCGATGTGCGCACCCCAGAGGAGTTTGCCGAAGGCCATTTAGCCAATGCGGTTAATATTCCCTTTGAGCAAGTCGCCGCCGAGTTTGCAAAGCGCGGTATCGCCAAAGATGCGCCCGTAGTGTTGTATTGCCGTAGTGGCCGACGCAGCAGTATCGCGACCGAAGCCTTAGTCGCAGCGGGTTATACTCAAACCTATAACGGTGGCGGTTATCAGACCTTAGCCGACGCTCAGCCTAAAACAGAATAATTCGCTGTTGAGATTAACGATAAAAAGCGCCCGTTGGCGCTTTTTTGTATTTTGTTCTTTTCATTTACCCTGACACAGATATTTATCAGTCGTTTATGCTGTTAATGATATGCAAATAAGCCAATAAATTGGCAAACGACAAACTACCGACACTAAAATTCAATAAAACCGCATAATCAATCACTTGAATAAAATTCAACATCTTAACCTAACAGATAAAACTGTTTTTGAAATTATTCATTCCAAAAAAATATATAAAGTAATTTCAATTAAATAGCTTCACACCGTTTTAAAGATATCGCCATTTTCAGCGTAAAAATTCGCATTTGCTTATTCACCTTTTCCACATAAAAAAACATAAATATTTAAAAACATCGGTTACAACTTGTTACATCTGAGTATTTATTCATTTTAAACTCTTATCAACACAGTTGTTTTTACCAACCGCCATACCATTAACATTTAATTTACAAACACTTACCTCAAAGATAAATTCACTAACCGAGTAGCATCTGAGTCGTAGTTATTCTTTAAAAGCACAAAATAATAATGATTAACACTAAATTGAACATGGAAGAAAAACATGACAATCAATCGAACCACTAAGATAGCCCTGAGTTTATCTAGCTTAGCTATTGCGATCTCGGCAGGTGTTAATGCTGCCCCCGACGCACCGGGTTTTGCCGCAGCCAAACAAGCACAGACCTCTCCACTGCCAAAGCGCTATATCGTTAAATTTAAAAATGCCGATGCGCCAGCCTTGATGTCTGAAAGCAGCCTGCAGAGCAGCGATCAGCTCGCTACCACAATGAATTATCAGCCTCAAGTGGCTGAAATTAGCGCCCAGCACAGTGTGTTAAACAAGGCGCAAGCCAAAGAAATGAAGCGTATCGGCCGCAGTAACAGCTACTCAGTTAAGCTAGATAACAATGGCATTAAGGCATTAAGAGCCCGCGCCGATGTGGAATATGTGGAAGAAGACATGCCACGCCACCTGCTAAGCGAAACAACGCCTTGGGGACAAACCTTTGTAGGTGCAACCCAATTAAGCGACAGCCAAGCAGGTAACCGCACCATCTGTATTATCGACTCAGGTTATGACCGTGGTCATAGTGACTTAAGCGGTAACAATGTCACGGGCACCAACAACTCAGGTACAGGTAACTGGTACGAACCGGGCAATAACAACGCCCATGGTACCCACGTTGCTGGTACCATCGCTGCAATTGCCAACAACGATGGTGTGATTGGCGTAATGCCAAATCAAAATGCCAACATCCATGTGATTAAAGTCTTTAACGAGGCTGGCTGGGGTTACTCCTCATCCCTCGTATCGGCCGTAGATACCTGTGTGGCGAATGGCGCAAACGTGGTCACCATGAGCTTAGGTGGCGCTGGTTCGAGCACTACCGAACGTAACGCGTTAGCGGCCCACTACAATAACGGCGTACTGTTGATTGCCGCTGCCGGTAACGATGGTAACAATACCCACAGCTACCCCGCTTCGTACGATGCGGTGATGTCTGTGGCATCGGTCGATAATCATAAAGACCACTCTGCTTTCTCTCAGTACACCAACCAAGTTGAGATCTCGGGTCCTGGTGAAGCCATTCTCTCTACCGTTACCCGCGGTGAGGGGCGCTTAGCCGATATTACTATCGGTGGTCAGTCTTACTTCAACTCAGGCGTTGTGCCGCACAATCGCTTTACGCCATCAGGCACCAACTACGCGCCAAATCCATACAATGGTACGGCAACCGCAACCTTAGCCGAATGTACGGTTAGCGGCTCAACCTTCAACTGCGGCAACATGGCCAACAAGGTGTGTTTAGTTGAGCGTGTGGGTAACCAAGGCACTTCGTACCCTGAAATCAACGCAGTAAAAGCCTGTAAGAATGCGGGTGCCAGCGCCGTTATCGTGTACAGTAACAGTGCCTTACCTGGGCTACAAAACCCCTTCTTGGTCGATGCGAACAGCGAAATCAACATGGTGTCAGTGTCTGTTGACCGTGCAACTGGTTTAGCACTGCGTAACCAGTTAGGTGCAACGGTCACCGTGAGCAACCAAGGCAATAAGGACTACGAGTACTACAACGGTACGTCAATGGCGACTCCACACGTTTCTGGTGTGGCGACGCTAGTGTGGAGCTACCACCCTGAATGTAGCGCTGCTCAGGTACGTAACGCGCTCAAACAAACCGCTGAAGACTTAGGCACAGCTGGCCGTGATGATTACTATGGCTATGGTCTAGTCAATGCCGTTGCAGCGAAAACCTTCTTAGATGCTTCCTGTAATGGTCCTACGGATCCGGTTGACCCAACACCAACTGACAGCGTGTTAGTGAACGGTGTGCCTAAAACCGGTCTAAGCGGCGCCGCCAGTGAAGAACTGCATTTCTCTTTTGAAGTGCCACAGGGTGCAACTAACTTAGGTTTTGTGATGAACGGTGGCACGGGTGATGCAGATCTGTACGTACAGTATGGCGCAGCACCAACGACCTCAAACTACGATTGTCGTCCATACAAGGGTGGTAACAGTGAATCTTGCCCAATCAGCAACGTTCAATCTGGTACTTACTACGCGATGGTGAAAGGCTATTCAGCCTTTAGCGGTGTATCGTTAACCGCAAGCTACACAGCCCAAAGCGGCGGTGGTACTCCTACCACGCCAGCAAGTTACACCAATGCTGATAACTACAATATTCCTGATAACAAAACTGCAGGTATCACTAGCCCTATCACAGTCACTCGCACGGGTAACTCAGGCACTGTGACTGCCGTGGTGAATATTGTTCACCCTTACATTGGTGACTTAAAAGTGCAGCTCATCAGCCCAACAGGCCAAACGGCAACACTGCATAACAACACTGGCGCAGGCGCAGACAATATCAACAAGAGCTACACCGTTGATATGACTGGCGTTGAGTCAAGTGGTGTGTGGAAACTCAAAGCGGTTGATAGCGGCCGTGGCGACGTAGGCTATATCGATAGCTGGGAACTGAAATTCCAATAATGTTCGTCTAAAAAAAGAGCCTGCAATTGCAGGCTCTTTTTTATTGGTAATCTTTCAGCATTTCGGGCTCGATAAGCACACTGTGCTCATTATCCGATAACCAGACTTGCCCTTCACTGATAGACGCTTGCAGCGACATAGTGCGGCTCACTAATGCCTCCATCGCCGTCACCGACTCTTCGGCAATATTCCACACTTTAAGGTTTTTATAACGCTCGAGGGCCGCTTGATTCTGTTTCCACCAAATAGGAACACTACGACCACCGTAGGTAAACAGCTGCACCGCTTTTGCGCGGCCGCTCGCCTTACGCAGCCATTTCTCATCGGCTTGGCCAAACTCAATCCACAGGTCCACTTCACCGGAAAGACTCTTGTCCCACAGCTCAGGCTCATCATCGACGCACAATCCCTTAGTAAAGCTTAAGGTCTCGGAAGCGTTCAGGATAAAGGCCAGCAGACGCACCATCATGCGGCCATCGGTCTCGGAGGGATGCTGCGCTAACGTCAGCTGATGATCTTGATAATAACCTCGGTCCATATCGGCGATCTGAAGATTGACCTTAAACACGGTCGCTTTGAGAGCCATAGTACATCCTAAACTTAACGATAAAAAATAACGGCGAGTCTACCTAAGACTCGCCGTCAGCTCAAACAAACTGCGATAAAGAAGACTAAATCGCGCCTGGGCGTAAATGCTTCGCCACCGGAAAATGCGCCTTAAGTTGCTCAATCTTCTGGGTATCGGCGACCAACAACATGCGCGAGCCTTGCTCATATTCACGGCTGATATCACTCAGCGCGGGGAGCACTGCGCGATTAGCATCGCGGCGCACCAGCTCGGCCAAATCCTCGGCTAAGCCTACCTCGCTGTAAATCCAATCGAGGCGCTGTAATAACGGCATGGCCGCCAGCGGCAATAACTCGACGGGCGTGGCCTCGTTCAATAACAGGATTTCCCCGCGGCTGACGATATGATTAAAAGCATTTTGATAGTGCTCAGGGGTGCGCGCATCAAACCTATCGCCATTGGTGTCGAAAAAGCGCTCCCAAAACAATCGGCGCGTCGCGGTTTTGGTAAGTCTTTGCTGCACTTCGAGACGCTTGTCGGCCACGAAGTCGAACAAGGGTTTGAGGGATTGCGGCAGGCTGGTCTCTAAACGAGCTCGAATGGTGCGCGCAAACACGGGCGCTGCACCCGCAGTGCTGATCGCCACCACAAGACGGCCCCTATCGACAATCGATGGGGTAATAAAGCGGCAATAGGCAGGATTATCCACCGCATTGACCCAAATTCCCCGCTCGGTGGCTAAGGTAGCCAATTCAGCATTGAGCTTATCGTTCGCGGTCGCTAGATAGATGAGATCGTAGTTTTGAATATCGGCCTGCACCACGGGCCGCTCAGACAATAAAATCCTGCCTACATCGGCATAGGCCTTCACCTCGGGATTCACCTCGGGGGCAATCACATGAATATTGGCTTCGGTACGCGTCAGCAAGGCCAGCTTACGACTGGCGACATCCCCCGCCCCCACCAACAGGACATTTAAATTAACAGTATCAATAAACAGCGGGAAATATTGCATGCCACTCGCCTATAAAGAAAACCCAGCCTAAATTACTCTTGCACCACAGGTAGTTGACGTTGGATCCAGCCCTTGTAACCACCAATCAACGAGGCGACCTTTTGGTAACCCATGAGCTGCAAACTACTGGCCGCCAGCACTGAACGAGCGCCGCCCGCGCAATAGAGCAACAGGGGTGTATGTTTATCGGGAAAGCGCTGTTCAATGTCGCGCTCAATAATACCGCGGCTCATGTGTTTCGCCTGCGGCAGGTGATCCTGTAGCCATTCATTATCTTCACGGACATCAATCAACACCCAAGCGTCATCGGCTTGATAGGCTTCAATACTCACTTCAACAACATGGGGACGAATCGATTCGACAAGAGCCGAAAAAGCACTGGATGGATGCATCAGATCCTCCTTAGATAAGGGATTGAATGACTTAGCTAATATCTATTGAAGTGTAATTCGCTACGCGGGGAGACGCAATCCTTGCGGTTAACGGCATGTGACAATCGCGGGCTTTATAAGCCAAAGCTTGCGTGGGGTGAAATGACTCCAACCTCTTAGCCTTACTCGGGTAGCCTGGAATAGGCGCTTGGCGCTGAGAACAAGGCGGCATTGCTCGCCTCATGCCATCAACGCATCGCAGTGTCAGCGGTTTGAAAAACGATGAATGGAATGACGATTAATTATGGCTTTCGCTGCGCTCGGCGCTGCAATGCCAGCATAATTCAAAACTGCCCTCATTCATCTCATGGCATTGCACGCATTGCCACTGGGGACTAATCACATCCAAACCACTTAATTGGGCCTGTGCTTTCGCCAGTTGCGACTCACGTACCCAAAGCTCAACATTATGTAGCCCGGCGGGCAATTCACCCACGCCGCCTAATAAGGCCTCGCCACGCAACTCCACATGAATACCACAGGCTTCTAATAACCCCTTCCATGTATGGGCCTGCAATAAGTTCCCACCAGCGACTAACGTCTTACGTTCTTCCATGCGACATCCTACAACAATACTCTCTAGATATGGGCAGCCGACATCCTACTGTGAAATAACCGAGCCTGTCGAGCGCTGTTTTTTACAGCAGTTGTTAATAAAATTAACATTTAGGTTTTACAGCATTAGTCACTATAAAGTTGTGAGTTTGCTAGCAGATTATCGGAAAGGCCAAAATTCTCAGTAAAAAAAAGCCACCTCAGCGGTGGCTCTTTTTTCAATAGTCGTGATACACGACCTCGAGTCTCAATGCCCGATTAAGGCATCATCGAAGGCTGATCGGCGCCTTCTTTCTCGACTTCAACTGGCATCATATGCTCACGGCAAATGCCCAGTTTGATCGCAAGGTAACTTGCTACGTAGATAGAAGAATAAGTACCGACGAAAATACCCAATAAAAGTGCTGTCGCAAAACCGTGGATCATAGTACCGCCCTTCAGGAACAGCGCCACAACGGTCACCAGCGTCGTACCGGTAGTGATAATGGTACGGCTCATGGTTTGGGTGATAGAGACGTTGACCACTTCTTCAGGCTCGCTCTTACGCATCTTGAGGAAGTTTTCACGGATACGGTCAAACACAACGATGGTATCGTTAAGTGAGTAACCCACAACCGTTAATACGCCCGCCAATACGGTCAGGTCGAATTCCAGTTGGAATAAGGAGAACACACCTAAGGTCACAATCACGTCGTGGGCAAGTGCAGCGACCGAACCGAAGGCTAAACGCCATTCGAAACGGAAAGACACGTAGATCATGATACAGATAAGCGCGACCAATACCGCTAAACCGCCCTGCTCGGCCAGTTCTTTACCCACTTGAGGACCGACGAATTCAACACGTTTCTGTTGAACGCCCGCATCCACTTGTTGGGCCGCAGCCATCACAGATTTCACCTGTACATCGCTGCTCACGCCTTCTTTCACCGACAGACGCACCAATATGTCACGGCTAGAACCGAAGTTTTGTACCACTGCACCATCTAACTCAGGTGCAGACAATTTCGAACGCAGCACGTTCAAATCGACGGGTTGAGTAAACTCCATCTCAACCACAGTACCGCCGGTAAAGTCTAAGCCCCAGTTAATGCCTTTGGTCGCCAAGGACACCAGCGAGCCAAACACCAAAATGGCAGACATAATACTGATAGGCAGCGCATGACGGAGGAAGTTAACCGTACGTTTTAAAGATAAAATTTCTAACATTATCGCTTCCCCTTAGATAGACAGCGTCTTCACGCGCTTACCGCCCCAAATCGCGTTCACGATTGAGCGAGTACCAACGATAGCGGTAAACATCGATGTCGCAATACCGATCATCAGAGTTACTGCGAAGCCTTTGATCGCGCCCGTACCGACGGCGAACAGGATCAGCGCTGTCAGGAAGGTAGTAATGTTAGCGTCTGCGATGGTCGAGAATGCGTTACCGTAACCTTCGTGAATCGCCTGCTGCACGCTGCGACCTGCACGTAACTCTTCACGGATACGCTCGTAAATCAGTACGTTACCGTCAACCGCCATACCCACTGTTAACACCATACCCGCAATACCTGGCAGGGTTAATACGGCGCCAGGGATCATAGACATCACCCCAACCACCATCACTAAGTTTGCCGTTAAGGCTAAGTTAGCGATCAAACCAAAACTACGGTAGTAAACCAACATGAAGATAAGTACGACTGCCATACCCCAAATCATGGCTTGCACACCGCTTTCGATGTTTTCCGCACCTAGGCTTGGACCGATAGTACGTTCTTCCACAATCGATACTGGCGCAATCAGGGCACCAGCACGCAGCAGTAATGCAAGGTTTTGTGCTTCACCATGGCTTAAGCCAGTGATCACAAAGTTACGGCCTAAACGCGCTTGGATGGTCGCTACAGAAATCACTTCTTGGATTTTCTGCATTTTGACGCTGCCATCGGCGTTACGCTCACCGCTGTCTTTATATTCGATGAACAAGGTCGCCATCGGTTTACCGATATTGTCCTTAGTCACGTTAGAGAAAATGGTACCGCCTTTAGCATCGAGGTTGATGCTCACCTGTGGACGGCTGTATTGGTCGAAGCTAGGTTGTGCGCCGGTAATATGGTCACCCGTTAGCATCACTTCCTTCTTCAGTACCACTTGACCGCCTTCACGGCGTTGGTACACCTCAGAACCCGCTGGAACACGGCCAGATTGCGCCGCATTCGGGTCGGCCTTATCGTCTACCATGTGGAATTCAATCGATGCAGTTGCACCTAAGATTTCCTTGGCGCGGGCAGTGTCTTGTACACCTGGCAGCTCAACGATAATACGCTCAGCACCTTGGCGTTGTACCACAGGCTCAGCTACCCCTAACTCGTTCACACGGTTACGGATAGTGGTAATGTTTTGCTGCAGCGCTTCTTCTTTAATCTGCTTAAGATAGGTTTCGCTCATCACGGCTTGCAGAGCAAAGTCTTCACCCTTGGTCACGTCGGTGAACACCATGTCATTGCTGCGCGATTTTAAGAAGCGTTCTGCACTGGCTAAACTTTCTTTGTCACGGAATTTAATCTCGATACCTTGTGCATTGTTGCGAATGCCCGCGTAACGGATTTTTTCTTCACGTAATTGTGAACGGAAATCGGCCACTTTGGCCTCTTCCATCTTGCGGATGGCTTCGCCCATGTCCACTTCCATTAGGAAGTGCACACCACCACGAAGGTCCAGACCGAGTTTCATTGGGCTACCGCCCATGGACTCGAGCCACTGCGGCGTTGCAGGGGCAAGGTTAAGTGCCACGGTAAACTTATCGCCTAAATCTTCGGCGATGGTTTCCTTGGCCAGCAACTGTTGATCCGCATTTTGCACGCGAACCAACAATTGGCCTTTTTCAAGCTCAGAACGTTTTACCGCAATGCCCTTACTGGCTAACAGCTCGTTCACTCTGGCTTGGGTAGATGCCGTGACTTCAGCACCTCGAGTCGCCACTACTTGCACCGCATGATCTTCACCGAACAGGTTAGGTACGGCATAGAAACAACCTATGGCGATGACGAGCACCACCATAATGTTTTTCCACATTGGGTATTTATTTAACACGCCTGAGCCCTCTTGGCTTACAACGACTGGATAGAGCCCTTAGGCAATACAGCTGCAATGTAATCTTTTTTAATTGTAATTTGAGTCGTGTCGTTCAAGCTCAGTAACACGTAGTCATTTTCATCGCTGATCTTTGCAATCTTGCCTAAGATACCGCCGCTGGTCAGGACTTCGTCGCCCTTGCTTAAAGATGACATCAGGTTCTTGTGCTCTTTAACACGCTTAGATTGCGGACGGAAAATCATGAAATAGAAAATCAGACCGAAAATCACCAGCATGAAAATCAATTCCATGGTGCCGCCACCCTGTGGAGCGCCTGCAGCATTTGCATATGCATTTGAAATGAACATAGTTTTCTCTTCTTATTAGCAAAAAATCAATCGACTAACTCTGGTACTTCACGACCTTGACTGGTATAGAAGTCCTTTACAAAGGCGTCTAATGTACCCGTCTCAATCGCCCCGCGCAAACCTTCCATTAACATTTGATAGTATCTCAAGTTGTGAATGGTGTTTAAACGCGCACCCAGAATCTCATTACAACGATCTAAATGGTAAAGGTATGCCCGTGAATAGTTTTTACAGGTATAACAATCACACTTAGGATCGAGCGGTGAAGTGTCATCACGATGACGCGCATTGCGGATCTTGATCACACCTTCACTGGTAAACAGATGACCGTTACGGGCGTTACGGGTTGGCATCACACAGTCAAACATGTCGATACCACGACGCACACCTTCAACTAAATCCTCTGGCTTACCGACCCCCATCAGATAGCGCGGCTTGTCCGCAGGAATTTGTGGACAGACATGCTCAAGAATGCGGTGCATGTCTTCCTTAGGCTCACCTACGGCCAAACCACCGACGGCATAACCGTCGAAACCAATTTCGACTAAGCCTTTTAAGCTCTCGTCGCGTAAATCTTCATAAACACTGCCTTGGATGATCCCGAATAATGAATTGGGGTTTTCCAGACGGTCGAACTCGTCGCGTGAACGCTTAGCCCAACGCAGTGACATCTGCATTGACTTGCGCGCTTCATCTTCTGTCGCCGGATACGGCGTACATTCGTCAAAAATCATCACCACATCACTGCCCAATGCATGTTGAATTTGCATTGATTTTTCAGGGTCTAAGAAGATTTTCTCGCCGTTGATTGGCGAACGGAAATGCACACCTTCTTCGGTAATTTTACGAATGTCACCCAAACTGAACACTTGGAAACCACCCGAGTCGGTCAGAATAGGACGCTGCCAATTCATAAAGTCGTGCAAGTCGCCATGCTTACGCATGATTTCTTCGCCGGGACGTAACCATAGGTGGAAGGTGTTACCGAGCAGAATATCCGCGCCAGTGGCACGCACTTCTTCAGGCGTCATGCCTTTTACCGTACCGTAGGTACCAACAGGCATAAAAGCTGGGGTTTCCACCGTGCCGCGTTCAAAAATCAAGCGACCACGGCGCGCACGGCCGTCGGTAGTGTCGAGTTCAAATTTCATAATTCACCTCGCCAGATAAACAGTCTGACTACATTTGTAATGGCACGCGCCATTTTGATTAACAATAGAGATAGGGGCAGATCCAAAAGGTTCAACCTTTGGCTGAAAAAAATTACCGCCCAAACTCAATGTGGGCGGCTATTTTAAAACAAAATCTTGGTCTAGTGAGCTTTTTTCGTCACAAACATGGCATCGCCATAGCTAAAGAAGCGATATTTTTGCGTGATTGCGTGTTGATACGCCGCCATAACATGGTCAAAACCAGCAAAGGCACTGACCAACATGATGAGGGTTGATTCCGGCAGGTGGAAGTTGGTGATCATGGCATCGACGATTTGGAACTGATACCCAGGGTAGATAAAGATATCGGTATCGCCGCTAAAAGCTTTAAGTTCGCCTTCACTTGCACGGGCCGCACTCTCCAGGGAGCGCACGGACGTTGTCCCCACAGCAACCACACGCTTGCCCGCCGCTTTAGTTTGGGCAATTAAATCCACCACATCCTGCGGCACATTGGCCCATTCGGAATGCATTTTGTGCTCGAGCACGTTATCAACGCGCACAGGTTGGAAGGTGCCTGCTCCGACGTGCAGGGTAACAAACGCGATATTCACGCCCTTGGCTTTTAATGCCTCAAGCATTGCATCGTCAAAATGAAGGCCAGCCGTTGGCGCGGCAACCGCTCCGGGGTTTTGGTTATACACAGTTTGATAACGCTCTTTATCGGCATCCTCATCGGGACGGTCGATATAAGGAGGCAGTGGCATATGCCCTACCGCTTCGAGCACTTCTAAAATAGTCAGGTCGGATAAGAGTTCGAGCTCAAATAAAGCGTCATGGCGCGCAGCCATCTTCATCTCATAACCGCCGTCGAGGTGGATAATACTGTCCACCTTAGGGGATTTAGAGCTACGCACATGGGCGAGGATGTGCTTATCATCGAGCATACGCTCAACTAAAATCTCGAGTTTGCCGCCACTGGCCTTTTGGCCAAATAAACGCGCGGGGATCACCCGGGTATTGTTAAATACCATTAAGTCGCCGGGATTAATCATCCCCAGCAGATCGGTAAACTGTTTATCGGCGAGCGTGCCAGTATTGCCATCTAAGGTTAACAGACGTGACGCATTGCGCTGCGCCATGGGATAACGAGCGATAAGTTCGTCGGGAAGATCGAAGGAAAAGTCTGTTACGCGCATGCAAAGGCCTCTAGATAGCTTAGAACGGCGGCTAGTCTATGGTTAGAGACCAATAAGATCAAGATTACTTGTTCGCGATATCCATATCGGCGTCTGACTCATTTAGCACATTTGAGGCTAACGCATCATCGACATCATATTTAGGTCGAGTCCGCGAAAAATGATCCATACGAAAGCTATGTTGCTCATAGGGAATATCGACAAGCACTTTTTTACGCTTAGGACGCTCGTCTTTACCGAGCATTTTGGTAAACCAGTTCCACATCATCCATGATCCTTAACAGGTTAATTGATTGGTGCATTTTCAGCCCATTGTTAGCATTTACCCTCCTGTTGAAACGCTAACGTAAGCACTCCCTTAGAAAAGCACACGATTTTTGCCTATTTGCGCTTTCCTCAGCGCGCCCGCCCATGATACCGTGAACTAACGCGATTAACCAAGCACAAAAAATGAACATTCTTACACACTTACATCTGGCCGGGATCAGTAAAACCCACCTAGGCGCCAATCTGGCAGGCAATTTTATCACCGCGCCAATCGATTCTGCGCCACAAGCACTTCGCCAAGGACTGTGGTTAAACCAAGAAATCAATCAGCTCTGCGCCACCCATGAACTGACCCAAGAGCTAATGGCCCTGTTCCCTGCCCAATTAACAAGCATAGCAGCAGATTTGATGTTCGTAAGTTTCGATCATTATTTAGCCTACTACTGGGAAGAATATCATCACCTGCCGCTGCCCGAGTTTTGCCAAAAGGCCTATCGCGAACTGGCAGAATTTGCGACGCAAAGCGATGAGTATCACCCTCAGCCCTGTCTGAACCTCATCGCCGATATGCGCAGTCAAGATTGGTTAAACGCTTACGCCACGCCTAAAGGCATTCAACAGGCCTTAGCGCAACGGGCAAAAGGTCATCCGCACAGTGCCTTATTTAACGGCGCGGATAAACTGCTAGCAAAAATGCAGATAGAGACAGAAACCGCCTTTCGCACCTTTTACCCTCAGTTGATGGCCTACACCCGTATTTGGAGTCGCAAAACCCCGAGTGACTATCTACCGAATGGCTCAGCCGACTAAGCTCTAAGTCGAACACCTCCATTCTGGTATCAAGCCTTGTTTAAGCCTAAGCGTTTACCCTAACGCCTTTGCGATAACGCCTATTTAGTGAGGTTTCCGTCACAGTGACGACTGCTAACTCAAGCGCTAAGCCAGCTCAAGCTCTCAGTTGGCGCCAAAAACTACGAAGCCCGCGCTTTTGGCTTAAACAGCTTAGGGATCTTAGCATCATGGCGTTGGTGCTCTACGGCGTCAGCCTCTATTTGCAACGGGATATGATCACCGATCAAGCGCCAGTATTAAGTGGTATCGCGATTGATGGTAGCCAGCTTACACTTAATTCTGCCCAGACAGAGCCAACATTAGTCTATTTCTGGGGCACTTGGTGCCCTGTGTGCCGCGTCACCTCCCCTATGGTTGAGAGTATCAACCAAGACCATAATGTCATTTCAGTGGCGGTGGCCTCTGGCAGTGATCGCGAGATCCAGCACTATATGGACGAGCACCAATATCACTTTCCGGTGCTAAACGATGACAAAGGTGAGCGAAGCACTCAGTGGGGGGCGATGGCATTTCCTGCTATTTATATTATCGATACCCAAGGGGAAATCCGTTATGTCACCTCGGGAGTCACCTCGACTTGGGGCATGAAGTTCAGATTGTGGTTGGCTCAGTTCTAGTTCAGTTATAACAGCCTCAGCAAACGCCAGCTCGAGAATATACTGCTTAGTGACTGATATTTTGCTAGTATGGCCGCGCAAATGATGAGGATACGATGCAGATATTCGATTACCAGCCCCCTTCAGTCCCTTGGATAGATCTTCGCTATCAAGATAGGGATTTGATCATTATTAATAAACCTTCTGGATTGTTGTCTAACCCCGGCCGAGCCGCACATACCTTCGATTGTGCCCTGACCCGACTACAACGCTTGTATCCTGACACCATTCTCGTGCATCGACTCGATTGCGCCACCTCAGGCATTATGGTGTTTGCCCGCAACAAAAAGGCCGAGTCCCAGTTAAAGACCCAGTTCCAAGATAGGCAAAACGAAAAAGTGTATATCGCCGAGGTCATGGGTTTGATTGCAAAGGATGCTGGGATAATTGATTTAGCCATCGCGCCCGATCCCGAGCACCCGCCCTATCAAAAGACGCAAACGGCGGGGACGGCTGGCGCCAAGAGTGCTCTGACCCATTACCGAGTGCTAGAAAGACGCGAAAACAGCACCTTAGTCGAATTAACGCCACAAACAGGCCGAACCCACCAGCTGAGGGTGCATATGCTCGCCTTGGGGCATCCCATTCTTGGGGATGAATTTTATGGCGATGCTGAGGTGATAAAAGCCAGACCGAGACTCTGCCTTCACGCCCAAAGTTTACGCTTTACCCACCCTTACTCGGGTAAAGCCATGCATTTTTACAGTAAGCATCCCTTCACGGCTTCGCACAAATAGTTAACAGCTAAAAAGACACGAGGTCGCCTTAAGCGACCTCGTATTGAGCAAACCTGATTGGGATTTACCGATTTATTGATTAGCGTCTTTCACGGCACTGATTAAGCTACGCGCTGATTGAAATCAATATCCGCCATTAACTTATCGACTTGGAAATAACTGCCCTGCTCATTGCAAAACTGCAGTTGCATGGCGGGCGTCACCATAAAATATTCACCGAAGAAGTTGCCGCCAACATCTTCCACTTTTTGGCCCTGCGGCGTATCGGACAAACTCACTTCATCCAAACTATGGCAGCCATCGCTAAACCAAGTTTCTAAATAATATTTGTCCGCTTCTTTATAGAGGGTAATTTTGTCACCAAGCAGTGGACGCTCATCTAACCAACGACCAATAATTTCTCGATTTTGCATATCTGACTCCCGCCAATGAAGGCGACGGCGTTTTTCAATCCCAGACATCCTGATATCCTTATGCAATACCCACTCACCTAAAGTGAACGTCAGTTGTGGTAGTACATTAAGCATAGAACCCATTTACCGCTTTACTCCCCCGAGTCGCAAATTACCCCAAATTCACCACAAAATGTAACTTTTTGGTTAAATTAAATTTGCTAAACGTTTAAAAACTAAAAGATAATTTCGCCTGATTAATTAATCGGCAGTGTAGCTTAATTAGAAAATAAAAACGCGATCTTTATCACTATTTACCTATCGCTAAAGTAAAGATAAATACCTTATTTCACCTCTTGTGCATTCATCCGCACGAATGAGGTTGTTACATCTTTTATTATTCACTCGGCTTAGGATTCTGATATAACAAACGGGATATACATCGCCCTACAAATAATTAAAAATAATGCAGGAAGCCTATGCACAATATTCATCGCCGCCATTTTCTAAAAGCTGCGGGCGCCGTTACCGCAGGTCTAGTTACGGCCAATATTGCCCTCAATGCCAACGCCAGCAGCGTTGCCCCTAAACCCCGCGTTGGAAAATCCGTTATCGGACTTATCGCCCCGAAAATGGAGCTGGTTAGAGTCGGTTTTATCGGTGTGGGAGAGCGGGGTTTTAGCCATGTCGAACAATTCGGTCACTTAGACGGCGTAGAACTTAAAGCCATTTGTGATACCCACCAAGCCGTTATCGATAGAGCCGTTGAGCATATCGTTAAGCAAAACCGGCCAAAACCTGCGGTCTACACGGGGAATGATCTCAGCTATCGCGAGCTGTTAAACCGCGATGATATCGATATTGTGATTATTTCAACCCCGTGGGAATGGCACGCTCCCATGGCCATCGATACCATGGAAAGCGGTAAACACGCTTTTGTGGAAGTGCCATTAGCACTGACAGTGGAAGAATGCTGGCAACTTGTAGACACCGCCGAACGCACCCAGAAAAACTGCATGATGATGGAGAACGTCAATTACGGCCGCGAAGAATTGATGGTGCTCAACATGGTGCGCCAAGGTGTGTTTGGCGAGTTGCTCCACGGTGAGGCCGCTTATATCCATGAGCTGCGCTGGCAAATGAAGGAAATCGACCATAAAACTGGTTCATGGCGCACCTATTGGCACACCAAACGCAACGGTAACTTATATCCGACCCACGGCTTAGGGCCGATTTCTCAATATATGAACATCAACCGCGGTGACCGTTTCGATTATCTCACCTCCATGAGTTCACCCGCACTCGGGCGCGCGCTGTATGCCAAACGAGAATTTCCCGCCGATCATGAACGTAATCAGCTCAAGTATATCAATGGCGATATGAGCACTAGCCTGATTAAAACAGTAAAGGGCCGAACCATTATGGTTCAGCACGATACCACAACCCCTCGTCCCTACAGCCGCCATAATCTTATCCAAGGCACCAATGGCGTTTTTGCCGGGTTCCCAAACCGGATTGCCGTTGAGCACGGCGGCTTTGGTAAGAGTTACCACGAGTGGGATATGGACATGCAAAAGTGGTATGACAAATACGATCACCCACTGTGGCAACGCATCGGTAAAGAAGCCGAAATCAACGGCGGTCACGGCGGGATGGATTTTGTGATGCTCTGGCGTATGGTCTATTGCCTACGTAACGGCGAGGCGCTCGATCAGGATGTGTACGATGGCGCCGCTTGGTCTGTGGTGAATATTTTAAGTGAGCAATCGCTGAATAACCGCAGCAACTCGGTCAACTTCCCCGACTTTACCCGCGGCGCGTGGGAACATGCCACGCCCTTAGGGATTGTCGGCGCCTAGAGCACTCGAAAGCGGGCGGTTAACGTAAAGGGATAAACTCAGGTTTATCCCTTTAATAGCAACCAATCGATCTAATCTTCAACGAAAAATCACCACTTTGCTGCGCGCCAATTACCAGCCCTATGCTAGTCAAACGGCTTAAATCGATCGCAGCGCGCTCAATCGGTTTACCACGGCACTGGGGATGAAACGCCGAAAAAGGGATTTCAATACGCTGCCAGTGAATAATACTGCCACCATTAACGCCAAAGGATTGATGCTTAGCATCGGGCATTGGCGCCTGATAAACCGTACTCTGCGGTGTATCGGCATCCTTAAGATTCACTTTGTAATGCTTGCTCCTGTCGCGGTCGAGTTCGAGGTAAATCCCACTAAACTCCCCGACATCAAGCGGTGCAAACTCGCAGCGCACCGAGGCAAACCCACCACCATTGGCCAGCGACACATGGCCGCTAAACATCCCGTAACCTAACGGAGAGATAGTGAGCTTACTGCGTGACAGGCCGCCCATCACAGTATCATTGACGCCATACCAAGACTTAGCCGCACCTAAGTCCTTAAAATCGAAAAGGATCATAACTACTCCCATAAAAAAAGCAGCCACCGAGGTGACTGCTCTTATGATACTTTTTCTACACTAACAACAGCACACTTTATCCAAGTTTAGCTTTGTTTTCAGCGGCTTCACAAGCTGCGGCGGTAAAAATCACGTCCGTAGAGCTATTCAGTGCGGTTTCGGCTGCATCTTGGATAACCCCGATAATAAAGCCAACGGCAACCACTTGCATGGCCACATCATTGGAAATACCAAACAGGCTACAGGCCAGCGGAATAAGCAGTAACGAACCACCGGCCACACCGGATGCACCACAGGCCGAAATTGCCGCCACTACACTCAGCAGTAACGCCGTTAATAAATCCACCTGAATGCCTAAGGTATGCGCCGCGGCTAAGGTCAGCACGGTAATAGTAATCGCCGCGCCGCCCATGTTAATGGTTGCGCCTAGCGGGATAGAGACAGAATAGGTGTCTTCATGCAGCTTTAATTTTTCACACAGCGCCATATTCACCGGAATGTTCGCCGCACTAGAACGGGTGAAAAATGCGGTTACGCCACTTTCGCGCAAACAACGGATCACTAAAGGATAGGGATTACGCTTGATTTTCACGTAAACAATCAGTGGGTTAACAATCAAAGCTATGATCGCCATCGCGCCGAGTAACACGGCCAACAGCTGAGCGTAACCGGCAATGGCGGCAAAACCAGTTTCGGCAAACGTCGCCGCCACCAGACCGAAAATACCGATAGGCGCTAACCGGATGATAAAACGCACCATTTGCGAAATACCATGGCTCACATCGGCAAACACTTGTTTGGTCGAATCACTCGCATGGTGCAAGGCTAAACCTAAACCTACACCCCAAGCTAAAATGCCAATGTAGTTGCCCGTCATTAACGCATTGACTGGGTTATCAACCAGTTTGAAGAGTAAGGTATTTAACACTTCACCAATACCCTGCGGTGGACTGGTGCCCTCAACGCCGGCAACCAACACTAGATTGGTTGGGAACAGCATGCTTAACACCACGGCGGTTAACGCAGCGGCGAAGGTACCAAATAAGTACAGCACCACAATCGGGCGCATATTAGTTTGAGTATTTTTCTTTTGATTGGCGATGGAAGACGCCACAAGGATAAACACCAGAATAGGTGCGATGGCTTTTAATGCACCTACGAAGAGACTACCTAAAAACGCGACTTGCTTTGCGGCTTCATGTGAATAACTGGCTAAACTCACACCAGCGATGATCCCCACGAGAATTTGCAGCACCAAACTGCCATTAGCCAACTTGGCTAAAAAAGATGATTCTTGTTTCATGACTTAACCTGTCGTTATTATATTTCGGCTGAGTTTCCCCACCCCACACCTTCAACATTGAGGCCAATAAGGTTTTTATAGGATGTGATGGAACTTGTCTAGCTTTGCAGGGAAATAAGCCGATTAAATTACCCTGCCCCTGCAAAACCCTTACAAAAATCCAACATAGCGCCCAGTTTGGCGCTATGTTTAATGCTTAGTTTGGCGCTGAGCTTGCCCGCTTTGCCGCTAAATCGGCGCCCCGTAGCATGGCTTCCACCAGCTCGTGGGCATCAAATTTAGTGAGCGCCTCATTCGCGCCAACTTGATGGGCTTGGCTGACGCTTATCTCGCTCGAAAGTGAGGTATGCAAAATAATATAGGCATTGGCGAGGAGTGGATTATCCCGGACTTCAAACGCCAGCTCATAGCCATCGAGCCCTGGCATTTCAATATCGCTGACCAGAATATCAATAGGATGATGCTCGGCGGCGGCCTGCTCCATAATCGAGAGCGCATCTTTACCGTCTGGGGTCACAAAATAAGGAATGTTAATGCTATCGAGCGCATCGGAGAGTTGTTTACGCGCGACCTTAGAATCATCCACCAGCAAAATACGCATGGGTTTTAACTTCTCGCGCTGCACGTCAGTTAAAATGGCACGATTAGCCTCGGGCGCATCGGGGAACACCTTCGACAGCAACAACTCAACGTCGAGTAACTGCACCAGCTGATTATCGTAACGTGTTACTCCGGTTAAAAAAGCATTGCGGCCTAAATTAGCCGAAGGCGCCTCAATATCACGCCAATTACACTCGATAATCTTATCAATCGCCCGCACCAAAAAGCCGATAATCATCCGCTGACAATCGGTAATGATGATATAGCAATGTTGGCGCTCTTCATCGCTGATGGGGCGGTAACCAATCGCTGCCGCCATATCCACCACGGGAATGGTATGGCCGCGAATCGTTGCGGCCCCCATGATAGTTGGGTGAGATTGAGGAATTTTACTCAGCGGAGTGTATGGCACTAACTCACGGATTTTTAGCGTGCCCAGAGCAAAGACCTGTGTTTGCGATAACCGAAACAGTAATAGCCCTTGCGATTGACTTGCCTTGCTTTTCATAAACCTAAATTCTCATTAACGATTCTGTTTTTATCATAGCGGTTCGCAAAATGAGTTGCGACAGCTAAAACCGCTATTTAGTCACCTTAGCTTATAACTGTGACTCTATTGGCAGTAACCCGAGGAAATCGGCGACAAAAATACGCCAAAATCCCGCGTCGGGCTCACTGTCGTAGCGCTGCTTGTTGGCGTCATCCCACCACACCAACTCCCCCTCTTCTAAGGCGAGCCGATAGGTGTTGCTTGCCAGTTTCTCCTCAATTTTGTGAGCCACTTGCTGACTAAATTGCGGTTGAGTGATCAACAATCCAAGCTCGGTATTCACCGCCGCAGAACGGGGATCAAAGTTAAATGAGCCCACAAATATCTGATTATTATCAAATACAAACGATTTGGCATGCAGGCTACTTTTTGAACTGCCATGCCAACTGTGGGAACGCTCACCCGCCTGTGCTTTCACTTCGTAGATTTCAACGCCCGCGGCCAACAAGGTTTTTCGATACTGCTTATATCCCGCATGTACCGCCAGCACATCGGTCGCCGCCAGACTATTGGTCAGCACGCGCACCCGTTTGCCCGACTGCGCTAAGAGTGTGAGCAGATCGGTTCCCGATTGCGTCGGCACAAAATAAGGCGAAATGATGAGTAACTCGGACTCCACCTGCGTCAGGTAAGGTAATAACTGGCTGAGCAGCCAAGTGGATTTATCGCCTTGCAGCAACTTATCGGGCGGATCAACGAGCACTAGGGCTTTGCCCCAAAACCACGTCATGCTATCGCTCTGCAAATTTGCCAATAACTGACTTTGGGCTAAACGCTTCACATATTCGCTGGACTTGGACAGTTCACGCTGCTCGCTCATTTGCTGCGCCAGCGCTTCAAGCTCCGCCTGCGTGGGATTATGATCGCTCAATACTTCAATAGGATGGGTGGAGTCAGCATTCCAATATAGGTCAAACTCATCGGATACCTTAGGCACTGCATCGCCCATGGCTAACAGATCAAAATCGCCAAATTCGAGGTCACGATTCGCCGCAAAATACTCATCACCAATATTACGCCCACCGACAATGGTCATTACATTGTCCACGGTGAACGACTTATTATGCATCCTATGATTTAAGCGACTAAAACCAAACAACATGGCAAGGCCGCGGTAATTACGCTCCGTGCTTGGGTTAAACAGCCGAATACTGATGTTAGGATGGCGCGCGAGGGCAATTAGCTGCTCGTCCATGTCAGCACTGGTCATATCGTCCAGCAATAAACGTACTCTCACCCCGCGATCCGCAGCATCCAATAAAAACCACGTCAGCAAGCGGCCCGTTTCATCATTACGATAAATATAATATTGCAGATCGATACTGCTGACAGCTGACTCAATCAGCAACAAGCGAGCGACGAAGGCATCGACCCCATCACCGAGGGGGAACACGCCAGTTTGCTCGGGATGCTGCGCCATGGCGGTTTTTACCGCCTGATACAGGGTGGAGTTTTCGGCTAAGGGATAGGCTGTTTCAATTGATTTTGCGGGTAATTCTGCCATTGAGCTACAACCGTTAATCAACAGGAGCAAAAGCCCCCAAAAGGGAAGCGAGAGACGAAATACCATTTGTTTGACGGGATAAATTTTGCGATTACGCCCTATCTCTTTAGCAAGATGTTGAGCGAGTTTGTTGGCGAAAACGGCGCCACAGTTACGCGATGATATCCCGAATATCGTCACTAAATGGTATTCCTTATTTTATGAATTCAGAGGGTTAATCCTGTAACGCATAGAGCACATCGAAGGCAAACTGATCCCAACCTTCGGCAGTAAACGCAATGTCGCGAATGCTGCGCACTTGGCTAACGGCATGCAAAGGCGCGGCGCCATTGACCATCAAGTAATAGGCCATAATAAGCCCAGTACGGTCTTTGCCCGAGCGGCAATGGATTAGCACGGGCAAGTTATCGGCTTCACACTGCTGAATAAAGGCCAGCGCCCGCGGTAACTGGGCAACACATATAGCAACATCCCCTTCCTGCGGCGGGACATTGCGGGAAAAAGGAATGCATTCATAACGCAGTCCGTGGTGCTTAAAACTGCCCGGCTCACAGCCCTCTCCGCCATTCACGGATAACACCGCACGGATCCCCAAAGACTTAAGCTCGGCTAAATCCCAAGGGTCCTTGTTGGGGCCGCTTCGACCCGCGATCTTACCTTCAACTAACCAAAATAGATGCTGCATACTGCTCCCACAAACCAGATGCGAAGGGACATGAGATGCACTAAGCATAACTCACGTCCAAGGAATTAAGACTTTTTACCCCAAAATTCAAGGTTCGCCGCGGGTAACTGCTTACGCTTTTTCTTGCCGGTGCCTTCGGGTTTAGCCTGCGGTTTTTCCTGCGCTAACACTTCGAGTGGCATCTCGGCATTCGCTTCAAATCCTGGGATTTGTTCACGTACAAGTTTGATTTTGTTTTTCTTTTCTATCACGCCGAAGTGATGATATTCCTCATGTGAAATCAAGGTCACCGCCAACCCCGCCTCCCCTGCGCGGCCGCTACGGCCAATACGGTGCATATAATCGGCCGGACTTCTTGGCAAATCGAAGTTAATCACCACAGGGAGTTTATCAATATCAATACCGCGGGCTGCGATATCAGTCGCAATCAATACACTGATGTCGCCACTTTTAAAACCATCGAGTACTCGAGTTCGCGCACCTTGCGCCTTATCGCCATGGAAGACTTCGGCACTGATCCCACGTTTAGACAGCTTCTGTGCGAGGTGATTACAGGTGTTTTTAGCGCTAACAAAGATAAGCGCCTGCGACCACTGATGCTGTTTAATCAAGTGTGCCAACAGCGCCGTTTTTTGTTCACGGTTGACTGTGATAACGCGCTGTTCAATGGTGCTTTCTTGCTCACTTTGCAGATGATATTCAAGCGGTTGATGGAGTAATTTGGCCGTGAGTGCACGCACTTCTTCAGGGAATGTCGCCGAATATAATAAGGTTTGTTTCTTGGCTGGAAGCGCCTCAAGCACTTGATTTAATTCATCAGTAAACCCAAGGCTTAGCATGCGGTCTGCTTCATCCAACACTAAGGCCGAGACGCGATTTAACTTAAGCGCATTGCTGGCTAATAAATCCAATAAACGGCCTGGTGTTGCCACCAGCACATCGGCTCCCGCACGTAAGCTTTGCATTTGCAGATTGACAGACACGCCGCCAAACGCAGCGACTATCTTAAGTTGGCCATTGAAGTGAGAGGCATAGGATAAAAAGCTATCGGCAACTTGCTGCGCCAATTCGCGGGTTGGCACGAGTACCAAACAACGCACTTGGCCTGCCGATTTTTCCGCGGTTTTCGCCTCAAACAGGCGCTGTAATAACGGCACGGCAAAGGCGGCCGTTTTGCCAGAGCCCGTATTCGCCCCCGCTAATACGTCCCGTCCACTGAGCACGGCCGGAATAGTCGCCGCTTGTATGGGCGTAGGCGCCGCATAGGTCAGCTCAGTGAGTCGATTACACAGGGGCGCTATAATGCCAAGTTGGGCAAAGCTGGCAACGGAGGAAGAAGCTTGGGTCATAAAAAATTACATGGTTCATCAAAAATATGAGCGCTATTCTAACGTAAAATGCGCTCCCTTGCTTGTCGATTCCAGCATTAACAGCTGTTGTTTCATCGTTAGTCCATAGGCATAACCGGTTAATTGGCCATTTTTACCAATGATACGATGACAGGGCACAATAATCGCGATGGGATTGGCGCCATTGGCGGCCCCCACCGCCCTAACGGCTTTTGGCCTGTCGATACGCTGGGCGATATCGCCATAACTGCAACTCTGGCCATAACCGACCTGCACCAGCGCCTGCCACACCTGCTGCTGAAACTCGGTACCCTTAGGCGCTAAGTTTAAGTGGAACTCGGTTAACTCACCGCGAAAATAATCTTGAAGCTGCGCCTTTGCCTGCTCAATATGGCTTTTGGCCCGCACAAGTTCGTCATAAGTTGCAACCTTTAGCGGGATCTCCGTTCGGCTCGAGCCAACGACCGTTAAATGGCTCAATCCGTAGGCATTGGCATTGAGTTGTAGTTCGCCCACAGGGGTACTTAAGGTATCGACAGCGCAGGGCTGATAATCTTTGGCCGTTGGCGCGCTAATCAGTTGGGAGAAATTCTGGCTCATAATGGTTCTCGTAAACGGCTTTAGTACAGTGTTTCGTACTGTGCTTCAAATAATGTTTCTATTAGTGGCTCTCATATGGAGCCTAGGTACTGGATCCATAACGAGTGGCCAGAAATGCCTTATGCATCGGACCACAGCTGAAAGGTTAAATAACTCCCCCAAGGGGCGATATCCGCACTCACCTGCTGTGCAAGCGTTGTATAATCCAGCTGCTTTACCGCTTCAATATCCACGCCTTTTTGCGCGGCAACACTGGCTAACAACTGTTTTTTAACAATTAAATCTGTGTGCAAGAAGATATTCGGATCGCCAAGTCCACGCATTTTGGCGTAGGCAATGGTCCAAGGACCGATGCCTTTTACCCCAATCCACTCATCGACTGAGGCTTCGGGCTGCTCACAGATAAAGGCTGCAAGCGCATTAAGCGCCAGTTTGCGTGCGCCGGGCATTTTAAGCTCATCGAGACTCGCCTCACGAATCGCCTGCGGCGTGGGAAACAGGCGATATTCACGCCCATTTAAACTAAAGCGCTCGCCATAGGCTTCGACCAATATATTCAGTAATTTAGTAGCCTGCACTACGCTCACCTGCTGACCTAAGACGGCTCGGCAACCCGCCTCAAACACCGCGCCTGCGCCAGGGATCCTAAGCCCGGATTTGCTACTGAGTTTTAGATCGGTCAAGTGCTGAAGGTTGTGTTCAATCTGCTGCATATCGGCATCGAGGTCTAAAATGCGCCGCACTTGGGTGATGAGCTTTTGTAGGCCGGATAAGGGCGAGTCAGGCGTTAACGTCAGCGTGATTTTAAAGCGATGCAAAGGTGCCTCATGGACGATATGCACCACTGCGCGAATATCCTCAAGTTGCAGGGTACGGCCATACTCAAGTGGTATATTTGGGTCAATCGCCTCATGGGAGTGAGGGGTTACACTCTCACTAAACCATTCCATGCCTGCGACGGCGCGCAGGCGATAAAAGGCTAATTGCGCCGACCAATCGAGTGGCGGTCGATAATACTGATACAGACTCAAACTGTGCGCTGGCATCTCCTGCGAACAAGCGAGTTCGGCACTCTCCCCGTCGTCTATTTTAATAGTCGATTTCTGGCTGGATTTTCGTAACTGTGTAGGCGTTAATTGCAGCGCCTGCTGAAACGCTTCGTTGAAACGGCGGATGCTGTTAAAGCCTGCGGCAAGGGCGACCTGAGTGATGGGCAACTGCGTCTGATGCAACAACTGCTTTGCGAACAATAACTGACGATAGAGGGCAAATTGTTTAGGTGAAGTGCCAAATCCTGCGGTAAATAATTTATTTAAATAACGGCTGCTGATCCCCAATTTGTCCGCCAAGGCCTCGACCGTTAATCCGTGCTCACCAGATAAGGCGCCAGCTTCAATCAAACCTATAGCTCTGTCTAAGGTTGTGTTAGTGCCTTTCCACGGATTAGAGCCAGGAGCACTGTCGGGGCGGCAACGTAGACAAGGTCTAAGTCCCGCCTGCGCAGCTTTAATGGCCGAGTCAAAATAACGCACATTTTCTTCTTTAGGTGCAACGGCTGGGCACACTGTTCGGCAATAGATCCCCGTACTTAACACGCCCACAAAGAACTTACCGTCAAAACGTGGATCGCGGCTCATGCGCGCTTCACGGCAAATCCCGGCGGATATTTGGCAATCCTGCGCGTCGCTTAATGCCGGCTCGAATGGCGGTTTTGGGGTTGAGTTTTGGCTCACGGCTGTCTGCTTCATTTGGCTATCCGACACTCTTATTCACAATTTTGTACTTGTCGGTTACTGTACGTCACCCTATGCTAGCACACTCGCGGAAAACGGAACTGGATCATCGCGTGCTTTTAAAGTGCAAGATCCTATATGCTAGACACCTCGACGTTTTCCCCATCCACTTTTCTCAATAAAATAGAGTCAATTCATGTTTAAACGATTTGAATCTTGGGTTGAAGCCCTGCCCGATGGCGAACCAACCAAGCCGCCCACAGGGGTGTATGCGTTTTGCCGCCATTACACTAAGGGCTATGAATTACCGCTTATATTAATGTCAGTGCTGACGGCATTAATCGCCATGCTCGAAGTCTCGCTATTTGGCTTTATGGGGCAATTAGTCGATTGGTTAGTGAAAAAAAGCCCTGAGACACTCTTTCAAGATGAGGGATCAACGCTGTTATTAATGGGGCTGATGGTCCTAGTGGTGATGCCATTATTAGTGCTATTCCATGCGCTGATCATGCATCAAACCTTGCTGGGTAATTATCCCATGTCGATTCGTTGGCTTGCGCACCGCTATCTGCTCAAGCAAAGCGTGTCCTTCTATCAAAATGATTTTGCCGGCCGTATTGCCACTAAAGTGATGCAAACTTCCCTTGCGGTACGCGAAACCGTAATGAAACTGCTCGATGTGCTGGTGTACATTTTAGTGTATTTCACCTCCATGCTGGTGATGGTGGCCAGCGCCGATGTGCGTCTGGTGATCCCCATGCTGATCTGGCTGGCGCTCTATATCGGTTTACAGTGGTATTTTGTGCCTAGGCTGAAAACAGTTTCGACTGAACAGGCCGATGCGCGCTCGACGATGACAGGACGCATTGTCGACAGTTACACCAATATCACCACGGTGAAACTCTTCGCCCATACGGATAAAGAAGCCGAGTATGCCAAGGCGAGTATGCGCAGTTTCCTCGACACTGTGTACCGCCAGATGCGCCTTGTCACGGGGATCAGTGTTAGTGTGCAGGTGATTAACTATATGCTCGCCTTCAGTATTGCCGCTGTGTCTATCCTGCTCTGGAGTGACAATGCCATCTCCGTTGGAGCGATTGCGATTGCCGTGAGTTTAGCGCTGCGTCTCAATGGCATGTCGCAATGGATCATGTGGGAAATCAGTTCGTTATTTGAAAATATCGGCACAGTAACCGATGGGATGAATACCCTTTCCAAGACAACACTTATCCAAGATTCGCCCAATGCCAACACTTTAGTGGTTGAGCAAGGACGTATCGATTTTAATCAGGTGAGTTTCCATTACGGCGAAGAAACCGGTGTTATCGAAGATCTAAACCTCAATATCAAAGCGGGCGAAAAAGTCGGTCTCGTTGGCCGTTCTGGTGCGGGTAAGTCCACGCTGGTGAACCTGTTGATGCGTTTTTACGATGTTGAGAAAGGCCAAATTTGTATCGATGGCCAAGATATTAAAGCGGTCAAGCAGGACTCACTGCGTTCACAGATTGGCATGGTGACTCAAGATACGTCTCTACTGCATCGCACTATTCGGGAGAATATTCTTTACGGTAATCCTGATGCGAGCGAAACCCAACTCGAGCATGCAATAAAACAGGCTCAGGCCCATGATTTTATTAATGAACTGACCGATCCTAATGGCAACCATGGCTTAGATGCACAAGTGGGTGAACGTGGGGTTAAGCTCTCCGGCGGACAGAGACAACGTATCGCGATTGCTCGGGTACTATTGAAAAATGCGCCGATTTTACTGCTCGATGAGGCGACTTCTGCCTTGGACTCCGAAGTGGAAGCTGCGATTCAGGAAAGCTTGTACGAACTAATGCAAGGAAAGACTGTGATCGCAATTGCCCATAGATTGTCCACTATCGCGGCGATGGACAGATTAATCGTGCTCGATCAAGGTCGTATCGTCGAGCAAGGCACCCATCAAGAGTTGATTGCTGCAGGCGGTATCTATGCCCAGCTTTGGGCGCATCAAACTGGTGGCTTCCTCGGGATTGAGTAGCTTTGCGTTTATTAAGCGCACTACCTTACACTTTGATGTGAAAAATCATTGAGTTTGGATGTAAAAGGCGACCTAGAGTCGCCTTTTTATTTGGCTTTATTAGTGGTCTTATTGTTTGCGTTTGCTTTATTGGCTAGGTGGTACAAGCACAAAGAGTTTGTTGCAGGCACTTATCCTCAACAATATCCGCAAACCAATTCCTTCAAGTATGGTGCTCTACTGAGATGACACGCCGTTTGCTCTTATATAGGTAGGTACTGCGATTTGATAAGAGGTAAATACAGCAGAAAATACTAACTCCCCTACCGCAATCCAAGACAAATAAACTGATGCGATCTCAATAGAATAGGCTTATGGCTTATGGCTTATGGCTTATGGCTTATGGCTTATGGCTTATGGCTTATGGCTTATGGCTTATGGCTTATGGCTTATGGCTTATGGCTTATGGCTTATGGCTTATGGCAGGATAACGAATTTTAGATACAAAAAAACCACCTAAAGGTGGCTTATTGTTCTCAACTAACATTAGCGATTAATTTTAGTTGAGGTGGTATCCCCTAGGGGATTCGAACCCCTGTTACCGCCGTGAAAGGGCGGTGTCCTAGGCCTCTAGACGAAGGGGACACAAGGACTTATGTTTTTCCTCATAACTGAGGTCTTGCTAGTTATCTCACAAATCACTCGCTAGTCATTTGTCAGAGCACCCTATCTTTAAGGGATAGAGTGGTATCCCCTAGGGGATTCGAACCCCTGTTACCGCCGTGAAAGGGCGGTGTCCTAGGCCTCTAGACGAAGGGGACACAAGGACTGATTTTTAGCCTCATCACTGAGGTCTTGCTAGTTATCTCACAAATCACTCGCTAGTCATTTGTGATAGCACCCTATCTTTAAGGGATAGGGTGGTATCCCCTAGGGGATTCGAACCCCTGTTACCGCCGTGAAAGGGCGGTGTCCTAGGCCTCTAGACGAAGGGGACACAAGGACTGATGTTTAGCCTCATCACTGAGGTCTTGCTAGTTATCTCACAAATCACTCGTTAGTCATTTGTGATAGCACCCTATCTTTAAGGGATAGAGTGGTATCCCCTAGGGGATTCGAACCCCTGTTACCGCCGTGAAAGGGCGGTGTCCTAGGCCTCTAGACGAAGGGGACACAAGGACTTATGTTTTTCCTCATAACTGAGGTC
>NZ_JAMDJO010000006.1:0-156573 GCF_023475885.1 Shewanella sp. 10B
TCAGAAGTGAAACGCAATCGCGCCGATGGTAGTGTGGGGTCTCCCCATGTGAGAGTAGGTCATCGCCAAGCGCCTAATTAAACAATAAAGCCAGCTGAATAAGCTGGCTTTTTTGTTTTTGGCGTTTGCCATTTTTAGATTGTGATTTTGAAATCATTCATTCCAATTTTCAGCCTCTTTAACTCGCACACTCCTAATGTTCGCTAAATCGCGACTTGTAACCTTATTTCCTTCACGCTACTGAACCCGACCTCCGATAGCGGGTATTGCTATTACTTCAGAGGTTACTTACCTTATGCAGTAATTTATTGGGGTAGCTAAGGATCTATGATGAAGTTAGAGATGATTTGTACTGGGGAAGAGGTGCTGTCGGGTCAGATTGTTGATACTAACGCGGCCTGGTTTGCCAGCACTATGATGGAGCATGGCATTGAGATCCAACGACGAGTGACTGTGGGGGATCGCCTCGAGGACTTAATTGCGGTTTTCCAAGAACGTAGCTTGCATGCCGATGTCATCTTAGTGAATGGTGGATTGGGGCCGACCAGTGATGATATGTCTGCAGAGGCAATGGCTAAGGCCAAGGGAGAGTCTCTGGTTGAGAATCGCGAGTGGCGTCAGCATTTAGAAGATTGGTTTACACGCAATAACCGTGAGATGCCCGTCAGTAATTTGAAGCAGGCGATGTTACCTGAGTCTGCAGTGATGGTGGATAACCCCGTCGGTACGGCATGTGGATTTAGAGTGAAGTTGAATCGAGCATGGTTATTCTTCACCCCAGGTGTGCCATTTGAACTCAAGCATATGGTGAAGGAACAATTTATTCCTTTTATCCGTGAAGAGTTTGACCTCGATGCTAAGGTGGCGCTGAAGAAGTTGCTGACCATAGGTCATGGTGAGTCTTCCCTTGCCGACAAAATTGAACCATTGGAGTTGCCTGAGGGGATTACCATTGGTTATCGCTCCTCAATGCCACATATTGAGATTAAGATCTTTGCCCGCGGTGAGAAGGCGATTGCTTTGCTGCCACGGGTGACTGGGCACATCAAAATGGTGCTGGGTACTGCGGTTGTCGCCGAAGATAAAGCGACGCTTGCCGAGGAAATCCATGCGAAGTTACTGAATTCTGGCTTGACCTTGAGTGTTGCCGAGTCTTGCACGGGTGGGATGATAACCAGTCAGTTAGTGGATTTCCCGGGCAGTTCTTCCTATTTACAACACGGTCTGGTGACTTATAGTAATGAGTCTAAGGTGCGAGTGTTAGGAGTTAATCCTGCAACCTTAGACGATCACGGCGCAGTGTCTATTCCCACGGTCGAAGAAATGGCTAAGGGCGCGCGTGCTATTTTAGACAGTGATTTTGCCTTAGCGACTAGTGGAATAGCGGGACCGGATGGTGGAACCGAAGAGAAGCCCGTCGGTACAGTAGCAATTGCCTTGGCTACCCGCAGTGGCGTCTACAGCCAAATGATAAAACTGCCGCGACGTTCACGGGATTTAGTGCGTAGCTTAAGTGCGGCAGTGGCCTACGATATGTTAAGACGTGAATTACTCACAGAAGCTGTGATTGTGGATTATCAATCGATAGGGCGTTTCAGCAAGTAACTTTTTGCGGACAGACGGGTTTAGTCAGTCTAGATGGATTAACAAAAATGCTCCCTCGGGAGCATTTTTTATGGCGAATGGTTTGCAACACAAGCCGTTATTTAGTGAATTTAAGGACCAATTTGCCAGGAACCACTTGAATACTCTCGGTCATCTTCGCCATCAACGCCTGATTACTGTCCTTCGTATCGAGCACATAAACAGGCTGATTCTCGAGGAAATGCCTTAAGTAGCCCATAACCTGTGGCGTCGCGCTACTGATGGCCTTTTCGATATCCTTGGGCGTTGATTCTACTTTCACCAATTCAAGCTGGCGCAGGTAGACGCTGTGGGTGGCACTGTCATACCAAGGCTTGGCCTCAAAGGTGGTTGAAAGTTGCGCCTTCAACGGAAAAATAGGATTAGTGATGGACACTTGAGTGGCCGCACTTACGCTCATAGTGTCAGGCTTTTCACCGAGTCTGACACTGATGTCGTTAATGCGCACTTGCGCGCCCACCAGTTGATTACCTTGTTTCACCTCAAAATGGATCTCTTTGCTGAGATACTGCTCCATTTCATGCTCGCTGATACTGTACTGCGTGACGCAGCCGCTAAGCAGTACAGATAATCCCAAGCAAAGGCTAAGCGTGAGTTTTTTCATTAACCTGTGTTTCTCATGCCCGCTGCGACACCGGCAATCGTCAGCATTAAGGCGAGTTGCACGTGTTCGGAAGCGGGAGCTTCGGTTGTTTCCTTGCGGGTACGAGCCAATAACTCGGTCTGCAGGAAGTTTAATGGATCGATATAGGGATTGCGCAGTTTGACTGATTCGCGATTCCACGGTGTATGCGCCATTAAGGTATCCGATTTAGTTAGCTCCAGCACCACTTTAATGCCGAGATCTAAACGCTGGCGTAAAGTTTCGCCTAAGTGATGTAGATTGGTCGGTACTAAGCAGCTTTCATAGTAACGCGCCAAGTTAGGTTCTGCCTTGGCGTATACCATCTCCAGCATGGAAATCCGTGTGCTAAAGAAGGGCCATTCGCGCTCCATATCCTGTAGCAAGCCCATTTCGCCACGTTGGCAGGCAGCCTGTAATGCTTCACCGGCGCCGAGCCATGCTGGCAACATTAAGCGGTTTTGTGACCAAGCAAAAATCCAAGGAATGGCACGTAAGCTCTCGATACCACCATCGACACGGCGTTTGGCTGGGCGACTGCCTAATGGTAGTTTGCCCAGTTCAACTTCCGGTGTGGCTGCACGGAAATAAGGCACAAAATCAGGCTCTTCACGGACAATACCGCGGTAAGCACTCACTGACTCCTCAGCAATTCGCTCCATACAATTGCGCCATTCCTGCTTAGGCTCGGGCGGTGGAAGCAAGGTCGCTTCTAATACCGCTGAGGTGTACAGGGCTAAGCTTTGCACCGCCAATTTAGGCAGGCCGAACTTAAAGCGGATCATCTCACCTTGCTCGGTGACGCGAATACGACCATCAACTGAGCCGGGCGGTTGTGACAGAATCGCTTTGTGAGCAGGGCCGCCGCCGCGACCAATACTGCCACCACGACCATGGAACAGCGTCAGCTTAACGCCAGCCTGTTTACAGACGGCGACTAACTGCTCCTGTGCACGGTATTGCGCCCAAGCGGCGGCCATTACACCCGCGTCTTTGGCCGAGTCAGAGTAGCCGATCATCACCTCTTGCATACCTTTGGTGTAACCACGGTACCAGTCGATATCGAGCAGTGCGGTAATACACTCGGCGGCGTTATTTAAGTCGCTTAAGGTTTCAAATAGCGGCACAACCCGCATTGGATGAGTACAGCCGGTTTCTTTGAGCAGCAATAATACGGTTAATACATCTGAAGGCTTGCTCGCCATCGAGATCACATAGGAACCCAATGCCTTAGCAGGATGTTTAGCAATTAAGCGGCAAGTGTTAAGCACTTCGGCCACGTCGGCGGAAGGTTGCCAGTTGCTCGGGATCAGCGGACGACGGTTACTGAGTTCGCGCAGTAAGAAGGCTTGTTTTTCAGTTTCATCCCAATGGTTAAAGTCACCCATCCCCAAATAGCGGGTTAATTCTGCAAGTACATCGCAATGACGGCCGGCGTCTTGGCGGATGTCGAGCCTTAACATATGGATGCCAAAACAAGCGAGTCGGCGCAGGATATCGAGCAGCAAACCGTTAGCTATCAAACGCATGCCGCAGTCACATAAACTCTTATACAGCATCTCTAGCGGCACTTTCAGGTCGCTTTCTTGCCAAATCAGCGTCGATTTATCCACTTCAGGATTGTGGCCCTCAATGCGGGCGTTTAAGTAGTCTATGGTGTCGCGCAGTTTTTGTCTTAGTGAGCGCAGCACAAAACGATAGGGTTCGCAGCTATTGTTGGTATACGCCATCAGCTCGCTGTTGGCTTCTTCCATCGATAACTCGCCAACCAGCAACACTATATCCTTGAGGAATAAACGGGCGGCGGCATGGCGATTACGATCTAGCACTTCTTGGGTGACTTTAGCGGTCACAAAGGGGTTGCCGTCGCGATCGCCACCCATCCAGCTTGAGAAGCGTACTGGCGCGATATCGATAGGCAATTGCTGGCCAGTGCGATCTTGCACTTGATCGTTGAGCTGCCTTAAAAAGTCGGGAACAGCATGCCAGAGAGATTCTTCAATCGTCGATAATCCCCAGCGGGCTTCATCCACTGGTGTTGGGCGTTCACGACGAATTTCATTGGTGTGCCAGATTTGGGCGATTAACTGGCGCAGACGCAGATTAATTTGGCGGCGCTCTCTGTCGGACAGTTGATTGTTTTCTTGCTCGGCGAGGCAATCCACAATCGCAGCATATTTTTGGATCAGTGTGCGGCGAGAGATTTCCGTTGGATGCGCGGTGAGGACTAAGTCGATATCCAGCGTCTTTAAGCAATCCAACATCTTGGTTTGATCGATGCGGCCATTAAGCATGCGGCCAAGCAACTGTTCGACCGGATCCGGTACGCAAACCAGTTCATCGCAGTTACGGCTAATAGTATGAAATTGTTCGGATAAGTTTGCTAAGTTGAGGAATTGGTTGAAGGCTTTGGCAAAAGGCACTAACTCTTCATCGGGGAGTGCGGTGAGCAGTTCTAGCATTTGCTCCCGTGCTGCTTCATCGCCACGGCGGGAATCTTTCGCGAGTTTACGAATTTGCTCAACCTTCTCGAGGAAAGAATCGCCGAGGTGGGTGCGCATTGTATCGCCCAGGATCTGCCCTAACATACTCACGTTCGATCTTAACGACGCATACATGTCGGTCACATTGTCTGCCACATTACCTGCCATAGTTACTCCGAATTGAAAAATATAAAAATCCGCAATATACCCAAACAACCTGTAGATGATGAAACTCGTCTCTTCAGGTCGCTTGGGTATATAGCCCGCTAGCACAATACCCACCACTGAGGGCAATGGTCAACAGCAGAACTTATAACTTATACGACTGGCCTATCTGATATGCAACTAATCACGATAATTGTTGAAGAATATTCAATATAAATGCGAGCTGACGCAATATTTTATTATGTTTAGTGGAAGTGAATATGAACTGCATCATTTGCGGCTTTGCGGGTATGTGTGTTCGGTGTTAATAAAAAGGACTGATTTTTCAGTCTTTCATCCATAGATAACTGAGTTATTAAGCAGTTAGTGAAGTATTGTGTTATTTGCTAAGCGTGCTTGAACACAGATAAAAGACAAAATTTAATAAAAATATATATTCACATATATTGCATAAATAGATCTTTGTGGTAGTCTAGCCAGCAGTTGAGATGAGTCACCCCTTGTGACCTGTAGAGTAAATATCATGATGTATAGCGCTAAGCCGTCAGTGAATAAAATAACGACCCATTACGATTTCCTACGACGATAGTCTTGTCATCATAGATATACGCTGGTGCGTGTACGCTATTCATCTATTCTTTAAGTCTCTTTGATTCGGTTTATAAAAATACATATGAAAAACATCGCCATTATCGGTGCCAGTGGTTACACAGGCGCACAACTAACAGCTTTAGTCCATGCGGAGTCTGAATTATCGATTCAGGGCCTGTATGTCTCTGAAAATAGTTTAGATAAAGGTAGAGCTTTAGCAGATTTGTACCCTGTCTATAGCCACATTGACTTAGCTCTGTCACCACTGACTGAAGAGGCGAAGACGAAGATCGTCGCCGAGGCGGATGCCGTGGTGTTAGCGACCGAGCACTCGGTGAGTTTGCATTTAGCGGCTTGGTTCTACAACCAAGGTTTAGCCGTGTTTGACTTAAGCGGTGCCTATCGTTTCAGCGATGTGGCGCAGTACCCTAAGTGGTACGGTTTTGAGCACGAATATCCCGAAGTGTTGGCCAAGGCAGTCTATGGTCTAGCCGAGTGGAATGTCAAAGAAGTCGCCGCGACTAAGATGATTGCTGTGCCAGGTTGTTACCCAACAGCATCATTAACGGCATTGAAACCATTAAAGAATTTACTGACGTCAGCCTATCCAGTGATCAATGCGGTTAGTGGTGTGACGGGCGCGGGTCGTAAGGCACAGCTGCATACCAGTTTTTGCGAAGTGAGCCTCACACCCTACGGCGTATTAGGCCACAGACATCAACCCGAGATTGCCACTCAACTGGGACAAGAGGTGATCTTCACGCCGCACCTTGGCAACTTCAAGCGCGGCATTTTAGCGACCATCACGGTACAGCTAAAACCAGGCACTACCACCGCCGATGTGGCTGCGGCATACAGTGTGTATGACCAAGCTCCGCTGGTAACGGTGAAACAGAACCAGTTCCCGAAAGTGGATGATGTGGTGCTGACGCCGAATTGCCACTTAGGTTGGAAGTTTGATGAGAACAGTGGCTACTTAGTGGTTGCCAGTGCCATCGACAATTTGATGAAAGGCGCGGCGAGCCAAGCCCTGCAATGCATAAAGATTCACTTTAACCTTTAACCGTTCATCCTTATTTAAGAGAGTCGTCAAGATGTCTACCAACAACTCAGTATTAGTTCTTAAAGTCGGCGGCGCCCTGCTGCAGTGTGAAATGGGGATGGCGCGTTTAATGGATACCGCAGCAGCAATGATCGCCAATGGTCAGCAAGTGCTGATGGTGCATGGCGGCGGCTGTTTGGTCGACGAGCAATTAGCCGCAAACGGCATGGAAACCGTCAAGCTAGAAGGCTTGCGGGTCACTCCGTCGGAGCAAATGCCGATTATTGCCGGTGCATTGGCCGGAACATCAAACAAGATCCTCCAAGGCGCAGCGACTAAAGCTGGGATTGTGAGTGTGGGCATGAGCTTAGCCGATGGCAACACGGTATCGGCCAAGATCAAAGATGAGCGTTTAGGGTTAGTGGGCGAAGTTTCTCCTAAAGACGCCACTTACCTCAAGTTTATTCTGTCCCAAGGTTGGATGCCGATTTGTAGCTCGATTGCCATGATGGACGATGGCCAAATGCTGAACGTGAACGCCGACCAAGCGGCGACGGTATTAGCTAAGTTGGTCGGTGGCAAGTTGGTGCTGTTATCGGATGTGTCTGGCGTGCTCGACGGTAAAGGTCAATTAATCCCTTCACTGAATGGTAAGCAGATTGCTGAGTTGGTTAAGCAAGGCGTGATCGAAAAGGGAATGAAGGTAAAAGTAGAAGCTGCGCTCGAAGTGGCGCAGTGGATGGGGCAGGCGGTTCAAGTTGCCTCATGGCGTGATGCAAGCCAATTAGTCGCATTAGCAAAAGGTGAGGCCGTGGGCACACAAATCCAACCATAAGCGGAGTAGGTTATGAAGCATTTACTATCGATAAAAGAGTTAACCCAGCAACAGTTGCTGGGTCTGATTACCTTAGCCAAGACGATTAAAGCGAATCCCGCTGAGTATCGTCATGCGCTGGACGGTAAGAGTGTGGTGATGTTATTTGAAAAGCCATCCCTGCGTACTCGTGTTAGCTTCGATATCGGTATTAACAAGCTCGGCGGCCACTGTTTATACCTAGACCAACAGAATGGTGCCTTAGGTAAGCGGGAATCGGTCGCTGACTTTGCTTCTAACCTATCCTGTTGGGCCGATGCCATTGTGGCGAGAACTTTCTCCCACAAGACCATCGAACAATTGGCCGAGTTTGGCACTGTGCCTGTGATAAATGCGCTTTCGGATTTATACCATCCCTGCCAAGCGCTGGCCGATTTCTTAACCTTGGCCGAGCATTTTGAAAATATCAGTGATGTTAAGTTAGCGTACGTAGGTGACGGTAATAACGTGACGAATTCATTGATGTATTGCGCGGCCATTCTCGGTGCCACCATGACAGTGATCTGCCCTGCGGGTCACTTTCCTGATGGCTACGTCGTGGCCGAAGTGCAAGAACTTGCCAGCCGATATGGCGGTAAGGTTGTACTGACTTCTGATATTGGTGCTATCGAAGGTCACGATGCTATCTATACTGATACTTGGATTTCCATGGGTGATCCAACACCGTTAGCGGAAATTAAGGATAAGTTTGCACCTTATCAGGTCAATAAGGGCTTGATGGCGAAAGCGGGTGCTCACTTCTTTATGCACTGCTTACCCGCTCACCGCGGTGTTGAAGTGACCGATGAGGTGATGGATGGCGAAGGCTCCTTGATACTGCAACAAGCAGAGAATCGGATGCACGCCCAAAACGCAGTACTGGTAACCCTATTTAGTTAATTTAACCCTGTTTAGCAGCCTACTTTCTCCAAGGTGAGAAACGAGTTATAGGAATTTAAGATGTCTATCGAGAACAAAAACACTGGCGTGAAAAAAGTCGTTTTAGCCTATTCGGGTGGTCTAGATACTTCGGCCATTATTCCTTGGTTAAAAGAAACCTACGACAACTGTGAAATCATCGCCTTTTGCGCTGACGTAGGTCAGGGTGAAGAAGAGTTAGTGGGTCTTACTGAAAAGGCATTAGCTTCTGGCGCATCTGAATGCCATATCGTCGATCTGAAAGAAGAATTCGTTAAAGATTACATCTACCCAACCATGGCAACGGGTGCTATCTACGAAGGTACTTACTTGTTAGGCACTTCAATGGCGCGTCCAATCATTGCTAAGGCGCAGGTTGAAGTGGCACGTAAAGTGGGTGCCGATGCCCTGTGTCACGGTTGTACTGGTAAGGGTAACGACCAAGTGCGTTTCGAAGGTTGCTTTGCGGCATTAGCGCCTGATTTAAAAGTAATTGCACCATGGCGTGAATGGACCATGCAGAGCCGTGAAGATCTACTGGCGTACTTAGCCGAGCGTAATATCAAGACGTCGGCTTCTGCGACTAAGATCTACAGCCGTGATGCCAACGCATTCCACATTTCCCACGAAGGTGGCGAGTTGGAAGATCCATGGAACGAGCCAAGCAAAGGTGTGTGGACGCTGACTGCCGATCCAGAAGATGCGCCAAACCAAGCAGAATATGTGTCGCTGGAAGTTGAACATGGCCGTGTGACTAAAGTAAACGGTGAAGCATTAACACCTTACGCTGCACTGATGAAGCTGAACGCCATCGCTGCACCACATGGCGTGGGTCGTATCGATATCACCGAAAACCGTTTAGTGGGCATGAAGTCTCGTGGTTGCTACGAAACTCCAGGCGGCACTGTGATGTTTGCTGCGCTGCGCGCGATTGAAGAGTTAGTACTGGATAAAACCAGCCGTACTTGGCGCGAGCAAGTGGGTGCCCAAATGGCACACTTAGTGTACGACGGTCGTTGGTTTACACCTCTGTGTAAGTCGCTGCTGGCGGCATCTGAGTCATTAGCCGAGTCTGTTAACGGTGAGGTTGTGGTTAAACTCTACAAAGGTCACGCGATTGCCGTTAAGAAGCGTTCGCCAAACAGCTTGTATTCTGAAGCGTTTGCGACCTTCGGTGAAGACCAAGTGTATGACCAAAAACACGCTGAAGGCTTTATCCGTCTGTACTCGTTAGCGAGCCGTATCCGCGCGCTCAACGCTAAGTAATAGGCAGACTCAAAGGGCGCCTAGCGCCCTTTTTTATATCTTAAGTTTTAACGTATTCAAAGCAGTGACCGAGGGGATTGAGCATGGCTTTATGGGGTGGAAGATTTCAGGGCGAAACCAGCGCGCTATTTAAATTATTCAACGATTCACTGCCTGTGGATTACCGTTTGTTTGAGCAGGATGTGGTCGGCTCTATCGCTTGGGCCGATGCAATTGCCAGCGTTGGCATTATCACTGCTACTGAATGCAGCGACTTGAAGAAAGCGCTGAACGAGCTGCTGGTGGAAGTGAAGGGCGATCCTGCGATTATTCTCGCATCGGGCGCGGAAGATATTCACAGCTTCGTGGAGTCGGCGTTGATCGCTAAAGTCGGCGATCTGGGTAAGAAACTCCATACGGGCCGTAGCCGTAACGACCAAGTCGCTACCGATTTAAAGCTTTGGTGCCAATCCGAAGGTGCGGCATTAGTGGCTCGCCTGCAAACCTTACGCAGCGAACTTATCGCGCTTGCTGAGCGTGAATTCGATGCTGTCATGCCGGGGTATACTCACCTGCAACGTGCTCAACCAGTCACGTTTGGCCACTGGTGCTTAGCCTATGTGGAGATGATTGAGCGCGATCTTAGCCGCTTAACCGATGCCTTAAAGCGCGCCAATACCTGTCCGCTCGGTTCGGGCGCCTTGGCGGGCACAGCCTATCAAATGGATAGACATGTGCTGGCAGCGGCACTGAACTTTGCATCGCCAACCTTAAACAGTTTGGACAGCGTGTCGGACCGCGACCATGTAGTTGAGCTATGTTCTACGGCTTCAATCAGCATGATGCACTTAAGCCGTATGGCCGAAGATTTGATTTTCTTCAACTCGGGTGAAGCGGGTTTTATCTCATTAAGTGATGAAGTGACCTCGGGTTCATCGTTAATGCCACAAAAGAAAAACCCTGATGCGCTGGAGCTTATTCGCGGTAAAACGGGCCGTGTGTACGGCAGTTTAGTGGGTATTCTCACCACGATGAAGGCATTGCCTCTGGCCTACAATAAAGACATGCAGGAAGACAAAGAAGGCTTGTTCGATGTGGTCGACAGCTGGGCAATCTGCTTGGATATGGCGGCATTAGTGTTATCTGGCTTAGTCGTTAACCGCCCGAATGCGCTGTTAGCCGCGCAGCAAGGTTATGCCAACGCGACCGAATTGGCGGATTATCTGGTGTCTAAAGGCATGCCATTCCGCGAAGCGCACCATGTGGTCGGTGTGGCTGTCGTTGCCGCGATCGCTAAGAAGATCCCGTTAGAAGCCTTCTCTCTCGCTGAGTTTAAAACTTTTGCCGATATCATCGAGGCGGATGTGTATCCCAACCTCACTATCGAAGCCTGTTTGGCAAAACGTGATGTCCTCGGTGGTACGGCACTAACTCAGGTGAAGCAAGCCATCGCTGCGAAGAAAGTTGTTTAAAGCTTTAATCGAGTAATAAAAAACGCGACTCTAGGGTCGCGTTTTTTTATGGTGATTTATTCTATTGGAATAAATCGTCTGTCGGCGCATCGATGAATAGGTTGTTTTCATCTTGGCTTTCACTGATATATTCCTTAGGTTCAGTGCCCGAGATAAAGTATTCAAATGCGCTAGTGTAGTCAGTCTTACGAGTCAACTTGCCGGTCGCCAGATCGATCCGCACCGAGACAATCCCTTCTGGCGGAATCGCTGTGGTTTCGGGTACGCCCTTCAGCACGTTATTCATAAACTCGTTCCAGCCTGGGCCTGCGGTCTTAGCGCCCGCCTCGGTACCCGTGATCTGATCCTTCTCACCGTTGGAGTTCCATGCGGTTCTGCCTAACTGGCGACCGTGGTCATCAAACCCAACCCAGAAGGTGCTGGTCAGTGTCGGACCAAAACCACTGAACCAAGTATCGCGTGATTCGTTGGTTGTACCCGTTTTACCTGCAATATCATGACGTTTGATTAACTGCGCCGCACGCCAAGCTGTACCTTGCCAGCCTGTGCCTTTACTCCAATCGCCACCACCCCAGATCACGCTCTTCAGCGCTTCGGTGATCAGGAATGCCGTTTGTTCAGAGATAATTTGCGGAGCATAACGGCCTGTTTGCTCGAAGCAATGGGCGACAGGTTCATCGGTTGGAGTGGTTGGCTCACCAAAACTCATTGGATCGCTGCTAGGCTGCACAGAGCTGTTGTTAGGCTTACAGGCTAAGGTTGGATTTGCCTTCTCAATCACATTACCGAAGGAGTCTTCTACTCGTTCGATATAGTAAGGTTCAACCAAGAAGCCACCGTTCGCGAACACGTTGAAAGCGGTTGCCACTTGCAGCGGGGTGACTGAAGGAGAGCCCAAGGCTAACGACTCGTTACGAGGTAAGTCGTTAGGGTCAAAGCCAAACTTAGTCAACTCGGCGATGGCTGCATCTAAACCAATATGGCGCATGGCACGAACCGACATCACGTTGATTGATTGCGCTAAACCCACACGCAGACGTGTTGGACCGCCATAGATATCGGGCGAGTTTTTAGGGCGCCACGCAGTACCTTGGCTAATATCGGGTTTGTTAATCGGTGCGTTGTTAATCAGAGTCGCGAGGGTAAAGCCTTTCTCTAATGCCGCAGCATAGATGAAAGGTTTAATATTCGAACCTAATTGACGTTTCGCTTGGGTTACGCGGTTGTATTGGCTTTGGCTGAAGCTGTAACCACCTACTAAGGTACGGATAGCACCATTTGTAGGATCGAGTGCAACAGTGGCACTGGCCACTTCTGGCACTTGCGATAATTGCAAGTACTGACCGTTATCGCGGATCCAAATGCGCTCACCGACTTTTAGCATATCCGAAGCCGATTTTGGTACCGAGCCTTGGCGTTTATCGGTGATAAATTTACGCGCCCATTTTAGGCCATCCCACTTAATGACTTTGGTTTCGCCCTTGGCGGTTAACACGCTGGCTTGCTGACCATCGATGTTTAATACCGCAGCAGGCTGCAACTCTTGTACAGGCGTAATTTTTGCGAGCTCGGCTTTGATTTGTGCATCGTCCGGCTTGGCGTCGGTCCAAAGAACCGCCGCAGGACCACGGTAACCGTGGCGCTCATCATAGGCATAGACGTTATTGCGTAATGCTTGCTGTGCTAGCAGTTGCTGCTCTGATGAAATCGTGGTGTAGACGTTATAACCATTCGTGTAGGCCTCTTCTTCACCGTATTTTTGCACCATGTAATCTCGAGCCATTTCAGAGATATAAGGGGCGTAAAGATCAATTTCAGCGCCATGGTATTTGGCGACGAGCGGCTCTTGCACCGCAGCTTGGTATTCAGCCTTGCTGATGTAACCCACTTCGTTCATTCGCATCAATACCACGTTGCGGCGTGCAAGTGCGCGTGAAGGAGAGGTAATTGGGTTTAGGGTCGACGGTGCTTTAGGCAGACCCGCGATCATGCTCATTTCGGAAAGCGTCAGATCTTGAACGTTTTTACCAAAATACACTTGAGCAGCCGCGCCGACACCATAGGCTCTCTGACCTAAATAAATACGGTTAACGTAGAGTTCTAAAATCTCATCTTTAGTTAACAATTGCTCGATGTGGTAGGAAATAAAAATTTCCTTCACTTTACGAATAATGGTCTTGTCGCGGGTCAGGAAGAAGTTACGCGCCACCTGCATGGTGATAGTACTCGCGCCTTGCTTCTTTTCGCCCGTGGTAAGCATGACGATTGCGGCACGCATCACCCCAACAGGATCGATACCGCCGTGCTCATAAAAGCGTGCATCCTCGGTGGCGAGGAAGGCTTGGAGCAGCGGTTTAGGCACTTCTTCGAGTTTCAGCGGAATGCGACGCTTCTCACCAAACTGAGAGATGAGCTTGCCATCGCTACTGTAAATGCGCAAAGGTGTTTGTAATTGCACATTTTTTAGTGTCGATACATCCGGCAGATCCGGCAAAACATAAAAGTATGCTGCAACAATGGCGCCCACGCCCAAAAGGGCTAGACTGAATAGAGCTATAACAATACGTTTTAACCACTTCACCTAAATTGATCCTAATGTTCAGTTAAGTGCGACAGTATATAAGGCGCGCACGTTTGGGTGAAGCAAAAACGTGACGTCCCTAAAATAGCGTTTGTAAAATCTTGAAACATTCTATACAAATACGTATAACGGGTTGATTTTGTGCTAATCTCTTTTACTACTGAATACAAATAATAAAGTGACAACGGACTATGCTTTCAAATTTATGGAAGCGTCAGGCTCCGCAAATGGTCGGGATTGATATTGGTTCCCATGAAGTAAAGGCTATTCTGCTGAGTAAGACTGCTGATGGATATAAAATACTAAGTCATGCAGCGGTTCCCGTAAAAAAGGGGGCTATTAACGATCATGATATTCGTGATGCCGATGCCGTTGTTGAATGTCTCAAACAGATTAAGCGTATTTTGCCTAAATCGGTTAAATATGCAGCGGTTGCGGTCTCAGGTTCTGCGGTGATGACTAAGGTTATCTACATGGATGCCTCGCTAAGCGAGGAGGAAATGGAAGCGCAAATTGAGATTGAAGCCGATAACCTTATCCCATACTCCCTCGATGAAGTTAGCATTGATTTTGAAACCTTAAATGTTAACAGTACCGATCCTTCTAAGGTCGACGTGCTCCTGAGCGCATGCCGCACTGACAATATTGATGCTAGAGTCGATGCGCTCGATGAAATTGAACTCGAAACCAAAGTCGTTGATGTGGAAGGTTATGCACTGGGCCGAGCCGTTGAGTTGGTGCTAGGGCAGTTACCCGAAGGCGCTCGGCAGAAGGCGGTGGCCATGGTCGATATTGGCGCCAACATGACGACCTTCAGTGTGGTGGAGTCGGGTGAAACGACCTTTATTCGTGAGCAGGCCTTTGGCGGCGAGTTATTTACTCAGTCGATTCTGTCGTTTTATGGCATGTCCTACGAACAAGCAGAGAAAGCCAAAATTGAAGGCGATTTGCCACGTAATTATATGTTCGAAGTGCTATCCCCCTTCCAAACGCAATTACTGCAACAAATTAAACGAACGCTGCAAATTTATTGTACGTCGAGCGGCAAAGATAAAGTCGATTATCTCGTATTATGCGGTGGAACATCTAAACTGGAAGGCATGGCTAACTTATTAACGAATGAGTTAGGCGTCCACACCATAATTGCCGATCCTTTCCAAGGATGTCTGCACGCAGATGAATCCGTTAAAAATATACTGCAACCTAGCATTAGCAAATATATGGTTGCTTGTGGCTTAGCGCTGAGGAGCTACGGTCAATGGCGAACATAAACCTGCTTCCTTGGCGTGAAGAAGCGAGAGAAAAGCAGAAGCGCGATTATATTGGCATATTGGCCGCGGTATTTTTAGGCTCAGCGATTTTAGTCTATGTGGCTCTGTCTTTACTCGACATGATGACCGATGAACAGCGCGGACGTAATGCTTATTTACAGTCCGAAATTCAGCAACTCGATGCTCAAATTGCCGAGATTAAAAAGATCACCGAGCGTAAGAAAGATATTGAGCGTCGCACCGAGATCATTTTGAACCTTCAGCAATCCCGTAATTTGCCGACACACGTATTAGATGAGCTGGTGCGTATCGTGCCGCCCGGAATATATCTATCTAGCCTAGAGAAAAAGGGCAGTCTATTACTGATTGAAGGCCGCAGTGAATCGAACAACAACGTGGCAAATATGATGCGTAAGGTGAAGGCGTCCGAATGGTTAACCGATCCCAATATGCAATCTATCGTGTCTCAAGATGATGAGCTAAGACAATTACAACGCTTTAGCTTAAGAGTGAGCATTAAAGGTGCCATGGCTGATGAGCCTATTAAAACGGCAAAAGGAGCGAGTAAATGAAGCTCGATCTAAGTCAGTTTAATGATATTGATTTTGAAAATATCGGCGGTTGGCCAAATCAAGTCAAAGTGTTTTTCGCTGTGCTATTGGCACTCTGTGTATTTGCTGCGGGTTATTTTCTCGTGGTTTCGGATGCTATTGATGTGTATAACGCGGAGCAACGAAAAGAAGAGCAACTCAGAGAAGATTTTAAAACCAAATATCAGCTTGCCGCTAACCTTAAATTGTACCGTGAACAGTTAGCTGTGATGGAGGAGCAATTTGCCGAGTTACTCAAAATGCTGCCCTCTGAAAATGAAATGCCAGGGTTGCTCGATGACTTAACCTTTGTGGCCACTGACGCTGGATTACGGATTAACAGCTTAAATTGGGAACCTGAGATTCAACGGGATTTCTATATTGAGTTCCCGATTAAAATGTCGGTTACAGGTGATTATCATCAAATAGGCAATATGGTCAGCGGCGTGGCTAAACTGCCTCGTATCGTCAGCTTGCACGATTTTACGATTAAGCGCGATGAGAGCGGTAATCTGGCCATGGATATTCTGGCGAAAACCTATCGCTTTAAAGAGGGCGCTGAATTACCTCCCGAAAAACCAGCCAATAACAAGGGGAAGAAATAATGAAACTCTTACCTCTGTTAGCATTAAGTCTTTTTTTAATGGGTTGTGTTGGCGATCGTAGTGATTTAGAGCTATTTGTTACTACTACCAAGGCACAGCATGTGGCGCATATTCCACCCTTAAAAGAGCCACCTAAGTTTGAGCATTTTGCGTATCAAGCCGAATTAATGCGTAGCCCCTTTGTCCCTCCTTCTCGAGAGTTAACGGAAGAAGTGGTTGATACCAGCAAAAACTGCTTACAGCCGGATTTAAAACGTCGTAAAGGCCGTTTAGAAACCTATGCTTTAGACAATCTAAAAATGCGCGGCACCTTAAGCGAAGGAAATTCGATTTGGGCGCTTATTGAAACCAATGATGGCAGTGTATATCGGATGGGCGTAGGTGAGTATCTTGGATTGTTTAATGGCCATATAGCGAAAGTGACTTCTCAGAATGTGGAAGTTGTAGAATTAATTCCCGATGGTTCTGGTTGTTGGTCTGAACGTACAAACAACATCGAACTTTCTGGAAAATAACAAGCGAAGGATGAGGGAATAATGAAATCTTCTGCCGCGATAAAAATCCCGTTATCGTTTTTATCTTCAGGCTTAGCCAAGTCTGTTATTGGGATCGCATTAGTATTTGGGTTTTTGCCATCGAGTTTTGCGGCAAATAGGTTGATGGATGTCAAATACCATGCTCTTGTCGATCATCAATTAGAAGTCGAGTTAGTATTTGAGGAGGCGATTAGCGCGCCCACAATTGACTCTAATGCTTCTCCTGCTCAGTTGGTATTAACCTTCGATGACAGTATTTCGGGTCTTTCTAAGGACCGTCTGCCGATTAACCAAGTCGGTGTGAAGGACATAGTGACAACGCAGCAAGATGCCCACCTAATGGTAACGTTGGGCTTATCTAAGGTTAAACCGTATCAAGGTAGTGTCGTTGGCAATTCTTACCGTTTAACCATTAACGATGAAGTTGCAGGCTCACAAGCGAGTAATAATCCGTTCGTTAATAGCGTTAAAAATATCGATTTTCGTCGCAACGCGAATGGTGGTGGTGATTTATTAGTCTATTTAAATAATCGCTCAGTTGCGGCTAACGTTGAACAAATAGGTGCCAAACTTGAGGTTCAGCTTTACAACACTGATATTAACAGCGACTTGTTATATGTGATGGATGTGCAGGATTTCTCCACACCGGTAAAGCATTTTGAAACCTTTAAGGACGATTTAACGACCCGGATTTTAGTCGATGTCTCGGGCAATTATGAGTTCAATTACAAACAGGAAGACAATCTCTTTAGGCTCTCAATCAACAAAGTAGAGCGCGCTGCTGCGACCAAAGAGGTGAAGAAATATAACGGTAAAACCCTTTCGTTAAATTTCCAGAATATTTCGGTCCGTACTGTGCTGCAGATTATTGCCGACTACAACAACTTCAACTTAGTTACCAGTGATACGGTTGAAGGCGATATTACTTTAAGGCTCGATGACGTGCCTTGGGACCAAGCATTGGACTTGATCCTGCAAACCAAAGGACTCGATAAGCGTATCGAAGGTAATATTCTGATGGTGGCGCCAAGTGAAGAGTTGGCGATTCGCGAAAGCCAAAACCTCAAGAATAAGCAGGAAGTAAAAGAGCTGGCGCCACTCTATTCTGAGTATTTGCAAATCAACTATGCCAAGGCGACGGATATTGCCGAGTTACTCAAAGGGGCGGATTCTAGCTTATTGTCACCACGTGGATCTGTGGCTGTCGATGAGCGTACCAATACCGTGTTAGTGAAAGATACCGCTGAAATCATCGAGAATATTCATCGTTTGGTCGAAGTGCTCGATATTCCTATCCGCCAAGTGTTGATTGAATCTCGCATGGTAACGGTAAAAGACGACGTGTCTGAAGATTTAGGTATCCGTTGGGGCGTGACTGACCAACAGGGGAGTAAAGGGACCTCAGGAACCCTTGAAGGGGCTGGAAGCATTGCTAATGGTGTGGTTCCATCTCTAGATAATCGTTTGAACGTGAATTTACCTGCGGCGGTAACTAACCCAACCAGTATTGCTTTCCATGTGGCCAAGCTTGCCGATGGCACTATTTTAGATTTAGAGCTGAGTGCGCTTGAGCAGGAAAACAAAGGTGAAATTATTGCGAGCCCTCGTATCACCACCTCTAACCAAAAGGCGGCGTATATCGAGCAGGGTGTGGAAATCCCTTATGTGCAATCCACTTCCAGCGGCGCCACATCGGTGACCTTTAAGAAGGCAGTATTGTCATTAAGAGTGACACCACAAATTACGCCTGATAACCGTGTAATTCTGGATCTTGAAATCACTCAAGACTCTCAGGGTAAAACGGTGGATACACCCACAGGTCCGGCAGTCGCTATCGATACTCAACGTATTGGTACGCAAGTATTAGTGGATAATGGGGAAACCATTGTGCTCGGTGGTATCTATCAGCAGAACTTGATCAGCCGCGTGAGCAAGGTGCCTATCCTGGGTGACATTCCTTTAGTCGGCTTCTTATTCCGTAACACTACCGACAAGAATGAGCGCCAAGAACTGTTGATTTTCGTGACGCCTAAAATTGTGAACGAGAAACTCTAATCGTTTGTTACGAGTCGAATAAAGCCAGCATTCCTTGCTGGCTTTATTGTGTCTGAAATACAATTCTTATCATAAATAGCGTGCATCACTTGCCAGACTAGACATGAAACTGAGATAATCCTCGGTCAAGTCTCATTAGAGCAAGGTAACATACAGTAGGTCGGCTTGTTCATGAGTCGACATAGGCATACTTTTCATTAAGATTCAGACGTACAAGAAATGGCTGAAAAACGTAATATTTTTCTGGTAGGCCCAATGGGCGCAGGTAAAAGCACAATTGGTCGCCATCTGGCGCAAATGCTGCATTTAGAATTCCACGATTCAGATCAAGAGATTGAGCAACGCACAGGCGCCGACATTGCTTGGGTGTTTGACGTTGAAGGCGAAGAAGGTTTCCGCCGTCGCGAAGCTCAGGTTATTGCTGATTTGTCTGAAAAACAAGGTATTGTCCTTGCCACTGGTGGTGGTTCAGTTCAGAGCAAAGATATCCGTAATCATTTATCTGCTCGCGGTATTGTGGTGTATCTCGAAACCACTATCGACAAACAGGTTGCGCGCACTCAAAGAGACAAGCGTCGCCCATTACTGCAAGTAGATGATCCGCGAGAAGTATTAGAAAACCTCGCAGAAATCCGTAACCCTCTGTACGAAGAAATTGCTGATGTGATCGTTAAGACCGACGATCAAAGTGCAAAGGTTGTTGCGAATCAAATCATTGAGCAATTAGGTTTCTAGGCAGAATGACAAAACAAATTCAGGTTGATTTAGGTGAACGTAGTTATCCCATTTATATTGGCCAGAGTTTGATGAGTGATGGCGAGACACTGTCTCGCTACCTGCTGAAAAAACGTATCCTTATCGTCACCAATGAAACTGTCGCGCCCTTGTATCTTAAGCCGATCCAAGACACGATGGCTTCGTTTGGTGAGGTAACCAGCGTCATCCTTCCCGATGGCGAACAATTCAAAGATTTAACGCATTTAGATTCCATTTTTACGGCTTTGCTGCAACGCAATTATGGCCGTGATTCAGTGCTGGTGGCTCTCGGTGGTGGAGTTATTGGTGACATGACGGGTTTTGCCGCTGCCTGTTACCAACGTGGTGTCGATTTTATTCAAATTCCAACCACGTTATTATCGCAAGTAGATTCCTCTGTTGGCGGAAAAACCGCCGTTAATCATCCGCTTGGCAAAAATATGATCGGGGCTTTTTATCAGCCACAGATGGTCATTATCGATACTGAATGCTTACAGACCTTGCCCGCGCGTGAATTCGCAGCGGGGATGGCAGAAGTCATTAAGTATGGCATCATGTGGGATGCTGAGTTTTTTCAATGGCTTGAGAACAATGTTCAAGCATTGAAAAGCCTAGATACTCAAGCTTTGGTCTATGCGATTTCTCGCTGCTGTGAGATTAAAGCCGATGTCGTGAGCCAAGATGAGACCGAGCAGGGCGTCCGCGCGCTATTAAACCTTGGACATACCTTCGGCCATGCGATTGAAGCCGAGATGGGCTATGGTAACTGGCTGCATGGTGAGGCGGTTGCGGCTGGCACAGTCCTTGCTGCACAAACGGCTAAGTCCATGGGATTGATTGATGAGTCAATTGTTCGTCGTATTGTGCAATTGTTCCACGCTTTCGATCTGCCAATAACAGCGCCGGAATCGATGGATTTCGACAGTTTTATTAAACATATGCGTCGCGATAAGAAAGTCTTAGGTGGTCAGATCCGGCTGGTACTCCCGACGGCCATTGGTCGAGCTGATGTCTTTAGCCAAGTTCCGGAATCTACCCTAGAACAGGTTATCTGCTGCGCATAAACCTTGTGTGGTGGATGAGTGACGTTTCAGGGGCAAGTCTTGCTTCCTTCACAGGAAGCCCTCGTAGAAAGATTGCATCATGTGGCCAGTTATAGCGACCAGCTACTGGTGCTTGTGGGCGTGCACGGCTCGGGTAAGACGACTCTGCTCACGGCGTTAGCCACAGATTTTGATGAGTCGAATGCTGCGTTAGTCATTTGTCCTATGCATGCCGACAATGCTGAAATTCGTCGCAAGATTTTAGTGCAATTGGTGTCATCTCCGATTTTTGATGACGAAATCTCCCTCGCTGAAACCATACTGCGTGTCGCGCCGAAACAAAGTAAGCCGCTGCACATCATTATCGATGATGCTCATTTGCTCTCTAAAGAATTGTGGGCCGAGTGCATCATACTCAATCAAGTGCAATGCGCGGGTCAGCGTATCGCCGTGACGTTAGCTGTACCGCCTGCATTTCTAGCCGACTTACTCCCTCAGCTGCCAGAGTCGTTAAGACGACAAATTCTGCCAGTCAGCATTGATCCCTTAAGCCTGCCGGAGCGCGAGGCGCTGTATCAAACCTTGCTGCGATATAGTGACCAAAATCCGTTTACGCCAAGGGACATAGTGCGCGCTCAGCTTGAGAAGCAAACGGGCACTCCTCAGGAGGTGGTGTCCTTGCTGGAGCTGGCTCTACATGGTCAGGGTGAGAAAAAATCAGTATGGACACAATACAAAGTCGCGCTAATTGGGCTCGCCAGTGTGCTGATTTCCATAGTAATTTGGCTTGGTCTGGCTAAACCCTTTTCCAGTGAGCCAATTCCTGAGATCGTGACTTATCCTGCTGTGGATTCCGCAGAGTTTCTTGCCCATGGCAAACAGATACTAGTGCCGTATTTTAAGCAGCGAGCCGAGTCGTTAGCGCAGGCATTATTAGCGGAAGCGGTGGAGCAAGCTGACCCATTGGCTAAGTTCCATGGGGAAGAGCCTCAAGTGGAAGGAGAGACAGACATAGCGCCACCAGTCGATGAAGCGACAAGTAAGGGCGACAGCACCGTCACCGAGGTTGATGAGGCAGAGCCTGCGCCAGCTCCTACAGAGCACGCGAAAGATGACTCCGCTACTCAGGTGGTGAATGCAACTCCTGAGCCTGCATCGCCAGTATCTGCGCGGCCGAAAACGGGCTATGCGATCCAAATTGCGACAGTCTCCCAGCGTGAAACTGTACAGTCGCTCCTTAAGAAACTGCATAATGTGCCAGAGGTGCGAGTCGCCAAATACAAACAGTTTTGGGTGGTGTTAGTAGGGCAGTTTAACGACAGTCAATCGGCACAGCAGGCGGCTGCAGAATTGGTCAAAGAGTATCATCTTAGCCAACCTCTGATAAAAAAATGGGCAGAACTCGGCGGTTATCAACTACAAGAAACGCGCTCAAGCGGTGAAATTTCAGAATAAACAGAGTACAATCATGGCCTTTATTTTTGTCGGCATTCATCAAGTTAAATGATCAAAAAACATAGAGCCTTCCTGAAATGGGCCGGCGGAAAATTTAAATTGGTGGATGAGCTCGCGAACTACTTACCGACAGGTGAGCGTTTAGTTGAGCCCTTTGTCGGCGCAGGTTCAGTCTTTTTAAATACTGACTACCCCAGCTATTTACTCTGCGACATCAATCAAGATCTGATTAATCTCTACAACATAGTGAAAGAAAGGCCTGCCGAATACATTGCGGCGGCCAAAAAGCTATTCGTCGATGAGATGAATCAAAAGGATGCCTACTACCGCGTGCGTACAGACTTTAATAAATCCCGCGATCCTTTTTTGCGCTCGGTTTATTTTCTGTACTTGAATCGCCATGGTTTTAATGGCCTATGCCGTTATAACCGCAAAGGGGGCTTTAATGTGCCCTTTGGCTCATACAAGAAACCGTATTTCCCTGAGAAAGAAATCCTAGCCTTTTCAAAGAAAGCTCAGCGCGCCGAGTTTAAGTGCATCGGCTATGAAAAAGCCTTCGAGCAAATCCGCACTGGCGATGTAATCTATTGCGATCCGCCCTATGCGCCACTATCGACCACTGCAAGTTTTACCACCTATGTCGGTGCCGGTTTTAGCTTGGATGATCAGGCGCTGCTGGCGCGTTATTCGCGGCATATGGCGTTAGAGCAACGCATTCCTGTCGTGATCAGTAACCATGATATTCCACTGACACGTGAGTTGTATCGCGGTGCCCACCTTGCCAAGATCCAAGTGCAGCGCAACATTAGCCAAAATGGCAGTGGTCGTAACAAAGTCGACGAGCTGATTGCGTTGTACGATGAGAATTATGATCCGCAGGATGATTGATACTAAGGTGTAGTATCGAGTGACTTAGCCAACGACTTGGCTAACAAGTAGAATCAGGCTGGCGACCAAGGCAATCGCTAGCACTATCCCCATCAAAATGTACGGTAATGGCGAGTTAGTCTGGAAGTCTTTTTGACGATTTCTATCTGACTGTACCCCAAAGAAGGCGGCTATCGTACTGTGAAAGACTTGCCAGATCCTGCTTAGCATCAATAGGACTGTTGTGAATTAGCGGGCTTCAGGTCATCGATAGGTTTATCTTGATGACCATGGAGTAATTCAAGCAAGTCGACAAAATGGAACTGGCTAGAGCGATTTTTGCCAGTGAGCCAGGTCTTCCAGCTTAAGGTTTGCGTCTGTTCGGCACAGCGGTTATTTGGATGGCTGCTAGGTAAACTGTTGTTGTAGCGAGTATCGCTGCTGCAAGCGCAGGCAGAGGTGTCGTTACTTGCGGTGAGTTTTTCCACGCCAAAGGCTAAGGAGGCGACTACCACTGCGGTAAATGCCAACATCATCGATGACTTAAATGTCACCGAGCCTAAAATGTGTGAAAACTGTGTTAACCGCCCCTTCATGATACTTCCTTTGAAACCACTAAATGACCCACGTTAGCGACCCGAGTATAACAAACTCGCTTAGTTTATGAACAATAATTTATCAATCTTCACTAAAAACTTTCTAACGCTTCAGCATCTCCTTGAGTTTACCGTACGTTATGAGTGCTCCAATTGTGTTTCTATTGGGTTTCAATCGCGATAAATGTGGCATTTGCTATAGAGGCATGGCCTAGCTAAGGGTAAAATAAGGCACTTTTTGTTCAATAGCAGCGAGTGTCCTATGCGCCCATTTTTAATTGCTCCATCGATTTTATCCGCCGATTTCGCCCGTTTAGGGGATGACGTTAAAGCCGTGTTAGATGCAGGGGCTGACGTAGTACATTTTGATGTGATGGATAACCACTATGTGCCCAACTTAACCATTGGCCCTATGGTGTGCAAAGCGTTACGCGACTATGGCATCACGGCCGATATCGATGTGCATTTAATGGTTAAGCCTGTTGACCGTATCGTGCCTGACTTTGCCAATGCGGGTGCGTCTATTATTACTTTCCATCCAGAGGCCTCTGAGCATATCGACCGCACTCTGCAACTGATTAAAGAATCGGGTTGTAAAGCGGGTTTAGTGTTTAACCCGGCGACACCGCTGCACTATCTTGACCATGTCATGGATAAGTTAGATGTGATTCTGCTGATGTCGGTCAACCCTGGTTTTGGTGGCCAATCCTTTATTCCTTCGACTTTAGATAAATTACGCCAAGTGCGTGAGCGTATCGATGCCAGCGGGTTCGATATTCGTTTAGAAGTCGATGGTGGCGTTAAAGTGGATAACATTGCTGAAATCGCCGCCGCAGGCGCCGATATGTTTGTCGCCGGCTCTGCCATTTTCGGTAAGCCTGACTATAAAGCCGTCGTCGACGAGATGCGCGCCGAGTTAGCGAAAGTAGAGGCCAAATAATGCGGGAACAGATTAAAGCGATTGCCTTTGATCTCGACGGCACACTGATTGACAGTGTGCCCGATCTTGCGGTCGCGACTCAGGCGGCACTCGCCGAATTAGGTTTAGCAAGGTGTACCGAGGCACAGGTGAGAACTTGGGTGGGCAATGGCGCTGAGATGCTGATGCGCCGCGCCATGAGCCACGCCTTAGGCGCAGACGTTGAGCAAACGGCATTGGATGCGGCTATGCCCATCTTTATGCATCACTATCAAGAAAACCTTGAGAAACACAGTGCACTCTATGCCGATGTACATCAAGTGCTGAAAATCCTGTTTGATGCGGGATTTAAGTTGGCGGTGGTGACCAATAAGCCCTATCGCTTTACCTTGCCTTTGCTTGAAGCCTTTAAGATTAATGACTTCTTTAGCCTAGTGCTTGGCGGCGATTCGCTGGCGAAGATGAAACCCGATCCATTACCGCTACAGCATCTATTAGCCGAATGGCAACTCGATAAAAGTGAGTTGTTGATGGTAGGTGATTCTAAAAATGACATTTTAGCGGCGAAAGCGGCGGGTGTTGCATCAATCGGCTTGACCTATGGCTACAACTACGGTGAAGATATTGGGCTCACTGGCCCTGACGCTGTATGCGAGCAGTTTGCCGAGATCCTGCGCTGGCTAAATCTCGCTCAGCCAGTTTAATCGAATCTTTTTTATCTTTATTTGGAGCAATGACGTAATGACCAAACCCATAGTACTCAGCGGTGCACAGCCGTCCGGCGAATTAACCATAGGTAACTACATGGGTGCATTGCGTCAATGGGTTGCCATGCAAGATAGCCACGACTGCCTATATTGCGTGGTGGACTTGCATGCCATTACCGTGCGCCAAGACCCTCAAGCATTGCGTGAAGCCTGTTTAGATACGCTCGCGCTGTATTTAGCTTGTGGTGTCGATCCAAAGAAGAGCACAGTGTTTATCCAATCCCAAGTGCCGCAGCACACTCAGCTGGGTTGGGCGTTAAATTGCTACACCCAAATGGGTGAATTGAGCCGTATGACGCAGTTTAAGGATAAGTCACAAAAGCACGCCAACAATATTAACGTCGGTTTGTTTGGTTATCCTGTATTGATGGCGGCGGATATTCTGCTGTATCAAGCGAATGAAATCCCGGTTGGCCAAGATCAGAAACAACATCTTGAATTAACTCGTGATATCGCGACTCGCTTTAACAACGCATACGGCGAGACGTTTACCATTCCTGAGCCTTTCATCCCTGAGCATGGCGCTAAGGTGATGTCGCTACAGGATCCGCTGAAGAAGATGTCTAAGTCGGACGACAACCGTAACAACGTGATTGGCCTGCTTGAAGATCCAAAAGCGGTTATGAAAAAGCTGAAAAAAGCCATGACTGACAGTGATGAACCGCCAGTCGTGCGTTTCGATATGGAAAACAAGCCAGGTGTATCTAACCTGTTGAGCTTAATGTCGGGTATCACTGGCCAAAGCATTGCCAGCCTCGAAGCCGAGTTTGAAGGCAAGATGTATGGTCACTTAAAAGGCGCCGCAGGTGAAGCGGTAGTGGGCATGTTAGAGCCTCTGCAAGAGCGTTACCGTGCGCTGCGTGCCGACCGTGCTTACCTCGATCAAGTGATGAGAGCGGGCGCTGAAAATGCTCAAGCTCGCGCCGAAGTGACACTTAAAAAGGTGTACGAGAAGATTGGTTTGTTAGTGTAATTTGAGCTAAAAAGTCATTACACAGCACGTTATTAAGCCGACCCACTCTTAGGTCGGCTTTTTTATGTCTGTTATTCATCGGGCTGTTTGATACAGAGCCAATACCAATCGTATTAAATATCTGTTCATTCAGCGGGAGTTAAACTGGCTTTAGACAAGGCGAAGGCTTGAAGGCATAGTGGCGCTCTGTCGAAAGCCTTAAACACAGTATAAAGCCCGTTCAACCCCGCCCTTCGGGAGCCTCACAGGCATCTCACTCCCGTGTTACATTGACTTAAAAGGGAATAACCATTTCTTCGTCAATGCGCCTTGGATTGAGATGCCTGTGAGGCTCTGAACTGATTAGATATTTAATGTGATTGGTATAAGCGTTTAGGCCTGTGATTTTAGCCAAGAGGAAAAGGCGGCGATGGCAGGCTCTGTGAGACGGCGTTGCTTACAGATAAAACTAAACTCAAAGCCCGTATGGACATCGGGCAGGTTAACCGCAACCAGTCTGCCGGTGCTGATATCACCTGCCACCATAAAATCGGGGGCGAGGGCGAGGCCTTGGCCAGCAATTGCCGCCTCAATTGCCATTACGATATGGCTAAAAATATGTTGTTGCTCGTTATTCAGTGGGATCTGGTGAGCCGATGACCATTTATGCCAATCGAGTCCTAGCGACCCCTCGTCCACAATCAGTAGCGCCTGTTGCTGAAAATTGCTTAAGTTAATATCACGCCACTTGGGGTAAAAACTCGGGCTACATACTGGGATGAGCCGCTCCTTATGCAGTAACTGTTGCCAATAGCCGCGCTGATTGAGTTTGCCCGCGATAAAGATATCGGCCGTGCTGGTGCTGAGATCGGGGTCTTGAGTGATCATCTCGAGGCGAATTTTAACGCTGGGATATTGGCGCCTAAAATCCGCTAATCTTGGGATCAACCATTTCACCGCAAAAGAGCTATACACCGCCAAACAGAGTTGTTGGTTTGGGGTATCACGGATCTTGAGATTAAGGTCGCTTAACTCATTAAAAATCCTTTCTAACTCAATAAATAGGCTCTGGCCTTTCGGCGTGAGTTGCAATTTTCGTCCCTGACGGTCGAAAAGCTGCTCGCCAAAATATTCCTCTAATACACGCACTTGGTGTGAAACTGCGCTTTGGGTAATGCAAAGCTCGGCGGCAGCCTTGGAAAAATGCTGTTGCCTTGCGGCAGTTTCAAAGACTTGTAGTGCGCGTAATGGAGGAAGCTTTCTCATGATTTTCAATGCCTAAAAGATTTGGTATGAATTTAATTCATCTAGCATGAGAAAGCATCATTTCAGCTTAAGTTTTGTGGGGATTATCATGCCAGCATCGAGATTTGCGGATGGTAAAAAATGCAGCGCCCTGTAGTTATCGGTTTGATTTTATTGATAGTGGGTAATCTATTTAGTGCTTTTTACGATGTATCGATCAAATGGCTGCCAGAAGATGCAAATGCGGCCACTTTTCTACTCGTGAGACAAATCACTTCAGTATTGATGTTAATTCCCATTTGGTTGTACTCGCAGCGACCCAAGACGGAACATATTTCGGTCCACCTTTGGCGTGCCAACATTGGCTCGGTTGGCGCGCTTTTTTTAATTATTGGCCTAATGGCTTTGCCGCTGGCGACGGTCAGTTCCCTGTTTTACTCGGCGCCGCTGATGATTATTCTGATGGGCTATTGGTTTTTAAAGGAGCGGATCACCACAGGACAAGTGGTATGCACATTACTCGGGTTTGTCGGGATCTTAATTATCCTCAGACCGAGTGAGATAAACTGGTTTGGATTAGCAGTGTTATTCTCGGCGTTTACCTTTGCCGTCAACCAGTTGACCCTGAAAAAAGTCCCAAATACTGAGCATCCAGTATTAACCTTAATGTTGTATAACCTGCTGGGTATTCCCGCCACCTTAATCATCTCGGCATTTCAGGGGCTTGAGGGGCTGAGCTGGGGGTTGTTAGCCGTAGCGCTGCTCAGTAATGCTTTCTTACTGATATATCACTGGTTCTGCGTGCTGGCCTATCGCCGCGCACAGGCGAGCGATATTGCGATAGCCGAATATACCGGCCTGTTATTTATCGTCTTTTTGGGCTGGCTGTTATTCGATGAATGGTTAGATAGCCTAAGTTGGCTGGGCGCCGCATTGATTGTGTTGCCGTCACTGTTTTTACCTTGGATTGGCATGTGGATGGCCAAGTCACCCAAGGTGATGGATAACATCCAAGTAAAAGCGTTAGGACTGGAAGCGGCAGAAGGCGAGCCTAAACCCTAAGTGCTTAGGCTCAATCGGTTATTCGATGTATTCGAATACTTTAACGACTTTACGCACACCTGCGGTGTTGCGCGCGATATCGACGGCCATATCGGCCTGAGAGCGGTGAATGAGTCCGAGTAGGAAGACTTCACCGTTTTCAGTGATGACCTTAATGCGGGTGACATCCAGCTCTTTCTCGTTGAGCATGCGACCCTTCACTTTCGTTGTCACCCAAGTGTCATTGCTACGGGTGGTGAAAGAGGTTGGGTTACCGATGCGGATCTGATTGTGGATCTTACCGCCAAGCTTAAGATCTTGTACGACCTTAATCGCCTTATCCCTCAACATAGAGTTGGGGGCTTGACCAATCATCAGCACATTACCGTTAACCGAAACACCCGTGATATTCGTTTGTCTCTTCAGATCTTCATGCTCTAGCAGGGCACTGGTGATCTTAAAATCGGTATTGGTATCGTCGAGCTGAGTCTTCACCGAACGCTCATCGTTGGCCATCATGGCGCCACTGACTGCGCCCACCATAACGGCACCGGCGCAACCTTGCAGCAGCATGCAAACCATTAACAGTGGGGCAGCATATCTCATTGCTGTTCGTCCTGCGGGAAGAGCGTGCGGTCGATATTGTCACAGAGACAGTGGATAACCAGTAAGTGCACTTCTTGAATGCGTGCCGTCACGTTAGAAGGTACACGGATTTCCACGTCGCCCACGCTCAGCAATCCCGCCATCGCGCCACCGTCTTTACCGGTTAAGGCAACGATAGTCATATCGCGGCTCAGGGCGGCTTCCATGGCTTTAATCACGTTGCCTGAGTTACCGCTGGTGGAAATCGCTAGCAGAATGTCACCGGGTTGGCCTAAGGCTAAGATTTGTTTTGAGAAAATCTCATCATAGCTGTAGTCGTTGGCAATCGCCGTGATGGTTGAAGTGTCGGTTGACAGCGCAATCGCGGGCAATGGTGGGCGTTCAATTTCGTAGCGGTTTAATAGCTCGGCCGAGAAGTGCTGAGCATCACCGGCACTGCCACCGTTACCGCAGGCAAGAATTTTATTGCCGCCCAAAAGACATTGCACCATCATCTCGGCCGCTTTGGCGATGGATTCTGGCAGTGCTTCGGCTGCATCGATTTTGGTCTGGATAGATTCAGTAAAGCTGTCTTTAATGCGTTCTAACATGGATACATCCTTTCAGGATAAAGTGTGGCTATGATGCCATATTTCCACGGTGGAGTTGAGGCATAAGCGTTAAAAATTATTCGATTAGCTGAGTCGAAGGCCTCGCTTAAAAGGCATCTACTAGCCAGTGGATTTGCGCGTCTTCGATGGCGACAACGTCGAATCGGCACGGCACATCCAGTTTATGCGTCTGTAAATAGTGGCTGGCCGCCATGCGGATCCTGCCGATTTGTGCTTTGCTAAGTGCTTGTATTGCGCCGCCAAATTGATTTGCTGAGCGATATTTTACTTCAACAAATACCCAGTGGTGTTTATGGCGCATGACGAGGTCTATTTCACCAAAGGGATAGCGGACATTGCGCTCGACAAAGGTTAACCCTTGCTGTTCGAGGTAACCTTGAGCGAGCGACTCTGCCTGCTGTCCGAGTGTCATAGTTGACGGAAACTGCCTCTCTGATAGCGTCCCCAGCTTAATTGGCGGTTAATCACGCCGTCAGGATTGACGGATAATACGCCGCTACGTCCATTGAACTGGTAACCCGTGAATGAGCGCATCTGCGCCAGTTTGCTGATCAAATCCATGGCATCATAGCCCATCACGAACAGGCGTTTCTGGCCGTTATTCCAACCCGACCACAGAGTGTTAACCATCAGGTTTTCTTCACTGTTTTGCATCAGCCAAGGTGCATCGCTCATGGTCAGGTTATTTAAATCCTGCGCCGTTTGGCTCGATTCGTTGTCGATGCGGCTGCGGCTTGAGGTGTACAACGGCACTGGCTGAGTAAATACGCTGAAGTTCACATCGATAAAGGCCTTGAGCAAGGTTAAATCCTGCGGCGTCGAGATCATATAGATCGCATCGATATCTTGGCGCGAACGAAAATCGGCCTGTACCGAATTACCGAGCAGCTCCTTGATCCGCGCGATACGCGCTTGGCTATCACGGACACCGAGTGCATCCTGCACTGTGGTTTTCATCTTATCGCCACCATCGTAGTAATAGACTTCGATAGGGGTATCGCTTTTCTTTTTCCAGGCTTGGATAAAGCTTTCTGCCATGCGTTTGCCTGTGGCATCGTTGCTGGCAAGCAGTAATGGCATAGTCACGCCATCTTGATACATACGCGTTGCGGCATCGGCAGCTTCTTGGGCTGGTGACAGAGCAAAGTAGAACTTATTGATATCGGGCACAAACTTATCGGTTTGATTTAAAAATAGCTGCGGGATCGGTGCAGTCGGTACCGTGGGCGCGGCAGGTGCAGAGCCCGATGGCGTGCTGATCGCAGGGCTGGTGTTGCTGTTCAGTGCCAGCAATTGATCGATTTCATTTGGCAGCAAGGGGCCAATAATAAACTCGGCGCCCGCGTTCACCGCTTGCTGATAGGCCGCTACGGCATCATTGGCGGTATCGTAAAAATTAACCGCAACCTGCTCATTAGGTTTGGCTAAATAGCTGGCCAAAATCCCTTGGCGAATCGCGTTGGCGGCACCCGCGCGCTGGCCTGTAAGCGGAAGCAGAACGGCGATATTCTTCGGCATAAAAGGCTTAGCATTTAGCGCCCGATCCAAATCGGTCGGTAATTTGGCTGCCGCTGGATGATAAGGATTCTGCTTTTGCCAGTCGCCTAAGTAACGAACCAGTTGATTGGGGTCGACCGCATAATGTTTGGCGATATAGGCGAGCTGCAACCAACCAGCAAATACTGGGTTGTTGGCATCGCGGATAAAGGTTTGCAGGGTTTGCTCATGCATTGGCTGCAACACTTGCCAGATTTGGTTATTGACTTCACTCGCCTCGGCGGGCGGTAAATAGGTGGTCAATAAACTCAGCTCGCGCACTTGCTCGATAGGTTGCTTATTCAGTTGGAACAAATGCGCTCTAAATTGATGATACGCGGCCATTTGCCAGCCGGGTAAAACCCAAGTGCTTGGATAGCTCAGGGTCTTGAGCGCCTCGACATAGGTCGATGTATGCTCTAATACCCGCGCCGTCAGGTATTTATGCTCGGCCACCAGAGTAGGAGTCTGAGTCAGGCTTGGCTGCATCGACTTCAGCAGTTTCTGCGCCGCCGAATAGTCATTGGCATTGATATAGGCATGCGCCGCCAGCAGCAGGTTGGTATCGCGCTGCTGCGGATCTTTGCTATTCGCGGCCTGTGCTAAATACACATTGGGCGCCAATGGTGCAGAGGCTAAAGAGGTGGCCACTGTGGGGGCTGTATCGGTTGAGCTGGGCGCTTGGCTGCCGCAACCCGCCAACACTGCGGATAAAATGGCCACGGAAACGAACTTAGTTGTATTCAGGCTTTTTAACACTGGGCTTCACTCTGGTAAGATGCTGCCTCTAGTTTAACCTTCTCTTGCGCTTGACGAAAGTCTTGGCACTGCCATTACCGAGGTATATATGGACCAAAGCGTCGCTCTCTACATTGTTCCCACTCCCATTGGTAACTTGGGGGACATGAGCCCACGTGCTATCGAAGTGCTCACTCAGGTCGCATTGATTGCCTGCGAAGATACACGTCACAGCGGCAAGTTATTGAGTCATTTTGGTATTTCTACCAAAACTATCGCCTTGCATGACCATAACGAGCGCGCTCGCGCCCAATGGATTGTCGAGCAGTTAGCCGCAGGGCAATCGATTGCGCTGATTTCCGATGCGGGCACGCCACTGATTTCAGACCCCGGCTATCACTTAGTCTCCCATGTGCGTCAGTCGGGATTTAGAGTGATCCCATTGCCCGGCCCTTGCGCGGCGATTACCGCATTAAGTGCGTCGGGTTTACCGTCGGATCGTTTCTCCTTCGAAGGCTTTTTACCTTCTAAAGAGAAGGCGCGCGCCGATAAGTTACTCGAGCTCAAGGAAGACCCTCGCACACTGATTTTTTATGAATCACCGCACCGCATCGAGCATAGCCTGACGACCATGGTCGAAGTGTTAGGCGGCGAGAGGCAAGTGGTGATGGCTCGGGAAGTCACTAAAACCTTCGAGACCTTCCTCTCTGGCCCTGTGGCCGAGGTGCTCACCACGGTCAGCAGCGATCCTAACCAGCAAAAAGGCGAGATAGTGCTGATGGTACATGGTCATCGCGCTGCGGAGGATGATGACGCCATTCCGACAGTCGCCATCAACACTTTGAAATTACTCTGTGAAGAATTGCCCCTCAAAAAAGCCGCCGCCATTGCCGCGCAAATTCACGGTCTTAAAAAGAATGCCCTGTATAAGTTCGGTTTAGAGTCGGATTTATAAGCGGATCTTTGAGATAGGCGCACATGGACGGGATTAACAGTGGTACGCGCAGATTGCTTAGGCTATAATCCGCGCCGAGTTGGCCAGACAGTCGCTGCGCTCGCAAGAGCGGGGAGGAAAGTCCGGGCTTCAAAGAGCGGGGTGCCAGGTAACGCCTGGGCGGTGCGAACCGACGACAAGTGCAACAGAGAGGAGACCGCCATCATAGCTTCGGCTAAGGTGGTAAGGGTGAAAGGGTGCGGTAAGAGCGCACCGTGCGGCTAGCAATAGTCCGTAGCAAGGTAAACTCCACCCGAAGCAAGACCAAATAGGGTTCCGTATGGCGTGGCTCGCGTTGGAACCGGGTAGGTCGCTTGAGCCTGCGAGCGATTGCAGGCCTAGATGAATGACTGTCCAAGACAGGACCCGGCTTATCGGCCAACTCATTAAATTCAGTAAAAAGCCCGTTTATCTAATTAGGTAAACGGGCTTTTTATTTGCTGAGTGGTTAGCGGGTTGGATAGCAATAAAAGAAGATTCTTCCCTATCTATCTGTCGCTATGGGCTTAATTATTCGGTGTTGGTTCTACTGCTGCCGATAAGTGTTTTTGTTCACTCGCAAGCACTTGCGCAATATTGATAAGATTCTGAGCGAGTTCTTTCGCTTTATCCTCGGGGAATTTGGTCGCCAGTGAGGCTTGCAGTTTTTCCTGCAGGTTTGCTAATACGGCTTGCTTATCGATATCTGTGACTGTCTGTTTGAGGTTAGTGACTCCACTGGCGAGAGCCTGTAGCTCTGGGAACAACTGCGCGTTTTTTAACGGGGCTAAAAGTGCTACGTCCTTTAAATTTGCGTCGTCGACTTTATTGTCTAAGGTGAGGAGCAGATTATCGACTCTGTCGAAGGTCTGTTCACTGCGACTAATTAAAGGCGCTATGGCGGCGTCTTCTATGAGTCCGGTGAATTTATCGACGGTGGCGTATAACAATCCCGCGACGATAATCAGCGGCAGCATGATCCCCGTGAATAATCCCACCCAAAAGTTGTTAAGCCCAGCGGCGAAGTTTTTCATTTTAGTCCCTTATTCCCGTTAAACGCTTAAGTTACGCTATGCGCTTTGTCGATGGCTGACAAGCGTTTACTGCTAAAACTGCGTGCTCAGCGATAAAACGAGGCGCATATCCGATGCGCGCTAAACTATAGATTAGAAGCTGCGTTTCACCAGAAAACGCCATTCCCAACTGTTGACCGAATCACCACCCGTGTAGGGCACTGAGAGGTCAATATGGGCGACGTTGCCGTAACTGGAGCGAGAGGAATAAATCCGTGCGCCAATACCGACACTGGCAAGCGGGCCGCTGACCTCGTTATTGGCCGCTAACGGACCACCCGAGGCTTGGCCGACATCGGCAAATACCGCCCAGCCGAGTTCGGCCAATTGGTATAGGTTGATATTGGGATAATTACGAATTTCGGCGGTGAGTAACCATTGGTTATCGCCCTGTTGATATTCGTTGGGATAACCGCGTACCCCAGTTTCATCGCCAAGCCCTTTGGTGAGATCGAGGTACGTGTTATTCGACACGCTCGCCCACGCCTTGCCATAAGCTATCCATTTAGGATTGATTTGATAGAAGTATTCAGCCTGAAGATTGGCTTGATAGGTATCTTTTTGGGTGGTGCCTAAGGTGCTGGTGGCGCCCATTTCGAGTAACCATAAATGCTCATCAAACTTATACCCGCGGGTAGTTTGCCATTTGAAGTGGTAGCCCACTGGGTTATTGTCGCCGATATCATTGGTTTCGATACCCAATTGAATATAGTGGTGCCAACCTAAGTTAAAGTCTTCGTTATTACGAATAAGGTGCACATTATTGAGTACCTGAAAGTCGTCCTGAATAAACTCATAGGCGACCCAAGGATACATAAAGTCCCTGTCCTGCGGTAACTCGGAAGTCGGGTAAACCTCTGAATTGGCAAACTCATGCTTATCTTGGGTAAAACCGGTGATAAAACGCGATAAGTGTTCGTTATTCTTATTGATTAACCAGCCATATTGCAGATTGAGATAGTCGACAGTGTGTTCAAACTCGTTCACCTCATGGCCGTTCTGGCGCAAGATATCGGTGCGGCTATCATCCAAAAACTCCGCCGAGTACATGGTCTCAGTATTCAATGAATAGAAGGGCTTACTGACATACACATGCTTAGCTTGGCCGTCGCTATTATCGTAAAACTCGGCGGCGACAATACCGTGGTCGATAATGCTAATGGGCGCTTCGAAGGCAAACTTATAGCCAGTACGGGATTCATCCGATTGATATTTTAAGCGGGTGCGTATGCCTGTACCGAAGAGGTTGTCTTCTTTCACGCCAAAGGAGTAACGGGTATCACCGCCCGAGCTACTAAAGCTGGCCGTGGGGAGCAGTGACCAGTTATCCCAGGTCTCGATAACAATCGATTCATCATCTGGGTGGACGTCGGACTCAGGATCCTTCTCGCTGACATAGACTTTTGCATCGCGGATATAGGGTTCGGCGCGCAGTAAACGTTGTGACTCGTCGAGGTCTTTTTGGGTAACAGTATCGTTTTCATCAAAGGTCAGCCTATCTCGAACCACATATTCCTTGGTGTTGATATGCAGATAGTTAGCCCAGCGGTGGATAAAAAATGCGTCGGGATCGGACTCATCGAAAATGGGGTTGCTCACTACGACAATCTTGCTGACTTTTTTAGGGGCTTCCTCGGGGGGCGTTTTAGGCAAAGCCTCATCCGCTCTGGCTAGGTTGACTAGACCACAGAGGCAACAAGGTAGAATCGATGCATACAGGGTAAACTTCTGCATAAAACCACTCCCGTAAACTGGATGGCGACAGCTTAAGGTTCTGCTGCGCTTCACAATTTAATAACACACGGGAAGTGGCCATTAGTCAAGGAAACATTTTAATAAGATTATGATTTTACTTAAGGTTGCTTTAAGAATCGGGCTGGAGTTCGCGCCAGCCCTGAGAGGAGATGTTACAGCGTACGTCTTGGTGGCACCACGACGTTGGCAAAAATCAGTCCGGCGATAAGCGACATAAAGATTAAAAAGATCTGCGACCCAATATGGGATTGGTTGAGCATGGTTTCGCCGGAGATCAGCGCGTTCAGCCCTATGTAGGTTTTACTGCCGGGCACCAAGATCACAATACCTTGCAGCAGTGCAATCGAGGCGGGCGCCTTCATCCAACGGGCATAGAGATTGGAATAGACCCCTACCGCCAAGGCGCCGAAGAAGATCCCCACCGAATCCCCAAAAAAGTGTCCGCCTAACATGGCGGAGAAGAATGCCACTATCCCCGCCAGTACGCCCCAAGGTGAATCTTGCATCCGTGCCTTAAAGATAAATACCAGTGCCATCGACAGGATAGGCACCGCCGACCAAATTGCCCAGCGTGGTAAGCCCTCAGGTTCGATATGAATGGCTTCACCGAAGAAGGCTTTACCAATCGCCATCCCCAGCACTGCGCCAAAGTACAGCTTAAACAACAACATACTAGCGTCCATAATCCGCGCTGTGCCCGAGATCAGGTCGCGTGCCGCCAGTTCTGCCAACCCTAAGGTTAAGGCTAAGCCGGGAATAAAGATGATGATGGAGGAGAGGATCACCACGGGAATATTAATATTGGGGTCAATGCGGGCAATGGCGCAGGCGGCAATGGCGCAAACAATCGTCGCGAAAGGCTCTAACACTTCTGCCATGCGCGTCGAACGCTCGGCGCGGTACACAAAACCATAGACTAGCAAGCCTAACAAGCCTGACCAAAAGACATCGTTCCAACCCGTGCCCATCAACATGGCAAAGGCGGCCGCCGAGGTGCCAAAGGAGAAACAGGTTAATGCTGGGCCGTAGGGGTTGGGTTTGTTGGCAATTTCCTCTAGCCTGTCTAAGGCTTCGGTGAGTGTGCGTTTACCCGAGGTGAGCTCATCTACCAGTTCATCGGTGCGGGCGAGGGAGCCTAAATCCAATTCGCCGGGTTTAACCCGCGCAACATGGTTATATTCTTGATCGGTATCGTGTTGTAATACGAAGGTCATCGAGGTCGGGGAGATTAAAAAATAACCTTCGATTCCGAGCGTCCGTGAGACGGTTTGCAAATGGGTTTCAAGACGGTAAGCGGGTGTGCCAAACTTATGTAAAGCCTTGCCTAGCTTAATGATAAATTTACGCTTTTCGAGAAACTGTTCGTTATCCAATCGGGCTATTCACTGTATAAAAAGTTGTAAGAGATCACGCGCGCATATTAACCTATCTTGTCGCTAAAAGGTTAATGGCTTTTAAGCTTAATACAAATAAATTGCTGAATTTTTGCGGTCTACACCGCGGTGATGTTAATCAAAAGGGAATCGTTATGCCGTTGATGGTAACAGGGTTTTACGCCAGCTTGACTGGGTTGTTGATAATAGCACTGGCTTATCGAGTGGTGAAATTAAGACGAAGCCAAAAAATCGGTATCGGCGATGGCGGCAACAATGCCTTGACGCTGGCGGGCAGGGTACATGCGAATCTGATTGAGAATGCGCCCATCGTATTGATTTTAATGCTGGTGGCCGAGGCGGGTGGCTTAGCGCATTTCTATTTGCATTGTTTTGGTACCCTGTGGATTGTGGCTCGCTTGCTCCATGCGATAGGATTAACTCAGGGTAAAGGCGGTTATCATTTCGGCCGTTTTTGGGGCGTGTTGCTCACTTGGTTAGTGACTATCAGCCTAGCCTTAGTCAACTTAGTGCATTTTGCCCAAAGTCTGTAATGGCTGAGATAGGGTAATGGCCGTCTAAGCCATATCCCTAGCCACTTTAGGGGTATTGAGCACATTGGTGCAAATACCCCGAAAAACACCTCGGCTGCTGTTTTTTTAATCGCACTTATCCCTGTTTGCCTGCTATACTCCGCGTCCCTAAATCGGTGCGGCCTGTTTTTGCCTGCACCTTTGTTTGACATTACGCTTTTGGGTCAAAATCGATGCAAGTTGAATCCACACTGTTTAGCCATCCCAAGTATTGGGCCGAGTCCTTCGGCACCGCGCCTTTCTTACCTATGTCTCGCAAGGAGATGGAGAAATTAGGCTGGGACAGCTGTGACATTATTATTGTCACTGGTGATGCCTATGTGGACCACCCAAGCTTTGGCATGGCGGTCATTGGCCGGATGTTAGAAGCCCAAGGCTACCGTGTCGGGATTATTTCTCAGCCCGATTGGTCGAGCAAAGATGCCTTTATGCAGCTTGGCCGCCCGAATCTGTTTTTTGGTGTCACCGCCGGCAACATGGATTCGATGATCAACCGTTACACCGCCGACCGTCGTATCCGCAGCGATGATGCTTATACTCCTGGCGATGTGGGCGGTAAGCGCCCAGACCGTGCCGTGACCGTTTATACCCAACGTTGTAAAGAAGCCTTTAAAGATGTGCCAGTGATCATTGGCGGCATCGAGGCGAGCCTGCGCCGTATCGCGCACTACGATTATTGGTCGGACAAAGTCCGTCGCAGCGTGATTTTCGATGCCAAGGCCGACATCTTGATGTACGGCAACGCCGAGCGTCCGCTGGCCGAAGTGGCGCGTCGTTTAGCGGCGGGTGAAGCCATTGGGGATATTCAGGATGTGCGCGGCACTGCCGTTATCCGTAAAGAGCCTATGCCCGAGTGGCGTGGGATGGATTCTCGCAAGATAGATCAACTGCATAAGATCGATCCGATCCCGAACCCCTATGGCGCCGACGATGTGGGCTGTGCCAATTTATCAGGCCCATCGGATGTTAAAATTTTCGATAACGATGCGCCAAAACCCATCAGTGTGCAGCCACCACGCCCTAAGCCTTGGGATAAAACCTATGTGCTGCTGCCAGCCTTTGAAAAGGTCTCTGAGGACAAATACTTATACGCCCATGCTTCGCGGATTTTGCACCAAGAGCAAAACCCGGGTTGTGCGCGAGCGCTGTTCCAGCCCCATGGTGACCGTGGTGTGTGGGTGAACCCACCGGCTTGGCCGCTCAATACCGACGAGATGGATGCCGTGTTCGATTTACCCTATCAACGGGTGCCGCATCCTGCCTACGGTAAGGACAAAATCCCCGCCTATGACATGATCAAAACCTCGATCAACATCATGCGCGGTTGCTTTGGTGGCTGTTCATTCTGCTCGATTACCGAGCACGAAGGCCGGATTATCCAGAGCCGTTCGCAAGAATCGATTATTAAAGAAATCAAAGATATTCAGGATAAGGTTCCCGGCTTTACTGGGGTGATTTCCGACTTAGGCGGCCCCACCGCCAACATGTATCGCCTCGGCTGTACCAGCGAAAAAGCGGAGAAAACCTGTCGCCGTTTATCCTGTGTGTATCCATCGATTTGCGGCCATTTAGGCACAGATCATAAACACACTATCGACTTGTACCGCGCCGCTCGTGCCGTGCCCGGCATTAAGAAAATCTTGATTGCTTCGGGCGTGCGTTACGACTTAGCGATTGAAGATCCGGCCTATGTCAAAGAGTTGGTCCAGCACCATGTGGGCGGCTATTTGAAAATTGCCCCTGAGCATACCGAAGAAGGGCCGCTCAGCAAGATGATGAAACCCGGCATGGGCGCCTACGATAAGTTTAAAGAGCTGTTCGACAAGTATTCTAAGGAAGCGGGTAAAGAACAGTTCCTGATCCCTTATTTTATTTCGGCGCATCCGGGCACAACCGACGAGGATATGCTCAACCTCGCGCTCTGGCTGAAGGAACGTAAGTTTAAGCTCGACCAAGTGCAAAACTTCTATCCATCGCCAATGGCAAATGCGACGACCATTTATCACACTGAGTTGAACTCGCTGAAAAACGTGAAGCACACCAGTGAGGTGGTGCCAGTGCCGAAGAAGGGCCGCCAACGTCGCCTGCATAAGGCGCTGCTGCGTTACCACGACCCAGCGGGTTGGCCTATCATCCGCGAAGGCTTGATTGCCATGGGACGTGAAGATTTGATTGGTAACAGTCCGAATCACCTGGTTCCACCAGAAGGGCGCAACGAACGTGGCCAGAAATGGATGAAGGATGCTAACCAAGGGCAAAAAGCCCTGACGCGCTTCTCGGGCAATCAGTTCGATGAGCGTAAGGGTAAAGGCGATGCCAAGGGCAAACCGAGCGCAAGCAAGCCTAAGGGACCTAAGTCTGGGGCGAATGCAACGCAAGGTCAGCAGCCTAAGAGCAGTCGTCCGGGAGCTAAGGCACCTTTTGGTCAGTCGGGCTTTAAGGGAAAATCAGAGCAGGGTAAGGCTGGCCACCAAGGTCGTGGAAACAAAGCCGCTTCAGGCCGTCAGCACGCTAAGTAACGGCGAAAAAAAGCCACTCCAGCAAACCTATTTGGAGTGGCGCAGAGATGATGGTAAACCAGCGGTACCATCCAATGAGTGTGTGGCGAGCGTTTGTAGACGGAACGTGCGCCGCACCTCAGTCTCAAATGGGCCCACGGATATGAGGAACGTGAGCCACTATCCCTCAATGTACGGGAGAGCCTGATGAAGACTTTCCATTCCTAAAAGAAGTAGTTAATCCCTACCGCAAAGCCATTATCTTCCTGCGCTTCGAGTGCTGGGTCATCCATGTTGCTGAAATCTAACTTCATTTCGGCAAACATCACAGTGTCGTTACTGTAACGGTAGTGCAGGCCAAGCATGGCGAATTGGCGGGTCCATTTGCCTTGGATGGGCGTGCTGGCATCTGTATCTAGGTCCAAATAGCTGAGGACAATCATAGGCACAAAGCCATTATCGAATTGATAGGCCGTCATCAGCTCAGCGCCAGTAGCGTCGTAGAGTTCGCCGCCGACCAACTCATTGTTCTTACTCTGATGGGCGTTAAAGCCGACGTAGAGACCGCTGGCTTCGCGGTTATCGGCGTAGTGATAGTAATCACCATACATGGCGCCGATACCGACGATTTCGTTGGTTTCATCGACTTGAGTGTTACCTAGATGGCCTTCAAAGTCGCCACGGTTAAAGCCGGCGAGCAGCTTAAATTTATCGGTGAGTGAGTAGGTCAGACTGGCGCCATAACTGCTGTCGAAATTAAGCTCAGAGTTGGTCATTTCGCTGCCGTCATCATTTTTTAAGGTGACATCACCATTGGTTTTGGCGGCGTATTGCAGGGCAATTTGCACTGGGCCAAAGTTATTGCGGTAGATAAACGCGGAGTCGGCACGGCCAGTTCCTGTTAGCCCGCCATCGCTAAAGGCGTAGGCGCCGACACTATATCCGGCGAACACGTTCGGTAAATCCGTCGTGCCTGCGACATCGTAGTAAGCGCCCCATTGCTTACCAAAACTGAGGCTACCCCATTCATCGTGCGACATACCAACATAACCTAAACGGTTATAGAGGAAGTCTTCGGTTTTTTCGGCGGCCAGTTTGCCACCTTGCATCACTAAACTGTCATCGCTGGATACCATGTTGATGCCCCATTCTGTGGTGGCAAAGGCGGTCCAGCCATTTCTCTCGCTGCGTTCAAAGCTAAATCGTACTCGGGAGGAGTCGTCAATGACTGAGGTATCGTGGCTGTCGTTGAGTGCCGCGAAGCCTAACCAACCACTTAAATCTAATGAGTTTTTTTGATCGTTATAGAGTTCAACCGCTTGGCTGCTGGTGGCGGCCAACAGCATAGGTAGCATTAACGCGATGCATGTTTTTTTCATAGTTCCACCGAAAATAGGCAAGTTTTGTCTGGGGACCTTAAGCACTGTGGCTTAAGGTCCCTGAAGACGGATTGGTTTTATGTTTCTTATCTAGTAAAGAGTGAGAATCGCAGGGGAGACGTGCTCACGCTGCTTTGAGCTCAGCTGTTGGTGTTTTATTGGAAATCACCCCGTAGATGGTCCAACCGAAGAAGGTCGCGATAGCGCCTAACATCACTGCGGTTTCACCAGAGCTATAGAGGGCGTAGAAGCTATACAGGGCGCCGATAACCGCAATCACGTTGGCAACACGGGCCTTGTTCGCTGGTACTTTGAGTTGTTTTTGCATCACACCTAGGGCTGCCATCGACAGGATGTAAGGCACAATGTTAGTCACCACGGCGAGGTTAACCAGGGCTTCAAACTGTTTGCTCAGTGATGGGCTAATAGTCATCAGAGACAGCAGGGTTTGAATCGAAACGATGATGGTCATACCCCAAATTGGTGCATCGGCTTTACTGACCTTAGAGAACACTTTAGGGAAGAAACCTTCATCGGCAGAGGCTTTAAACACTTGCGCGATAGTGAACTGCCAACCCAGCAGTGAGCCAGTACAGGAGATAATGGCGCAGGCCATCACGATTTTACCGACCACAGGGTTAAACATTTGCGCGAAGGCTAGACCGAAAGGTGCGTTTGAGTTGGCAAGGTCGGCGTTAGGCACAATACCGGCAATCACGTTGGTTGAAACGATATAGATAAGCGCTGCACCTAAGGTACCACCCATTACGGCGATAGGAACGTTTTTCTCTGGGTTATCAACTGTCTCTGAGTTAGCACAAGCTGATTCTAAGCCAAGGAATGCCCATAAAGTCATCGCGATTGAACCGCCTAAGGCTTTAAAGAAAGGCATATCGTGTGGGTTCCAAGCACCTTTGTAGAGGTCGATGTCGAACCAGAACCAACCGATTAACGACACACCAATCACGGGCAGAATAATCCCCCACACGGTGACGCTACTCACGCGACCCGTAATGCGGGCGCCACCAAAGTTAGCCACTGTTGCTAACCAAAGCACACCAATGGTGGCAAGACAGATAGCCATTGGGCTTAAGTTCACTTCGAGTAACACCGCGGCATAACCCACGGCAGAGATAGCGATGGCGACGTTAGCGATTAAAAGCGATACCGCATAGGTGTAGTTCGCCATAAAGTTACCGCTGCGACCGAAGGCATATTCGGCGTAACCGCCCATACCACCCGATTTTTTACTGAACATACCGCATTTGGCAAAGGCATAGGCAAGCGCCGTAGAACCCGCCGCCGTGACTAACCAAGAAAGGATAGAAATAGTACCGACTTGGGCTAATTGGGTAGGCAACATGATAATACCTGAACCCATCATGTTGACTATGGTGATAATAGTTAATTGGACGACACCAATTTTATTTGCTGATTTACTCATAATAATGACCTAATAATGTTATTCATTATAGAAGTTTGAAATTGACTGCAGAGCGGGGTTAATTAACTCTGCAGTCGGGTTTCAATTATTTATTTAATACATAACCTAGGGCTTGGATTTTTCCGTCTGGGGTGTTTTCGAGGTAAACACCTTGTAATTCAGGGGAGAATCCGGGTAATAAGTTGATGCCTTCTTCAAGGGCTAAGAAATAACGTTGTACCGCGCCGCCCCATATTTCACCTGGAACCACACATAGCACCCCTGGTGGGTAAGGCAATGCACCTTCTGCGGCAATGCGTCCCTCAATTTGTGACAGTGGCACTAACTCCACTTTGCCACGGATAAACTCGAGGTTGGCTTCCTGTGGATCCATCACTTTTGTTGGGAAATGCGCCTGACGGAACATTTCTTTTTGCAGTTGTTTTACGTCATGGCTGACATAAAGGTTGTGCATTTCTTGGCAGAGTTGGCGAATGGTATAGTCTTTATAACGGGCTTTATTAGCGTTATAGACGTTAGGTAATACTTCAGATAATGGTGCATCTTCGTCGACTAATTTCTCGAAGCGAGATATTTGCGACACTAAGTGTTGCATCTTCGCCATATCTTCCGCAGGCGTCATCAGGAATAAGATCGAATTTAAGTCGCACTTCTCGGGAATAATATTATTTTCACGTAAGAAGTTAGCCAGAATAGTTGCTGGAATACCAAACTCAGTATATTTACCGGTTTCGGCATCGATACCAGGCGTGGTTAATAGGAACTTACAAGGGTCTACGAAATATTGGCCTTTTTCGTAACCGTCGAAGGAGTGCCATTTTTGTCCGGGTTCAAACTCGAAGAAACGTAAATCATCGGCCATTTGTTCGGTTGGATAATCCTGCCATGGGCGTCCCTCGATCATGCTTGGGATAAATGGCTTGATATATTTACATTTTTTGAGCAGTAACTTGCGAGCTTCAATACCGGCTTTAACCGCCTCACGCCACAGATAACGGCCGCTGGCGCCTTCGTGCATTTTAGCGTTCACATCCAATGCGGCAAACAGCGGATAGAAGGGGCTGGTAGAGGCGTGCATCATAAAGGCGTTGTTGAAGCGTTTATGGTTGCAGTATCTGGCTTGGCCTTTGATATGTGAGTCTTTTTTGTGAATTTGCGAGGTTTGTGAGAAGCCAGCCTGCTGTTTGTGCACTGACTGAGTCACGATAATACCGGGATCTTCAGGCGTCAGTTCGAGCAGCAGAGGTGAGCAGTCATTCATCATAGGAATAAATTGCTCGTAACCTACCCAGGCTGAGTCAAACAGGATGTAATCACATAGATGTCCAATACGATCAACTACTTGGCGAGCGTTGTAGATAGTGCCATCGTAGGTGCCCAGCTGGATAATGGCTAAACGGAATGGGCGTTGTTCATCGGCACGCTCAGGTGCAACGGCGCGGATTTGTTCCCTTAAATAAGACTCTTGGAAGCAGTGGGCGTCGATACCGCCAATAAAGCCGAAGGGGTTACGGGCGGTTTCTAAATAAATCGGTGTCGCACCAGCTTGAATTAACGCGCCATGGTGGTTGGATTTATGGTTGTTACGGTCGAATAATACCAGGTCACCCTTCGCCAGCAGTGCGTTGGTCGCCACTTTATTTGAAGAAGAAGTTCCGTTGAGCACAAAGTAGGTTTTATCGGCGTTAAAGACTTTGGCCGCGTATTTTTGTGCATCCAGCGGTGCACCTTCATGGATTAACAGATCGCCGAGTTTAACGTCGGCATTACACATATCGGAGCGGAAAATGGTTTCGCCAAAGAAATCGAAAAATTGGCGACCCACAGGATGTTTACGGAAGAATTGACCACCCTGATGGCCTGGGCAGGCGAAGGTGGAGTTGCCCATTTCCACGTATTTTTTCAGTGTGCCAAAGAACGGCGGTAATAGAGCTTGCTCATATTTTTGGACGGCGGTTTCGACCTGTTTGCCATAGAAATCGGTATTGCTACCGCAGAGCTCAAATACCCCGGTAATAGAAGAGCAAATATCATCTGGGAAGGTTTCTTCACAACAAACTGAGACGAAAATAGGCAGTTTCAATCCGGTATTTTTAATTTTCTCAACAATACCATTTCTAACATCATCAACAGAGACTACAGCCGCACCCACATCGCAAAAATCTGTGGTTAATACATTGACGACTTCTCTGTCTATTTCAAAACATGATCTAACAGATAAGCTGGCGGCAACTTTTAATGATTTCATCGTTAATTTCCCTTTTGCTTTAAAAAGTTTTGGATACAACTTGGCCTATACCTAATTAAAAAATATTAATGGCATTAAATTAGATATGGCTATTCCGTGTGCAGATATGATGAGGCTATAAATCGTCCTAGAATAAAATAGATAGATTTATTCCGAGAGAATTATTTGGCCGCAGCTTGGCTGCACTGACTAAAGAATGCTTTGATTTAGGTGCGAGATAATAAACCTGTAAAAACAGTACGATAAGTGTATGCGCTTACAAGGGCAATACCACTTTAGACCTGTTAATTGGCCTACTACCTACGCGAGGATTAGCGAAGGAAGATGTATGAATGGTCGAAATAGTCACGTTGGCTTGGCATCATGATATGTCTGGTGCGCCGGATGTGAGCCATGATTTTTGATTTCCTCTTCATATACAACTCCATTATGAGATTAGAGAAAATGATTGATACGTTTTATTACGGTATGGAGTTTATCTGTGTGTTATCAATAAAAATATGTTCAGTGTCGTATTTTTAATTAGCTGTAATTATTTATTTCAATATTTTTACCAAATTAAATACAGTCAATCATCCTTAAGTATCATTATCTAAATAACGAAAGTAAATATTGTCAAATAAGTAATGAAATTTAAAAAATGCATAAATTAATAAATGATAAATATCTAATTGCTCGCAAACCACAGTATTAATTTGCTTGGTGATTTATAAGGTACGCTATATTTGAATAAAAATGCAGATAAAGTCTTTACAAAATCACTTTGGTGCTTAAAGATGACAAAAAGCCGCCACTTTTTCTCAATTTTGAGCATTTAGGGAAGAAACTTGGCGTTTTGAGGCAGGTTTGCCACTTAAGACTGACGTAAATTAGCCCTAATCTAAAGGAGATAATGATGATGCATTTACATAAGTGGATAGTCGGAATTGGGTTATTAACGGCGGTATTCAGCTCGGCGCAGGCCATGACCTTATCGAGTAAAGATATTGGCGAAGGTCAGCAATTATCGAATCAATTTGTTTTTAATGGTTTTGGCTGTAATGGCGAGAATCTTTCTCCCGAACTCACTTGGCGTGACGCCCCCAAGGGCACAAAAGCCTATGCGGTGACGGCTTATGATCCAGATGCGCCAACAGGCAGTGGTTGGTGGCATTGGGCCGTCTACAATATTGGCGGTGAGCAACAACAGCTAGCCCAAGGTGCGGGCTCTAAAGCCAACGCCTTACCTAAAGGGGCGATTGCGCTAAAGAATGACTTTGGCACCACCGACTTTGGTGGCGCTTGTCCGCCGCAGGGGCATGGCATGCACAGATATGTCTTTACTGTGTGGGCGCTACCTTCGCCATTAGAGTTACCTAAAGAAGCATCTCCTGCGCTGTTAGGTTTTATGCTCAATGCGCAGGCCTTAGGCAGCGCTAAGCTGACCGCTGTGTATCAGCGTTAATCGTGCAGGGCTGATGCATGATCCGCATGTTTGAATACGACTCTAAACTGGCGCAGTCACTTTCGCGGGTTCCAGTGCATCAGCCCTCGATTATCCGCGTTATTCAAGGCGAGAAGTCGCTGCTCTGGCAAGATGATGCCCTGGCCGTGAATGCTGAGCAGCTGTTATTGTTACCCGCCGGAAGCCATATCAGCTTCGTTAATCGGCCTATGAGCGGGCGCTATCGAGCGGTGCAACTCCTCTTACCCTATGAGTTACCCTCAGGCGTTACGCTGGCGGCAACCGATAGGATGATACCAAAGCCCACGCAAACGATTTCACGCTCGGTTGATTTTGCTTGGAATGCGTTACTGCACAGCCTGACCTTAGCACTACCCACATCGGTGCAGATGCATTATTTAGCCGCTTTGCTGCTGAGTTTACCGCAGCAAGCGAGCGTCAATTGGCTTTACAGTCATAAACCTGCAAACGTGAGCCAAGCGGTGCTGGGCATACTGGGACAACATCCTTCAGCCCCATGGCAGCAAGAGGACATCGCCGACAAGTCGCATATGAGCACTGCCAGTTTAAGACGTAAACTGGCGCAGGAAGACACCAGCTTTAGGCAATTGCTCGCCGAAGTGCGTTTGTGTCAAGGCTTAACCCTGCTACAAAACTCGACGGATTCCGTGCTACAAATTGCCTTGGCCTGCGGTTATTTGTCGGCAGAAAAATTCTCGGCGCGCTTTAAACAGGCCTTTGGCCTGACACCCGCCGCGTATCGCCGTACACTGTGAGGAGCGTTAATCGTCATTACAAGGAGTCGACATGGCAGAAGAACAATTCACTGAGACTGGTTTTTGGAACAAAATCAAAATGTTTGGTCGCCAAGCTGGGCGTGAAGTGGTTGAGCGTGCCCTTTGGCTTTACTATGCGGCGCAAAAGCCCAATACGCCTAAGTGGGCCAAGTCAGTGATTTTTGGGGCCTTGGCTTACTTTATCTCACCTTTAGATGCGATCCCGGATTTGACCCCTTTAGTGGGTTTTACCGATGACTTGGGCGCCTTAGCGGCGGCACTTACTATGGTTATGCTCTATATTGATGATGAGGTGAAATCCCAAGCAGCAGATAAGTTGGCGCTGTGGTTTGGTGATGAGCCTGCTGAGCCTAAGTCTTAGGCGCGAAAATGGCGACATCTTTTAGGCTAAAAATATGATTTTATTAGTGGTTAATGAATAGGCTTTATCCTAGTTTTTTAAGGGTAAAAATATTTTTTGTGAAACGTTTCACTATTGGTTAATTGCGCTATATGCTAGCGCTGTTTTGTGAACCCATTGTGTGTGTTTAGGCAAATAAATGAAAAATATTATGGCGGTGATCCTGTGGTTTTTAGGAGTCTCTGCCGCCACCCCCGTGTTCGCCGATAAGGCCTCGCCAGAACAACTCGCCCGCCTGTACCTCGATTTTATGGCTCAGACCAGTCGCCAGAGTGAAGCCCTGTGGCCAGGATTTCGTCTCGACGATAAAGTGCACCTCTTTAGCTACGCGGGCAACGTTTGGTTGCGCCAACCCGGCGGTGAAATTATCCAAGACAACAGCGTGTTAGAGTCGGTTAACTTGCACTCTGGGTTATCGATTAACTTTGGTTTTCCCCAATATCAAGGGCAAGCGGGTGTGCTTATCCAGCTCGAGTCGCCGACGATTCAATTCGAAAGCACGACCAAAACCGCCGATTTACCTTTTGTGATTTGGGCTGGCAACAGCGTGCACGAGGCGTTTCATTTTTATGCCCAATCCGAGTGGCGGGTGTTAGAGGATGCGCGTCGATATGAAGGCGAGGTTTATCCACTCAACCTCGATGCCCGTTATTACCGCTTACAACTGTTTAATGCCTTGATGTCGGCCTTAAAACAACCCGATCAGCAGGCGCAGTATTTAGGCTATGCCGCTTACTGGTTACAAGTGTGGCGGCAAACGGCGCCTAACGAAGATAAAGTCAGTTATGTAAATGACTTAGTCGAAGGCAGCGCCAGATATGTCGAGTTAATCGCGGGTGCGCGCTTCTTAAGTCAAAACCAGTCCTACCTCGGCTATCAGCAAATCCTGTTGCAGTACGTGCAGGATTATTATCAACAGCAGCAAATGCTCGGTGGCTGGACGGCCGAGGCCGAGAATATCGGCGCGCTGGCTGGAATATTGCTCGATAGCACTCAAGATGCCTATGTGTGGAAAGAGTCAGTGATGTCGGGCATGTTACCCGTGGATTTACTGCTGAGTCGCATCAAGCCGATTGCTCCGCCCGTTGCCCAGAATATGGCGCAGAAGAAACGGTTGCAGGACATGCTGGCCTACTATCCGGCGACTGAGCAAAAACTGACCCAGTTACTTAAGGATGTGCAGGACCCGAAAGTGCCGTTATTGGTGATGCCGAGTGTGAGCGATAGCAGCAGTTTTATCGATGTGGGTGAGGTGCGCTCTGGGTTTTATGTGGTGCCCTATCAAGAAGAAATGACCCAAGCCTATTTAGGTATGAGTTCACAATTCAGTAACTTAAATGTGAGTGGCAGTCCGTTGTTGGATGTGCCCTTACAGAATTATTGTGAGGGCATTGAAGCCGCAACTCTGTTACCTTTGGGGTTCACCTTTCAGCGCGAAGGTCAGTATTTGGTGTTCAATGAGCCGGAAATCCATGGCACCATCCGGGTTTCTGCAAGTGTTGTTGAGGGAAGAACCCTCTACTGTGCGATGAATTAATATGAGAAAAAATCAGCTCGAATTTACCTACATGCGCGGCATCGCGATTATTTTTATCGTGCTTGGCCACAGTATTTATAACTCTGGGGAAGGGTTTCCGTTACTGCTAGAAAATTTACTCAGGGGTGGCACGGCGTTGTTCGTGTTTATCTCTGGTTATTTTTTCCATCGGATTTTTTATAAGGACTTCGATTACGGCAAGTTTATGAAGAATAAGGTACAAAACGTACTTTATCCCTTTTTATTCGTTTCTGTTATTGGCTTGTTCTGCTTAAGTTTACGTTGGGTTTTCCTAGAGCATCAACCGCTTGAACAGGTGTTACTCAGTATTTTTTATACCGTGCGTAATGGCTACATCCTGTATCCGCACTGGTATATCCCGTTTATCATGGCGGTGTTTTTATTCTCGCCAGTGTTTTTGTGGTTTATCCGCTGCTCGCAGCAGATGCGTTGGACCCTATTCGTGCTGAGTTGTGTGGTGGCGATTCTGCTCCACAGACCCATAGGTAACGTCAACTTTATCCACTCAGTGGTGTATTTTATGCCTTTCTATTTGATTGGTATTTTATATTCCCAAGATGAACATATTGTGACGCGCTACGGCTCTATTTTCAGTGCGTTAGCGGTGATCTTTCTGATTGTGAGTCTAGTCGAGCAAAGCTACATAGTGCAGCACATTGGTAACTACCATAAGGCGCCGTTTGAATATAATGGCATCGACTGGCAGTTTATCCAAAAGCTGAGTCTGTGTGTGTTAGTGCTTAACTTCTGTGATTGGTTGTCGAAACGCAGTCGCATCCCTTGGCTAGTCGAAACCGCCGAGATGAGCTTTGCGATTTTCTTCATCCATCCGTTATTTGACATGTTGTTTAATACGGTCGCCACAGTGTTACGTTATCGTCTACCACCGGGGTCTTGGGTCACCAGTATCCTGTTCTCGGCAGGGATTTTTATCTTCCTGATGGTGGGCAGTATTATCACTGCACGTTTTATCAAAAAACGCTTAGGCAACCGTTCACGTCTGTATATCGGTTGGTAACGCCAAGCGAGCTTACGCAGGGGAATTAAGTTTAAATTTATTCCCCTGTGTTAGCGTGTTTTTCATCGAATTTTCCATGGAAAACATAATGAAAACTATCACCCTACCACGCCTTGGAATCGTCGGCCTTATGATGGCGACACCGGTATTTGCCAATGCGGCTACCGAACCTGCACTTGCCATAGAGCAAGAGACTTTCTTCAATCAATTAGCGTCCCATTGTGGCAAAGCATTTGCGGGTAAAGTGGTGTCAACGGACAGCGCCGATGCGGCTTTTCGTGATAAAGCACTGGTGATGCATATGCGCGAATGCAGTGATACTGAGCTGAAAATTCCGTTCCATGTGGGTGATGACCACTCCCGTACTTGGGTGATCACAAAAACGGCTCAGGGCTTAAGATTAAAGCATGATCACCGCCATCAAGACGGGACGGAAGATAAAGTGACTATGTATGGCGGCGATACGGCGAGTGTCGGCTGCAGTCAAAAGCAGTCATTCCCTATCGATCAGGCATCGATTGATAACTTTATGCAAAACGGCCTGACCCAGTCAGTCACCAATGTGTGGCATATGGAGGTTACGCCAAGTACTTTCAGCTACCTGCTGACCCGCGAGAATCGTCATTTCCAAGTAGATTTTGACTTGAGCCAACCGCAGCCGTTGCCGCCGACCCCTTGGGGACATAAGTAAGCGCTATCGGGGATAAAAGAAAACCTCCTAATCCTGTGGAATAGGAGGTTTTTTTATGGGGACGACATGGACTAAAACTTAGTTGCCTCTGGGCTCGAAGGAGAAGGATTGTCCCGCCAGCGCCGCTTCAAACATTAATCCACCTTTGGCAACGGTAAATACCGCCATACCATTGATATAGGCGGCAGTTGCCGATTGATTACCACCCGCTTGGCCTGCGCCTGCCGAGTTACCTGTGGTGCCCGCTTTCGCATTTGCGCCCATGTTAATCGCAACGGCCGAGGCCTGTGCATCGAACTCGAAACTGCCACTGGTGAACTCGTTGTAGGATTTGGCATCTTTAAAGAAGATGATTTCGCTATAGGCTTGTCCGCCTAGCTGAAAACCAATGGAGAGCTGGGTCAGGCTAGAGTCTCCCATATATTGACCCGCTTGAAAGACGCGACCTTTGCCGTAGGCGGCGCCAATACCAATTCCGCCTTTACCGACTGTGGGGAAAAGGGCATAACCATAGGCGGTATCAAAAAATTTGCGCGTTTCCTTTGCTTGGTGAAAATTATTTAAAGCCTCGGTGTAGCTATCGTCGGCCTGAGCTGCGGTTGCCATAAAGCTGGCAATCAGACAGGTTGATGCGACGATAAGGGATAAAAATGATTTCATGGCGTTCCTCCTTAATGCTTAGGTTCCATCAGACTACCCTTTGTTTTAACAAATGACAGCCTAAAGCTGAGTTCATGTCAGCTGGGGTTCAGTTTATTCAGAGTGGCATATTGCCAGTTTTGATTACTCAGTGCTGATTTAGTTCTGTGGCTTTGGGGGCGTATCGGTCGATTTTTCTTTGTTATCGGTCGATTCCTGCTGCAGTTGTTGCAGGAATTCAAACTCTTCGGGCGTGAGTATCTCAGAAGATTGAGGCTCTGCCTTTGGCTGTGGGGCCGACATATGTCCTCTTAGATAGGCGGTGCGGGTGATCTGCTTGAGGCCATAAGCCGCCAGCAGGTAAAAGCTTAACAGCAGGCTTAAGCGTGGCAGCGCATGGGATAGGGTCGAGAGTGAATCCCCAAGATAAAAGGGGAGCACTACCACAAATACCCTTAATAACCAGTTAAATAGCATGGCTAAGGTCAGGCCGAACAACCAGCGGAAACGGATCAGCTTTAAGGTTTGTTGTGGTGCATCGTTATTCTGTTGCTGGCGCAGTTTATGCCGTTGGAACAGTCGCCAGAGTGCAACAAAATAGGTTGCTGTCTGGATAAACAGCAGTAGCGGTAAGGCGAGGCTCCAATGGCTGAAATCGATATCTTGCCGATATTTAAAGAATTCCGCCTGAAACCAAATCGCATTTTTGTGTAGATTCAACCGCACCGCGATATCAATCATGGCCAAGCATAAGGTGAGTAGTGCTGGCCAATAATGCCGCGAAAAGCCAATGGGTGAGGTGTTTTGCTCTAGACTGCGTTTACAGTAGAGGTAGAGCAGCGGCATGAGTAAGAAGTAAATTGGGGTGATCAGGTTAAATAACACATGGATAGGGATCGGCGTGTTATCGCGGTTGAGCATGCCCGTCAGGAAGTACAAGCCGATAAGACTCAAGAAGCCCGCAAGCAGTTTTTGGTTATTGTTTGAGTGGTAGAAGTAGCGAATATAAATAGCTAGCGCGAGGCAATGTAAGCCACCAAATAAGGATAACCACCAATAGGCTTGAGCAAAAAACGTATTAAATTCGTTCATTTTAAGCACCTCGACGCCTTGTTATAACAGGGAATTTCGAGGTGCAAAAGTGTTACTAAAGGTTTTTCTGTGAAATTGCGATGCGTTGATGGCGATTAGATGCCGCCTCGGGTACAGATGCGGGTACTGGCTGACGCTCTGCCAGTAAGTGTTTGATTGCGCGAATGGGATGCGGTAACAGCATTCGTGGGCCAGCGAAAATCATGATCTCTTTGACCTGCGCCTTTTGCGCCGGTTTATAGCAGTGCACTGGGCACTTATTGCAGGTGGGTTTATCTTGTCCGTAGGGGCAACGATCGAGGCGAACGGCGGCATACTCTAGCAGCGCTAAACATTCTTCACACAGGCCGGATGCCATTTGGCCTTGGTGCTTAGCTTTGCAATAGATCTTCGCCATCGCGCTAATGGTTTCATGCTCGTAGCGCAGTTTACCTGTGAGTAGGGCCGCTGAGTCCATGGGAATACCTTAGTCTGTTACTCGGATAATCCCATCATAAGCAGCGGCGCGGGCTTGTTCAAAATTGAAGTGTCAATTTATGAAGGTGCGCACAAAATGAGACTTTAAATATGCATCACCTTATCGGCGGCCAGCGTCCAGCGAGTGAGATCCTGTAAAGTGCCAATTTCGGCGCCCTCTAGCAGCATCTCGGGGTTAACGCCCCGCGCTTGGGCGCAGGTTTTACAGAGTAAAATCGGGACTTGCTGAGCGCTTAGGATCTCAAACATCTGTTGTAGGTTGTAACTGAGGTCTGGAGTCGTTTGATGCTTAAGGGCGCCAAACACCGCATCTGACATTAAAAAGATTTTTAAATCAACTTGTTGCTCGGTGTGATCCTTCAGCGCCAACGCGATACGTAGGCTGTTGAAAAGTTTTTCTGTGCCATAGGGGCTGGCGTGGGCAACGATCAGAATGTTTTGCATTAGGCTTTCCTTAATTTTTGCAAATGGTCATAAACCCTAACAGTCTAGCCGAATTGCGCCTATCGATTTGCGTGCAAGATCGGATAAAACGGCATAAATACTTGATTTACACAGACACTATGGACTTTAATAGCGGTTAATCTCTGCTCAACTTTTGGACAGAATCCCTTGCCAGCTTCAGGTTATTGAGTCGCCCTGGCAAGCCAACTGCAATCGCTTCTGATGGGAAGCAGCCATTAAAGGTGAAGAAGAATGAAGGTCGTTGTCGTTTTTATACTGATCGCTATCGGAGTGTTTTTATTTCGTCGTGCCCAGCGCTTGGCGAAGGAAGAACAAGAAGCAATGATGGCGAAGAAATCAACCGAAAAGACAAGGGATACAAGCGCTTCGTCCGATGAGGCTGAACCTACGCCTGACATTGCTCCTGCTGCGACGAACGAGTCAGCGGCCGCTTCTGCTACGAAAGCACCCGAAGTTGAATTAATGCCAAGGGACGTTGAGCCGGCGAGTCGGGTCGAGATAAGCGAAGATATTATCGATGTCGAGCTCCCCGCAGCTAGCAATGAAAAGAGTGTGATTATCCTTGCCGATGTCCATTCTGCCGATGCCGATAAAGACTCTGCAATCCCTAAGGATGAAGCTCCGGTCACCAAGGCGAGTGAGGCCCAAGAAGAGTCGGTAGTCGTCGACACCCCAGTTAAAGCTAAAGAAAGCGCCGAGAGTTCGCCTGAGGTGGCAAGCACTCGTTTGGCAAAAGACGAGCCTCTTGCAGCCCTAGGTTCATGGGCGAATGTGACCCTGCAACGCGCAGCAGAAGAATATCAAAGTGCACAGACGGCATTGGCGCGCTATAACGCGTTACAAAACGTGATTGCCGAGTGCTACAAGCAGCGCAAATCGGCCGAATATTTAGCCTATGGTGCAGCGCTGCATGAGTTGTATCTTGCATTATTCCACAGTGCGAATGCCGAAAAGCCCAAAGATCTTGAGCTTAAAACCCCTGGTTTTATGCAGCTCGCGACCCTGTTAAATGATACCCAAGACTTTGATAAAGCGATTGCGCTCTGCCAAGAGGCGATCAAACTTGGTTTAACCGATGGCACAGTCACGGGATTTGAAGGACGAATTAGCCGTATCGAGAAGGCGCAGGCGAAAGCGGCGACGGCCTAAGGTCGTTGTCTGCTCGCGATTGTAGGATTCGAGCCTTTGGTACTCAAACGCGATTAACGATGCGCTTGAGATACCCTTAGCCGAAAAGCGGTTATTTAACTGGGTAAAGCCGTGTAGAATCCTGATACTTACCGCGCAAAAGGCGAACTAAGGTTCGCTTTTTTTATGGGCTATTTTTATGAAGTGTGTTGCGAGCTGTTTTAACCGAATCGGCAAAATGAAATTATCCTTGGCCATCTTGTTTGCCTGCCTCAGCCTTGGCTTGAGTGGCTGCACTAAAACCCCTGAATGGACGCTATTCTATTATCCTACGGCGACCTCACTGCCAACGACGCCATTACAAACCTATGATATCAATGGTTATTACGACACTCTCGAACAATGCCAACGCAAAGCCCAAGGGTTACAACGCTTAATGGGATCGGGTGTGAGTGGCTTCGAGGCCAGTGGTGCCGGCGTCTATCAATGCGGCCTGCAGTGCGAGTTTAACGACAACTCCGTGCTCGTGTGTAAGCAGCTCGTTCAATAGGGAAAGCATTGATGAAGTTTAAACAGGATTTTTTTACCCAGTTGCCTGAGTTTTACGCTCAAGTCTATCCGCAGGGGATAAGTAATCCCCATTGGCTGGCGTGGAGCGAGGATGCCGCCAAGCTAATCGACTTACAGCAGCCGACGGATGCCTTATTGCAGGGATTATCGGGTAACGCGGCCGTTGAGGGCGCAAGTTATTATGCGCAGGTGTACAGTGGCCATCAGTTTGGTGGCTATACGCCCAGATTAGGCGATGGCCGCTCGATTATCTTGGGTGAGGCATTAGGCCCCCAAGGCGCTTGGGATGTGGCACTCAAAGGCGGTGGGCCGACGCCCTATTCTCGCCATGGCGATGGCAGAGCCGTGATGCGCTCTGCGGTGCGGGAGTTTCTTGTCTCTGAAGCGCTGCATCATTTAGGCGTGCCGACGACCCGAGCATTGGCAGTGATCGGCTCTGATATGCCCGTCTGGCGTGAGAGCCAAGAAACCGCAGCCATTACCGTGCGTTTGGCGCGCAGCCATATCCGTTTCGGTCATTTCGAATTTTTCTGCCATAGCGAGCGTGGTCAAGCCGATAAGCTCACGCAGTTACTCAACTTTACCTTGAGGCAGCATTATCCGCATTTGAGCTGCGATCTGGCGGGCTATAAAGCCTGGTTTTTGCAGGTGGTACAAGATACCGCTAAGCTCATCGCCCATTGGCAGGCTATCGGCTTTGCCCACGGGGTGATGAATACCGACAATATGTCGATTCTGGGGAACAGTTTCGATTTTGGCCCGTTTGCCTTCCTCGATACCTTCCAAGAAGACTTTATTTGCAATCATTCCGACCCAGAAGGGCGTTACGCCTTTGGTCAGCAGCCCGGCATTGGCCTGTGGAACCTGCAACGTTTAGCGCAGGCGTTGACGCCAGTGATCCCATCCGATGATCTAATTGCCGCCTTGAATCAATATCAACATGCTCTAGTGCAGCATTATTTGATGCTGATGCGCGCTAAGTTGGGATTGACTGAGCGAGTGGATTCGACAGCCGAGCAGGATCAGCAGGACTTAGAACTGATTGGCCGCTTTACCGTGCTGATGGAGAAAAATCAGCTGGATTACAGCAACACGTGGCGCCGCTTCGGTCAGCTTGACCCAAGCTGTGTGCACTCGTCGCTGCGGGATGATTTTATCGATCTCAAGGAGTTTGATGCTTGGTATCAGACCTATCAGGCACGGCTGGGTAAAGTTACCGATGTTGAGGCATGGCAACAGGCGCGTGATAGCGTCAATCCCAAGTACATTCTGCGCAACTATTTGGCTCAAGAGGCCATTATTGCTGTGGAGGAGGGGAATCTTGCGCCGCTAGAGCGTTTGCATCAAGTATTGCGCCAGCCGTTTGCCGAACAAGTTGAGCATGAAGATCTAGCCAAGCGTCCACCCGATTGGGGACAAGGGCTGATTATGTCGTGCAGTAGTTGATGGAAGTAAAGATGAAATTAGAAGCCATTCAATTAGATAGAGCCGCGTTAAGCTTAAGTGTGAGCGGCGATATCGATTTTGACCATTTCGAGGCCTTTGCCGAGCCACTAGCCCATGCCTTAGACTGCCGAGTGCGCGAGCGCCAATGGGGCGCGGATCGCCATCAATGGCTATTGGAGTTTGAGGGCACCTCGCTTTGGCTCAATTATGAGTTTTACGGCAATATCTGTTGGCTGAGTGTGGAACGTGAGGCCGATTTTGAGGTGCTGGAATACCTTGCCACACTTTTAAAGTCCTATGTATGAGAGAGTCGCAATGAGCCAAGATAAGTTAGCCCCATCTCAGGGCGTCGTTGATGATGCGCATTCGGGCGCAGCCTTTGACTTTCAAGCCTTAACGCCGGATTTGATTTTAGATGCGATCGAGAGTCTTGGGGTGTATCCAGAGACAGGCCTACTCGCGCTCAATAGTTACGAAAACCGCGTGTATCAATTTCGCAGCGATGAAGGGCAACGCTATGTGGTGAAGTTTTATCGCCCCGATCGTTGGACCGATGCGCAGATCCAAGAAGAACACGACTATGCCATCGCGCTTGCCGAGCAGGAAATCCCAATGGCGGTGCCCGCAGCTGTGCAAGGGCAGACCTTACATCATTTCCATGGCTTTCGGTTTGCACTGTTTCCCTCCATCGGCGGTCGTCCCTTTGAGGTGGATAATTTAGAGCAGTTGGAATTTGTTGGGCGTTTTATCGGTCGTATACACCAGTACGGCGCGCAGTCGACGTTTAAGGCCCGTGAGCCACTAAATCCCCAGATCTTAGGCGATGAACCTTTAGCCTGGTTAAAGCAGTCAGATTTAGTGCCAAACACACTGCGCCCCGCGTTTTTTACCGTGGTGGAGCAAGTGTTGGCGAAGGTGAATCGCATGTGGGCGCAACAATCTTTTACGCCCATTCGTCTGCATGGGGATTTACACCCGGGGAATATTCTTTGGACACCCGATGGGCCTGGGTTTGTGGATTTAGACGATGCCCGCATGGGACCGGCTATTCAAGATTTATGGATGATGCTGACGGGCGATAGAGCGCAGCAGCAACTGCAACTCGAGGTATTACTCGAGGCCTATGAAGAGTTTTGTGAGTTCGATACTCAGCAGTTGGCGTTGATTGAACCCCTACGCGCATTACGGATGGTGCACTATAACGCTTGGATTGGCAGGCGTTGGCAGGATCCTGCTTTCCCTATGCATTTCCCCTGGTTTGGGGATGAAAAGTATTGGGAACAGCAGATCTTGGCTTTTAAGGAGCAACTCGCGGCACTCGATGAACCGCCGCTGAGCCTGATCCCCTACTAAATGTGTGAACAGGGTGGAATTACGCACCTCTTAGCCCAAACCGATTGAACTCTCGGCTTGAGTTACACTCAAAAAATGAAATATGTTAGGCTCCAGCTAGTTTTGAAAATTGATTTAAGGAAAATTCATGAAAAAAGCATTACTTATGGTGGTAGCGCTGTTATTGGCTCCATTAACTGTATCGGCAGTTGAGTACAAAGAAGGCGTACACTACACAGTGATTAACGACGGCCCAGCGACAGCTAAGCCTGAAATCACCGAGTTTTTCTCTTTCTATTGCCCACATTGCTTCAACTTCTCTAAAACTGTGGTGCCTAAAATTTTGGCTGAGAAGCCAGAAGGTGTGGCATTTAACCAAGCCCACGTTGACTTTATCGGTAAGGAAATGGGCGTAGAAATGTCACGCGCCTTTGCCGTAGCACACCAATTGAATGTGGACGAGAAAATGGATGCGGCTTTATTTTCTGCCATCCATGAGAAGAAACAACACTTCACTAACCGTGATGACGTGCGCGCCTTGTTCGTGGCTAACGGCGTAGACGGCAAGGCCTTCGATGCGGCGGCTGACTCTTTTATGGTGAAAGCGCAAATGGCGAAGATGAAGCGTGATACTGAAAACGCGAAGATTTCAGGTGTGCCAGCCTTAGTGGTGAATGGCAAGTACCGTGTCGAAACTGGTGCCATCAAGTCTTACGATGAACTGTTAGATATCGCTTACTACTTAGCCAAGAAACAGTAATGATCACCGGATTGCCGTCGTTTTATCATCATTTTGTAATCTAACTGATTGATACTGCGAGCATAAAACTAAAGGAGCCTAGCGCTCCTTTTTTATTGGCTGAAGCTCGGTCCCTTGGCCGTGACAGTTAAACTCGCCGCTTGCGGACTTAGGTGTTTGGCAAAAAAAGAGTAAAAAAAACCGTACTTCCGATAATCGGAAAGTACGGACTTGAGCCAGAGGGCTCATTTTTACCCTGAGTAACCTGGCTAATTTAACGATGCGTCAAAATAATGTCAATAGTCAATTTTTTGACGTTTGTTTATTGTAAAATAAACTGAACTGATTATTTAATTAAATCATTTGGTTAAGCTGTTTGAATTGTAAATCTTGAAAAAAATCTATCAGAGATGAAACTCAATAGGTAATGCTTCTGTCAAACAACTGTAATCAATAACAACAAGAATGCATGTAGGGGGTTGTATGAGAGTTTTCCCTGTATACGCACCGAAGCTTATTGCAAAGCATGCGCGTATTTTTCTCACTGGCGTGATATGGGTTAAAGACTTAGGTCGATTAGAATTTGAAAAAGGGCGTTTTTTATTGCCAAGAAAAAGCCTGCCAAAAGTGAAGCAGGCTATCTTAGAGCTGAACGAACTGATTGAATCGCAGAATCATCAAACTAAAACAGCTTAGATTTCACTGTTGAGCAGGCCAACAAGTCCAGTGACTTTGTCGTTCCAAGAAGCGAGTTCTTGTTGCAGTTGTTGGTTCTGCTCAGATAATTGTTGATTTTGCTCATTCAAGGTCGACGTCTTTTGCTTCTCTTCCTCTAGCTCCATTTTTAGAAGCTCGATGGTTTCGAGTGTAGCCTGGATCTTGGTTTCCAGTTTGGACAGTAATTCAAGGCTCATCTGGAGAGTCCTATAGTTTCTGGATGGGACTGTGATTCTAGCAGTGCCAAGAGCATAAGGAATAGCAGTCTTTTTCGTTTGGTCAAAAAATGCCCGATAACCGCGTGCGAATTTAAGTTTTTTTGCATTTGTTACTAACTCGTTAGTATTCTTGGGTTTATTTATTATCGGAAAGGCCCATGTCGCCGAATCTGCTTGCGATACTTCCCCTGTTATTAACCCTAGTGTTAGCCCTTTGGCTGCGGCGCACCTTAGTGGCGCTAGGTGTCGGTATCCTCTCGGGCGCCTTAATCATTGCCCACTTCGATATAGTGCAAAGCTTGGGCTATCTACTGGATATTGCCGCTAAGCAGTTTTACAGCCAAGACGCTTGGCAGTGGTGGCATTTAAACGTACTGATGGCCATGTTACTGCTGGGCAGCATGACACAGCTTCTCGCCAGAAGCGGTGCGGTCGAGCAATTTGGTGATTGGCTATATCGACGTATTCGCACGGGGCGACAGGCGCGTATTGGTGTGGTGCTGCTGGGCTGGTTGGTCTTTATCGACGGTATTTTTAGTTGCCTCGCTGTGGGGCATGTGTGCCAACCTTTGAGCCAGCGTTATGGTATCCGGCAGACGCAGCTGGCCTATTTAGTCGATTCTAATGCGTCGCCGCTCTGCTCACTCTTGCCTTTTTCGAGCTGGGGGCCCTATGTGATGGCGCTGCTGGCGGGACTCAGCTTTTTACCCGTTTCCGCCCTTGAAGCCTTTATCGACGTCGCCTTATCCAATTTTTATGCGATAACCACCTTAGGCTTGTCGCTGATTGTGGCTTGGTTTGGGATGGGGTTTCGCCCCATCGAGAAGGCGCTATTGGCGGCAGAGCCCGTTGAGCCAAGTTTATCGCCTTCAAAGGGGAATCCTTGGCTGCTTGCTATCCCTATGCTGACCTTGCTGGGCGCCTCAGTCGGTTTAACGCTTTGGTCTGGCGCGCAGCAGGTGCCATCATGGGATATTTCGGTTTGGTTAGCCAAGGCCGATATTGGCGCTGCGATGCGCGATGCCTGTCTGTTATCGACCTTAGTGACGCTAGTGTTGTTGATGTTGTCGGGCCGAAGCATAGGGAAACTGCTGGGCGACTTGGCGCATGGGGTGCGGATGATTGCCTTTGCCATCGCGATTTTACTCTGTACTTGGATGATAGGCGCGGTGATCCAAGATCTGGGTGTGGCGAGCTTATTGGCGGCTTGGGCTAAATTGTATTTATCCCTGAGTTTGCTGGTGGCGGGGATGTTTCTGCTCTGCGCTATCATGGCCTTTGCTACTGGCTCAAGCTGGGGCACCTTCGCGATTATGATCCCCATCGGCGGGGAAATTGCCCATAACATGGATGCTAGCTTGCTGTTGCCTGTATTGAGTGCAGTGATGGCGGGTTCGGTGTTTGGCGATCATTGCTCACCGATTTCCGATACTAGCGTGTTGAGCGCAACGAGCTCAGGCTGCTTACCCCATGACCATGTGGTGACTCAACTACCCTTTGCGTTAATCGGGGCGGGTGCGGCATTAGTGGGATTTCAGTTAGTTAACTTATCCGTTGCAACCCTATTCGTGTGGTGTGGGGTCATAGGCACTGCGCTAGGGTTATTGGCCTTATTGACACGCTTTTATCCACCTTGGCTGAGCGCTCGTTCGCAGACAAACTGAGCCTTTCGGGTTAGAATGCCCGCAGAATTAACCATTTGATTTAAGAGATTATCCCTATGAGCATTACCCGTTTAGATGTTGGTACACGTATGAGCAGCATAGTGATCCACCAAGGCACTGTGTACTTATGTGGCCAAGTGGCAAAGGATAAGTATCAAAACATCACCGAACAAACGACGACTATGCTAGAGGAAGTCGACACTCTGTTAGCGCAGGCGGGCAGTTCTCGGGAGCACTTGTTGTCAGCCACTATCTATTTAAAAGATATGAATGACTACGATGCCATGAATGCGGTTTGGGATGCTTGGGTGCCACAGGGACATGCGCCAGCCCGTGCCTGTGTACAGGCGGCGATTGCCGAGCCTGAATATCTGGTTGAAGTCTCTGTTATTGCTGCGGTGGCCAAGGCATAACTCGCTATCTTATCTCAGTAAGTAGTAAAGCTAAGTTGAACTTGGCTTTACTCGCCCTCAACCATGTAGCCTCAAATGATGCTGCACATCTATCGTGACAAGGTTACGCAACGCGACCTTTCATTAGAGCGCGATCTTTAACTAGCACAAGATCTTCAGTTAGAAATAGTGGGCTAAGTTCGCCGGAATATGTGGGCTGTGTGATGCATACTGCGCCAGCAAGCCTTGGGAAAGGGCCTCAATATCCAGCGTTGGTAAACCTTGCTCTATGATGCTCACGGCCCAAGGTGCGTGAAGTTTGAGTTGATGATAATCCTCGGTTTCGACAAACCGTGCCAACGAATAACGGCTACCGCCTAATCCATGTCCCCAACCTTTGCTAACGTCAAAGGGGGAATCGAGACGCTCGCTATCAAACTCCACCAAGTAGGGGGATTGGCCGTGGTGACCGCCAGTCCAATCACCTAAGTCCAATAACAGAATCATCCTTGCCATTGATTTTTGCTCCTTTGCTACTGGCTGGCAATCATAACACGGCCAAAACTGGCATGGGGATCCGTGGGGGTGATGGCGATAATGCTATCTAGCCGCAGTGCTTGCTGGCCCGCTTGATGTTCGACGACCAGCCATTCGGTCTTATCGGCGTGGGTTTGGGTTGTGATTGCTCGTGCTTGGCACAGGCTACCGTCCTGTAGCTCAATGTCAAGGCGATAGCCGTGCATACAAGCCAGCTCAAGGTAGTCGTAGTGGGCACAGGGGATCATTTTGTAGTCAGACATCATCTTTCCTCTGGTGTGAATGATTTGGATGTGATTCAAGGTCTTCTTCTCTATTAAGGGAGGATAAATAATGAAACGCATCCTATTAGTGATTATTTTGTTCTGGCCGCTGTTGCAACCCGTGCTTGCTCAGTCGTTGGCGCCTTTTGAAGCGCAGAGTGCCGTGACCCGCCCTTATATTATCGAACTTTATACGTCACAGGGTTGCAGTAGTTGCCCGCCCGCCGAAGCTTGGTTAGCTGAACAGTTTAATAAGACCGACCTATGGCAGAAATATTTTCCATTAGCCTTTCATGTGACTTATTGGGATTACCTAGGATGGAAGGATATTTTTGGCCAAAGGGCTTTCAGTGAGCGCCAATATCAGCATTTAAACCAAAAGCATACGCGGCAAGTGTATACGCCGCAGTTTGTGATTAATGCTAAGGAGTCGCGTGGTTGGTTCTCGGGTGAGTTAAGCGGGCTCTTTACAGAGGCTCAGCCTGAGGTCGGTGTGCTTAAGGTGCGCATCGCCAATCAGCAACTTGAGGCGAGTTTTGTGCCTCAGCCCATTTGGGCGCAGGATAAAGACTTACATCGAGCGCGTTTGCACTTGGCCTTGGTCGGATCGGGTTTTACGACAGAGATCAAACGCGGCGAAAATCGCCATAAACAATTACCCCATGATTTTGTGGTGCTGAGTTTGCAATCTTTGCCCGCAAGTACTGTGCTTACGGGTGTCACAGACCCCGCGCTGCAGTTTACCCAATCCCTCGATGCCATTCCCGCATCAGCGCTTAACGCACCCCGCTTGGCGTGGGTGGCCTGGTTAACGCTAAATGAAGAACCCATACAAGCCGTGGGCGGCTGGCTTGAGGCGCCGCAGGGCGAAATCCAAAGTCAATAAGCGAGTATGAATGAGGCGATTTGCCCTAACGGCAAGTTGTTAAGACATCTTTTTAACAGCTTATTTTATCGGCTAAGACTTTTAGATGAATCTCACCTATTGACTTTATTCCTGCCGCTACCTAGTCTGCTTGTTCAGTAATCAAGGTGGTATGCGATGGAAATAAAATACGATTTAAAACCTGCGTCCGAACGCCGTACTGAGCAATTCAAGCCCGAAGGAAATGTGGGCTTCGGTAGCCTCAGAACCGATCATATGTTTTTAATGGATTATCGCGATGGTGAATGGCGCGATCCACGTATTGTGCCCTACGGTCCGTTTGAAATGGCGCCGGGTGCGATGGCCCTGCATTATGGTCAGTCAATCTTCGAAGGCGCCAAGGCCTTTATGCATGAAGATGGCGAAATTTACACTTTCCGTATCAACAAAAACGCCGAGCGTATGAATCGCTCTGCGGATATTGTCTGTATTCCTAATATCGATGAGCAGATGCAAATCGATGCGATCAACGCCTTGATCGACGTAGACCGTCTCTGGTTCCCGATGCAAGAAGGTGCCTGTTTATACATTCGCCCCTTTATTTTTGCGACTGAAGATCGTCTGTCTGTGAGTCCAAGTACGCGCTACACATTCTGCGTGGTGTTAAGCCCAAGTGGTGCTTACTACGCGGCGGGTGTGAATAAAGGCATTCGTCTGCTGATCAGCAAGACTTACCATCGCGCCGTGTCGGGTGGTACTGGCGCTTCTAAAGCGGCGGGTAACTATGCTGCCTCATTACGTGCCGGTAAAGCTGCCGCGCAGTTTGGTGCTTCGCAGGTGCTGTATTTAGATGCAAACAATCAACAGATTGAAGAAGCGGGCGCCATGAACCACTTCCACATTCTGAAAGACGGCACAGTGATTATCCCAACCTTCACCGATACCATCTTAAAATCCATTACCTCGCAATCCATTATGGAGCTGGGTGAGTTACTCGGCTGCGAAGTGCGCCAAGAGACTGTTATGCTGGATAAGTTTATCGCCGATATCGAGTCCGGTGAGATTATCGAAGCAGGTGGTTTTGGTACGGCCGCCGTAGTGTCTGCTGTCGGTTCCTATATTTTTGAAGATGGCCGAGTGGTGACCGTGGGCAACGGTGAAGTGGGTGAGCATATTCAGCGCATCTACAAGCTGTATACTGATATCCAGAAGGGCCATGTTCAAGGCCCGGATGGCTGGGTGAAACGTGTTGAGCGTGTCGCACCTTAATAGTCAGATTAATCAATAAAATAAGGCTCCTCTAGGGAGCCTTATTTTTTATCTGGTTTTATTTTATCCGTTGTTGCAACAGCGCTAAGCAATCCTGGGCACTGAGCGGCTTGCTGAGCAGGAAGCCCTGTACCTGATCGCAACCTTGCAGCGCTAAGAAGTTCAGCTGCTCTTGGGTTTCTACCCCTTCCGCCACCACATTTAACTCTAGGCTGTGGGCGAGGGCGATAATCGCACTGGTAATGGCTGCATCATCTGGGTCGTTGGTAATGTCGCGCACAAACTCACGGTCGATCTTTAAGGTATCGATGGGAAAACGTTTTAGATAACTCAAGCTTGAGTAACCGGTACCGAAATCATCCACGGCGATGGTCAAACCTAACGCCTTGAGTTTAGAGAGGATATTCACCGACTCCTGCGGATTACCCATGATCATCGACTCGGTTAATTCCAGCTCGAGCGCCTTGGCGGGCAGGCCCGATACCGCAAGGGCGACTTCGATGGTTGAGATAATATCGGCCTTCAATTGCCGCGCTGACAGGTTCACTGCCATGCTGATATCGCCAAAGCCTAACTCACTCCACTCGGCAAGCTGTTGGCAGGCGTGGTTGATCACCCAATGGCCAATCTGGTTAATAATGCCGGTTTCCTCCGCCAGCGGAATAAATTCGGCGGGTGAGATGGGGCCTAATTCGGAATGGTGCCAACGCAGTAACGCCTCGAGTCCGGTCAGAGAACCTTTGCGCAGACAGAATTTGGGCTGATACACCAAGCTTAACTCATTGCGAGAAATAGCCTGCTTAAGCCCCGCCTCGAGTTGCACATGGCGTGTTGCCATCTCATTGAGTTTATTAGTGTAAAACTGGAAGTTATTCCGCCCGAGTGCCTTAGCGTGGTACATGGCAGTGTCGGCAAACTTAATCAGCGAATCCACATCTTCTGCATCGTTGGGATAGAGGCTGATACCAATCGAGGTCGAAATGGTTAGGGACTTATCATCGAGTAAGAAGGGGGCCTGAAAGGCCTTGAGCACTTTTTCGGAGATCAGCGTCGCCGCTTTGGTTTTCGCCACGCCTTCTAAAATAATAGTAAATTCATCGCCACCTAAGCGGGCCACAGTGTCCCCTTCGCGAACGGCATTTTGCAGTCTGTGGGCCACGGCTTTGAGGAGTAGATCGCCAATATGGTGCCCCATGGAGTCATTGATATGCTTAAAGCGGTCGAGGTCTAAAAACAGCAGGGCGACGATATTATTCGACCTATGGGCTTGAGATATGGCGTGGTTGAGCCTGTCCTGGAATAAGGTGCGATTCGGCAGTCCAGTCAAGGTGTCGAAACTGGCAAGGAAGCGGAGATCCTCTTCGGCCTTTTTACGCTCTGTGATATCGGTAAACACCGCCACAAAGTGGCTAGTTTCGCCTTTTACATCGATCACTTGGTTGATCTCAAGCCACACCAGAATTGCCTTACGCGCCCTGTTGCGGATCCAAATTTCACCCGCCCAATGTTTATGGCGTAGCAGTTGCTGCTCAATACTGTTGAACAGATCTCGCTGCTGCCGGCTGTAGGCTAAGTGAATTAAATATTTATCACTGATTTGCCGCTCCGAATATCCGGTAATCGCGCTAAAGGCGGGGTTTACCGAGCGGATACGATAGTCTAAACCTGCTACTACAACGGCTTCGTTCATGCTGTTAAGCACTTGGGAGGAGAGCACCAGCTCATTCTCGATCAGCTTGCGGGAGGTGATATTACGGGTGGTGCCCGTCATCCGAATGGGCTGTTCCTGGGTGTTGGTCTCAACCACTTTACCGCGCTCGAGGATCCACAACCAGTTGCCCGGTGAATGCTCGATGCGATATTCCATTTCAAAAAACGGTGTGCGCCCCTGTAAATGGTCGGTCAAGACTTGTTTAAAGCGCTCTCTATCCTCTGGGTGGGCATTGTCGTGCAGCAGCGTGTGGCTGCTCCACTGGGAAACCGGAATATCCGTATGAGTACGATAGACCTGCTGTTCTTGGATATTCCAGTCCCACATGCCATCGCCTGAGGCCCACAGTGCCAGTTTGAGTCGTTCTTCAGAGGCGCGGATGCTGGTTTCAAACTCTTGTTGTTGTTCGCGCTTCTGTTTACGCCACAACACTATCCAGCCTAGTAGACCAAGTGCTAGCAGAACATAGAGTGCATAGGCAATTTGCGAGCGATAGAAGGGCGCTTTAACCGTTAAATCGACCAGCAGCGCATAGCTGCCCTCGCTGTTGTACTCCAAAGAATGGCGAACATGGAGCACATAGTGGCCGGGATTGATATTGGTAAAGGTGATTTCATTCCCCGAGGGCAGATCATGCCATTGGTTATCAAACCCTTCGAGATAATAACTAAAGCGATTTTTCCCCGTGTAACTGAAATCGAGTGAGGTGACCTCAAAGCTGACGAGCTGGTCGTCATAGTTCATCAGGATTTTAGGCGGATGGCTAAGATCGAGGATAGTGTGCCTCTTACCCGCAATTTTATAGGCCGTTAGGGCGACTTTGGCTTCGCTTCTTTGGTCGGGTATCGCCTTAGGATTAAAGCGGTTGATGCCGTTAATGCCACCAAACCAGAGGTCGCCATCGCTGTCTTTGAGTTTGACGCCACCGTTAAACTCTAACGCCTGCAAACCTTCTTGCTCGTTGAAGTTGATGATTTTGCCATTGCTCGGATTCAACTTGCCGATGCCCGCATTGCTGCTGAACCAAATATGGTGCTCATCGTCTTCGAGCAGGGCGTAAATCGTGTCGCTCGGCAGGCCTTGTTCACGGGTGTAATCCCTAAAAACCATATCCTCGGCTTGGGCCGATAGCCTGCTAATACCGCCGTGGGTCGCGAACCAGACGTCACCATTACTTGCGACTAAAATGTCTCGAATCCGATTGTTAATAATGGTGTTTTTATTTTCTGGGTCATGGTAAAAGGCTTGGCCTTGACCCGTTTGCATATCGAGTTTAACTAAACCATTGAGTGAACCAATCCACAGAGTATTGCCGTCGGCTCTGAGCATCAGCAGCAGGTTTTGTGTGGGATGAAAATTCTCAATATCTGTGAGTGGAACAGAGGTAAACTCATCCTTTTCAAGCGCTTTTCGATACAAGGCGTGGGAGGTCGCTACCCAGAGTTGGCCCTGAGCATCTAGCTCTAAGCTACGAATATAGTTCGCTTCTGAGGCCGGATCTTGGCTTTGAGTAAGCTTAAGCAGAGTAAATTCACCGCTCGGGGTTAAACGTCCTAAGCCATAATTGCTGGCAAACCAGAGCACACCTTGTCTGTCTTGGGTGATCGCACGCAGGACAAGATTTAAATGGCGCGTTTCTTTACCGAGCGCCTTAGCAAAAGCCGAAGTGTAATGCTCATATTGTTTAGCATTAAAGGCTAAGCGCTTGAGGCCTGCGCCTTCGGTACCTATCCACAGTGCTTTATCCTGACTACGAAACATGGTGCGGATATTATTGCTCTGCTGAGGTAATTCGGTTGTATATTCAAATAGATGTTGGAAGTACTGCCGACGGGTGTTGATCTTGTTCAAGCCAGAATAACTTCCCCCGAGCCAGAGATTGCCGAAGGTGTCTTGCAATAAACAGAGGATATTATTGTCGCTGATACTGTTGGGACGCTGCATATCGTATTTATGATAAGCCGCAACGAAACGCCCCGCCTCACGCTCCAGCTGAATAAGACCCGCTTCGGGGCCGACCACCCAAAACTGTCCTTGGGGTGTTTGAATAAAATCCTTGAGGTAAGGAATATCGTCCTCTGCCTGCCAGAGAATACTCCCTTGGTGTGAAACCAAATCGTAATGCCAAAGCTGATTACCCAACGCTAAGGTGATGGCGCGAGTCGAATTCGCTTTAATCTGGTAGGCGGTCAGATCCTGCGGCACATTCAGCCTAGTGATGGCATTTGAACTCAGCGCAAAGGTGCCACTGGTCCTTGTTCCCGCCAGTAGATAGGTATTTTCAACATTGGCGAGGCTAGTGATATGCGGCTCGACGCTGTTGCCGAGGGAGACTTGCGTGATCCGCTGAGTTTTAATCGACAGTGAAAACAATCCGCCTTGGGTACCAATCCACAGCGTATTGCCGACAATATTGAGTTTGGTCACTCTAGGATCGGTTAGACCCTGTTCAAGGCCAAAGCGCTCAAAGGTCCCCGTATTGAGATCGAGCCGATTAACCCCTTGGCTAAAGGTGCCAATCCACAGATAACCTTCAGCATCTTGAATAATGTCTGAGATAAAGCTTTCTGAAATGCTGCTGGGATTATTCGGCGAATGAATAAAGAGATTGAAATTATAGCCATTGTAACTATGTAGGCCGTCCTGAGTCCCAATCCAAAGCATACCCGCACTGTCCATAAACAGGCTGGTAATTGTATTCTGATTTAAGCCTTCTTCGCTGCGGATATGTTCAAATTTCAGCTGTGTGTTAGCCGCATTTAAAGGTAATGCTGAGCCTGTGAGCGGCGCCCCGCACCAGCTTAGTAAGCAGAGCGCGCCGAAGAAAAGTTTAAGGACTGGATGGCTCAAAGTTACCCCTATCAAGACCCATTAACCCATTACTGGGAGGTATTATGTATTTACCTTGGGGATGCCGCGTGTAGTGCAACGGAAGACGCAGCTCAGTTAAATTTCAAAATTAATAATCAGTATATTCACGGATTTATAGGACGCAAAATGCTTGTTGTTATTATTTGCTGTCGGGGGGATTTTAGCAGTTTTTACCGTATGTCGACACAAGCTGATAACACTGTGAGACAAATAAAAAAAGACCTTGCCGGAAGGGGGAGAAGCAAGGTCTTTGGTTGAACTCTTTTCTTGGCTTAAGCCGTTGGTACGCGCACAAAGCCTTCCATTAGCACGCGGGCGCTACGGCTCATAATGGCTTTGATGACTGTCCATTCGCCATTTTCCAATGTGGCCTGGGCACCCACTCGTAAGGTGCCCGATGGATGACCAAAGCGCACAGCTTCCTTCTCGCCACCGCCGGCGGCGAGGTTGACTAGAGTGCCGGGAATCGCGGCTGCCGTGCCAATCGCTACGGCGGCTGTGCCCATCATTGCATGGTGTAATTTACCCATGGAAAGGGCGCGAACCAGCAGGTCGATTTCCTCTGCTGCGACAGCCTTACCACTCGATGACACATAGCTGGTGGGTTTCGCCACAAAGGCCACTTTGGGCGTATGTTGGCGTGATGCGGCCTCATCAATATGCTTGATAAGTCCCATACGCACTGCGCCATGGGCGCGAATGGTTTCAAACTTGGCAAGGGCGGCGTTATCGCTGTTGATATCGTCTTGTAGCTCAGTACCCGTGTAACCTAAGTCTTCGGCATTGATAAAGATGGTCGGGATGCCCGCATTAATCATGGTTGCATTAAAGCTGCCAACGCCCGGTACTTCGAGCACATCCACTAAGTTACCCGTGGGGAACATGCTGCCCCCGTCTCCATCTTCATCGGCGGCGGGATTCATAAATTCGATTTGCACTTCAGCGGCGGGGAAGGTCACGCCATCGAGCTCAAAATCACCGGTTTCCTGCACTTCACCATTTGTAATCGGCACGTGGGCAATAATGGTTTTAGCGATATTGGCCTGCCAAATACGCACAGTGCAGATACCGTTTTGCGGGATGCGCGAAGCATCAATCAGGCCATTGCTAATGGCAAAGGCGCCGACGGCGGCGGTTAAGTTGCCACAATTTCCGCTCCAATCCACAAAGGGTTTGTCGATCGACACTTGGCCGAACAGATAGTCAACATCGTGGTCGGCTTGGGTACTCTTAGACAGGATCACGGTTTTGCTGGTGCTTGAGGTAGCGCCGCCCATACCGTCAATCTGCTTACCATAGGGGTCTGGGCTGCCAATTACGCGCAGCAGCAGGGTATCTCGAGCAGGACCTGGTACTTGGGCCGCCTCGGGTAAATCTTGCAGGCGGAAAAACACCCCTTTGCTGGTGCCGCCGCGCATATAAGTGGCGGCTACTTTAATCTGGGGCGGAAACGGATTCTTGCTCATGCTATTAACTCCAAGGGGAATCGCGAAAAGGTTAGCGTTGATATAGGCGGCAAGCTTGTCGGCATTGCCGCCTTTTAGCGCGAGTCTTACTTCAGATTTGACTCTAAAAAGTCCTGCGCAAAACGCTGCAGCACGCCGCCAGCCGAGTAGATAGATACTTCTTCTGCGGTATCTAAACGACAGGTCACAGGCACTTCGACACGCTCACCGTTTTTACGGGTGATGATAACCGTCAGATCTGCACGTGGTGCTATGTCACCATAAACGTCAAACACTTCAGTACCATCGATGCCGTAGGTCGCGCGATTCTCACCCGCTTTAAATTCCAGCGGTAATACACCCATACCCACTAGGTTAGTGCGGTGAATACGCTCGAAGCCTTCGGCAACAATGGCCTCCACGCCCGCTAAACGCACGCCCTTGGCGGCCCAGTCACGGGATGAACCCTGACCGTAGTCGGCGCCGGCGATAATGATCAGCGGCTGCTTGCGATCCATATAGGTTTCAATGGCTTCCCACATGCGAGTCACTTGGCCTTCTGGTTCGATACGCGCCAGAGAGCCCTGTTTAACCTTGCCATCGACAATCGCCATCTCGTTTTTGAGTTTAGGGTTGGCAAAGGTCGCGCGCTGCGCCGTTAAGTGGTCGCCCCTGTGGGTGGCGTAGGAGTTAAAGTCTTCCTCTGGCAGACCCATTTTGTGCAGGTATTCCCCCGCCGCGCTGTCCATCATGATCGCGTTCGATGGCGATAAATGGTCGGTGGTGATGTTGTCGCCTAATACCGCCAGTGGACGCATGCCCTTGAGGGTGCGCTCGCCCGCTAATGCGCCTTCCCAGTAAGGTGGTCGGCGGATATAGGTCGATTGTGGGCGCCAGTCGTACAGTGGTGTGACCTTATCGCCATAGTCGACGCTTAAATCAAACATTGGCTCGTAGACTTTACGGAACTGCTCAGGCTTAACACTTTTCGCAATCACGGCATCGATCTCGGCATCGCTTGGCCAAATGTCGATTAAACGCACTGGGTTACCGTCTTTATCGTGGCCTAACACATCCTTCTCAATATCGAAGCGGATGGTACCTGCGATCGCATAGGCCACCACTAATGGTGGTGATGCGAGGAAGGCTTGCTTAGCGTAAGGGTGAATACGACCGTCGAAGTTACGGTTACCAGATAATACGGCGGTGGCGTAAAGATCGCGATCAATCACTTCCTGTTGGATAACTGGGTCGAGCGCGCCGCTCATACCGTTACAGGTAGTACAGGCAAAACCAACGATTCCGAAGCCTAGGGATTCAAGCTCTGGCAATAGATTGGCTTCTTCTAAATACAGTTGCACCGCCTTAGAGCCGGGGGCTAAAGAGCTCTTAACCCAAGGTTTACGGCTTAAGCCCTTGGTATTAGCGTTACGTGCCAGCAGGCCCGCCGCAATCACGTTGCGTGGATTACTGGTGTTGGTGCAGCTGGTGATGGCGGCAATAATCACGGCGCCATCTGGCATTAAGCCGGGCTCGTTTTCAACTACGCCGCTAATGCCGCGCGCGGCAAGCTCAGAGGTTGGCACGCGGGCATGTGGGTTAGACGGACCCGCGATAGTGCGCACAACCGATGACAGATCAAAGCGCAGGGTACGTGGGTATTCTGCATGTTTAAGGTCATCGCTCCACAAACCTGTGGTCTTAGCATAGGTTTCAACCAGCTTAACTTGCTCGTCGCTACGGCCCGTGAGGGTTAAGTAGTCCAGTGTTTGTTGGTCGATATAGAACATGGCGGCGGTGGCGCCAAATTCTGGGGTCATGTTAGAGATGGTTGCGCGATCGCCAAGAGTTAAGGCCTCAGCGCCTTCGCCGAAGAACTCTAAGTAGGATGAAACCACTTTTTCCTTACGCAGGAATTCGGTCAGGGCTAAAACGATATCGGTTGCAGTAATGCCAGGCTGCGGTTTGCCCGTTAACTCAACGCCGATAATGTCTGGCAGACGCATATAAGATGCGCGGCCTAACATCACGCTTTCTGCTTCAAGTCCACCCACACCTATGGCGATAACGCCGAGTGCATCCACGTGTGGCGTGTGACTGTCGGTGCCCACTAAGGTATCAGGGAAGGCAACACCGTCGCGCGCATGCACCACAGGTGACATTCGCTCGAGGTTAATCTGGTGCATGATGCCGTTACCCTGAGGGATCACATCGATGTTTTTAAAGGCTTTTTGCGTCCAGTTGATAAAGTGGAATCTGTCTTCGTTGCGTCTGTCTTCGATGGCGCGGTTTTTCGCAAAGGCGTCTTTATCGAAGCCGCCGTATTCCACTGCCAATGAGTGGTCAACAATCAGCTGGGTTGGCACCACTGGGTTAACCTGCGCAGGATCGCCACCCTTAGCGGCAATTGCATCACGCAGACCCGCTAAGTCAACCAGCGCGGTTTGCCCTAAAATATCGTGGCACACGACGCGTGCTGGAAACCAAGGGAAATCCAGTTCTTGTTTTGATTCAATAATTTGTTTTAGTGAGGCGGTAAGCGCCTCTGGCTCGCAGCGACGGACTAAGTTTTCAGCCAGTACACGAGAGGTGTAGGGCAGTTTCGCGTAGGCGCCGGGGCTGATGGCTTCAACGGCTTCACGGGTGTCGAAATAGTCGAGCGCAGTGCCTGGTAAGGGCTTGCGATATAAGGTATTCATGGCTGTGGTCATAACCTAACCTATTCTTATTACATCAGTTCTCATTACATCAGTGCATAAACATTTGAGTTTGCACATTATTCACACTGGGTTCTGTTGGCGAAACTGACGCCTAAGCGCCAGTTTCTGTTGTGTCGATTAACGGTCCGAAATCGGCACGACTTTACGTAAAGCCACACCCACATAGTCGGCACTTGGGCGAATAATGCGGTTGTTTGAGCGTTGTTCCATCACGTGTGCCGTCCAACCTGTTACCCGTGAACAAACGAAGATTGGGGTAAATAGCTTGGTTGGAATGCCCATGAAGTGGTAGGCACTGGCGTGGAAGAAGTCGGCGTTACAGAAGAGTTTCTTCTGTTCCCACATCAGGGCTTCACAGGCGACCGATACGCGGTAGAGGCGATCGTCACCGTAATCGGCGGCCAGCTTTTCAGACCATTCTTTGATGATGGCGTTACGTGGGTCTGACTCACGGTAGATGGCGTGACCAAAGCCCATGATCTTCTCTTTACGCTCGAGTTTACCCATCAACACATCGCGGGCATCGGCTTCGTCTTTCATATCTTGGATCAGTTCCATCGCCGCTTCGTTAGCGCCGCCGTGTAGCGGACCACGCAGTGAGCCGATAGCACCGGTCACACATGAATGCATATCCGACAGGGTCGATGCACACACACGGGCGGTAAAGGTTGAAGCGTTAAACTCATGCTCTGCATACAGAATTAAGGATACGTCCATCACCTTAGCGTGCAGCGCCGATGGGGCTTTGCCGTGCAGCAGGTGTAGGAAGTGAGCACCGATTTGCTCATCATTAGTTTCGGTTTCGATGCGCACGCCATCGTGGCTAAAGCGATACCAGTAGCAGATGATCGATGGGAAGGCCGCCAGTAAACGGTCGGCAATTTGGCTTTGCTCGCTAAAGCTGTGCTCGGCTTCGAGGTTACCCAGCATAGAACAACCGGTACGCATCACATCCATTGGATGGGCGTCGGCAGGAATGCGCTCTAACACTTCTTTTAATGCCTGTGGCAGGCCGCGCATGCCTTTAAGTTTGGTCTTGTAGGCTTCGAGTTGTGCTGTGGTTGGCAGCTCACCGTAGAGGATGAGGTGGGCGACTTCTTCAAAAGTCGCGTTTTCGGCCAGATCTTTCACATCGTAACCGCGGTAGGTCAGGCCGCTGCCCGATACACCTACGGTACTTAATGCGGTTTCACCCGCGCTCTGGCCACGTAATCCTGCACCACTTAATTTTTTTGCGTCTGACATAATCCTTCCCTTCCGTTAACGCTATGGTTATTGCAGACAGGCTCAAAATTGGCCGTCTACCTTTTTGGTTAAAGCTGCATAATGTTGGCGAAATACTCGTTTCGACCTTATGTAGGGTTGCAGCGTGTCGGTGATGCATGAGCCGTTATTTGAGGTCGCGGCTCGTGCAGCTGGGTATCAGTAACAACGCGAAGCCAAAGCTTCTACTGACGTCCATGGTCTGTACTTATCTTTTACTTATCTTGGCTAAACAATTGATCTAACTTGTCTTCAAAGGCGTGGTAGCCCAAGTACTTATACAGATCCGCACGGGTCTGCATAGTGTCTAAGACATTGCGTTGATGACCATCATTCATCAGCGCTTGCATCACTTTCAGTGCGGCTTGGTTAGCGGCGCGGAAAGTACCGAGTGGGTAAAGCACCATGTCGGCGCCCGCTTCGGCGAGTTCTTCTTTGTTGAACAGTTGGGTTTGGCCAAATTCGGTCATGTTCGCCAGGATTGGTGCGTTAACCTGCGCTTTGAAGTGGCGATATTGGTTGAGCTCAGTTAAGGCTTCGGCGAAAATCATGTCGGCACCGGCGGCGATATAGGCTTTTGCACGTTCGATACCCGTTTCTAAACCTTCAACGGCAACCGCATCGGTACGCGCCATGATCACAAAGTTAGGATCGGTACGGGCATCAACGGCGGCCTTGATACGGTCAACCATTTCCTCTGTGCTCACTACCGCTTTGTTGGGTCTGTGGCCACAACGTTTTTGCGATACTTGGTCTTCCATGTGCACGGCGGCAACACCGGCTTTTTCAAATTCTTTGATGGTGCGGGCGATGTTAAAGGCGCCGCCCCAACCTGTGTCGATATCGACCAGCAGTGGCAGTTGGGTTGCAGAGGTGATACGACCGGCATCGATCAGCACGTCGTTCATCGAGGTCATGCCTAAATCCGGTAAACCGTAGGAGGCGTTCGCTACGCCTGCGCCCGACAGATACAGGGCTTGGAAACCCGTTTGCTCCGCCATCAGGGCGAAATAGGCATTAGTGGTGCCGACGATTTGCAGCGGTTTTGAGTTAGCAAGAGCTTGGCGAAAACGTAATCCTGCGCTTTGGGTCATGGTCTTGTCCTTATCCTATTTAGGGTACTGAGTGTTCAGCATTGGATGCTTATGGGCCGCAACGCCTTAGTTAATATTGGCTAAGGTTTCTTTCGCGGCGGCGTTAGCTTGTAATTCAATCAAGCGTAATTCGGTATTTTTACGGCCTTGCTCAATATGGCGACGCATCAACAGACTGGCGAGTTCGCCATCACGCTGGGCGATGGCCTCGACGATACGTCTATGTTCGGCAATGGCTTTTACTGGGCGATTCTTATTGGTGCACTGATAGCGGTACATCCGTAGCAGATGGTAGAGCCCGCCAATTAAGGTTTCTTGCAGATGCTTATTGCCGCTGGCTTGGATGATTTGGTAGTGGAAGTCGACATCGCCTTCCTCTTGGAAATAGGTATCGCCATTGGCCAGCGCGGTTTCTTGCACGGCGAGTAAGTCTTCTAACTTGGCTAGCTGCTCAGGGGTAATACGGCTGGCGGCAAGTTCGCAGGCCATGCCTTCGAGCACACTACGTAATTGATATAAATCGTTTAACTCGCTCACTGTGAGCTGGGCGACTCGGGCACCGACATGGGGGGCGCGGACAACGAGACGTTGTCTTTCTAAGGTTTGCAGCGCCTCACGGGTCGGGCCACGGCTGATGCCATATTTTTCGGCGAGGGCTTGTTCGTTGATCTTACTGCCCGCAGGCAGTTCACCCTTGATGATGCTGGTTTGTATTTGCACCAAAATTTGATCGGCTAAGGTGGTCGACGATTTTTCGCTGGCGAGGGATTTCACCTTATTCGTTGTGCTCGTCGCAGCATGAGCCACTGAGCTTTGGGTGTCATCTGTGGGGAATATGGTTTCTTGCTTCAACATACTTCGCATCACTCGTTGATTGCTGGATTGTCGACAATGGGTAAAAAATAGTCCCGTTAAAGGTTATTGTCAACAATGTGTTTACTTAGACGTAAGTCTATACATCTGAATTGTGAAATGTTAATTGTTGTATTTGTTGATTATTTTGTGGTTTTACTGATTTTGATTATTTTGTCTTCTCTATTTTGTAATTGATAATTGTCGACAATTTTGGTGTTGAGTGATGTCTGATGGTGCTATAAAACGCAGCTTTTACCCCATTGCGACTTATTGAGTACAATGCTGAGAAGGTATTGGTTGGCACTCACAGGGTTAAGGCTCTCGGGGTTAAGGCATTAGGGGGACTGGATGGAAAAAATCCTCATTAGCAGTTGTTTGCTCGGGCAGGCGGTACGTTATGACGGCGGTCATAATCTGCTGCAAGACGAGTGGATACAGCGATGGCAGCGAGAAGGCCGCATAGTGGCGTTTTGTCCTGAATGTGCGGGCGGATTACCCACACCAAGGCCTGCGGCCGAACGTGTCGGCGAGCTAGTGCTAACGGCGCAGGGTGAAGATGTAACAGCGGCCTTTAGGCTGGGGGCACAAAAGGCGCTTGTTCTGGCTCAGGAGCAAGGCATTAAGGTAGCAATTTTAAAGGCGCGTAGTCCTTCCTGTGGCAATCAACATATTTATGATGGCACCTTCAGTAAACGTTTAATCGCAGGACAGGGAATGACGGCGGAATTACTGCAGGCGGCGGGTGTGAGCGTGTTTAATGAAACGGAATTGGCGCAAGTGGCAACGAGGCTGGCACAGCTTGAGGCGGAATCAGCGGGCTAGGTAAGCCTAACCCGCAATCGACTCACTTACATTCGTGAAGCTTAATTCGTAAATCTGTATCAGTGGAGCTGTGTGTGGGTGCTGGTGGCGCTATCCGTGAGCTGTCGATGTTGCAGTAATAGCGCATCGATTTGCTCGTCCTTCTCGACCCAAATTTGGTTTAACCAACGCTGAAACTCGACGCGGTACTCGGATTCGGCAAAGTAACGAGTCGCATCGACTTGGGGCACAGGTAAGGCGCGAACTCGCACCACAATCTTACGCACTTTGCCGTTCATCACGCCGAATAACACATCATCTGGGGCATCGGGATACACTAAGGTTACATCCAACAAATTGGTAAATTGCTCACCCATGGCTGACAGGGTAAAGGCAATACCGCCCGCCTTAGGACGCAGTAAATGGCGGTAAGGCGAATCCTGACGCTGGCGCTTGTCTTGGGTAAAGCGGCTGCCCTCAACATAGTTGATGATCGAGGTGGGCATATTTTTAAACTTCTCACAGGCGCGGCGAGTGGTGGCTAAATCTTTACCCTTAAGCTTTGGATTTTTCTTGAGTTTTGCCGGGCTAGTTCTGTCCATAAAGGGCATGTCGAGCGCCCAGCAACCTAGGCCCATAATAGGAACATAGATCAGCTCTTTCTTGAGGAAGAACTTCAGCATAGGAATATGGTTACGCAGTAGGTAAGTCTGCGCGGCAATATCAAAGCCACTGAGGTGGTTACTGATCAACAAGTACCAACCGTTTTTATCCAGTCCTTCGAGCCCTTGGACATCCCACTCGATTTTGGCAATCAAATACAAAATGCCACCATTGCAGCTCGCCCATGCCCACATAAAACGGTTCATCAGTGCGGTCACTGCGTTGCGAGCACTTGGGACAGGCATCAGCATTTTCACTAAACCACCGAGGCAAACTAAGGTTCCCCAAAGGGCGGTGTTAATGATCAGCAGGCTCAGACTGAGAATAAACAGCACTGGGCCGGGAAGGAAATTCAACATAGAGGTTTTACCTTACTTCTTGGTCCGCTTGGCCAGCCAGTTGGCTGAGCACTTGGTCTTTAGCGAGCCAAATGTCGTTCAATTGTTCTTGGAAGCCAATTTTGAAATCACGGTCATTCATGTAGTCGCCACGCATGTCCGGCGCGATATCACTCACTTTGATGTGTACTTTAACCTTTGGCAGCTTGCCTGTCAGGTAGTCCCAAAAGCTAGGGACTGGGCCCGGGTAGTAAATCGCAACATCCACTAACTTGTGGATCTGTTCTCCCATCGCCGATAGCGCGAAGGCCATGCCACCCGCTTTGGGTTTTAACAGATGTTGGAACTGTGAGTTTTGCTTTTTATGTTTAGCCTTAGTAAAGCGCGTACCCTCGACAAAGTTCATCACACTGACGGGTTTTGTCTTAAATTTCGCGCAGGCTTTACGTGTAATTTCAATATCTTTGCCCTTAAGCTTTGGATTTTTCTTCAGCTGTGCCGTGCTATAGCGGCGCATAAAGGGAAAGTCTAATGCCCACCACGCCAGTCCAAGGACTGGTACATAAAGCAGTTCCTGTTTGAGGAAGAACTTCAGGAAAGGAATGCGGCGGTTAAACACCCGTTGCAGGATTAAAATATCGACCCAGGACTGATGGTTAGCAATCACCATATACCATTCTTTGGTCGAGAATAGGGTGTCACCCGTGAGTTCGACGTCGACTGGGTGCAGCACTCGTTCTATCACGCCATTGACGCTGATCCAGGCGCTCGCGCAAAAGTCGAGAAAGTAGCTTATGCCCGTTCTCAGTGGAGGCAGAGGGATAAGCTTTATCAGGCTGCCGAGCACTATAGGTATCACCCAAAACAAGGTATTCACGACATAGCCTAAGAAGGCAATGCAGCCTTTTAATTGTGAAAACAGCGTCCCCATTAGTGCCTCCTGATAAAAATTGGAGGCCTATGTTACTCGGTGTCGGCGTTTGGCTCAATCTTACGGCAGCTGGTCGGGGCATTTGTTAACATTTTAAGCCTCAATATTGCTGGGATAAGCGGGCTAATAGCTTGTCCATGGCGCGATAACCTAAGGCTTGGGCGAGGTGGCGCCGTTCGGTATTGGGTGCTTGCTCCAGATCGGCAATGGTGCGGGCAACGCGTTGAATGCGGTGGAAGCTGCGAACGGATAACCCAAGCTTGACGACACTCTGCTCTAAAAAGCCTAAGTCGGCGTCGCTGAGGCCGCCGAATTGTTTTAGCTGTTTTCCCGAGAGTTCACTGTTGAGCACGCCTGCTCGCGCCAGTTGGCTATCGCGGGCGCGTTTGACTCGTTTAGCTATTTCATCACTGGTTTCGCTGGTCGTTGTTGGTTGTGTGAGTGTGCCCGCGGGGAGTTTTGGGACTTCGATGGTTAGGTCGAACCTATCTAAGAAAGGCCCCGACAGTCTGGCGAGATAACGCTGAACCTGATCGGGTGTGGCGCGGTTCGCCCCTTCAATATCACCGCTGGGGCTGGGATTCATGGCGGCGATCAACTGAAAGCGGCTTAAAAAAGTTAACTTAGCGGCGGCGCGGGAGATCACTACTTCGCCCGTTTCCATGGGTTCACGCAGGCAATCGAGCACCTTACGGGGGAACTCGGCGACTTCATCCAAAAACAACACCCCGCGATGGGCTAGGGAGATTTCCCCAGGTTTAGGAATGCTACCACCGCCGACCAAGGAGATGGACGAACTGGTATGGTGCGGCGCGCGAAACGGCCTCTTCAAAAAATCCTGCGGTTTGATATTAATGCCCGCCACCGAATGAATGGCGGCGACCTCTAATGCCTCTTCGTAATTGAGTATGGGCAATAAGGCCATAATTCGGCTGGCTAACATGGTTTTGCCTGTGCCCGGCGGGCCGAGCATCAGTAAGTTATGGTTTCCGGCCGCAGCGATTTCGAGGGCTTGTTTGGCTTGATACTGGCCTATGACGTCGCTCAGGCAAGGCTGGGTGGTTGGCGCCTCGTCGCTAATCCATTCGAGCTGTTGCTCGAGCATAGGCAATGGCGCCTGTCCGTGGAGAAACGCGGCTAAGCTTTGCAGATGGGAAGCAAAATAGACGCTGTGATAGCCCACAAGCTCGGCATCGTGGCGATTCTCTAAGGGAAGAATTAGCTGATTGTTATGACGTTTAGCCGCAATGATGGCGGGTAGTAACCCTTGGCAATGGCGTATCTGCCCCGAGAGCGCGAGCTCGCCGACAAATTCGGTATTTTTAAGGCTGCTGGCGGGGATTTGCTCCGAAGCCGCCAGAATGCCTATGGCGATGGGCAAATCGTAACGGCCCCCTTGTTTGGGTAAGTCCGCCGGCGCGAGATTAACCGTTATCCTGCGCATGGGGAATTCAAATCCCGCATTAATCAAGGCGCTGCGTACGCGCTCGCGCGCTTCTTTGACCGAGGCTTCGGGTAAGCCCACCAGATTAAAGGCGGGGAGGCCATTACTGAGATGCACTTCAACGATGACTTCTGGAGCCTCAACACCGCAACTGGCTCGGGTATGCACGCAGGCTATCGCCATAAACAAATCCTTTTGTTGATCTTTTTGCGCAGAATTTGAGTGTAGCAGTAATTCGCCTAAGGGTTTTCAATTCACAGGATCGCTGTCCGCCAGAGCCGCAAGCGGCTGACTCAGGCGGTAGCGTTAGCGTGATAGCCTTGGCAGTTTGACCTGCTGAGCGATAGCAAATATTTGATAGAAATGATAAAAAGCCAACATTGGAGTAGTGAGGTAAATATGGATATGTTGTTAGCAGAAAATTCCCCCATTCGTCAGCAGTTGCTCGAGCAAAAGCTGGCACAGTTTAAAGACCCCAACCTTGCCAACGTTCTCTCGGCGTTTATTCGCAGTAGTGTCGATCTCTATCCCTGCGCAATCGAAGACTATGCCCTGTTAGGTAACAGCCGATTGGGTGGATTGCCGGATTTACCTGTTGGCATGGATTATCCGGTGACTTTGGTCGGAAGGGAGGAGATGTTGGATGCTTACGCTGAGGAATTCGACCACACTCGCGAGTATGTCGAGGAGCATTATTGTTGGTCGCAAGATTGGGACTGGGACGAGGCGGCGCAGGCCTTCCGTGTGCCCATGCAATTTATCGCACAGCTCAATTGTAGCGACCTGAAGGCGTTTCAATCTTATTTGCCCCGAGAAGGGCGATTGTTGTTCTTCTTGGAGCGCTGGCGATTCTCAGAAATGCTTCGCGGCCATGTCTATTATGTCGCTGAAGATCAGCAGCTTAACTCTGGGAAAGCGATTGCCGAACATAAGTTCGACGATGCTGTCTGTGCAAACTATGAGTATGAGGCGGCTTATCAACTTCAGGGGATTGCCAGCATTAAGATGATAGCCACTGACATGATTAATAGTGACAACCCGCATTTATTAACGTTAGCCAAGGCGCGTTTACAAGCGCTACCAGAACCGCAACAAGCCATGATGCTGGAGGCCCTTGAGGTTGTGGATGATGAATTGGCACCAGAGTGGCAAGATCAGCTCTATTCCTTTGATCTAATGAAAATGAATAAACACGGGTTAATCCCCGGTCAGATTCTTACTCAAGCACAATGGTCTGCGCTACCCGAATGGCAGTCATCCAACTTGCAGGCATTGCTCGTCCCCGAGCAGCCGCTGCCGTATTACAATGGTATCGCCAGCATTAATGGTCATGGTGATAGCGGCTATAAAGCCCCCGAGCTCAACGCCGCGGCTGAATTAGGCGGCAATGCTGAAGATTATCTGGTGCTGTTCAAAGCCGTCTATAGTGAGCACTCAATGCAGTTGAATTTTATTATCCATCGGGATGATTTAGCCTTAGGAAAATTCGACCGCATTTACTGCATTTATGACAACTAGCAGAGCTATAACCAACCTTTTTGCTTGGCGATGCGGGCGGCATCGATTCGGTTGCTCGCATTGAGTTTGGCAATGGCTTCGGATAAATAGTTACGTACCGTGCCTTCGGCAATAAACAGCATCTCGGCTATCTCGGCGGTGGACTTGCCTTCACTGGCAAAACGTAGGGCGCGGCGCTCTTTATCATTGAGGGGATCGATATCGCCAATCGCCATGATTGCCAGCTCAGGATCGATAACCCGCTTACCCGCGATCACCTGTTGGATGGCGTTGACTAAGGTTTCCGATGGCGCATCTTTCAGTAAAAAACCACCCACGCCCGCTTCAATGGCGCGTTTGATGTAACCTGCGCGGCCAAAGGTAGTGATAACTACGACCTTGGTATGGCTATGTTGTTCTTTCAACCAAGACGCTAATTCTAGGCCGGTGCGACCTGGCATTTCGATATCCGTCAGCAATAGGTCGAAATGTTGTTGTTTCAGCAGGCTTAAGGCTTCATCGCCATTGCTGGCTTGGGTGATGGTAAAACCACCCGCTAGGGTTAACAGTGCTGCGAGCGCACCGCGTACCATAGCCTGATCTTCCGCGAGAAGAATGTGCATTAATCTGTTGCTCCCTGCAAAGGTAAGCTGACGCTAAAGGCGTATCCCTGTTCAAGATCATAGCTTAAATGTCCCCCAAGGCTAGCGAGCCGCTCGCGGATCCCTGTTAGGCCGTTACCCTCGATAATAGGGCTTGTTGGGGCGTTATCTTGCACATCGACGATAAGGCTATCGGCCTGCTCGCGAAACTGAATGCGACATTGGCTGGCGCTGCTGTGGCGCAGAATATTATTCACCAGCTCGGTTAACACTAAACCGAGCTGACTCTCTGCTCTGGCGGATAATTTGGGTAACTCGCCTAGTAGCTCCACCGCGATGCCCTTGTCCCTCAGGGTGTTACATAATTGAGTGACGCAGCTAGCCAACCCTTTATGTTTATAATCTGAGACCGTATGCCTTATTTGGCTCAAGCTCTCCCGAGCGATTTGTCCTAGCTCTTGCAACTGAGTGGTCGCTAATTGATATTCGTGTTTGGCGAGCAGTTTTTCCGCCAGTTCAGCCTTTAGGGCAATCGATGACAGACTGTGCCCCATGATATCGTGCAAGTCTCTGGCGATGCGCTCCCGTTCAACCATGGTCGCTAAGGTGCTGATCTCCTGCGCGCTTTGTCGCTCCTTCAATCTATGCTGATAACGTTTTTGCTCGGCTATCCCCAGCATGCCAACGCCGAAAACTAACGCCGAGCCATACACTGGGAAATACAGATTATTGAACTGGCTAAAGTGGTTGAGTAGGAACAGTAAAACCAAAATCCCAAACCAACTTAACAGGCTGACTCTGAGCGGATAGAAGAAGCCAATAAAGAAACTGGCAAAGGTAAAGAGAGAAATAGATCCAGGATTGATGGGTGTGATGGCAATGGCCAGTAATAGCATGACGCTGATGGGTCGATAAGCCACTCGAGTATGGCAGCGATAGGCCCAAAAGTAGCTGTAAATAAAGGGAATAAGTACGGCTAAAATGAGTCCTATCTGCCAGCTCGGATAGGGCGTGACAAACAGCGGGATCAGATAAAACGCCAGGTTAATCAGGTAAACCCATGCGATTTTTTGTTCTATTTGCACTGAATGTTGAGTCATGACGCTTCGCCTAAGGCCAATAGCTGGCTACCGATGGCAGGATTGGCCGCAAACGTCAGCCAATCCTTTTGCCTGTTCAGGGGTTATTTTGCACTTATTTGCTGATTTTGTTGAAGTAAAAACTTAGCCCAACCATAATCTTTTTCCACTTGCAGTGCCTGTTGCCAATCTTCGATAGCCCCTTGGGCGTCACCTAACTCCTGTTTTGCGAGTCCGCGCCAAGTGTAAGCTTCGGCCTCACCCCAGCAAATGTCCTCGCAAGGTTGATTAAACCGCTCAATGGCGCTGCTGGCGAGGGTCTTTGCATGCTGCATGCTGCCACCAAACATGGCGGGCGTATTATAGGCGGCAATCGCTTTAACCAATGCCACCCGCGGGTTAAGCGGTGCCAGCTGTTCGGCTTGGGCGATGGCATTGGCGGATTTAATCCCAAGCTCGGCGCCTTTACTGTTGTCCAAGGCGATTTGCATGCCATACACGGATGATAATAGCGCGAGGGATTCGGCATCGGCTTGGGTATTATTGAGGGCTTCTAAGCTGGTTTGCGCCGAAGCTAAGGCCTGATCCGCTAAGGTTTTTTGTCCCATCACATTGGCGCTGATGGCTAAGCGGTAGTTAGCATAAGCCGCTTCGTAATCCTGCGTTGTTGTGCTGAGCTGTTGCAATTTTTCGATATTCAAGGTGCTTGCCGCTTTGTCTACTTCTGCGATATTGAGGCTCGAGTTGGAAGCCGCGAATACAGGGGCGCAGGCGAGGGCAAGACTTGATAATAGTAAGAGTGTTTTCATGGTATTTCCTTATTGAAGTGATAACCCATTGCTTGGGGACGGCTTCATTATCAGAAATACCTTGGCCTGAGTGCAGGCACAAAGGTCATCAATTGGGCATGACAAATGTCATGTCTTAGGCCTAAAAGCAAAACACCGGAGAGGCTCCGGTGTTTTGTAAGATGAGGCGCAGCGCGTTATACGACCGCTTGGGTGCTGGCTTGGTTGACTAGGTACACCATGTAACCTAAGTAAGCGACAAGCAGCGTGGCACCTTCACGGCGACCGATACGCAAACCTGAACAAGCGAAGGGTAAAATCACCACGGCTAAGGCGAGCATCACGATAAAGTCGAAGGATTGGAAACCTAGGGCCGATACTGGGTGCACAATCGCAGTTACACCTAAAATACCTAAAATGTTGAATAGGTTAGAGCCAACCACGTTACCGATAGCGATATCGCTTTCACCTTTGAGCGCCGCTAAAACAGAGGTCACTAACTCTGGCATACTGGTGCCGATAGCGACAATGGTTAAGCCGATAATAACTTCGCTCACGCCAAATACCTTGGCTAAATCGACAGCGCCATTCACAAATAAAATCCCGCCACCGACTAACATGCCGATGCCTACAACAATAAATGCCACTGAGAGTAATGGGTTTTTAGGGCCTTCTTCGATGATTTCGCCGTCGGCATCTGTGGTATTTTTCGAGCTGAAATAGCTGAATACTAGGTAGCCAACAAGCAGTGATAATAAAATCACGCCGTCAATCAGGCTGAGTTCGCCATCCAATAACAATCCCCAAAACAGCATAGAGGCGAGGATCATCAAGGGGATATCCCGTCTTACCATTTGTGACTGTACTTGAATCGGGCGAATAAGCGCCGTTATCGCCAAAATCAAACCAATGTTGGCAATGTTAGAGCCGATCACGTTACCCAGTGCAATGCCGCTATTGCCCGCCAGTGCTGACTTAACACTCACCGCAAGTTCGGGCGCGCTGGTACCAAAGGCCACAATGGTTAAGCCGATGATGAGGGGCGTGATGCCAAGACGTAGGGCGATCGAGCTCGCGCCACGGACTAAGGCTTCTGCGCCTAAGGTTAAAATGATAAAGCCGCCGATAATTGAAAGTGCAATGAGCATTTTAGACTCTGTTAAACCTGATTGAGTGAATTGATTTAAGGTGTATCAGCTTATGCTGACAGGCGCACATGATACGTGTTTTTCAACCGTTTTGACAGAATATGTCATAAAAAAGCACACCGAAAAGGTGTGCTTTAGAGGTGAGTGTCATTACTTCAAGATTCGATGGGTTATTTTGCAGATAACTCATCTTCCCAGCGCACTTGCGCGCCGCGAATACCGTCGACACGCTCACTAAATGCCTTCTCGAGCACATGACGTTTGATCTTCAGCGTCGGAGTTAACACATCGTTTTCGATGGTCCAAGGCTCGTTCACGACCACAATCGCATCCACATGTTCATGGGACTCTAAATGTGGGTTCACACTATCGAGTGTCGCTTTTAAGGATGCGCGAACTTCTTCGCGGGCTTGTAAGGTCGCGCCCTCGGAAAGTTGCACTAACGCGACGGGATGCGGTAGGCCTGAGCCAATGACGCAAATCAGCTCCACATGGGGATCCTGCGCGAGCTTACGTTCAATCGGCACTGGGGCGACGTATTTACCCTTGGCGGTTTTAAAGTTGTCCTTCACGCGGCCAGTGATAGTCACGCAACCATCGGCGTCGATAGCGCAGAGATCGCCAGTATGGAAGAAACCATCGGGATCGAAGGCCGCCGCTGTCGCTTCGGGTTGCAGATAATAGGCTGTCATCAGGCCGGGACTCTTCAGCAGCAGTTCGCCGTCTTCACCTTGGCGGATTTGGCAATCCTGCACGGGTTTACCCACAGTGCCGATTTTACGCGCATCGAAGGGATAGTTGATGATGGAGTAAGCACAGTTTTCCGTCATGCCCCACGCTTCACAAATATCCAAGCCAATGCTGTGATACCAATGAATGAGTGAAGGCGGAATAGGCGCCGAACCAGAGCCGAGTAAGCGGCAATGGTTGAGTCCTAACCCTTTGTGGATCTTGTGTTTTACTAGGCTGCTAATCAGCGGGATCTTTAGCAGTAGATTGAGTTTGCCAACACCAATCTTGTCGATAATGTTTTTCTGGAACAGGCTCCACAGACGCGGAACCGAGAAAAATACCGTTGGTTTAGCGCGCTGCACATCGGCAACGAAGGAGTCTAAGCTTTCGACGAAGGCGACTGTACTGCCGGAATAAAAAGATGAGCCTTCGATCGCCACGCGCTCGGTAATATGCGCTAACGGTAAGTAGGACAATAATCTGTCGTTGCCATTGGTACGCAGATCGCGCACCACGGCTTGGCAAGTCCAGCCATAGCTGGCAAACGTCTGAATCGCGCCCTTCGGTTGGCCCGTTGAGCCTGAGGTGTAAATCAGGGTCATGGTCTGATCGAGCTCAGGTAACGGCGCTTCAATCAGAGGGTTGCCCATCTTGAGCAGTTGTTCCCATTGATATTGAGCCGGCATGGTTTCATAGGGCATGGCAAGGCGGAGTAATTCGCCGCCGACGCCAGCTTCTTGATCGGCCCAGTGGTCGAGCTTGCCGAGGAAAATCGCTTTAGCACCACTATGTTGAAGTACATAGCGGATGGTATCTGTATTGGCGGTGGGGTAGATGGGAACGCTGATATAGCCGCCGTGCATCAGGGCGAGGTCGGTAATAAACCATTCGGCGCAGTTTTTAGAGAGCACGGCAATCTTATCGCCCGGCTCTAGGCCTAAATGGCGCAGTGCACCCGCGAGTTGCTGCACTTTTTCTTGCACTTCATTCCACGTGAAATCAAGGTATTGACCCTTGATGGGCTGGCGCAAATAGATTTCATCCCCACGTGTATTCGCCCAGTGCGCCAACATTTCAACTGGCGTCTTAATCGCATTATCCATAGGCAATTCCCTGTTCTTTATTGTTATTTTAACCCCAACATAGGTGCCCAGTATGGCGAGTTTTGTGAGGCCACGCAAATAGTTTGCAAGATTGTAAAATCTTAAAATTGGCGGACTAGCCTATCGTTTGAGTATGAAATGAAAATGAACTTAATCACAGGTCAGAGCAGGAGCCGCAGGGCGCATTAGGCAATAAAAAAGGCGCCTAAGCGCCTCTTAAAATCGGTGGAAGCTTACAGCTCCATCACGCCGTCCATTTCGACTTGCGCATCCTTAGGCAGTTGCTTCACACCGATAGCGGCGCGAGCTGGGTAAGGTTGGCTAAAGTAACGGCTCATGATTTCATTCACTTTGGCGAAGTGGCTTAAGTCCGTCAGGAAGATATTGAGCTTGACGATATCGTTGATTGTGCCGCCAGCAGCGGTACAAACGGCCGTTAAGTTTTCAAACACTTGCACTACCTGCGCCTCAAAATCATCGCTCACGATTTGCATTGTGCTTGGCACCAGTGGGATTTGGCCGGATAAATACACTGTATTGCCGACTTTAACCGCTTGAGAATAAGTGCCAATTGCCGCTGGGGCGTTTTCGGTCGCGATAATGATTTTTTCTGCCATGACGCTCTCTCTAATAAATGATCAACGATTACGGGATGTACGCAACACCTCGGGCAGTACCCGGATACGGCGCATCACGTTAGCTAAATGGATCCTGTCCTTCACCGAAATCCGCAGGTTAATCAAGTAAACGCGGCCATCGCGTTCTTCGGTGCTAAGGTTGTGAATGTTCGAGCCTTCGGCGGCGATAATCGAGGTGATCTTCGCCAACGCACCTTGGTGGTTAACAATTTCCACCCGCAGATTGGCTTGATACTCGACGCCTTCGACATTGTCCCACTGTACGGGAATGTATTTATCGGGTTCGCCTTGGTAACCGCGAATGTTAGCGCAGTTTTCCATGTGGACGACTAAGCCTTTACCTTGGCTCACGTGGGCAATTACCGCATCACCTGGAATAGGGCGGCAACAGTTAGCGAAGGTTACTAACATGCCTTCGGCGCCACGGATTGGCATCAGGTGAGAATCGCGGCTCTCTTGATTCTCTAAATTATCGCCAATCAAACGTTGGGCGATGACTATGCTCATGGCATTGCCAAGGCCGATGTCGGCGAGTAAGGAATTTAAATTGGCGTGCTTGGTATCGCGCACGACTTTATCAATCTGCTCGGCTGGAATGCTATCGAGTTTGGTTTTACCCAGCGCATGGTTAAGCAAACGGCGGCCAAGGGCGATAGCATCGTCCGCTTTTAGGCTCTTAAGCACTTGGCGGATTTTGGCGCGGGCTTTACCCGTCACCACAAAGTTAAGCCAAGCGGCATTCGGCCGCGCGCCTTTGGCGGTAATGATCTCAACGGTTTGACCGGAGATTAATGGCTGGCTTAACGGATAAGCTTGGCGGTTAACGCGGGCACCGACACAGGTATTACCTACATCGGTGTGGACTTCATAGGCAAAGTCGACAGCGGTGGCGTTAACTGGTAATTCTAAAATGCGACCTTCGGGGGTAAAGACGTAAATCTCTTCGGGGAAGAGTTCAGTTTTGACGTTCTCCACGAATTCGAAGGAGGTGCTGGCGCTCTGTTGCAGTTCCAGCAAGCTTTGCATCCACTTGCGGGCACGCACTTGCGTGGTGGTGCCTTGACCATCGGCGCCGCCTTTGTAGGCCCAATGGGCTGCAACCCCTTTGTCGGCCATTTGGTCCATATCTTCGGTACGAATCTGGATCTCGACGGGCACGCCGTGGGGGCCGAATAACGAGGTATGTAGCGACTGATAACCGTTGGCTTTGGGGATAGCGATATAATCTTTAAAGCGACCCGGACGCGGTTTATACAGGCCGTGCATGGCACCGAGCACGCGGTAGCAAGTATCGATGGAGTCGACGATGACGCGAAAAGCGTAGATATCCATCACCTCTTGGAACTGCAGTTCCTTGCTCTGCATCTTGTTATAGATAGAGTAGAGGTTTTTCTCGCGACCTTTAACTTTGCCTTTAATGCCCGCATCGTTTAGACGGGTGAGTACCGCAGCCTCAATGCCTTGAATGAGCTCTTTACGGTTACCACGGGCCGCTTTAACCACTTCCTTTAACACCCGATAGCGCATCGGATAATAGGCTTGGAAGCCTAAATCCTCTAATTCCGTCTTGATATTGTGAATACCGAGTCGGTTGGCAATCGGTGCGTAAATTTCTAAGGTTTCGCGGGCAATGCGGCGGCGTTTATCGGGGCGCAGTGCACCTAAGGTGCGCATGTTGTGGGTACGGTCGGCAAGCTTGATGAGAATAACGCGGATATCCTGCGTCATCGCCATCATCATTTTGCGAAAGTTTTCCGCTTGGGCTTCTTTTTTGTCGCGAAATTTCAGCTTGTCGAGCTTAGACACCCCTTCAACCAGCTCAGCCACGGCTTCACCAAATTGCTCGGCCAAGTCCTCTTTGGTGACATAGGTATCTTCGATGGTGTCGTGCAACAAGGCCGCCATCAGCGTCTCGTGATCGAGACGCATCTCGGCGAGGATGCGGGCAACCGCAACCGGATGGGTAATATAAGGTTCGCCGCTGGTGCGCATTTGCCCTTCATGGGCATCACGCGCAACTTGGTACGCCTGCTTGAGCAATTCTACCTGTTCGGGTTCTAAGTAACCGGAAGCAGACTCCTTTAGACCTTCAAACAGATACAAGTGGCAGCTCTCCTTTACCCGAACAGGTGTGACTCAATTAGACTTATAGTGAACGGCCTTCAGCGATAGCGGCAACAGCTGCGATTTCAGCTGCTTCACGCTCACGCACTGATTGACGCTCGTCAGCATCTAAAGTGTGAGCATTCACTAAACCTAGTTCGATTTCACGCAGGGCGATAACCGTTGGCTTGTCGTTCATCTCTTCAACCATAGGGTCTTTACCCTGCACGGCGATTTGGCGAGCACGACGCGCCGCAACCAGGATCATATCAAAACGGTTGCCGATTTGTTCTACGGCGTCTTCTACAGTTACGCGAGCCATGTGTTGAAACTCCAGTTTATCTAGGGAAAAAATGACGCAAAATTGTACACTAAGGCAGTTAGCCTGCCAACAGATCGTTAAGCATATCATTTTGCGCGTGGATCTGACTAGCACCCGTTAAGCGTTGGCTGCGAATGATCGCCCGCAGATCGGCCAGTGCTGTGTCAAAATCGTCATTGACGATAATAAAATCATATTCTTTATAGTGCGACATTTCAGAAACCGCCTGTGCCATCCGGCTAGCGATCACATCAGCACTGTCTTGGCCGCGGCCTGTGAGGCGTCGTTCTAGCTCATCCCTTGAGGGCGGTAGAATAAATACACCAATGGCCTCTGGCATCACGGCTTTGACTTGCTGGGCGCCTTGCCAGTCGATATCGAGGAAGACATCGATACCTTGAGTCAAAGTGTGCTCAATCACGTGGCGTGACGTGCCATAGTAGTTACCGAACACTTCGGCCCACTCGAAAAAGGCATTTTGCGCGATCAGCGCTTTAAATTCTTCAACATTAACAAAATGGTAGTGCTGACCATTTACTTCGCCGGGGCGAGGCGCACGGGTAGTGTGCGACACTGAAACCTGCATGTCGGCGGGTTTGTCTTTCAGCAGCGCCGAAATCAGCGAGGATTTACCAGCACCACTCGGGGCTGAAACAATAAATAAATTTCCGCGTGCGGTCATGAGCAAAATATCCAGTTGGTTAACGCAAGAAGGGCCCAGAAAGCCGAGCATTATACAGATTTTGACCTTAAAAACGCTAGGGCTAGTTAGTCGGCAATTGTAGTCTATGACGGTTTTTATTGAAGGCCTTTGTCCCGATTGGAAAATTTCACTCTTCACCGTTACTACGTGGACCAAGGTTTGAAATCACAGCGTTTAGACACATAGCCGTTGACCTGAGATTTAAGCCTGATTTAGTTTTAGATGGATATTATCGGCATTTTTATCCGTCTAACGCCTTATTGCACTGACAATTGCGGCTAAATTCGTTACGCTCGTGCCTATGCGACATAGAGTCGTGTGCGCTAGGATTATTTCACTATAAAGGAAGGGTCGTGCTGTTAAAATCTCTTTTCTGCCTTCATGGGCGTGATTCCCGTCCCCGCTTTGTGGCCATCAGTGTTGGTGTGTATTTGGGCATTTCACTGGCTGTCGCCGCGTTTGGGCCGAACTTTTTAATGTATCTTTTAGCGCTAGTGGGCTTACCTTTGCTCGCCCTTACGGCGCTGCGCCGTTTAAATGATGCGGCTAAGCCTAAGGCCTTGGTTGCGGTATTTATTCTGCCGCTACTGATTTTACTGGCGCTGTATATAGTGGCTGCGCCGCCCGTAGTCGCCATTCTAGGGCTGGTCTTGGGCGCTGGTGCGACCTTTTGGGGCACACGTTTAACCTCTCCCACGTTAGTGGAATACCGTTTGGGCTATTATGGCCCAGCATTAGATACCCCTACCTCGCAGGCTATTCCCCGTCGCCGAGTCGAGCCCGTATTAACACCAAAGGCTGCTGCGGCACAGAATGCCACAGTATCCCATGCTGCGCCGGATATTCCGGTATCGACAGAGGCCGAAACCTATTCTCATACTGAGCCTACGAGTGCTTCCCCCGTTGTGGACGCCGAGTTGGATGCCTTGCGCCAAGATGAATTACGCTTCGATGCGTTAACGAAAATGATGCAAAATCCAGCTGACTTTGTCGTGCAAGATGCGTTACTCGAGAGCCACGCCGATTTTCGTCCTGCTAATCAGAGCCGAGTCGAACAAACTCGTATCGACATCGCCGATGTGGATTTATCCCAAGTTGATTTACAGGGCGCGGAGTTTAAGCGGGCACCGCTCGACCCTGCCGAGCACAGTGATGAGCCAGTGTGGCGTTTTGAACCCGATGAAGATACCGCGGCCTTTAACGATACTGAGCATGCTGAAGAAGTGCGTCGTCGCCGCGCCGAGGCGAAAGAGTCGGGCTCGATGACTGAATTGTTTAGAGGGGTTGCCGAGTTTTTCGCGCCTTATCGACGTTATATTAAGTTGCCTAAATTACCTAAGCTTGAGCGCCGTTATTGGTTGCCCGTCGGCGGTGGACTTGGCGCCGTGCTGTTAGTCTTGCTCGTGTGGGGATTATGGCCCAATAGTGATGAGTCACAGGATGAGGAGGCTGCTCCTATCGTGCCTTCGGCGCCTATTGCTGCAAGCGATCGTGTGACCTTAGATATGCCCGATGGTTTTTCGGTGGCGTTAGAGCAAGATGTGTTAATTATTCGCTGGTTAGGTGAACGTGGTAAGCCGCAAAACCTGTGGTCTATTGCCACGGCCAAGGGCGATAAGAGTTGTAGTGCGCTGGTGTTTAATAATGGCACTGAGTATCGCACTATCAGCGTAGACTTGCTGGACGATTCGGCAACGGAGGCGCGTTTCACGCCGCTGGATACCGCCAGTATCATCACTGATCTGGCTCGTCGTGGCAGCATCGGTTTGTGTGGTTACAAGTTCAGCCTCAAGGGCAGCCAAGCGGTTTTAGAGCCTAATCGCAATTTTGGTAATTATTTAGCCCGTTAAATCGATAAAATTCTAGTCAGGACTAGAGGGGTAGATTACACTTTTGCTCCTCTTTTTCTCCAATCTTGTTTTAAATGTGCTCGCAAAGCCGATTGCGGCGAGGTTCGGGAAAATATCTTTAATACGAACTGAACACTAATCCCACATGAATACAGATTTGACCTTAGTCATTATGGCGGCAGGGCTAGGTAGTCGTTTTGGCGGCGATAAGCAATTGGCCTCCCTTGGTCCTGCGGGCGAACCCATGTTGGTGTTATCGATACAGTCGGCGATCCGCAGCGGGTTTAAGCGTGCCGTGCTGGTGATCCGCCCCGAATTGGAAGCGGAACTCCACGACTTGTTGACACGGTTTTTACCGGCGGACTTTGAGTATCACTTTTGTTATCAGTCGCTCACCGATTTGCCCGCCGAAGCGAAGCTTACGGATGTAAGCCATCGTTTAAAGCCCTGGGGAACGGCACATGCCCTGTGGTGCGCCCGTGATAGTGTCAATGGGCCAATGGCGGTGATCAATGCCGATGATTTTTACGGCGACAGCGCCTTTGCTTCTTTAGCGAAGGGATTAACCGCCAGACCCCATGATTGGATGATGGTGGCTTATCCGATTGAGTTGACCTTATCCGAGCACGGTGGCGTGAATCGTGGCTTATGCCAAGTGGAGCAGGGGCTGCTGCGTTCAGTCGCCGAATGGTTGAATATTCAAGCTCAAGATCATGGTTTTATCGGCGAAGGCCCTGAGGGATTGGCACCGCTTCCTTCGCAGTCGCTGGTCTCAATGACCTGTTGGGGCTTCTCGCCAAGCATATTTGATGTTATTAAACGTGAATTAACGGTATTTATCGAACAACAAGGCCAATTGCCTAAATCTGAATGCTATTTGCCCGCCGTGGTTCAGGCGGGAATTGAGCTAGGTGTGCCCGTGTTTGTCGATGTGGCCAGTGAACCTTGGCTCGGTGTGACCTATCCGCAGGATACTGTCTGGGTAAAGCAAAAATTAATGGAGTTATTGAGTGATTAAACTCATCAGGCAGTCAGTGTTGCCTCATTTTGGAATTGAAGCCGACGAAGCAAAAATCTCAGCGTTAGGGAATGGTCATATTAACGATACCTTGTTAGTGCGTTGGCCTACGGGTGAGTTAGTGCTGCAACGTATTAATACCCAAGTGTTTAAGACGCCGCAGGCATTGGTGAGTAATGCCGATAAAATTAGCCATCATTTGTGTGCTAAGGCATTACAACAGCAATATGGCTTGCAGGTTGTGAGCCCTTGTCTCACTCAAGACGGCGAGCTGGCGATCGACTTGGGTGAGCAGGGATTTTGGCGCGCTATCAGTTATTTGCCCCATAGTTTAAGTATCGAGGTGGTGAAGTCTGAAGCCGAAGCCGAAATGGCGGCTAAGGCCTTTGGTCATTTTGCCTGTGCCTTGAGTGATTTCGACGCCACTCAGCTTGAGGATGTTATCCCGCAGTTCCATCATTTGCCGGGACGGATGGAAATGCTGCGCCAAGCGGTGCAGCAGGATAAAGCTAAGCGGTTAGACTCATGCCGCAACTGGGTCGATTACGCCCTGTCACAGCAGAGTTTATTAGATGAGCTAGCCGAGATTTCGCCACAGCTCCCGCTGCGTATTTGCCACAACGACACTAAAATCAACAACATGCTGTTTGATAAGCGCGACATGTCGAGCATGGCAATTATCGACCTCGATACTTGCATGAAAGGGCATCTGATGTATGACTTTGGCGATATGGTGCGTACCTTCTGTTCGCCTGAAGCCGAAGATTCGACCGCCCTTGAGAATGTTAAAGTGCGCCAATCCATCTTTGCCGCCATTTGCCGTGGTTATTTAAGTGAGCTGGGTGAGGTGTTAACTGAGGTCGAAAAACGTAGCCTCTGGCTCGGAGCGCGAGTGATTTGCCTGATGATTGGCGTGCGTTTTTTAACGGATTATCTCAATGGTGACGTGTATTTCCATGTGCACCGTGAGGGCCACAATCTGGATAGGGCTGCGAATCAATTTACCTTGTATCAAAGCCTGTTAGATCAAGAAACCGAGTTAAAGGCTTACTTCTAACCCTGAAACGTCAACACGCCCTAATCAAACGCCCCATTTGGGGCGTTTTGTTTTTGGCTTATATACGACATAATTGCAACATCAAAACCCCTAGTCTCATATGGATTTGGCTTGGAATGGGCACCCTCGAAGCTCCCACTGCATTAACGTGTTCGCGCCGTAGCGCTAGAAATCTCTGGTTAAGATGTACTCTGCGTCGCTCGCAGCAGGAAGCCGTTGCATCGTCGATGATGACGGCGACGAGCGATAACTTTTTCAATGCTTACGCAATTTTTCTCGGTGCTAGTCTTGCGCAAATGGGTTTTGTTACTGGTTTGCCGCAGCTCTTAGGGGCGATGTCGCAGTTGGTTTCGGTATGGTTAGCGAGTCACTTTTCCCGCCGTAGTTTTATCGTCTACTGCGCAGCTTTGCAGGCGTTGGTGGTATTGGGCATGGGCGCGTTAGCGGCCTTTCGCCCCGATAACTCTGTGTGGATATTTATCGGGCTCGCCGTGGGATACCATGGGTTTATCAATCTTATTCAACCCCATTGGCGCGCCTGGATGGGGTCTATCGTACCCGAACGTCGTCGTGGTGCCTTTTTTGCGGCTCGCACCCGCTTAACCATGGGCGCATCCTTAAGTGTGATCTTTGTCGGCGGTGGCATTCTTACCCTTACTGATTCGCTGCAAATGGCCTGGCTAGGCTTTACCTTGTTGTTTTCGATAGCGGCTATGGGGCGTTTTGTCTCGGCTTGGTTGTTACTGCAAATGCACGACCCGGACCCGCGTGAAGCCAAGCAGCGGGGCGTATTTATCCAAACCATCCGCAATTTTCGCGGCGCATGGAAGGATAAAACTTTCCGCCAATACAGCCTATTTGTGGCCAGTATGCAGGCGATGGTGGCCATCTCGGCACCGTTTTTCGCCGTGTATATGTTGGAAGACTTGAAGTTTAGCTACATCGAATTTGTGCTAGCCAGCGTGGCATCGATAGCGACTCAGTTTGTGACGCTGAAGTTTTGGGGACGATTTAGCGATCAATTTGGTAATCGTTTGGTGATGATTATCACCAGTTGCATGATCCCAAGCCTGCCGCTGCTGTGGCTGTTTTCCGATAACTATCTCTATATTCTGGCGATTCAGGCATTTTCGGGCCTCGCTTGGAGCGGCTTTACCCTAAGCACCGCCAATTACCTTTATGATATTCGTCCCTTTCGCAGTGATTTTGCCACCTATGCGGCGCTGCAGGCATCACTGAGCGCGGGATTGGTGTTTGTGGGGGCCATGGTCGGTGGCACGATAGCCTCCCATGCGGCGGACTTTTTAGTCTGGTCAGGTTGGAATACTTGGCTCAGTAGCCCGATTTTTGTGGTGTTTCTCGTTTCGACCATACTGCGTGCATTTGTGACACTATGGTTTATTCCGCGCTCGGTCGAACCTAAAGTCAGGCCTCGGCCGCAGTTACTGCAACTTATCTTCCGTATCCGCGGCTTTAACGCGATCTCGGGCGTGAGTCTCGACTGGTTAATTGTGGTAAAACGCCGAAATACCCCTGATTAGCTTTACTATCCGTTAGGGTGTTAAAGCTTATAATCGAAGAACTTACGTTTTTCAGGCCCCGAGACATTAGCGCTGATCTTATTCGGGTGTTTATATTCATCCCAACTGGCGACGTTGCGGCCGACATTGAGTTTAGGAAAGTTCTGTTGGTTTTGGGCGCTGGCTAATCCCATAAATGCTAATAGCTGGCCGAGGGCGCCTTGGCGGCTGACATCGATACAGAGGAAGTTGTGTCTACCCGCAAAGTAGTCCAATACCTCTGTTTTATGGCGCTGATAACAATCGATAAGATGTTGTTCATCTTGCGGGTTTTCAATCAGACCGACACCAAAGCTATGGCGAAAACTGCGCTTCATGATTGGGTGGAATCGACCGGTTTGTGCGTCTAGATGTGGCAGCATTCGACTCAGCAACATCTGCATCGACGGTACCCAAGAGTCTAACTCGCGGTCAAGATAAACAAACTTGGCCTCGGGGAATAATCCATCCAACTGTTTGAAATCGCTAAAACAAGGCGCATCGGAAATCGCATCCGCCTGCATAAAGGCCTCTTTAGTAAAAGCCATATGCGCCACTTTTAAGCCTTGCTCCAATAACGCTACACTCACGCTCGTCGTCCCAGTCCGGGGCAAGCCGATAAAAATAACCTTCTGTTTTTGCTCGGCAACCACCGACTCATGCTTAACTACACTCAGCTCGATTGCGCTTGGCTTAATTGCATTTGGCCTGATGTCATTTGGTGTAGTCGAATCGCACTGTGGCTGATTGCTCTGCACATCTTCACTATGGTTATGCCCTTGAGAATCGGGAAGGGTGGCAATAGTTGGGTTTTCAGGCATGGATTGGGCTCAGCATTCTTGTCAGCGTGGTCGCGATGGGTGTGTAAATTGGGTTTAGCATTAGTGTTTTATCAACGTTGGCAGTATATCGCAGTGAGTCGGTTTTGGCAGCGCAAAGCTGGCGTTGCGTCGGTATTGCTTTGTAGAGGCAATCAACAGCATAAATCCCTTTATGCTAGAAGCAGTTGGGCAAGGTGAGGCGATTGTTGATATTATTTGACTCATTAAATGAGGTGAATAGATTTGTTAATTGACTCATTATGTGAGTAGAATAGGTTTGTTATTTGAGTCATGGGGTAAGATATGTGGATTTGGCAGCAAGCCGATTGGCCTAAATTTCATTGGAATGCCAGCAGCATTGATGTCTTACTGCGTCAGGTTTATTTCAATCAGGGCCAACTGCTCGGCAAGCAAATACTAAGTCACGACGACAACCAGTTAACCTCAGCGGCGGCACTCGATACCTTACTCGCTAATATTATCCACTCCAGTGCCATTGAAGGTGAAAAGCTCAATGCGGCTTCGGTGCGCTCATCCTTGGCTAAAAAACTCGGCGTGTCCGAAGACAAACCGTATCCGACCACTGCGCAAACCGATGGTTTGGCTGACATTATGCTCGATGCCTTAAAAAATTTAGATACAGAGTTAACCCTTGAGCGGATATTAGGTTGGCATAAACAGTTATTTCCCCAGGGTTATACGCTGTTTAACCCCGTTATTGGTGGAGCGCTACGTGGCGATACGCCTATGCAAGTTGTCTCAGGCCGGATTGATAAACCAACGGTACATTTTGAGGCCCCCTCTCGAGCGACTTTGGACGCTGAACTCTCGCAGTTTATTGAATGGTTTAATGCATCAAGGCAAGATCTGGGTTTAGATCCGCTTATCCGCGCGGCGATAACTCACCTTTGGTTTGTGACTCTACACCCCCTTGATGATGGAAATGGGCGCATCACGCGTTTATTGACCGATTTAGCTTTGGCGCAAGCGGAAAAACGCTCAATTCGCTTTTACGCTATGTCGGTCAGTATTCTGGCCCGTCGCCAAGCCTACTATGACATTTTAGAGTCCACCCAAAGGGGCGATGTCGATATTACTCCTTGGTTAGTATGGTTTTTTGAAACCCTCAATGATTGCTTACTCAATGCTATGGGAGAGGTGAACAAGACTCTGCGGAAAACGCAGTATTGGCAAAATCTCGATCAATCCTTATTGAGTCAAGAGCAAGCCAAAGTGCTCAATCGGATGTTAGATGGCGATTTTGAATTAGGGATGAATAGTAGCCAGTATCAAAAGGTCGCTAAGGTAAGCCGCGCCACAGCCACCCGTCACCTTGCGCAAATGGTCGAGCAAGGCTTTTTAGTAAAAGCCGACGCCGGCGGCCGAAGTACGAGGTACTTATTGCCGAATGGGCTGTAGAGGCTAGTTTGCCTTGTGGAGAATATGCTCACCTGCCGAACATATTTACCGCGTGGAATTACGGCCTTTATCGTAAGTAATCGATTAGTTTAAAGCCTAGGCTGTATTAACTCTCTATCGTAAAAGATAAAGCCATCCCACAAATCGCAATTTGAATCAAATTGTTATGTGATATATTCGCTACAACTTTGATTGTTAGTGTTGGGGCATATCTGGCTATGGAACAGGTCGGGATTTACGAAAAGCTTATTACTCAACTCGTTGAGCAGCGCTTAGATAAGGACATATTTTTTGTTGGAGAAAGGAAGCTAGAAGTTGCTGAGGCAAGTATTTGGCTCTCACGTTTTCTGACTAAAGTAATTGAATATGTGATTAATTCAGTTCCCGCCGATGAAAACCAAGTCTTCAATCAAATCGGTTTGGCTAACCGGTTAGTGATGTGGCTCAAAGAGCACATTAACGATGATGATTTTATTAATGAAAATCTTATCGATAGCCAAGGTCGAATACTCACGGCTCTTTTTAACAAACAAAACCCGATAGCGACTGACTTACCTAAATATACGGCCGCCATATTTCCATTAACGGGGCTAACTCAAAGCGAGCTTTTTTGCGGGAGTAATGCGGGATTATCACTTGAAAGTGAGCTTAAACGTGAGATCCGTTCATCGGATAAAATCTATTGGCTGGTGTCATTTATCAAGTGGGCGGGGATTCGCATCTTCAAGCATGAACTTGAGGAGTTTACACGTAGTGGTAAAGAGTTACGCATCATCACTACATCGTATATGGGCGCGACTGATGCGAAAGCCGTCGAGTTTCTAGCTGGTTTACCTAATACCCAAGTCAAATTAAGTTACAACACTAAACGCGAAAGGTTGCATGCAAAGTCCTATTTATTTCTACGAAATACGGGTTTTCATACCGGTTACATCGGTTCTTCAAATTTATCGCATTCTGCATTGACTAGTGGGCTTGAGTGGAACCTTAAGATCACCACCCAAGAAATTCCACACATCATTGATAAATCGCTCAGTACCTTTGAAACTTACTGGGAATCGAACGAATTTGAGCTTTTTAGCGGTGATGTGAGCAGCAAAGAAAAGTTAAACAATGCGCTCAAAGAAGCGAAAGGCAGTGGCACTGAACCGAGCTCATTTCATTTTGACATTAAGCCGTTTGCGCATCAGCGAGAAATCCTCGAACAGCTTGCAGTAGAACGAAGCGTTCATGGTCGTTTTAAAAACCTTATTGTTGCAGCAACCGGCACGGGTAAGACGATTATTTCCGCATTCGATTTCGCGCAGTTTTATAAACAACATCCAGAAGCAAATTTCCTATTTGTTGCCCATAGGCAAGAAATTTTACAGCAAGCCCTCGGCGCTTATCGCGGTGTGTTAAAGAACAATCAATTTGGCGAGCTATGGGTGGCAGAGCATAAACCAAATAGTTACAAACACTTATTCACATCTATCCAAAGCTTAAATCTGCAACTTGATAACTTGCCATTAGCAACTGATTTTTATGATTATATTGTTATTGATGAAGTCCATCACGTTGCTGCGAATAGTTACCGTGGGCTATTAGAACATTTTGAGCCGACGATTTTACTTGGGTTGACGGCTACACCAGAGCGTCATGATGGTGTTGATATTTTAGTGGACTTTTGCGGTGTGATTGCCGCAGAAATACGTTTACCCGAAGCCATCAATCAACGGCATTTGTGTCCTTTTCAATATTTTGCGATCGATGATGAGACAGATCTTCGTAAGTTAAGTTGGAGCCGTGGTCGTTATGACGTTGCTGAACTGAGCAATTTATATACTCACAATGAACAGCGTGTGACGCGTATTATTCGCAGCCTAGCTGAAACCGTAACTGATATAGACAATATTAAGGCGTTAGCCTTTTGTGTAACCAAGGAACACGCCGAGTTTATGGCGAAGAAGTTCAATTTGGCGGGGATCAGTGCCGATGTGCTGACCAGTGATAATAGCTCTGGACGGCAACAAAAACGGCAGAGCTTAGTTAGTGGCAAATTATCCATTTTGTGTGTGGTGGATATTTTCAACGAAGGTGTCGACATCCCAGAGGTGGATACTTTGTTATTTTTACGGCCAACGGAAAGTTTGACCATATTCCTGCAACAACTTGGCCGAGGTTTGCGTCTCACCGATGATAAGCAGTGTTGTACCGTATTAGATTTTGTTGGCAATTCACGCGATGAATACGATTTTTCTCAGAAATTTAGAGCGTTAGTCGGTAAAACCAATCAGTCGATTAAAGATGAAATTCTCAATGATTTTCCGCATCTACCGCTAGGGTGCCGAATTGAACTTGAAGAGAAAGCACAGTCGATGATTTTGCGTAATATTAGCCGCGCAACGCTCAATGCCAATCGATTAACCAGTCTAATGGCAAACTTTAAACATCAAACTGACTTGCCGCTCACGCTAGGCAATTTTTTACGCATGAACCCGCAAGTGAGCCTTGAAGATATTTATCGCATAAAGATTAATGGCCAAAGTGGATGGACCTTATTAGTCGAGGCGGTACAGGGGAATAAGATTGCAGAACCTGCAGTTCAGCAGGATTTAGCCAAGGCATATTATCGCGCGATTAACTTCCACTTACTCAGTTGCACGTCATTATCCTATTTAAAATTTATCAAGCAGTTATGCGAAAATGATTTTGTCTTTAATGGGTTGGATCCTATTCAAAATCAGTTTGCTTTGATGTGTCATTACAACTTTTGGGATAAATCAGGTACGGCTTTAAACGTTAACAGTTTAGCGGCTAGCTTGCTGATGTTACGTAATAAGCCGTTGCAAGAAGAGTTGTTGTCTGTCTTGGCGATACTGATTAACCGGATACACCATCAAGAAATGGATTTGGAATTACTCCAACCCACAGCGTTGAAAGTGCACTCTCGTTATACTCGTGAGCAAATTTTAGCGGCGATGGGTGCAAGCACATTTGCAGCTAAATCGCCTTCAAGGGAAGGTGTTCTTGCGATTAATGAGCAAAACCTTGAGTGTTTATTTGTTACGTTAAATAAATCAGAGAAGCAGTTTTCACCGACAACCATGTATCACGACTATGCGATTAGTGAACATCTATTCCACTGGCAATCGCAAAATAGTGCACGGCCAGAACGTGGTCGAGGTCTGAGTTATATTAAGCAACAAAAGCTGGGGAAAACCGTGCTGTTGTTTGTTCGAGAGCAATCAAAAGATGAAAATGGCCGCACTATGGGATTCGTGAATTTTGGCAAAGTGCATTATGTCAGCCATAACGGTTCACAACCCATGAATGTTACATGGAGATTAGAGCAGCCAATCCCTGATGTAATGTGGCATGACGCGGCCAAACTGGCAGTGGGTTAAATATTACTTCCTAGATTTTTCCCAACTGCTCCATCAAAAACTCAATCAATACCGTTACTTTGGTTGGGAGATATTTTCGCTGTGGATACACAGCATAAATACCATGTTCGGGGAGTGGAAAGTCAGTCAGTATCGTTTGTAAACGCCCAGCCTGTAGATCGGACTCTACGATGAAGCGCGGTAGGTTGGCGATGCCTAGGCCATCGAGACAGGCTTGGTGGATAGCATCACTATTATTCACCTGATAGTTGCCTTTGGGCTGAACACGTTGCACGCCATTGGGACTGTGGAAACTCCATTCCACACCATCTTGAAAGTAACTGTAAAACAAACAGTTGTGCTGAGTTAACTCGCTAGGAGTGAGGGGGGCACCGTGCTGAGCTAGATATGCGGGGGACGCGCAAATAACGCTTAAACAAGGGGCTATTTTGCGGGCGATAAGGCTGGAGTCGGGCAGTTCACCGATACGAATGGCTAAATCAAAACCGCCTGCGATTAAATCTGTGGTCTTGTCATCCATTTGCATTTGTAGCTGAATATCGGGGTAACGTTTTAAAAATTCAGCGATTAAAGGCGCAATATACAAGCGGCCAAACACCATAGGCACGGAAATTCGCAGATTGCCTTTAGGTGTTTGCTGCAATTCGGAGATGGCATCCAATCCTTCTTGGGTGAGCTGTACCGCTGGGCGAATATATTCGAAATAGCGCGCGCCAGCATCCGTTAGGCTCAAACTGCGGGTGGTGCGTTGTAACAGTTGAATCCCTAAGTGTTGCTCCAACTGCGTGACTCGTTTGCTGATGGCTGATTTACTCAGCCCGAGTTTTTGTCCCGCAGCGGAAAAGCTACCGCATTCCACCACAGTGACAAAAATGGGTAGGGCGGAAAAATGTTCCATGCAGGGCTTCCTTTATCAAACGATGGTGAAACAGCCGAGGCTCGGCTGTAGGTCTCTTATTTCTATCACTTTAAGCTGAGTATGAGGGGCTTTAGAACCTCACTTGCTTCTTGCATCTCGCTTAAAGCGGAAATCATCAATGTTAATTGTCAGCTAAAGCTCAACAATAAGTTTCTATTACGGTGGATTATAAGGTTTAAACTATCACTGTAGAATATTTTGCAACAAAAATAGATGGGCTGTTTTGATGCAAACGTCTAATAAACTGACCTTAGTTATGTCTTTTGTGGCGCTCTGCTCCGGCGTTTTACTGGCATTAATGATTAAACTCAATAGCCAGCTTGCTATGTATAGCTCACCGCTTTTGGCATCTTGGATGGCTCATGGTATTGGGGCAATAACAGTATTGTTGATGCTGTTTTTACTGAGAAAAAGGCTAATGGGTAAAGATGCCAGGTCGACTTTGAATACCGATGCGAGTCAATCATGGTTACCTTGGTGGGCGTATTTAGGTGGTGTTCCTGGTGCTGCGACGGTTGTGTTGGCCGCTGTCACAGTCAACAGTGAATTAGCCTTGGCTGGCACCTTAGCCTTGATGCTTGTGGGGCAGTTAATCTTGAGCTGTATATTCGACTGTTGTGGTTATTTCGGTGTCGTTAAGCGGCGCATTCGATTCACAGAAGTCATTGCTATGGTGATGATTTTGTTGGGAGCCATGTTAGTGATTTATGCACATTAGCTGGCGTCGCAGGGGAAATTGAATGGAATTGATGGTACTTATCGCACTGCTTAATGGCGGTTTAATTGCCTTAAGCCGAACCTTTAATGGTGCCTTGGCAAAACATAGCAATGCGTTAATCGCATCTTGCTTTAATCATATTGTGGGCTTTGTAGTCTTGAGTGCATGGATAATCTGCCTAGAGAGTGGCGCAAATCAGCTACAAGGGCAGCCGCCAGTGTATTTGTACCTCGGTGGAGTCATTGGCGCTTTATTTGTCGTGCTAAATAGTTGGGCATTGCCATCGTTAGGGGTGATGCGTTGTACTTTGCTGGTGATATGTGGGCAGATGCTGACAGGCGTTGTGCTGGATATAATATCTCGCGCCAGCGGTATTCATTGGGCGTCGCTCGTTGGAGTATGTTTGATGTTAGCGGGTGTCGTGTTCCTTAATCGGGTGAAACAACCTACGCCGCAGGTAAAGCATGCGAATTGCTCGTTGTGATATGGCGTTAATCGCCGTTCAAGCTCATCATGTCGTAGCGAACGGGTTGCTTTGTCATTCTCGGGTATGTGAAAACCGAGCCAAGTAGGGATTGGTTGTTGTGTTGATCATTTTTGGGGTTGTCGCATCGTTTTTTCATGTTTAGCATTTGATTTTTGTTTGTTATTAGGAGTGTTATGTCGTTCTCAAGCCAGACTAATTCTTCGGCCGTGCCTTACTCTTGGGTGCTTTTCGATGCCGATGAAACCCTCTTTTATTTCGATGCTTTTGAAGGGTTGAAGCTGATGTTTTCAGGCTTTGGCATCGATTTTACTCGGGCCGATTTCGATGAATATCAAAGTGTAAATAAGCCGCTGTGGGTTGAGTATCAGGATGGCAAGATCACCGCCGCCGAACTGCAAACCATACGCTTCGAGCCTTGGGCGGCAAAGCTTGCTGTGACCCCTCAAACCCTAAACAGTGCATTTTTAACGGCTATGGCTGAGATTTGTGCGCCCTTGCCCGGCGCCCGTGAATTGCTGGCCGCGCTGCAGGGCAAAGCCAAAATGGGGATTATCACCAATGGCTTTACCGAGTTGCAGACAGTGCGTTTAGAGCGTACAGGTTTGCAGCATCATTTTGATATTTTGGTGATTTCAGAAAAAGTCGGCATCGCAAAACCTGATGTCGGTATCTTTGAATACGCCCTTGAGTTGATGGGCCAGCCTGCGCGCGAACAAGTGTTGATGGTGGGCGATAACCCACATTCAGACATTCAAGGCGGTATCAATGCGGGATTCCACACCTGTTGGTATAACGTCCATGGGCACGCAGTCCCCGCAGGTATTCGCCCGCACTTTCAAGTCGCCTCCCACCATGAGCTACAGCAGAAGCTAATCTCATTACTCGGCTAGCCTCCAAAAAACCAAAAGCCCTTAAAAAGGGCTTGTGGTTTTAGATAACACAAATATCACTATTCGACGTTCTGGATCTGCTCGCGCATTTGTTCGATGAGCACTTTGAGCTCGACAGCGGCGGCGGTGATTTCGGTGCTGATAGATTTTGAGGCGAGGGTGTTAGATTCGCGGTTAAATTCCTGCATCATAAAATCTAAGCGACGGCCTTCGCTGCCGCCTTTTTTGAGGATGCGGCGCGCTTCGGTGACATGGGCTTCGAGTCTATCCATCTCTTCGGCCACATCTTGTTTTTGCGCTAACAGGATCATCTCCTGCTCGATGCGGGCAGGGTCGAGTTCACCTTTGATTTCCGCGAGGCGATTGGTGAGTTTATCGCGCTGATATTCCATCACTTTAGGCATGTGCTCGCGCACGATAGCGATTTGTTCTTCGACGCCTTCTAAACGGCTTAACAACATTTCTTTAATCGCTGCACCTTCGCGGCCACGGGCTTCGATAAACTGGTCTATTGCTAAATCGAAAGCCGTTAATAACTCGGCGCCAATGGCATCCATATCTTGCTCTGAGCTTGAGAGCACGCCTGGCCAGCGCAAAATGTCAGTCAGGCTCACTTCGCCTTGGCCGGCTTCTTGTTTTAACCAGCTGGCGGCGTCGAGCAACTGCTTGGCTAACCCTTGGTTTAATTTGAGTTCGTTATTGCTGTTGTCGGCTAACTCATAGCGTAAATTGACCTCGACTTTACCGCGGCTTAAACGTTTACGCAGACGGTCGCGCAGTACGGGTTCGAAGCTGCGGAACTGTTCTGGCAGACGTAGGTAAGTTTCGAGGTAACGCTGGTTGACTGAGCGAATTTCCCAAGAGGCGGTGCCCCATTGTGCTTTGTGCTCGATGCGAGCGTAGGCTGTCATGCTTTGGATCATGGGATTGTCCTAATGGTTGAATCGTCATATTGATAGGCGATTATAGAGTCAATGGCTTTAGGATTAAAGGCATACAATATACTGCTAGGGGTTAAGCTAGCATTTAAAGATGGGGAGTTTGTCAGAGAATGGCCCTAGGCATGGCATCCTCAGGCACAAATCCCTATAATATGCAGCCAAAATCGGTCAATGACTCAGAATACAGGAATCTCGCATGCGTCCAAGTAACAGAACGCCAGCACAAACACGTCCCATCACTATCACTCGCCAGTTTACGGCCCATGCCGAAGGTTCTGTGTTAGTGGAGTTTGGCGAAACCAAAGTACTTTGTACCGCCAGTTTTACTGAGGGTGTGCCACGTTTCCTTAAAGGTCAGGGACAAGGCTGGGTGACGGCGGAATACGGTATGTTGCCACGTTCAACCCACAGCCGTATGGACCGTGAAGCGGCTCGCGGCAAGCAATCTGGCCGTACTCAAGAGATCCAGCGTCTGATTGGCCGTGCACTGCGTGCTTGCGTCGATATGAAAGCCCTTGGCGAAAACACTATCGTTATCGATTGCGATGTGATCCAAGCCGATGGCGGTACTCGCACTGCGTCTATCACAGGTGCCTGTGTGGCTCTTGTGGATGCACTGAACTGGGCCCGTGGTAAGGGCATTATCAAGTCTAACCCGCTGAAGTTTTTGATTGCTGCGGTCAGCGTTGGTATCTACAACGGCGAAGCGATCAGCGATCTCGAATATGTGGAAGACAGCGCGGCCGAAACCGATATGAACGTAGTCATGACGGAAACCGGTAAGATTATTGAAATTCAAGGTACGGCCGAAGGTGAGCCGTTTAGCCATGAAGAATTGATTGAGCTACTCGGGTTGGCGAAGAATAGTATTCGTGAAATTGTCGATGTGCAGAAAGCCGCATTAAATTAATTGTTGTTGATAAGAAGCCCCGTTATGGGGCTTTTTATTAAATCAATATTGCTATAACCCAATAAAAATAGAACGTTAAAGTCGTAAGGAGAGATTGTGAAAGCCTATCAACGTGAGTTTATTGAATTTGCCCTAGAGCGTCAGGTACTGCGATTCGGTGAGTTTACCCTTAAATCGGGCCGTATCAGTCCTTATTTCTTTAATGCGGGTTTATTCAATACTGGGCGGGACCTTGCGCGTTTAGGACGTTTTTACGCGGCGGCGTTAGTGGATTCAGGCATAGAGTACGATCTGTTGTTTGGCCCTGCTTACAAAGGTATTCCGATTGCGACGACTACCGCAGTGGCACTCTGCGAACATCACGATATCGATATTCCTTACTGCTTTAACCGTAAAGAGAAAAAAGATCACGGTGAAGGTGGCAGCTTAGTCGGTAGCGAGCTTAAAGGTCGTGTAATGCTGGTGGATGATGTGATCACCGCGGGCACGGCAATTCGTGAGTCGATGGAAATCATCGAGGCTCATCAGGCGCAGCTGGCAGGCGTATTAATCGCGCTGGATAGACAAGAGAAGGGCAAGGGCGAACTGTCGGCCATCCAAGAGGTTGAGCGTGATTTTGGCTGCGGTATTGTGGCGATCATCAAGCTTGCGGATCTGATCAGCTACCTGTCAGAAAAACCGGGTATGGAAGCGCAACTGGCTGCGGTAAGCCAGTACCGTGAGCAATATGGCATTGAGGCCTAATAAGGCTTAAGCGGGTTATAAACTGCTAAAACAAAAACGCTGCGATTCGATAAGAATGACAGCGTTTTTTTTATGCCCTGATTAAATCCAACAGCTTATTTGGATTGATTTAAAAACTCGGCACGGGTGGCGGGGTTAGATTTAAAAATGCCCCCTAAGGCGGTGGTTGTGGTGGAGCTGGTGGAGTCCATCACGCCGCGGGATTTGACGCAGTAATGCACCGCATCCATTTTCACGGCCACGTCTTTGGTTTCGAGCAGGGTTTGCAAGGCTACTAACACTTGCTGAGTTAAGCGCTCTTGCACCTGTGGACGCTGGGAGAAGAAACGCACTATGCGGTTAATCTTTGATAAACCGATAATTTTCTTACGAGGAATATAAGCGATCGTCGCTGTGCCATCGATAGTGACTAAGTGATGCTCACAGGTACTGGTCAGGCTGATATCCTGCACGCGCACCATCTCATCGAAGCCCATTTTGTTATCAATGACAGTGATCTTCGGGAAGTTCTCATAGTCTAAGCCGGAGAAAATTTCGTCGACATACATTTTGGCGATGCGGCGTGGAGTATCGGCAAGACTGTCGTCGGAAAGATCCAGTGACATTAGCGTCAGGATTTCCTTCATATGGAATTCAATCTTGTCCTTACGCTCTTCAGGCGTAAACACATTGGGGAGCATGGGGGTTTCAAGTCCGCGTTCTTGTAGGGCGGCTTGTACTTTTACTGCTGCTTCACTTAATGCCATCTTATCCTCCACTACTGCAGTAGCGGCTATCACTGAAAACCTAGCACCCTAAACTGAGTTTGTACAATGGGTGAACTCAGGTACAAATCGACTCGTTCTTATCTGGGTAAGAACAAGGTGGGGGAGAATAGCGCGAATTGCGGATAATTCATACCAAAAAACGCTCACGCTGAAGATGAAAAAGCCGATAGTCCTTATCGATTATCGGCTCCTTGAGGCGCTAAAACATCATTATCTTGATGAAGATAGTGGTTATTTTAGTGAGTACTAAAGTTTTAAGTTGGTTTTTAAGAAGCTCAGCATCTGATCGTAATACTTGGCTCTGTGGTTATCGTCATAAAAACCGTGGCCTTCGTTATCCATCACCAGTTTTTGATAGGGATAATTATGGGCTTTGAGGGCTTTTTCGAGTGATTCGAGTTGTGTTATCGGGGTTCGTTCATCGTCACCGCCATGAACCAGTAACAAGTTTGCCTTAAGCTTGTTGACGTTATAGCTTGGAGACATCGCTTTAAGTGTTTCCAAGTTGTTGCCTAGTACATTGTTTTGATAGCTGCTTCCGGAAGATGAATCCGCAACGTCACTATCATCTGTCCAGAGAGGGAGATCGTAGACCCCTGCCATACCCACTGCGCATTTAAACATATCGGGGGCTAATACTGCGCTTTGTAGTGCGCTATAGCCGCCAAAACTGGCTCCTGCAATACACACCCGCTCCTTATCGGCAAAGCCTTGATCAATCACATATTGAGTTGCATCGATAATATCGTGCTGAATATCCGAGCCCCACTTTTGATAGCCTGCTTGCTCGAAACGCTCGCCATAACCACCTGAGCCACGGAAGTTAACCTGTAAAACCGCCATACCATTTTGAGCAAGTAGTTGGTTTTGTGGGTCAAAACCCCACCAGTCACGAATGCCATGGGGACCACCATGGGGATTCACGACCAAGGGTAAATTTTTGGCTTCTTTGCCGAAGGGTAAGGTTAAGTAGCCATGGATTTTCTGGCCATCACGGTTGGTGAAACTAATAGGTTTAACCTCTGCCATTTTTTCGGGGTCGAGCCATTTGCGGGCGGCGGTTAGATACTCTAGCTTGAGCTTTTTCGTATCAAACAAATAGTAATCACCGGGATTGCGATCGTTAAATGCAATCACCACTAATTGTTCGCCATTACGGGTTTCGCTGACGATTTGCACTTGATGCCCCGGCAGGGCGGCGAGTAAATCTTTAAGCAGTTTGGCATGGTTATCGTTGTTATCGACAAAGGCATAACTGGGATAGCCATTTTCAAACTCAACGGCATACAGCTGCTTATTGGTGCCATTGATCCAGAAGTTGCTCGGATCGACCGCTTCATCTTGAATAATCTCAGCCTTCTGGCCCGTTTCAAGATTGATGCGATAGACGCCTAAGGTTTCGTTACCCACTCGGCCTGCGGCGTAAATACTATTTTTATTATCGGCGAAGGAGATAGGCTTGAAATCGCTTAAGCCAAGGTTGAGTTTGTCGGTGTTTACCCATTCGCCATCTTTGCGGTAAAAGACTTTAGTGATGTTTTTGCCATCTTCCCCAGCCACAAAGCGGACTTCACCCTCATGGTCTGTCATAAAGCGAGCTTGGCCAATGGGAGAACCTGTAATGCGCTTACGCGTGCCGTTAAATAGGTCTACGCGGTAGACATCCTGCAGCAATTCAAAGTTTAAGTTCGATTCATTATTCCAAGGAATCGCATTGACCAGCATATAACGCTCGTCATCAGGCAGAGGATCGAGAATAAAGGCGGTGGCGCGCATTGGGGTGTTTTTCTTGATATTCGATCCGGTTTGTTGCTCGCCGCTGTTATAGCCGAATAGGTACGCCTTGCGAGAACCATCGGCGTTGACCGCCATTAATTCGCCGTAGTATTGGGGCACATCGGTCCAGCCCTTAAGGTATTCTTTTGCCAGTACAATGCGTTCGCTATTGGCCCACTCATAGGTGCCTACCTGCGCGTTGTTCGGGAAGCGAATTGCGTTAAGCATTTTTTTGGTTTTAGCATCGAGTACTAAAAGTACATTTTTGCCTTCGACACTGGTGATTGCACTTAAGTATTTGCCGGTAGGCGAGATCTTGACGTTAGAGTACTCGTTACCGCGACTGAATAATTGGGATTGTGACAGGGCATTTGCCGCCGAGGTTTCGGCCGCGAATGTGCTGAAAGGCATAATAGGCAAGCAAATTACGGCCAATGCAGCAAATGGCAAAGATTTCATCTGACATCCTTGTAATATTATTGTGGTTTTTGTTTTGAAAATGTTTATTTGAGATTAAAACAAAAGAAATACCGATACAAGGCGTGGGGGATAAAAGAAAGGACGGTGATTACCGTCCTTTGTATTGAAAAATCATTAGCTTTGTAACAGCTGATGCTGAATAAAGCGCCACTGTTCATCGAAGTGCTGTGTCGGTTTGAGTTTAAACTCACTGCGCACAAATTGGGCAATTCGCCCTTCGGCGAAGGCTAACAGCAAATTAGCTAAAATAGCCTCATCTAAATTAAAGCCTTTCCCTTCACGTAGGGTTTTTTCCCGCAGAATTTGCTTGAGTTGGGTTTCAATTTTGGCAAATAGGGTGCTGATACGACTGCGTAGACGCTCGTTTTCACCTAAGAGTGCATCGCCATTGAGTACCCGAGAGATCCCAGGGTTGCGCTCGGCGAAAATCAACAGCAGTTGTAGCACTAATTGGCAACGTCTCATGGTGTCTTTTTCATCGTCCATGATGATGTTGATGCGGGAGAGTAGTGACTCTTCAATAAACTCAATTAACCCTTCAAACATCCGCGCCTTACTCGGAAAGTGGCGATAGAGTGCCGCTTCCGATACACCGACCTCAGAGGCGAGTTTAGCGGTGGTAATACGTTGTCCTGGGCTGGTTTCTAGCATTTGCGCTAGGCATTGCAGTATGTGTTCACGACGATTAATTTTTGGGCTTACAGCCATTGCAGTATCCTTGCTCAATATCGATGCTGGTTATTTAGTGCCAGAATGGCCAAATCCACCTTCACCACGATCTGAGCTGTCGAACTCATCAACGAGTTTGAATTGTGCTTGTACCACTGGAACAAACACGAGTTGTGCGAGACGATCACCAATTTCTAAAGTGAATGGGGTATCGCTGCGGTTCCAGCAAGAAACCATCAAGGGACCTTGATAATCTGAATCGATAAGCCCAACCAGATTGCCGAGTACGATACCGTGCTTATGGCCAAGGCCTGAACGGGGCAGGATCACGGCGGCAAGGCCTGGGTCTGCCACGTGGATGGCGATGCCCGTAGGGATTAACTGAGTCTCACCTGGGGCTATCGTCATTGTGGTATCTATCATGGCGCGAAGATCCATTCCCGCGCTGCCAGGCGTGGCATAGGCGGGCAGGGGAAATTCAGAGCCAATACGGGAATCGAGGATCTTTAATTCAATCGGTGTTTTCATTTATTTTGTTTTTTCTTTCACTATCAACGAAAGTAATTGCCGAGCCAACGTGAGCTTATCGGTAGCAGGCAAATCTTGACTACCCTGCGGCCAGAATACACGCAGGGCATTGGCATCGGCATTAAAGCCAAGGCCAGCAACGGATACATCGTTTGCGGCGATCATATTCAAGTTTTTGCGTTTGAGTTTATCGCGGGCGTAGGTTTCTACATCATGGGTTTCGGCGGCAAATCCCACCACAAAAGGACGGTTTGCCAAGCTTGCGACCGTCGCTAAGATATCAGGATTCCTCACCAGCGCAAGTTGCATTTCTTCGGCGGACTTTTTGATCTTACAGTCCGCAATATCGCTGACGCGATAGTCGGCAACCGCCGCGCAGCCAATGAAAATATCTTTTTTATCAACATTATCCATCACAGCGTCGAGCATGTTTTGCGCGGATTCGACATTGATTCGCGTCACCCCCTCTGGGGTGGCTAAATTTACTGGACCTGAGACCAAGGTCACAGCGGCGCCCATGTCGGCGGCGGCTTTTGCTAAGGCGAATCCCATCTTGCCTGAGCTGTGATTAGAGATATAACGCACCGGATCGATGGCTTCGCGGGTTGGTCCTGCGGTAATGAGCACCGACTGGCCCGCTAGCGGCTGAGTTTCCTGTTCAGCATAGACATCTTTTGTTGCAAAAAAGCGACTAGCTAATTCTGCGATTTCTAACGGTTCGAGCATACGACCAGGGCCTACTTCGCCACAGGCTTGGCTGCCGCTGGCGGGGCCCCACAGGGTATAACCTCGGCCTTGTAAACTCGCTAAATTGGCTTGGGTGGCTGCATTGCGATACATCTGCTGATTCATCGCGGGACACAGGGCTATCGGCGCTTCGGTCGCAAGACAAGTGGTGGTGATCAGCTCATCCGCCATGCCCGCATTGATACGGGCCAGTAAATTCGCGGTGGCGGGGGCGATAATCACTAAATCCGCCCAGCGCGCGAGCTCGATATGACCCATTGCCGCTTCGGCAGCGGGATCGAGTAAACTTGATGCCACGGGATGGCCTGATAAGGCTTGCAGAGTGAGAGGGGTAATAAATTCCATGGCGCTCTGGCTCATCACCACTCGCACATCAAAGCCGCGTTCTTTTAAGCGGCGCACTAAATCCGCACTTTTGTAGGCCGCTATGCCGCCACCAATACCCAGTAGGACGTTTTTCGTTATCAGGCTCACAGACATCATCCGAGATTGAAATAATGTCGCCAACCATACCACAAAGCGACTAATTGGCGTGACTGTCCCAGTTCAAAAAAACTCGTCCATACTTGTCTAAAGTGAAAATTCGCGCTGACAAGGAGGTCGTATGGCGATTAAGGATTGGCCCGAGGGCGAAGGCCCGCGGGATAAATTATTAGTAAAAGGCGCCGCCCATCTCTCGGATGCAGAATTACTGGCTGTTTTACTGCGAAATGGGCTGAGCGGATTGAATGCGGTCGACCTTGCACGCTCACTCATTCATGAATTTGGTGGATTAAGAAGCTTACTTTGCGCACCAAAGCATCAGGTGTGTCGACTTCCGGGCGTGGGACCTGTAAAATACGCCCAGCTTCAAGCCGCGGCTGAATTAGCGAGGCGTGTGGCACAAGAAAACCTGCAGAGAGGTCAGGTTTTGACAAATCCCGATTTAACTCGGGATTATTTAATGAGACAATTAGCTGACCGCTCCTATGAAGTGTTCGCAATTTTGCTGCTGGATAGCCAGCATAGAGTGATTCAATTCGTCGAATTATTCCGCGGAACAATAGATTCAGCTTCGGTGTATCCACGTGAAGTGGTGAGCCTAGTGCTGGAGAAAAAGGCTGCTGCCGTCATAGTGTGTCACAATCATCCGTCTGGTATTGCCGAGCCCAGTCAGGCTGACAGACGAATAACTGAGCGATTAAAAAATGCGTTAGCAACCATAGACGTATCCTTACTGGACCATATGGTTGTTGGTGATCGAGAGATAGTTTCCTTCGCGGAACGAGGCTGGATTAATTAATCTAACGCTTGATCTTACCTCTATGATCGTGTATAAAATGCGCCCTCTTTGTGCCTCGGGCGACGGCCATACGAGGTACATTAATGCTCGAGCGTTAAAATTGTTTTTTGGAGAAGACTGACATGTCAAGAGTATGCCAAGTTACTGGCAAGAAGCCGATGGTTGGTAACAACCGTTCGCACGCAAAAAACGCGACCCGTCGTCGTTTTTTACCTAACCTGCAAAACCACCGTTTCTGGTTAGAAGAAGAAAAACGTTTCGTACAGTTACGTGTATCTACTAAAGGTATCCGTCTGATCGATAAGAAAGGTATTGAAGTTGTTGTTGCTGAACTTCGTGCCCGTGGCGAGAAGGTGTAATAGATCATGGCTAAAGCTAAAGGTAATCGTGAGAAGATCAAATTAGTTTCTACAGCTAAAACTGGTCACTTCTACACAACTGAAAAAAACAAGCGTAACATGCCAGAAAAAATGGAAATCAAAAAATTTGATCCAGTTATTCGTCAGCACGTTATCTACAAAGAAGCAAAAATCAAGTAATCCTTGTTTAGTGTTTCGAGAAAAGCCCCTTATCTAAGGGGCTTTTTTTTTGGTCTTTTTTCGGCTTCTGGTCATCAAGTTGAGATAAATCTGTCCCATACTTGGCCAGTGCAGCTAAATCACATCGAGTTAAAAAAATGTGATCATTTATCAAAAATGCAATTTTTTGAAAATATAAGCACTTTATTGTATTAAAACTGCATTTTAATGAGAATAAATTCTTTATTGGTGAATTAAAATGCAATACTATACGCGTGTTTTAGTCATTCACTCCTGGTGTGTCATGTTGGCATTGCCAGCTCAAATATGAGGTGTAAACAACGCGTGCGTACCACTGAACTGGTTGATGGATTTCGTCATTCTGCTCCTTACGTCAATGCCCATAGAGGGAAAACCTTTGTGGTGATGTTGGGTGGCGAGGCTTTAGCACAAAATCAATTTCGCGGCATTTTGAATGACGTGGCCCTGTTGCACAGTTTAGGCATTAAAGTGGTGTTGGTGTATGGCGCGAGGCCGCAAATCGATGCGGCATTGGCAGCCAATGGGATTGAACCCGCCTACCACGAAGGTGTACGTATCACCGATGAAGACTCGCTCAAAGTGATCAAGCAGGTCGCGGGCGCATTGCAGTTTGATATCACCGCACGTTTATCGATGAGTCTCAGTAATACGCCGATGCAAGGCGCGCAAATCAACTTAGTCAGCGGTAACTTTGTGATCGCCCAGCCTCTAGGGGTCGATAATGGCGTGGATTTTTGTTTAAGCGGCAAAGTGCGCCGTATCGATACTCAAGGGCTTAAGCGTCAGCTCGATAATCACTGTATCGTCTTGATGGGGCCGATTGCCGCATCGGTCACTGGCGAAAGCTTTAACCTCACCGCCGAAGAGATTGCCACTCAAGTCGCGATCAAGCTGAAGGCCGATAAGATGATTGGCTTTAGTTCGCAAAACGGTATTCTCGATCGCAATGGTGATGTGATTGCCGAATTAATGCCAAATGACGCGCAAAACATTCTGACTAAGCTTGCTGAGCAAGGTTCGGCCTGTGTGGGTACTATGGCTTTTCTCAAGGCGAGTATTGATGCGTGCCGCAATGGTGTGCCCCGTTGTCATTTGGTCAGTTATCTCGATGACGGTGCTTTGCTGCAGGAGTTGTTTTCCCGTGAGGGCATAGGTACGCAAATCGTAACAGAAAGCGCTGAGCGTCTGCGCCGCGCATCGATTAGCGATATTGGTGGCGTACTAAACTTAATTCGTCCCTTGGAAGAACAGGGCATTTTGGTGCGCCGCAGTCGTGAGCAGCTTGAGATTGAGATCGAGCAGTTTATGTTGATTGAGCGTGATGGTTTAGTGATTGGCTGCGCTGCCCTGTATCCCTTCGAGGAAGATAACGCCGGGGAGTTTGCCTGTTTGGTAGTGCACCCAGATTATCGCGATGCAGATAGGGGTAGTTTACTGCTGAAAAACATCATAGGTCAGGCGCGTAGCCGTGGTTATTCCCGTTTGTTTGCCTTGACTACCCGCAGCATTCACTGGTTCTTAGAGCATGGCTTTGTGATTGAAGATGTGGAAGCCTTACCGCAGAAGAAAAAGCAGCTGTATAACTATCAGCGCCGCTCTAAAATTCTCGCCCTCGATCTGTAAGCATTTCACGCTTGATAAGATGCCAGACTAGCGCTGGCATTTTTGTTGACATAATATGTCTTTGTTGGCAGATTAAGCTTTTCTACCTTAAGGACTGCCCACCATGGTGACTCAGTTTTTCTCCCTCGCGCCTCTGACTCAAACCTCCATTTTAAGCTTTATTATCTTGTTGTTAGGTTTAGTTGGCGTACTGTGGATGTTGTGGGTTAAACCTATGCCGAAAGTGGCGAAATCGGCAAGCTTAGGCATCTTGTTAGTGATGATTGGCGGTTTTTCTTGGGTGTTTTATCAATCCCATAATGCTGAAATCGCGTTAACCGACACCGAGCTAAAACTCGATATTCCCTTCTATAAAGTGCAGTTAGCACGCTCCGAGCTGCTGGTCGAGCAGGCGCGCATTATCGATTTGAAGCAGGAGGCGGATTTAGCGCCCAGCTTTAAAACCAATGGTATAGGAATGCCAGGGTTTCAACTCGGCTGGTTTAATCTAAAAGGGAAGGGTAAGGCATTTGTGGCAGTGACGGATAAATCCGAACTAGTGCTAGTGCCAACAACGCGAGGCTACAATCTGCTCTTGTCTGTGCCCGAGGGCGAAAGGTTTATCACCCAGCTACAAAAATAGCTGTTAAGTACATGCTCACTTAACCACTATTTTTGCAACTGTCGGCTGCGGCGCGATGTTATCGCGCCGTTTTGCGTTTATAGGCCATATCGAATGTGAACACCAACAGGGCGCTCCAGATAAAGCCAAAGGTGATGCTCTTCTCGGCATCGAAGGGTTCATTGAATAAGGTTACCGCGAGGATAAACATAATACTCGGGCCGATATATTGGAAAAAGCCGAGCATAGACAATGGAATACGTACCGCTGCACCAGCAAAACACAATAGTGGAATTGTGGTGACAATCCCCGCTGCCATCAATAACAAATTAAGGTGCCAATCGTTGGTGAGCATATTCGCCGTGGCGCTATCTAAAGTCGCGACCAGATAAACCAATGCGACCGGTAGCAGGATGGCGGTTTCGACTAACAGACCCGATTTAGCATCCACATTGACCTTTTTACGCAGCAGCGCATACACCCCGAAGGTGCCCGCTAAGGCGAGAGAGACAATGGGAATAGAACCAAATGAAATCAACTGAATAAGCACGCCAGCACTCGCCAGCGCGACGGCAAACCATTGCAACTTACGTAATCTTTCACCTAAAAACAGCATGCCGAGCAGCACATTCAGTAGGGGATTAATAAAGTAACCTAAGCTGGCATCGAGCATATGATCGTTGTTCACGGCCCAGATAAAAATCAACCAGTTGGCGGCAATTAATAGGGAGGTGATGGTGAGCACGAGTAGCTGCTTTGGCTGTTTAAACAGTTGGCGCAGCTTTCCAAAGCCACCGATAAACAGCATGATGATCACCATAAACACAAATGACCAGATCACCCGATGCAGTAAAATTTCGGTCGCCGAAACATGGTGGAGTAGTTTGAAATATAAGGGCGCAAATCCCCACATACAGTAAGCACTGACGGCAAGTAGGATCCCTTTGCGGTATTCAGTATCAGGCATGAGACATCTTCGAAGGACAACAGGACGGCGATTGTAGGAGGCTATGGGAATTGACTCAAGGTGTGTGCGGTCGCCTTTTTCGTTACAGGATGTCTCTAATAACCAGTGCTCAGCAAAAATTAGAGGGAAACACCTGAATAATCAAGGTGTTTCCCTTTAGGTTATCGATGTTGAATACGGTAAAAAATTTCTAAAAAAACGATGTGTGACAACGGACTAGCCAACCATATAAGTGCCAGTGCCGAAGGCGATATGGGTTCCTTGCTCATTATGAAGCTCCATGCGGCATACCGAGACGCGATTGCCGGCACGGATCACGCTGCCCGTGCCAGTGAAAACCTGTCCACGTCCGGGGCGCAGATAATCGACGCGCATATCGATAGTGCCTAAGGTCTGCAACCGTTGTTGTAACTCTTCAACCGCCCAATCATCACGGCTTGCGACCAGCCCTGCAAAGGCGGTGAGCCCTCCGACCACATCGAGCACTGTGGCGGTGACGCCACCGTGGAGAATTTGTTGGTGAATATTGCCAATGAGTTCTGGCTTCATATTAATCACCACTTCGATGCCATCTATGTCGTAGCGTTTGATATCCAGACCCAATAAATTATGAAACGGTACGTGCTGATCAAACACTTCGGCAACACGTTTGAGTACTTCGGCTTGAATTGGGTTTGTCATGCTGTTCGTCCTTGTAGGCTGTAGGGCTTCTTAGAATAGGGCCGAAGCGTGCGCAATGGCGTTCAACTTAGAGCAATTAATCTACAGCCAAGCCTATGCCTAATGCAACTCGAGCCTTTGTGCGGGCAAATCGTTTTAGGCATTATGATTAGTCATGGAGTAGGAAGCCTATCCTCAGGTTGTTCGCGCGGAGGCAGTTTGGGCAAGATGGCGCAAGACAGGAGCGATTCTGTCCTTTAGAATAGGCGCCCTTACTTTTTAGCTAGAAGATCCATGGAAACTCAGTTACTCGACATACATGATGATCCGCTGTCGCAACGCCTCGCGCAGGTGTTTGGCTACCGTGACTTTAGGGACGGTCAGCGCGAGGTTATCGAACGTGTATGCAGTGGTGAGGACTGCCTTGTGATCATGCCCACTGGCGGCGGTAAGAGTCTGTGTTACCAATTGCCCGCACTGCTGATGCCAGGCATCACTATCGTAGTATCACCGCTGATTTCATTAATGAAAGATCAGGTCGATAGCCTGTTGCAGACGGGTGTCAATGCCGCCTATTTAAACTCATCGCAGCCGCGGGAGCAGAGTGTAGAGGTGCTGAGGCAGTTACATCGAGGCGAGCTAAAACTGCTTTATGTGTCTCCTGAGCGGTTACTTAGTGGCGATTTTATCGAGCGCATGCGCTCCCTGCCGTTATCCATGTTTGCCATCGATGAGGCGCACTGCATCAGTCAATGGGGACACGATTTTCGTCCCGAATATGCCGCCCTTGGCCAGTTAAAGCAGCTCTTCCCCCATGTGCCCATGATGGCGCTCACCGCCACAGCGGATCAGGCGACGCGGCAAAATATTTGCGAGCGCCTAGGGATTAATCCCTTTAGGTTACTATCGAGTTTCGATCGGCCTAATATTCGCTATACGGTTGCGGAAAAACTCAATGCCGCGAATCAATTACGACAGTTTTTACTGCAACAAAATGGCAGTAGCGGCATTGTCTACTGCAGCAGTCGTCGCCGTGTGGATGAGGTGGCTGAACGGCTCACCCTACAAGGGTTTCATGCTAAGGCATACCATGCGGGTATGACGCCGCAAGAGCGCGGTGAAGTGCAGGATAGCTTCCTTAAAGATCAAATTGATATCGTGGTTGCCACCGTGGCCTTTGGCATGGGGATTAACAAATCCAACGTGCGCTTTGTGGTGCATTACGATATCCCTAAGAGCATCGAAGCCTATTATCAAGAAACTGGCCGAGCGGGGCGTGATGGACTCGAGGCCGAAGCCTTTATGTTGTTTGATCCTGCCGATATTGGGCGAGTGCGCCATCTTATCGAGCAGTCGGAGCCAGGGCCGCAGCAGCAGGTGGATTTCCATAAGCTCAATACCATGGCTGCATTTGCAGAGGCACAAACCTGTCGTCGCCAAGTGTTGCTGCATTACTTCGATGAGAGCGCGTTAGAGCCCTGCGGCAACTGCGATATTTGTCTCGACCCGCCTAAACGTTATAACGGCACCGAGGATGCGCAGAAGGTGCTGTCTTGCATCTATCGGCTCGGACAGCGCTTTGGTATCAATCACTTGATTGAAGTCTTGCGTGGCTCTAAGGGCGCAGCTATTGTGGATAGAGGGCACGATAAACTCAGCACTTGGGGCATAGGCAAAGAGAAGAGCCATGAATATTGGTTGAGCGTGATCCGTCAGCTGATTCACTTAGGGCTTGCGAGCCAAGATATTACGCGGGGCTCGTCCATCACCTTAAACCCTTCGGCAAGGCCGATCCTTAAGGGCGAGGTGGCGCTAATGTTGGCAGAGCCACGGATTCAACTGACCAACATTAAGCGCAAAGTCACTCAATCGCGGGCACCGCTGAATTACGACCGCAAACTGTTTGCGAGGCTAAAAGCCCTACGTCGTACTATTGCCGAGGAGCAGGATGTGCCGCCCTATCTGGTGTTTAACGATGCGACCCTAGCGGAAATGGCGGCCATGATGCCCACCAGTCCCGGTGAAATGCTGGCGGTTAACGGCGTTGGTGAGCGCAAACTCAGCCGATTTGGCGACGATTTCCTCGATGAAATTGCCGCCTATTTAGCGGGGGAATAATCGCTTTGTGGGTCGCTCCCCTTGAGTTTACCTAATTGATTGATGCTCGCGCGCTTAACCAAAGAATCCAAAGTATCAAACTGTTGCATCACCGCAACGCCAATATTCACCTTGCTTGTTCCTTGTAAGGTTTGGATGGTGGGGGTGATTTGACCGACGACTTTCTGCGCGCCCACGGCAGAGGTATAGGGCAGCACTATGACTATCTCGTCTATCGAATAGCGTAATAGTTTGTCCTGCTCACGTAGCTTGTCTTGTAACTTATCCATTAGCGCGGGCAGATCGACTTGGCGAATTTGGCTGGCATTGAGCAGCAACAGCGACAATGGATAATCGCCTTGCTTAGCGCTGTGAAGAGTCAACTCGAGTAGTTGTTGTGGTGGCAGATTTTGGCTGTCTGATTCAGCTGATGGTGCACGATTATTTTGTTTATCAATGAAATACCAAATGGCACCGCCCAAGAAGGCCATGGCGACTAAAAATAACGTGCTATAGGCCCAATCGATATTGAGCTCTTTCAGTACCGAGTTGTGAGTTGGCTGATTCTCCTTGCTCGCCAGTTGTAGTCCTTGCTGATTTAATCTGGCCTTAAATTGCAGGATACGGGTGTTATTCATCGACTCGTTAGCAAGTTCTGTGGCATCGAAACGTTTTTGCAAATACTCGTAGGCAAGTTTGTAGTTGTCGTGGGTTTGATAATAATCACTCAAAATGCCATAAAACCATTTTAGATCAGAGTATTGCTTTAATGACTCTCCCTGCTCTATGGCGGAGTTCATAAGGGCTAACGCCGCTTCATCTCTATGTTGTGCAAACCGGATCTGTGCCAATAAACGGGTCGAGCGCATCATAGCCGCCCGTTGGTTTTGCAGCTTAAAGGTGTTCATGGCAATGGAGATGTATTCTTCGGCAGTATCCATTCGTCCCTTATCGAGGGCGATTGAAGCCAAAACGGCATAACTATAAGCCAGTTCTAAGGGAGAGCCGATTTCAGGTAACAAGGCTTTTGCCTGTTTCTCCAGTTGGTCGCTGTATTCTCTATCTTGATTATCTAACGCGAGACGCGATGCGTTTAGTAGTAACACATGCCGTGCCTTCCCCTTAGCATCGGGACTGTTGAGTGCCAGATTGGTGTAATACATGGCTTGGGGTAAATCATGGGTTGCGTAGAGTAAACTGCCCATAGCGGCATAGACATAGGCCTGCGGCGGCCACACCCAATTTTGTGTCTGGGTATGAATATCGGGATAGATGTCGATAGCGATGCGTAAATCTTCGATGGCGGAGGAAAAGTTATCCGTGTTGGTATCCAGTTGCCCCCTTAACCGCAGTGCATCGATTAAGGCTTGAGGTTGCTGATAACGTCTCGCGTGGGTAATCGCTGAATCGAGCAAAGGTAAGGCATCTTGCACATTATCATAATTGAGATAGGCATCGGCCTGACAATTCAAAAAGTAGGGACGTGCCTGATCGAGTTTTAGCTGTTTGGCATTGGCTTCGCCCATCTGGGCAAGGTTGATTGCCGCTTCATTTTCCCCTAATTGCAACAAGTTCTGGCACTTGAGCATACTGAGGCGAAGCCTATCAATATCACTAGAGTTATCAGCGGCTTGTTGTTTCTCTAGTGCGCTAATTTGCGTCAAAGCCTTGGTCGGATACTGATAAATCAGTTCTGCAAGTGCATCGAGTTGGTCGTTAGCACTGACCCTAAAAGGGAATAGCCATAACAACAGGCTAAGCGCTAAGACGCGAAAATCCATTTTTTGCTCCATACCATGCATTAATTCTAATATCCGTAACCGCGGGCGAGGATTATAACGTGTCTCAAGGCTTTTTTGCATAAAAAATGATTTTTTTGTTCAAATTTTGACTTGAGCCATTTTGTGGATTTTTCTCTACTGACAAGGGATTAACGAGAGTCTTGTCGAGTGAATATGGGTAAATTTTGCTATTTTGCAGCAAATAACTCGAAGAACATGAAAAAAATTGGGGTTGACACACTTAAGCAAGCGAGTTAAATATTAACCGTCCTTATTTTGAGTCAATAGAATAAATATTTAATTTAAATGAATAGAATTAGCAGCAAACTCGACCTCCTCCTTCTCTCTCTCGCGCCACAAACGCGGAGGTCTTAGTGTTGCTCGCTCGATAGATAGGCAAAACACTCATAAACCCCGCACCAATGTTGCGGGGTTTTTTGTATCTGAATACGGCAAAAGTTAAATAATGAACGGTGACGTTCCATGGAGAAGCGAGATGTCTAACAGAGTAATTATATTTGATACCACCTTACGTGATGGCGAGCAGGCGTTAGCGGCAAGCCTGTCGGTCAAAGAAAAGTTACAGATCGCCATGGCGTTAGAACGTCTCGGTGTAGATGTAATGGAAGTCGGGTTTCCCGTGTCTTCCCCCGGTGATTTTGAGTCGGTGCAGACCATTGCCCGTACCATCAAAAATAGCCGTGTGTGCGCCTTATCCCGCGCCTTGGAAAAAGATATCGATGCCGCCGCCCAAGCATTATCGGTTGCCGAACAGTTCCGTATTCATACCTTTATCTCCACCTCGACTATCCATGTGGAGAGCAAGTTAAAGCGCTCATTCGAGCAAGTGTTGGAGATGGCGGTGGGCGCGGTGAAATATGCCCGCAGGTTTACCGATGATGTAGAGTTTTCCTGCGAAGATGCGGGACGCACACCAATCGACAACCTGTGCCGTATGGTAGAAGCGGCGATTCACGCAGGGGCTCGCACCATCAATATCCCCGATACCGTGGGTTACACAGTGCCAAGCGAGTTTGGGGGGATTATTCAAACCTTGTTTAATCGCGTACCGAATATCGATCAAGCCATTATCTCCGTTCACTGCCATGACGACTTAGGTATGTCGGTCGCTAATTCGATCACCGCCGTGCAGCATGGTGCTCGCCAAATTGAATGTACCATGAACGGTATTGGTGAGCGTGCGGGTAACTGCTCCCTAGAAGAAATCGCCATGATCTTAGCGACGCGTAAGAATCTGCTGGGAGTTGAAACTGGGATCAATGCTAAAGAGATCCACCGCACGTCGAATCTGGTCAGCCAGTTGTGCAATATGCCGATCCAGTCGAATAAGGCAATTGTGGGCGCGAATGCCTTTACCCACTCTTCGGGGATCCACCAAGATGGCATGTTAAAGGCACAAAACACCTATGAAATCATGACGCCAGAGAGCATCGGCCTAAACCGTAACAACCTGAATATGACCTCGCGCTCAGGTCGCCATGTGATTAAGCATCGTATGGAGGAAATGGGCTACAGCGAGCAGGATTTCAATCTGGATGCCCTGTACGAACAGTTTTTACATTTGGCCGATAAAAAGGGTCAAGTCTTCGATTATGACTTAGAAGCCTTAGCCTTTATGGAAGCGCAAGCGGCGGAAGATAACTTCTATCAATTACAGCAGTTAGTGGTGCAGTCCGATTCCACCGAAGGTGTTGCCACGGCTACTGTACGCATCGATGTCGGCGGTGAGATTAAAACTGAAGCCGCGACCGGTAATGGTCCCGTTGATGCCGCCTATAACGCCATTGCCCGTGCGACGGACCGTCGTATCGATATTATCAGCTACAAATTGGGCGCTAAGGGTGAGGGACAAAATGCCCTAGGCCAAGTCGACATTACCGCGGTTTACCATGAACAAAATTTCCACGGTGTCGGCTTAGCGACCGACGTGGTTGAGGCATCAGCCCGTGCGTTAGTGCACGTGATGAACCTGACTTGCCGCGCTGATAAGGTCGCAGATTACAAACAGAATATGCATAAAAACAGAGAGCTGGGCGGCGTATAACCCAAGCGATATCGAGCATAAAGTTTTCACATTGAAGGAGTGAGCGGGCGTATGAGTTATCAAATTGCAGTATTAGCCGGGGATGGTATTGGGCCAGAAGTGATGGCCGAGGCGCGTAAGGTGTTAAAGGCGGTTGAGGCACGTTTTGGTCTTAACATTGAATACTCTGAATATGATGTCGGCGGTATAGCCATCGACAACCACGGTTGTCCATTGCCTGAGGCAACACTGAAAGGTTGTGAAGCGGCCGATGCCATTCTATTCGGTTCAGTCGGTGGTCCTAAATGGGAAAAACTGCCGCCGAATGAACAACCCGAGCGTGGTGCATTATTGCCATTACGTGGTCACTTCGAACTGTTTTGTAACCTGCGTCCGGCGAAATTGCATGATGGTTTAGAACATATGTCACCGCTGCGCAGTGATATTTCTGCTCGAGGCTTCGATGTTCTCTGCGTGCGTGAGTTAACGGGGGGGATCTATTTTGGTAAGCCTAAGGGGCGCCAAGGTGAAGGTGAGAGCGAAGAAGCCTTCGATACCATGCGTTACAGCCGCCGCGAGATTGCCCGTATCGCACGCATTGCCTTTGAAGCCGCCCGCGGTCGCCGTAAAAAAGTCACTTCGGTCGACAAGGCAAACGTCTTAGCTTGCTCGGTATTGTGGCGCCAAGTAGTAGAAGAAGTGGCGGTGGACTTCCCTGATGTTGAACTGGAACACATCTATATCGACAACGCGACTATGCAGTTGCTGCGCCGCCCCGATGAGTTTGACGTTATGCTGTGTTCTAACCTGTTTGGCGATATTTTATCGGACGAAATCGCTATGTTGACCGGTTCTATGGGCTTGTTGTCTTCGGCAAGCATGAATAGCACTGGCTTTGGTTTGTTTGAACCCGCTGGTGGCAGCGCGCCGGATATCGCCGGAAAGGGTATTGCTAACCCGATTGCACAAATTCTGTCGGCCGCGCTGATGCTGCGTCACAGCTTAAAGCAAGAAGAGGCGGCAAGTGCGATTGAACGTGCAGTGAGTAAGGCGCTGAATTCTGGCTATTTAACTGGTGAGCTATTAAGTAGCGACCAACGCCATAAGGCCAAATCGACAGTCGAAATGGGCGACTTTATCGCCGATGCAGTTAAGGCAGGTGTGTAATGACGACTCCTTCAACATCAAACGCTCCGAAAACCCTGTATCAAAAAGTGTGGGATGCCCACGTTGTGGCAATCCCAGAGGGCGAAGCGCCGATCATTTATGTCGATAGACATTTGGTTCACGAAGTGACATCGCCCCAAGCCTTTAGTGGCTTAAAAGTGGCTGGGCGTAAGTTACGCGCCCCAGAGAAAACCTTCGCGACCATGGATCACAACACTTCGACGCGCAGTGCTAGCCTAGATGCTTTAAGCCCTATGGCACGTACTCAGGTCGAGACCTTGGCGCAAAACTGTAAAGACTTCGGCGTGCGCTTATATGACATTCACCATCCTAATCAAGGGATTGTGCATGTGATGGGGCCTGAGCTTGGCATTACCTTACCCGGCACTGTCATTGTGTGTGGCGATTCCCATACGGCGACTCACGGTGCATTTGGCGCCTTGGCTTTCGGTATCGGCACTTCCGAGGTGGAACATGTGCTGGCGACGCAAACCCTGCGACAATTAAAAGCCAAGACCATGAAAATCGAAGTCCGTGGTCAGGTCACCGATGGCGTAACTGCTAAAGATATCGTACTGGCGATTATCGGTAAGATAGGTATGGATGGCGGCACTGGCTATGTGGTTGAGTTTTGTGGTGAGGCCATTGAAGCGCTGTCGATGGAAGGGCGCATGACAGTCTGCAATATGGCGATTGAAATGGGCGCTAAGGCGGGCATGGTCGCGCCGGATCAAACCACTTTCGATTACCTCGAAGGCCGCGAGTTTGCACCAAAGGGCGAAGATTGGGCAGAGGCCGTCGCCTCATGGAAGGCGCTGAAAACCGATGTCGGCGCTGAGTTTGATGCCACCGTCGCGTTGGATGCGGCCGATATCGCGCCGCAGCTGACTTGGGGCACCAACCCTGGACAAGTGGTTGCCATCGATGCGCCCGTGCCGAATCCTGCCGACGAGGCGAATCCAACTATTCGCGCCAGCATGGAAAAAGCGCTGGACTATATCGGCTTGACCGCAGGCACGCCGATGACAGACGTCGCGATTAACAAAGTCTTTATTGGTTCTTGCACTAACTCGCGGATTGAAGATTTACGCAGCGCGGCGAAACAGGCGCAAGGACGTAAAGTGGCTTCGGGCGTTACGGCAATCGTAGTACCGGGTTCTGGCCAAGTGAAGGCACAGGCCGAGGCCGAAGGGCTAGATAAAATTTTTATCGAGGCTGGATTCGAATGGCGTTTACCGGGTTGCTCTATGTGTTTGGCGATGAACGACGACAGATTAGAAGCGGGCGATCGCTGCGCCTCTACCAGTAACCGCAACTTCGAGGGGCGCCAAGGTCGTGGTAGTCGTACCCATTTGGTGAGTCCAGCGATGGCGGCAGCGGCGGCGATTGCTGGGCATTTTGTCGATATCCGTAAACCTTACTAACCGTAATCCCAAGAGGAGAAGTTAATGCAACCTTTTACTAGCCATACCGGGCTTGCGGTCATGATCGACAGCGCCAATATCGATACCGATCAAATTATCCCGAAGCAATTTTTATCTAAGGTGACGCGGGATGGATTCGGTGTGCACCTATTCCACGATTGGCGTTATCTCGATGATGCCGGGGATGTGCCTAATCCTGATTTCACTCTAAACAAGCCTCGCTATAGCGGTGCGTCGATTCTGCTGGCACAGGAAAACTTTGGCTGTGGCTCCAGCCGTGAGCATGCCCCATGGGCACTGGCGGATTTTGGCCTGCGCGCCATTATTGCCCCGAGCTTTGCCGATATTTTTTATGGAAACTCCATCAATAACGGTTTGTTGCCGGTGAAGCTGAGCGCGAATGAAGTACGCCAGTTAATGGATGAGGTGGCGAGCGAAGAAGGCGCACAAATCACCGTCGACTTAACGACTTGTAAGGTGACATCGCCTTCAGGAGCTGAGTTTAGCTTTACGTTGGCCGAGTCGGCGCGGCATAAATTGCTGAATGGTTTAGATGCCATTGGCTTGACCTTATCCCACGGGGCGCAGATAGGCGAGTACGAATCACAAATCCCAAGCTGGCGATGCTAAGCATTCGGCGAACACTTGTACCTTAATGGATGTTAATCTTAAACGCCTAGTTCGAAAACTAGGCGTTTTTATTATCTACGCTTAAGTGCTTAAGTCTAATTTGTTGTATTTATTGATTTAAAATGAATGTAGTCTTTCCTGTATCGCACTCAAAATGAGCGCTAGTGATTTATGCTGAATTTTAATGGGTAAAATGGCTTACAAGTGTTTATAGGTTTTTTGTCTGTTAATTCATTGTTTTTAAGTTGATTTAATTGTCAATGTAGTAACTTGAAAAATGTTTTCAGCAAATGACGCTTCGCGTTTTCACTTATTATTCTTGTTTTAAAAGTGATTTATCTCACTAAAAATATTGAATGTCTTTTGATGGCTAGTTTTTTTGTCTGTTTTATTCCCGCTTGTTGCAAACATCTTCTGCATCGGTAAACTCCCTCGCATTCAATCTGGAGTGTTTGCTCTATTTTGTGTGAACGCCATTGTGACCAAGTTACTGGCACAGATAACAATAATATTTTCTGAGAATAACAATGCAAAAACGTCTTCTGACTTTGGCTGTGACTGCGGCCTTATTAAGCACAACGACTCAAGTCCAAGCAGCGGGTTTCCAACTGGCTGAATACTCAGCGACTGGCTTAGGCCGTGCCTTTGCTGGTGAAGCCGCAATTGCCGATAACGCTTCAGTTCAAGGCCGCAACCCAGCAATGCTGACCTACTTAGAAGGCCGTCAGCTGTCTGCTGGTGGTATCTATGTTATGCCTAACGTGGATGTTAAAGGTGATGTGAGCCTAAGCTCGCCATTACTGGGCCCAAATCCCGTTGAAATGAAAGGCGGCGATGCCTTAGATGTGGCCGATGATGCGTTAGTGCCTAACTTCTATTATTCCAATCAGTTAAATGACCAATGGACTTGGGGTCTGGCGGTTAACTCTAACTATGGTCTGTCAACCGAGTTACCTAAAACCCACGCTGCGGCGATTTTCGGTAATAAAACTGCGGTGACCACAGTTGAGTTTAACCCTAACATCGCTTACCGCGTAAATGATGCTGTCAGCGTAGGTGGTGGTGTACGTATCGTTTACGGTGAAGGTGAAATCGGTGCCTCGTTACCGGGTTGGGTCGATGGCATTAAGCCCGTATTACCAGCACAAGTGTCTGCCATGCTACCGCCGGGTGGTACTGAGCTGAAAAGCATGAAAGGCGACGATATTGGCTACGGCTGGCAACTAGGCACGAGCTGGCAGATTAATCCAGCACACCGTGTCGGTCTGGCGTATCACAGCGGCGTAAAGCTTGATTTAGAAGGTCATGCATCAGGTGTGATTTACGATGGCGGCCAGAATCTGTCGATTGAAGGTTACATTCCGCTCGAACTGCCTGCATTTGCCGAACTGTCGTCTTATCACCAATTAACCGATAACTGGGCAATGCATGCCAGCGTTAACTGGACCGATTGGAGCGTATTCGATCAGTTAGTGGCTTACTTCCCTGGTGAAGTTAAACCAAAGGGTGACTTAGAGTCTGACTTAGTCAAAGAAGAGCACTTTGAAGATAACTGGCGCTTTGCCTTAGGTACCACCTATCAAGTCAGCAATGAATGGTTAGTGCGTGCGGGTGTGGCTTTAGACAAAACGGCGGCTACTAATGAATGGCGTACTACGACTATCCCTGACTCGGACCGTCTGTGGTTCTCTGTCGGTGCGGGCTATCAGGCGACTAAAAACCTGAATGTTGATTTCGCGCTGACCTATATCCGTGCCACGGGTGATGCGCCAATCAACGAACAGCAAAATCTGCTTAACCTTGCTACTGTGAGCTTCAACGGTGAAGCGAGTGGTGATGTTTGGTTAGCCGGTATCCAAATGAGCTACAAGATGTAATCATCTAGCTGATGAAAAAGCCCTGAATCTTCAGGGTTTTTTTGTGCCTAAAATAACGTGGCTTGATGCGCATTTGCCAGATGTTGGCTAGTCATGGCCGCCAATTGCGAATATATTCAGAGCATAATCAATGAGTCATTAAGAATCTGCCGATTTGAATATGGCAGAGGACAAATAGGATAGTCGTGTGCAGAAAAAATACGTAGTGGCGTTAGACCAGGGCACAACCAGCTCAAGGGCGATTGTGTTTGACCACGATGCCAATATTGTCAGCGTCTCACAGCGGGAGTTTACTCAGCTTTATCCAAACCCCGGCTGGGTGGAGCATGATCCCATGGAGATCTGGGCGAGCCAAAGTTCGGTGTTGATCGAATCCCTTGCCAGAGCGGGCATTCACAGCGATGAAGTGGCAGCCATTGGTATCACCAATCAGCGCGAAACCACTATTATCTGGGAAAAGGCCACTGGCAAACCCGTCTATAACGCCATTGTGTGGCAGTGTCGCCGCAGCTCAGAGATCTGTGAGCAACTTAAGGCCCAAGGTTTAGAAGATTATGTACGGGAGAATACGGGACTCCTGCTCGACCCTTATTTTTCAGGCACTAAGATCAAATGGATCCTCGATAATGTGCCGGATGCGCGTGCAAAAGCCAAACGAGGCGAGCTCTTATTCGGCACAGTGGATACTTGGTTGCTGTGGAAACTCACCGAAGGCAAAGTGCATGTGACCGATCCCACCAATGCCGCCCGCACGCTGCTGTTTAATATCCATAGTTTGAGTTGGGATACTAAACTGCTCGAGGCGCTCGATATTCCTGCGGTCATGCTGCCCGAAGTGAAACCCTCCTGCAGTGTCTATGGCACAACCCGTATTGCCGGTGAGGGCAGCGAAATTCCACTCGCGGGGATCGCGGGTGACCAACAGGCGGCGCTCTTTGGCCAGCTTTGTGTCGAGCCGGGAATGGCTAAAAACACTTATGGCACTGGCTGCTTTTTATTAATGAATACAGGCAATAAAGCCGTACGTTCATCCCATGGGTTATTAACCACAGTAGCGGTAGGTGCTCAAGGTGAAGTGAATTATGCCCTTGAAGGCTCAGTGTTTATGGGCGGCGCGACCATACAATGGTTGCGCGATGAGCTGGGGCTTATTCGCGATGCCAGCGATACCGAATATTTTGCCTCTAAAGTCGCGGATACCAATGGGGTGTATTTAGTGCCAGCTTTTGTTGGGCTTGGCGCTCCCTATTGGGATCCTAATGCCCGTGGCGCACTGTTTGGGTTAACGCGCGGCGCTAACCGTAATCATATTATCCGTGCGGCATTAGAGTCGATTGCCTACCAGAGTAAGGATTTACTCGATGCCATGATTAAGGACAGTGGTGAGCGGCTTAAATCCCTTAAGGTGGATGGTGGTGCGGTTGCTAATGACTTCCTCATGCAATTTCAAGCGGATATCACCGACGTTGAAGTCTTAAGACCGAGTGTGTGTGAGACTACCGCGCTTGGCGCAGCCTTTTTAGCGGGACTGGCGGTTGGCTTTTGGACATCAGTGACCGAACTTGAGCATAAGGCCTGTATCGATAAACACTTCAAACCGAATATTGATGCGAGTCAAAGGGAGCGGTTATATGCAGGTTGGCAAGATGCGGTGGCGAGAACTCGTTCTTAGTTTCTTTTAGGGTTGAAACACATAAGGCGCACCCTGAGGTTGCGCCTTATTTACTAACGGCCAGCACGTTAAACTTCGATATCGATGATGTGCTTACTGGGCGATTGCGCTGTGTCAGCGGTATCGTCAGTGACTTCGAGCACCACACCCTCTTTTAAGTCTTGTTGTTTGTCCGATGCGCGGCGTTTTTTATTGCGACTGGCGTTGTCGTTTTTGCGTCTTTCTCTGACTTTCACATCTAAGGTGGGCGGTAATTGTGACTGCGGGGTTTCATGGCTATCGGGCGCATTGGCGGTCGCACCGCTAACCTGATCGACGACCCGCTTGGGGGTAAATACGGGTTTTGCTGGCTGTGCCAGCATAGCGTAAAGACTGTCCAATCCACTCATAGCGCCTCCTTAATTGATGACCTCTTAGCTGCTTATCGGCCGGAGTTGCTTAATATTTAGACTATACGCCGATTTAAGCCTGTACGCGACACTCCTTTACTGTTCTGACTGTGGCCAATATCTGTGCTGGGCTTTGGTGGCTAATTCAAGTTTGCCAGGATGTGCCTCGTGTTGGCAGCTCAGGCGAATGCCTTGTGCTAGCTCTGTGGCGGTGAGTTTATCCAGATCATAATCATTGGGACAGGGCGGCTGCTCGACAAACCTGAGTTTACACAGGCCGCAGCGTCCGCCACCGCCGCATTGGGTTCTCAATCTTTCACGCCCTCGATTAATGCTCTCTAAATAAGTGCCATTGAGATCGGTGAATTCGGCGAGCGGCTGAGCGTCTTGAGTAAAAAGCGCCAGTTTTCCTATGGAGTTTTTGCGCCTCAAGAATGGCAGGGATAACTGACCTTGATGGAATTTATGCCCAAGGAGGTAAATCCCCGAAAGACCTAAAAACAGCGCAGCAATGCTGACAACTTGTACCAATAAGTGATTAAAACCAATGCCATTATCGGGAGCATAGTCCATAAAATGCAGCATAAAGAGTAGATCCTTGAGATCCGATTGACGATTTTGGTGAGCAAGAACCGCACCCGAGGCGGTATCGATATAAATTCGCGTTCCGACTTCATCTGCGGCTGTTAGCATGGCAACTGGGCCACTGGCATCGAATGGTGTTTCGCGGGTGAGGATTTGCGGTGCGCTGAGTTCACCTGAGCCCGAGTAGCTCTGTTTGGCAATCGCGACTATCTCAGCATCGTTCAAGGATAGCGGCTTTAGTGAGTCCGCCCAAAACCAGCGAGTTTGCTGAGTTGTAGTGAGGGCATACACGGCGCGGCTCAGCACTGAGGTTAGCTTAAGTTCGATAATGCCTTCTGCTTGATATTGTTGCAGTAGGTTTTCCGTGGGGGCGAGTGCAGTAGTGGGGCTCGCCGTTTTATGAGTGGCGCGATATGGGTTCGCGTCCAAAAACCTATCGTCAATTAGGTTAAAGGCAAGTCCTGTCACGACCCAAATCAATAATTGCAGGCCAACGATAAGACCCAGCCATTTATGTAAGGTTTGCAGCAACAAGCTGATGGAATGCTTGCTGCCAGCGGTGCTGGTATGGCTAAGAGTCGAGAAGCTCATACAGGCTCCTCCGGGTTTCGAAAACTGATATAGGTTAAGGCGATACCAAAGAGTGCGGTCAACAGGGCGAGGCTAGTCATTAGCGTAAGTAACGGATTATGCACATTCTCCCGCGTCTCATAATCCATAATATGCAGCATCCACATCAGATCGAAGAGTCGCCAGTAATCATGGCGCGCGCTGACCACTTGTCCTGTGACTGCCGAGATATAGAGTGTCGAGTGCATGGTATCGTCTAACGTCAGCTGCCAAACGGGGAGCACGCGGGCAGGGATTTCACTTGGAACGTTCTGCTCAATGAATGCCGAGCCGATAATCTTAGCCTGACCCGTATAGACTCGCAGCGCGGCGTCGAGCGCCTGCTGTTTATCAAGCAGTGGTAATACTTCGCCGGTCTCACTGCTAAAGCGCTGTAATTTCCCTGCAATCTTTGCGCTGTACCAAAGTGAGCCTTGATAGGCATACAGGCTGATATCCGTCGCACCGGGATGTGACTTAGTAAAGTCTGTAAAGCTATAGACGGGCGCATCAACTTGGAATATCGCCGTACTTGCCTTATCTACCAGTGGTTTGCCGCGAATAAACTCTATATCCATCAGCACCATGTAGGCACCCGTTCCTAGCCAGATCAGCAATTGAATGGCGGTTATCAGTGCAAACCACTTGTGGCAGGTACGGATCTGAGTCGCTGTCATAACGTTATTCTTTGAGTTTATCCCGCGGGAGTTTTGATCTTCCTCGCAATCGTGAAATAAAAGCCTTCCTAAATTGCAGAATAAATCCGCAATCAAAAATAATATTTCAGCGATTTATGCTAGAAATTGACGCTCTATAAGCTTATGCGAATGTAAAAATTGAGTCTATTTTGTTGTGCTTTGTGAGTCTAGCGTGATTTGTCTAACGGGAAAATCCCACATTTAGCGAAACTCTATGGCAAATATTGCATTGCAACTGCCTGAAAGCAAAAGGCTGCTGCTTTTTTGCTCGCATTTTATTCCTGCGCTTTCCATCGTTTAGCTGATTTTTCGCTGATCTTTTTGTCAAAACTTTGTCGCTAAGTTATAGGCTCAACATGCTGCTAACCCGCTTGCCGACTGGCTTTATAAAAGGATCCCATCCCTTGACAATGCTTGTCTACTATCCCTAAACTTAGCATTTGTGGGAAATAGTGGATATTTGTGGATCAAAAATCAAAGGATAGGATGAATTAGCGTGTTTCGTGGAGCCAGTGCTATCAACTTAGATACAAAGGGACGGATCGCTATTCCAGTGCGATACCGCGAACCTTTGCAGCTAGAGCACCAAGGCCGCATCGTCATCACAGTCGATATTCAATCTGCGTGTTTACTCCTTTATCCCATCCACGAGTGGGAATTGATCGAAGCTAAGTTACTCAAGCTTTCAGATACCGACAAAACCCAACGATCCCTTAAGCGCATGTTGCTGGGTTATGCCCATGAGGTCGAACTCGATGGCAACGGGCGCATATTACTGCCACCGCCGCTAAGACAATACGCCAATTTAGATAAGCGCATCATGCTGGTGGGACAGTTAAACAAGTTTGAGCTGTGGGATGAGCAAGCTTGGCTGCAGCAAATTGATGAGTGTCAGGAAACGATTCGAAGCGAGGAGCTCGCGAATAACGAGCGTCTGGCGGATTTTTCACTCTAACGAGTCGCATAACTAAATAAGAAGAGAGTAATGAGTCAAGAATTTGCCCATTTATCCGTTCTGCTCGAAGAAACGGTCGGCGGTTTGAACATCAAAGACGATGGCATCTATATCGATGGCACGTTCGGCCGCGGTGGTCATTCAAGACAAGTACTGCAAAGACTGGGTGAAAACGGACGTCTGATTGCGATCGACCGTGACCCTCAGGCCATTGAAGCTGCAAAACAATTCGCCGATGATCCCCGTTTTCAAATCGTACATGGCGGTTTTGGTCAATTAGCCGATTACGTCGAAGAGCTTGGTCTGGTTGGCAAAATTGATGGCGTGTTACTCGACTTAGGTGTGTCTTCACCGCAGCTCGATGATGCCGAACGTGGCTTTAGTTTCCTGCGCGATGGTCCGCTCGATATGCGCATGGACAATAGCCAAGGCGAAACGGCGGCCCAGTGGTTAGCGCGCGCCGAAATTGAAGATATGGCCTGGGTATTTAAAACCTATGGCGAAGAGAAAAATGCTCGCCATATTGCCCGCTGTATTGCGGCTGACCGCGATAAAACCCCGTTTTTACGTACCAAAGATTTAGCCGATTTGATTGCGCGGATCACTAAAAATAAAGAGCGTAATAAACACCCTGCAACTCGGGTGTTTCAGGCGATCCGTATCTATATCAACAGTGAATTAGATCAAATTGATCAAGCGCTTGAAGGTGCATTAACCGTACTCGCGCCGCAGGGACGTTTATCGATTATCAGCTTCCACTCTCTGGAAGATCGCATCGTAAAACGTTTTATTCGTCGCCATAGCCAAGGTGAGAGCGTGCCACACGGTCTGCCAATCACCGAAGATCAAATTAACAAGTCGCGTAAATTGCGCGCCATAGGTAAGGCGATTATGCCTTCCGATGAGGAAATTGAACGCAATGCCAGAGCGCGCAGCTCTGTGTTACGCATTGCCGAGCGATTAGATTACTAGAGGGCAAACAAAGTGAGTAAGCCCTCATTAAATCTGCCACGGATTGTGTTAAACGACCTGTGGCAACACAAATGGATCTTGTTACTCGCACTGCTCGTGCTCAGTAATGCTGTGGCAGTGGTGTATACCAGCCATGTGAGCCGTAAGCTCACCACCCAATGGGATCAGCTACTGCAGGAGCGTGACAGATTAGATATCGAGTGGCGCAATTTATTATTGGAAGAGCAATCCCAGACCGAACACAGCCGGATCACGCGGATTGCATCAAAGGATCTCAACATGAGTCGACCCTTACCCAGCGAAGAAGTTGTGGTAAAGGTGCCGTGAACATAGGGAAGATATGACTAGGCAAGCAAAAACCAAACAGGCCAGCAAAAAGCAAAAGCCACAACTGATCCACTGGCGTTTATACGTCGTGGTTGGCTTTGTATTTGCGATGTTTTCGAGCCTTGTGGGTCGTGCTGCTTATATTCAAATTATCGAGCCCGATAAACTGCGTCACGAGAGCGACATGCGCACCCTGCGTACTACCAGTCGTGAGGTGCAGCGTGGCTTAATCACCGACCGTAACGGCGATATGCTGGCGGTGAGTGTGCCAGTGCGCGCCGTGTGGGCCGACCCTAAACAAGTCAATGATAACAATGGTTTTACCGATATGCGCCGCTGGCAAGCGTTGGCGGACGTATTGCACGAACCCGTGGAAGATGTGCTCGAAAAGGTGCGTAGCAATCCAACCAAACGTTTTACCTACCTGAAACGCCAAGTCACGCCTGCGGTGGCAGACTATATTACTCAGCTTAAATTGCCTGGGGTGTTTTTAAAGTCCGAGTCACGCCGTTATTACCCCGGTGGTGAGATCACCGCCCAGCTAATCGGCATTACCAATATCGACGATGTCGGTATTGAAGGGGTCGAAAACGCCTACAACAGTTGGCTTACTGGTACACCATCTAAACAAAAAGTGCGTAAATCCCGCGATGGTCATGTGGTTGAGCGTCTCGATATCGTTCAGGAAGGCGAGAGTCCAAATGATTTAGTGTTGAGTATCGATCAACGTATTCAACAGCTTGCCTACCGTGAGTTAAAGCGCACTACTGAGATGAACCAAGCGACCTCTGGCTCGATTGTGGTGCTCGATATCCACACGGGTGAAGTCTTGGCTATGGTGAATACGCCGTCCTACAACCCTAATTCGCGCGACAATCTGCAAACCTTCAGAATGCGTAACCGCGCCATGACGGATACCTTTGAGCCAGGCTCGACCATTAAACCTTTTGTGGTTGCTGCGGCGTTAGAAGCGGGCACGGTTAAGTCTACCGATGTGATCCCAACGTCACCTGGCTGGATGCGTTTAGGTGGCCGCCAAGTACGTGATGCAACTAACTATGGCGATATGACTCTGGCACGTATTCTGGCGAAATCCAGTAACGTGGGGATCAGTAAACTCGCCCTGTCTATTCCGGTGCAGCAGTTATTAGGCACTTATCAATCCATGGGTTTAGGTAGCTTCTCGGGGATTAACCTCACGGGTGAGAGCGCGGGTTTGATCCAAGACCGCCACCGTTGGTCTGATTTCGAGCGCGCGACATTATCTTTCGGCTACGGCCTAACGGCGACCACGCTGCAACTCGCGCGGATGTACGCCACTTTAGGTAATGGCGGCACGCTATATCCAGTATCGATTTTAAAACTGAAAAAGCCGCCCGAAGGTGAGCGCGTGATCTCACAAGAGGTTGCTCACGATGTGCTGCAAATGATGGTAGGTGTGACCGAAAAAGGCGGCACAGGTACGCTTGCGCATATCGATGGTTATCCCGTCGCGGGTAAATCGGGCACCAGCCGTAAGGCGGTAGCTGGCGGTTATGGTGATGATTATGTTGCGTTATTTGCTGGCGTCGCGCCGGTGAATAATCCCAAACTCGCGATTGTTGTCGTAGTGAACGAGCCGAAAGGCGATCTCTATTATGGTGGTTCAGTGGCAGGGCCGGCATTCGCTAAGGTGATGTCAGGCGCACTGCAAATGTTAAATGTCGAACCCATTTCCGATAAAGAACAGGTGCAATTGGCGGGACTCGCCGGGAGAACTGAATGATGTTGTTAAGGGATCTATTAGCGCCTTGGTTCCCCTACGCGGGCGAACAAACCTTCTTAGATATGACTTTAGATAGCCGCGCAATACGTCGCGGCGATGTGTTTTTAGCGCTGCCCGGCCATAAGGTCGATGGTCGTCAATTTATCGATAAGGCCTTAGCCCAAGGTGCGACCGCGGTATTAGTGCATACGGATAAGATTGATGAGCAAGGCAAAGTTATTGAGACTGAGCAAGGCGTGCAGATTTATTTTTATCAGTTAGCTAAGCAAGTATCGGCGGTCGCCGCCGTGCGTTATCCCGTTGTCCAAGGCCAGTCTATGGGCATTGTGGGAATTACCGGAACCAACGGTAAAACCTCGACCAGTCAGCTCTGCGCGCAATTAGTGACCCTGCTTGAGGGCAAAGCGGCGGTGATGGGCACGCTCGGCAATGGCCTCTGGGGCGAGTTAGTCAACAGCGGTAATACGACCGCCGATGCCATTACGTTAATGCGCCAACTACATGAGTTTGCGGACAAAGGCGTGAATACCTGCGCGATGGAAGTCTCAAGTCACGGCTTAGTCCAAGGTCGAGTCGATGCCGTACCCTTCGATGTGGCGGTATTCACTAACTTGACCCGTGATCATTTGGACTACCACGGCGATATGGAAAACTATGCCGCGGCCAAGCAAATGCTGTTTCGCTTCGACGCTTTGCGCCACGGCTTAGTCAATCTTGATGACCCCGTTGGCGCCGCTTGGTTATCCGAGTTGGCAAATGTTCCCGCGAAGATGTGGGGCTTTAGCATTGAAGCGCATGCCGAGGCGGCGTTTTACACTAAGAATGCCCAATTTAACGACCAAGGCGTGCAGGCGACACTTGTCTGGCCCGAGGGCGAAGTTGACATTCGCTCTCCTTTATTAGGCGCCTTTAACCTCTCGAATTTACTCGCTGCTTTATCCGCCTTGTATTTGCTGGGTATGGATATGCGTGCACTAGCTGCCAAGGTGCCTTATTTAGTGCCCGTGGCTGGCCGCATGGAACGTTTTACCACTGCGGACAACATTACCTTAGTCGTCGATTATGCCCATACCCCGGATGCGATTGAACAGGCACTAAATGCACTGCGCCGCCACTGCGCGGGTGAGTTGTGGTGCGTGTTTGGCTGCGGTGGCGACCGTGATAAGGGTAAACGCCCGCTGATGGGACAAGCGGCGGAGCAATTTGCCGATCGCATTATGGTGACTAGCGATAATGCCCGTAGCGAAGATCCTAACCAAATTATTACCGATATTATCCAAGGGCTGACTCACCCAGAGCGTGCGCTGACCGAGGTTGACCGTGTAGCTGCGATTAAGCATGTCGTCGCGCAGGCTAAACCTGGGGATGTGATTTTGCTTGCGGGCAAAGGCCATGAAACTTACCAAGAGGCGGCAGGTGTGCGTCATGACTATGATGAGCGCGCCCTGGCACGTCAGTTATCGGAGCAAAGCCAATGATCCCAATTTCCCTCGAGGCGCTGAGCCAACACTTAAGTGCGCATCGAGTCGGTGACGATGTCACCATCCAAGCATTAAGCAGCGATAGCCGTAAAATCGGCCCTGCGACCCTGTTTGTCGCCTTAAAGGGCGAGCGTTTTGATGGCCATGATTTTGCGGCCACGGCAATTGAAAATGGTGCCGTTGCACTAATGGTTGAACGTCAATTGGCTTTCGATGTGCCACAGCTTATTGTTGCCGATTGCCAAAGGGCCATGGGCGCGATTGGCGCCTATGTACGTGACCAAGTGGATCCCATTTGTGTGGCCTTAACTGGCTCCAATGGCAAAACCAGCGTGAAAGAAATGATCGCCACGATTTTATCGGCGAAGCATCAAGTGCTTTACACCGCTGGCAATTTTAATAATGAAATCGGTGTGCCACTCACTTTGCTGCGTTTAACGCCTGAAGATAAGTACGGGGTGTTTGAGCTTGGCGCTAACCATAAAGGTGAGATTGATTACACCTCGAGTTTGGTGCGTCCTCACGTAGCCTTAGTCAATAACGTTGGCAGCGCCCACTTAGAAGGCTTTGGTTCACAGGCGGGTGTAGCCCAGGCCAAATCGGAAATCTACAACCATTTACAACCCGGTGGCACGGCGATTATCAATGCCGATGATGCCTTTGCCGATGTGATGCGGGTGAAAGCGAAACAATATAAGCAGTTGAGCTTCTCTCAGCAGGAAGGCGCGGCTAAACGTCAAATCGATGTGATTGCCACTGGCCACAAAGCCAATAGTGAAGGTTGCTATCGCTTTATCCTCAATTATGCGGGAGAGTCCTGCGAAGTGACCTTACCTTTAGCGGGTCGTCACCAGGTTAGCAACGCGCTAGCTGCGGCAAGTGTTTGTATTGCTTTGGGATTAAGCCTAAAGGAAATCGCCGATGGCTTGAGCCAGTTGACCCCTGTTAAGGGCCGTATGCAACCAACTCAATTAGGACGCGTTCGCTTAATCGATGATAGCTATAACGCCAATCCCGTGTCAGTGGGAGCGGCTATCGCTTGGTTAAAGGAAATTTCTGAAAATCGCTGTTTGGTACTGGGAGATTTGGGCGAATTAGGCGACAATGCGCCCCTTTTACACGCTGAACTGGGACAACTGGCAAAGCAACAGGGCATCGATGCTCTGTTCTGTACCGGCACCTTAACTCAGCACACTAGCCAAGCTTTCGGGGCGGAGCACCATGACAGCGTGGCGACGTTAGTAGAAAAACTCATAAAACACATCAACCAGTTGCCGGGACAGGTGACGGTTTTAGTTAAAGGTTCACGTAGTGCCGCAATGGAGCGGGTCGTGGATGGCCTAACAGTAGCCTTCGGGCGTGGGGAGTTAGTGTAGATGCTGGTGTATCTGGCCGAGTATTTAACCCGTTTTCATACTGGGTTTAACGTATTTTCCTATGTGACATTTCGAGCCATTTTAGGCTTGTTAACCGCATTAATGTTTAGTTTATGGTGGGGGCCTAAACTGATTGAGCGTTTGCAGTTAATGCAGATTGGCCAAGTTGTGCGTAACGACGGGCCAGAGTCGCATTTCAGTAAACGCGGTACGCCGACTATGGGCGGCTTGATGATTTTAGGCGCCATCTTTATCAGTGTGCTGTTGTGGGGCGATCTCGGTAGCCGTTATGTTTGGGTGATGCTGTTTGTATTGGGCAGCTTCGGCATGATCGGTTTTATTGATGATTACCGCAAAGTCGTGCGTAAAGATACTAAGGGACTGATCGCGCGTTGGAAGTATATTCTGCAATCCTTAGCGGCGTTGATCATTGCTTTCTTCCTCTACACCACAGCGTCTAACCCGGGGGAAACCCAGTTAGTCGTACCTTTCTTTAAGGACGTGATGCCACAGCTTGGCGCTGTGTTTATCGTATTGGCCTACTTTACTATCGTAGGTTCGAGCAACGCGGTGAACCTAACCGATGGTCTCGATGGTTTGGCGATTATGCCAACGGTAATGGTGGCCGCGGCATTCGCCTTGATTGCTTATCTGTCTGGCCATGCTCAATTTGCTAATTACCTGCACATTCCGCATTTACCAGGTTCGGGTGAGTTAGTGATCGTCTGTACTGCGATTGTGGGCGCAGGCTTAGGCTTTTTATGGTTTAACACTTATCCAGCACAGGTCTTCATGGGCGATGTGGGCTCGCTGTCTTTAGGCGCTGCCTTAGGCGCGATTGCGGTACTGGTTCGCCAAGAGATCCTATTAGTGATTATGGGTGGTGTGTTTGTAATGGAAACCGTGTCTGTGATCCTGCAGGTCGGTTCTTACAAGTTACGTGGCCAGCGCATTTTCCGCATGGCGCCTATCCATCACCACTATGAATTGAAAGGCTGGCCTGAGCCACGCGTGATTGTCCGCTTTTGGATTATCTCGATTTTCTTAGTGTTACTCGGCTTAGCCACGTTGAAGTTAAGGTAATCGCTCATGCAAAGTCAGTATTCACACATAGTGTTAGGTTTGGGTGCCACCGGGCTCTCGGTAGTGCGCTATTTGTGTGGAAAAGGCATTACGCCCTTGGTGATGGATAGTCGTCGCCAACCTCCTGGTGCGGACACCCTTGCCAGCGCATTCCCTGAGGTGCAGCTGATTGCCGGCGGATTCGATTGCCGTTACTTAGTGCAAGCAACGCAAATCATTATCAGCCCAGGCATTGCGATTGATACGCCCGAGGTGCGCGCGGCACTGGATATGGGGATTGAAGTCATTGGCGATGTGGAGCTATTTGCCCGTGAGATTGCCGACCGAAAACCTTGCGTGATTGGGATTACTGGCTCAAACGGCAAGTCGACCGTCACCACCTTAGTGGGTGAGATGCTGCGTGAAGCTGGTATGGCGGTGGCCGTGGGGGGCAACATTGGCATTCCGGCGCTCGATCTGCTGACGGAAAATGCCGATATTTTTGTGCTTGAGTTATCGAGCTTCCAGCTCGAAACCACCCATAGCTTGAACTGCGTGGCGTCGACCTGTTTGAACGTGACCGAAGACCATATGGACAGATACAGCGATATGGATGCTTATCGCAAGGCCAAGCTGCGTCTGTACCATCAAAGCCGCTCTATCATCTTTAACCGTGATGATGCGCTGACTATCCCGACTGAGCCGATGAACCAAAACAGCTTTGGTTTAGCGCCGCCAGAGGGCGATGAGTGGGGCATTTGTGATAGCAAGATTTACCACGGTCACAGTGAAATTATGCCGATCACCGAAGTATCGCTGATTGGTAGTCATAACCATGCCAACTTACTCGCTGCCATGGCGCTGGTGTATGCCGTGGGCGTCGATAAGCAAGTCATGGCTAAAGTGGCTCGTACCTTTACTGGCCTTTCTCATCGCTGTGAAGTAGTCGGTGTGAAAGCGGGCGTGACCTATGTGAACGATTCGAAGGCGACCAATGTTGGCGCCACAGTCGCGGCGCTCGATGGGTTAAGCGATCACTTAGGTGACATTATTTTGATTGCCGGTGGTGATGGTAAGGGCGCGGATTTCAGCCCGCTAGTCGAGCAGTTAACGAAAGTGACACACCTCATCACCTTAGGTCGCGATGGTAATAAGATAGCCGCATTGAAGGAAGGGGCCATCAAGGTGGACTCTATGGCTGCTGCAGTGGCTAAGGCCGCCGAGTTAGCCACCTCGGGCGATATCGTACTCCTATCGCCAGCCTGTGCGAGCCTAGATATGTACAGCAATTTTATGGCTCGTGGGGATGATTTTAGAAGCCAAGTGGAGCAACTCGATGGCGAGTGATGCAAGACAGCTCAGCCTGTTTGGGCGAGTGCTGAACGCACTGCCTAACTGGCAACGTGATAACGAGGTCCCGGGCGTGCAATTGTACGACCGGGCTTTGCTCACGGCCGTGCTGTCTTTGATTGGCTTTGGTTTTGTCATGGTCATGTCGGCCTCTATGCCTGAGGCGCAAACGTTGACGGGCAATCCCTTCCACTTTATGACCCGCCATGTGGGTTATCTGTTGGGATGCTTAGTGATTGCCGCTTTTGTGCTGAGGGTCGAGATGCAAACTTGGCAGCGGATGAGCCCCATCATGTTGCTAGGCGTGTTTTTGATGTTGCTGGCGGTGCTGGTTGTCGGTACCACGGTCAACGGTGCGACCCGTTGGTTATCCATAGGTCCCATTCGTATTCAGGTGGCCGAGGTCGCTAAGTTTGCGTTCTCTGTGTATATGGCGGGTTATCTGGTACGTCGGCATCAGGAAGTGCGTGAAAATGCGAAGGGCTTCTATAAGCCGATTGCGGTATTTGCGATCTACGCGATTTTGATTTTGATGCAGCCCGACTTAGGTACCGTGGTGGTGTTATTCGTCGGTACTGTGGGGCTGTTGTTCCTCGCGGGGGCGCGTCTGCTGGACTTCTTCGCGCTGATTTTTGCCGGGGTGTTGGCTTTCGTGGCGCTGGTTCTGCTCGAGCCATACCGTATGCGCCGGGTGACCTCGTTTTTAGATCCTTGGCAAGATCCGTTCGGTAGTGGCTATCAGTTAACGCAATCGCTGATGGCCTATGGTCGGGGCGATTGGTTTGGTCAGGGCCTAGGTAACAGTATTCAGAAGTTGGAGTACCTCCCCGAGGCGCATACCGACTTTATCTTTGCCGTGATCGGTGAAGAGTTAGGTTTTATCGGCATTATCGCAGTGTTATCCGTGCTGCTGTTTGTGGCATTGAGGGCCATTCGCCTCGGCAATTTATGTTTGGCGATGGACAAAGCCTTCGAAGGTTATCTGGCCTATGCCATCGGGATTTGGATCTGTTTCCAGACCGTCGTTAATGTGGGCGCAAGCATTGGTATGTTACCTACTAAAGGGTTAACACTGCCCTTTGTGAGTTACGGCGGTAGTAGTCTATGGGTCATGACGGCGGCGGCAATGACATTGCTGCGCATCGATTATGAGCGGCGCATGAGTTTAGTTCAGGCCGTGCAAGGGAGATTGAAGTAATGACCGACGCGGGTAAACGTATTTTAGTCATGGCAGGCGGCACGGGCGGACATGTGTTCCCGGCGCTCGCGGTGGCAAAATATTTAGCGCAGCAAGGTTGGCAAGTGCGTTGGTTAGGCACCGCTGACCGTATGGAGGCGCGTTTAGTGCCTCAGTATGGCTTCGATATCGATTTTATCGACATCAAGGGCGTGCGTGGCAATGGTTTAGTGCGTAAATTGGCGGCACCTTTTAAAGTGGGGCGCTCGATTCTACAAGCCAAGGCCGTGATTGCCGAGTTTAAGCCTGATGTGGTGTTAGGTATGGGCGGATTCGCCAGTGGCCCAGGCGGTGTGGCGGCGAAATTGGCGGGCGTGCCCTTAGTGCTGCATGAGCAAAACGCCATTCCGGGAATGACCAACAAGTTACTCTCGCGAATTGCGAATCAAGTACTGTGCGCCTTTAAAAATACCTTCACTCAGGTGAAGGCCAAGGTGGTGGGTAACCCCATTCGTCGCGAGCTTATTGCCTTAGGTGCCGAGCCTAAGCAAGCCGCGGATGATGCCTTAAAAGTCTTAGTGGTGGGCGGCAGTTTAGGCGCCAAAGTCTTTAACGACTTAATGCCAGAAGTGGTAGCCGCGCTGAGTAAGCAGCAGTCGATTACGGTTTGGCATCAAGTGGGTAAGGATAATCTGACGGGCGTTAAGTCGGCTTATCAACAGCAAGGACAAGAGGGCGGCGTTAACGTTGCCGAATTTATTGATGACATGGAAGCCGCCTATCGCTGGGCGGATGTGGTATTGTGCCGTGCCGGCGCGCTGACGGTATCCGAGTTAGCGGCGGTGGGACTACCGAGTATTCTGGTGCCTTATCCCCATGCCGTGGATGACCATCAGACCCGTAACGCCCAAGTATTGGTTGAGGCTGGCGCCGCTTTCCTATTGCCACAGGCCATCTTGGACGTGAATAAACTGGTGAGTAAATTACAGTTACTCGCCAATGACAGAGCAGAATTAGCCCAAATGGGCCAAAGAGCGAGAGATGTTGCCGTGTTGGATGCGACCGAGCAGGTGGCCCAAGTGTGTATCGCTCTCGCCGAGAAAGGATAGGTATGACTAAGACAGAAAGATACTTACAGCTAAGAAGTATGATCCCAGAAATGCGCCGGATTAAGCGTATTCATTTTGTCGGCATTGGCGGCGCGGGCATGGGCGGGATCGCTGAAGTATTAGTAAACGAAGGTTATGTCGTCAGTGGTTCAGACATCGCACAAAACGCCGTGACTGACAGACTCTGCCTGCTGGGCGCGAAAATTCATATCGGCCATGGCGCCGATAACGTGCAGCAAGCCGATGTGGTGGTGGTCTCGACCGCGATTAATCCCGAAAACCCAGAGATTATTGCGGCGAAGGAATTACGTATTCCCATCGTGCGCCGCGCCGAGATGTTGGCCGAGTTGATGCGTTATCGCCATGGTGTGGCGATTGCGGGGACGCACGGTAAAACCACGACCACCAGTTTGATTGCCAGTTTGTATGGTCAAGCGGGTCGCGATCCGACTTTTGTGATCGGTGGCTTGTTGAACAGTGCTGGCACTAATGCTCGCTTAGGCACGAGTCGTTATCTTATCGCCGAAGCCGACGAGAGTGATGCGAGCTTCCTGCATCTGCAACCTATGGTCAGCGTGGTGACGAATATTGAAGCTGACCACATGGACACCTACGGCGGTGACTTTGAAAAGCTCAAATCAACCTTCGTGGACTTTTTACATAACCTGCCATTCTATGGCGTGGCTGTGGTGTGTATCGACGACGCTGTGGTGCGCGAGATTATGCCGCGTATTGGTCGTCACATGATTACCTACGGCTTCAGTGACGATGCCGATGTGCAGGCGCTGAACTTCCATCAGCAGGGTCACCAATGCCGCTTTACCGTCAGACGTAAAGGCAAGGAAGATTTAGATCTGCTGCTTAACCTGCCGGGTCAGCACAATGTATTAAATGCGCTCGCGGCGATTGCCGTGGCGACTGAAGATGAAATCGATGATAGCGCCATCATTCAAGCCTTGGCCGAGTTCCAAGGTATTGGCCGTCGTTTCCAACACTTAGGTAAATTTGCGACGCCAAAGGGCGAAGTGATGTTAGTGGACGACTATGGTCACCACCCCAGCGAAGTGGCTGCGACCATTAAAGCGGCGCGTGCAGGCTGGCCAGACAAACGCTTAGTGATGGCCTATCAGCCACACAGATACACTCGTACCCGTGACTTGTACGAAGACTTTATTGAAGTGTTATCTCAAGTGGATTGCTTGCTGTTACTCGAGGTGTATAGCGCGGGTGAAGCGCCGATCCCCGGTGCCGATGGCCGTGCACTGTGCCGCTCGATTCGTTTGCGTGGCCAGTTAGATCCCATCTTTATCGCCAGCCCAGATCAGTTAGCCGAAGTGCTACCCGATGTGTTGCAGGAGGGGGATTTATTGTTGACCCAAGGTGCGGGTAATATAGGCGCCCTGTCGCGCCAGCTAGCCGCCTCTGAATTGGGCTTTAGCATTGCCGCGACAACCGAGGTAAAACCTTGATGTATTGCGGAACAACTCGGGTTTAAAGGAAATTTTGACCCGAGGCTTTAGCTCTATATAATGGCCGATTTTCTGTGGTTTTTAGTAGTGTCGTTGAAAGGTGGAAACAAACGTGTCTTGGAGTGATAAGAGGCGACACTGGTGGGCGAGGATGTCACGGGTTAATTGGTACCTGTGGAGCGGAATTGGTTTTTTATGGTTAGTCATTGGGAGTTTTGTCTTTGGTGGCTACCAACTGCATAAGTTTTTAAATGATGCCAGCACGCTGCCCATTGAGGCTGTGGCCATCAAAGGTGAACGGACTTACACCACAGATAGAGATATACAAATTGCACTACAGGATTTAATGCAGCGGAGTTTTTTCAGCGCAGACATCACCTTAGTGCAACAGGCGTTAGAAGCCTTACCTTGGGTGTATCGCGCGTCAGTGAGGCGTGAATGGCCAGCGAAACTCAGGGTGTATTTACAGGAGCAGCAACCGGTCGCCCATTGGAATGGCACCGCTTGGCTCAATGTGCATGGTGAAGTGTTTGAAGCGCCATCGCATCCTGAGCTAGAGCATTTGCCTTATTTATCTGGACCAGATGATATGGGGACCGAAGTGTTAACCGCCTACGCGCAGGTTAACTCGCTACTGAAGATTAATGGCTTTACCTTGGCCAATTTGAGTTTAACGCCACGTCATGCGTGGCACGCGACACTGGGTAACGGTATTGTTTTAGACCTAGGTCGAGAAGATAAAATGGCAAGGATACAAAGGTTTATCACTGTTTATCCGTTACTGGCGAAACAAGATAAACCGATTGCCAGAGTGGATTTGCGCTACGACACAGGGTTGGCCGTAGGCTGGGGCGATGCACAAACAAGAGAGCCGATAATTAATGACCAAAAACCAAGATAGAAATCTGATCGTCGGATTGGACATAGGAACCTCTAAAGTCGCAGTGATCATAGGCGAAGTTCTGCCCGATGGCGAAATCAGCATAGTCGGCCTTGGTAACCACCCTTCAAGGGGCATGGATAAAGGTGGCGTTAACGATTTAGACTCCATCGTGCGCAGTGTGCAACGCGCGCTCGATCAAGCGGAATTAATGGCAGACTGCCAAGTATCATCGGTTTACCTGAGCATCTCCGGTAAACATATCGCCTGCCAAAACGAAAATGGCATGGTGTCGATTAACGATGAAGAAGTGACACAGGAAGACGTCGACAACGTGATCCACACCGCTCGCTCGGTGAAGATCCCAACGGAACGCCGCATTCTGCATGTGTTACCACAGGAATATGCGATTGACGTACAAGACGGCATTCGCAGCCCTATCGGCATGTCAGGCATGCGGATGGAAGCCAAGGTACACATAGTGACCTGCGCCAACGATATGGCGAAGAACATCACTAAGAGTGTTGAACGCTGTGGTTTGAAGGTCGATGACTTAGTGTTCTCCGGCATTGCGTCGGCGGATGCGGTATTAACTTTCGATGAAAAAGACTTAGGTGTGTGTATCGTCGATATCGGCGGTGGCACGACGGATATCGCCGTGTACACCAATGGTGCGCTGCGTCACTGCGCGGTTGTGCCGGTTGCGGGCAACCAAGTGACCAACGATATCGCGAAGATTTTCCGCACACCTTCGTCACATGCTGAACAAATTAAAGTGCAGTTCGCCTGTGCGCGCAGCTCCATGGTGAGCCGTGAAGACAGTATCGAAGTGCCTTCGGTCGGTGGTCGCCCATCGCGTAGCATGTCGCGCCATACTTTGGCCGAAGTGGTAGAGCCGAGATATCAAGAGCTGTTTGAGTTAGTGCTCAAGGAGCTGAAAGACAGTGGTTTAGAAGATCAAATCGCCGCAGGTATCGTGCTCACAGGCGGTACGGCGTCGATCCAAGGCGTGGTGGACATCGCGGAGGCAACCTTTGGTATGCCGGTTCGCGTCGCCTCACCATTGCCGATTAAAGGGTTATACGAATACGTGGATCAGTCTATTTACTCCACTGGGGTTGGATTGCTTCATTACGGTGCAAGACGGGTGCTTGAGCGTCAATTCGAGCGTCCTGAGCGTCAAGGGGTTACCAGTGCTTGGAATCGGGTCCAAAGCTGGTTTAAGGGTGAATTTTAATAACGCAGGCAACACGGAGATCAGACAATGTTTGAGATCATGGACACTCACTCAGACGACGCGGTGATTAAAGTCATCGGCGTTGGCGGCGGCGGCGGTAATGCTGTCGAACATATGGTCAAACACAACATTGAAGGTGTTGAGTTTGTCGTTACCAACACAGACGCACAGGCGCTACGTAAATCAGGCGCTGGCTCAACGATTCAATTAGGTCGCGATGTCACTAAAGGTCTTGGCGCTGGCGCCAACCCAGAAGTAGGTCGTGCCGCAGCGGAAGAAGACCGCGAAAACATTCGTGCGGCGATCAAAGGCTCAGACATGATTTTTATCGCCGCCGGTATGGGCGGTGGTACGGGTACAGGTGCTGCGCCAGTTGTGGCTCAAATCGCTCGTGAAGAAGGCATCTTAACAGTTGCCGTCGTGACAAAGCCTTTCCCTTTCGAAGGCAAGAAGCGTATGGCTTATGCCGAGCAAGGTATTAGCGAACTGGCCAAGCACGTGGATTCGTTAATCACTATCCCTAACGAAAAATTATTAAAAGTATTGGGCCGTGGTACGTCATTACTCGATGCGTTTGCCGCAGCGAATAACGTGTTACTCGGTGCAGTACAAGGTATTGCCGAGCTGATCACTCGCCCAGGTCTGATTAACGTCGACTTTGCGGACGTGAAAACCGTTATGTCCGAAATGGGTAATGCCATGATGGGTACCGGTGTTGCGCGTGGTGAAGACCGTGCGGAAGAAGCGGCCGAAGCGGCAGTTGCCAGCCCATTGTTAGAAGACATCGACTTAGCCGGTGCCCGTGGTGTGTTAGTTAACATTACCGCAGGTATGGACATGAGCATCGAAGAATTCGAAACCGTAGGTAACCATGTTAAAGCTTACGCTTCTGACAACGCGACTGTGGTCGTCGGTGCGGTGATCGACCCAGAAATGAGCGACGAGCTGCGTGTTACTGTGGTTGCAACGGGTATCGGTGCTGAAAAGCGTCCTGATATTCAACTGGTTTCTAAACCAGCACCACGTCCAGAGCCAGTGGTTGTGGAACCAAAAGTCGAAGCCTATGTCGAAGAAGCAACTCATGTGAGCTATGCGGCGCCAAAGGGTAACGTGTTACCGGCATCGCCAGCACCGGCTCCAGCGCCAGCACCTTCAACAAAGCATGAATTGGATTACTTAGATATCCCAGCGTTTTTGCGTAAGCAAGCTGACTAAAACAGGTATTTGAGTCCAGCGTGTCGGGTGGTGCCTCTCTCTGTGAGGCTGTACCACCCAATGACTACATTTGTATGACATGGTCAACTTATGTTACCATGTAGCACCTATGTGGTCGTTTTGCCGCCGCTGTGTGTGCAAATATTAGGCTTAATTATAGAAATCTAAACGGGTAACTGAATGATATTTCAAAGAACTGTTCAAAAAATGGTGAAGGCTACTGGAGTCGGTTTGCACTCTGGGAATAAGGTCACCTTGAGCATTATGCCCGCACCAGTCAATACAGGGATCGTACTCGTGCGTACCGACATGAATCCTGCCGTTGCTATTCCAGCAAAGGCGGAACAAGTTCGCGAAACCACTATGTGCACGGCACTTGTCAATGACGAAGGTATTCGTATTTCGACTATTGAGCATTTATTTGCAGCCTTAGCGGGTTTAGGCATTGATAACGCCGTAATCGAAGTGGACGCGCCTGAAATCCCAATCATGGATGGCAGTGCGAGCCCATTTGTCTTCTTACTTCAGTCTGCGGGTATCAAAGAGCAGGCTGCGCCTAAGAAGTACTTAAAGATTAAACGCCCTGTGCGTGTTGAAGACGGTGATAAGTGGGCTGAGCTGAAGCCATTCAAAGGCTTTAGAGTCAACTTCAAAATTGACTTTGCTCACCCTGAAATTGCCCGTAGTCAACAGCATGTGGTGATGGACTTCTCTACTTCTGCTTTTGTTAAAGACATTAGCCGTGCCCGTACTTTTGGTTTTATGCGTGATATTGAGTATCTGCGTGCGAACAACCTAGCATTAGGTGGCAGCATGGAAAACGCGGTTGTACTTGATGAATATCGCGTCCTCAACCCCGACGGCCTGCGTTATGAGGATGAGTTCGTTAAGCACAAAATTTTAGATGCGTTTGGTGATCTCTACGTGGCAGGACACGCCATTCTTGGTGAGTTTACTGCCTATAAAACGGGTCATGCACTGAATAACCAATTAGTGCGAGCCTTATTGGCGCAGCAGGATGCGTGGGAGCTGGTGAGCTTTGAGAAAGAAGCCGATGTTCCCGTCAGCTTTACTGTGCCAGGTGGCGCGGTTTACGCTTAATAGCGCTTGATGTTTACTTATTACGGCTGGCCAATGTGGCCAGCCGTTTTAGTTTTTCGCCTAGTGTTCCGCTCACATTTTCTGCAAGCGCAGCAATATGTTCTGCCGCGGCCGGACTGAGTTGCTTGTGCGCCTGTTTCGGCTTTGCGTCATACAATGCTAATCTCGGGTTGACTTTAACTTCAATTGCGGTAAGGATTGGGAGCGTTTCTGCTTGAAGCTGCGCTAGTAGTTTCGGCTTTTGGAAATTAATTCGTGCAGCCCATGCTGCCGAAGTGGTTTCAACCACAAGAACACCCTGGCGGAAATTGGCGACTTTCAGCTGCTCCGCAACAGGACCTGCGACAATCTGCTTCACGTGCTGATCCAGATATAAAAGTAGTTCCGCTTTCTCAGCTATATCGGGCAATGTGCCTGACTGGTGTAGTAATTGGCTGAGATCCTGAGGGGGCTTTTTCATATGATAATAAGATGGCTGAATTAGGCTATGAGTGTAACAGTATTTATTCAAGGTCGGAATGGCGTCACGCGCTGGCAACCCAGTAAACGCTGGTTGCTCCTTCCCATGCTATTGTTGGCGACTGGTGCCGGTATTTATCAACACAACTCTGCTAAATTTGAAAACCAGCAAGCCAGTGTCGATAACGATCGTATCCAACGCGAACAACAAAAGAAGCAAGTTTTAGAATTAAAGAGTGCCACAGAGTCACAGCTAGCCATGCTGGCGACCCATGTCGCGCGCATGCAAGCTAAAATCACCCGTCTCGAGGCTTTAGGTCAACAAGTCGCTAAACAAAACAAATTGGATGAAGACTTTGATTTTTCCTCTGAAGTGGGTGTCGGTGGCTTGAGCGAATTAGGTTCGAATATAGAACTTGGTCAGCTTATCGATGATATGGATAAACTGGCGTCACGAATTGACAACAATAATGTTCAACTATCACTACTTGAAACAGTGTCATCTAACCACCATATAGATGCTGAACGTTATGTATCAGGGCTCCCACTCGATAAAGGTTGGTTATCGTCGCCCTACGGATTACGTAATGACCCTTTTAACGGTCGTCGAACCATGCATAAAGGGATCGATTTTACCGGTCGAGAAGGGGCTAAAGTTGTCGCGACTGCTGCAGGCGTGGTGACTTGGGCTGGGAATATGTTTGGCTATGGCGAATTGGTCGAAATCGATCATGGTAACGGTTTACGTACTCGCTATGGTCATAATAAAGCTTTGTCAGTAGCTGTAGGTGATGTGGTCGCGAAAGGCGAAACCATCGCCAGTATGGGAAGCACGGGGCGCTCAACGGGGGCTCATGTGCATTATGAAGTGTTGCGTGGCGGACAGCAGATAGATCCACAGAAGTTTGTCTACCGCAAGGCAGGTTAATTGAAACATTGGCTTCTAGTTTCCATCATGGACTTGGCCTACAGAAAATAAGTGATTCAGATGTTTGGTAAATTACTGACAAAAGTATTTGGTAGTCGCAACGACCGTACCCTCAAAGGGTTACAAAAAGTAGTTAATAAGATTAATGCGCTTGAAGCCGATTATGAAAAATTAACCGATGAACAGCTTAAGGCGAAAACCGCCGAGTTCCGCGAGCGTTTAGCGGCCGGAGCTTCGTTAGAGAGTATTATGGCGGAAGCCTTCGCGACCGTGCGTGAAGCATCGAAGCGTGTTTTCGAGATGCGCCACTTCGACGTGCAGTTACTCGGTGGTATGGTGCTAGACAGTAACCGCATCGCTGAAATGCGTACCGGTGAAGGTAAAACCTTAACCGCGACCCTACCAGCCTATCTAAATGCCTTAACCGGTAAAGGCGTTCACGTTATTACCGTCAACGATTACTTAGCTCGTCGTGACGCCGAGAATAACCGCCCACTGTTCGAATTCTTAGGTTTAACGGTCGGCATTAACGTAGCAGGTCTAGGCCAGCAGGCGAAAAAAGACGCCTACAACGCCGACATTACTTACGGTACCAACAACGAATTTGGTTTCGACTATCTGCGCGACAACATGGCGTTTTCGCCACAAGAGCGTGTTCAACGACCATTACACTATGCACTGATCGACGAAGTCGACTCAATTCTTATCGACGAAGCCCGTACGCCATTGATTATCTCTGGTGCCGCCGAAGATAGCTCTGAGCTATACATCAAGATCAACACGCTTATCCCAAGTCTTATCCGTCAAGATAAAGAAGACTCAGAAGAGTATGTGGGTGAGGGTGACTACAGCATCGATGAAAAAGCCAAACAAGTGCACTTCACCGAACGTGGTCAAGAGAAGGTTGAGAACCTGCTGATTGAGCGCGGCATGTTAGCCGAAGGCGACTCACTCTACTCTGCGGCAAACATTTCTCTGCTGCACCATGTGAATGCGGCGCTGCGTGCGCATACCCTGTTTGAGCGCGATGTTGACTATATCGTTCAAGATGGCGAAGTGATCATCGTTGACGAACACACTGGCCGTACTATGCCAGGTCGTCGCTGGTCAGAAGGTTTACATCAAGCCGTTGAAGCCAAAGAAGGCGTTCGTATTCAAAACGAAAACCAAACCTTGGCATCGATTACCTTCCAAAACTACTTCCGTTTATATGAGAAGTTAGCGGGTATGACAGGTACGGCTGATACCGAAGCGTTTGAGTTCCAACACATCTATGGTCTAGATACTGTGGTTGTGCCAACCAACCGTCCTATGGTACGTAAGGATATGGCGGATTTGGTTTACCTCACCGCTAATGAAAAATACCAAGCGATCATTAAAGACATCAAAGATTGCCGTGAACGTGGCCAACCTGTTCTAGTGGGTACAGTTTCCATCGAACAGTCAGAATTGTTAGCGCGCTTAATGGTGAAGGAAAAGATCCCGCACCAAGTGCTTAACGCTAAGTTCCACGAAAAAGAAGCCGAAATTGTTGCCCAAGCGGGTCGTACTTGCGCTGTGACTATTGCCACTAACATGGCGGGTCGTGGTACCGACATCGTGTTAGGCGGCAACTGGAATATGGAAATCGAAGCCCTCGAGAATCCAACGGCTGAGCAAAAAGCTAAAATTAAGGCCGACTGGCAAGAGCGCCACGATGCCGTGGTCGCCGCCGGTGGTTTACACATTTTAGGTACTGAGCGCCACGAATCTCGCCGTATCGACAACCAGCTACGTGGTCGTGCGGGTCGTCAAGGTGACGCGGGTTCTTCACGTTTCTACCTTTCTATGGAAGATAGCTTAATGCGCATCTTCGCCTCAGATCGTGTCTCTGGCATGATGAAGAAACTGGGGATGGAAGAAGGCGAAGCGATCGAACATCCATGGGTTTCCCGTGCGATTGAAAACGCGCAACGTAAAGTAGAAGCGCGTAACTTCGATATTCGTAAGCAACTGCTCGAATTTGACGACGTCGCAAACGATCAGCGTCAAGTGGTTTACGCACAGCGTAACGAGTTGATGGATGCCGAAAGTATCGAAGATACCATCAAAAACATCCAAGACGATGTGATCAGTGCGGTGATCGATCAATACATTCCACCACAATCAGTGGAAGAGTTATGGGATGTGCCAGGTTTAGAGCAACGTTTACAGCAAGAATTTATGCTGAAACTGCCAATCCAAGAATGGCTAGATAAAGAAGACGACTTACACGAAGAAACATTGCGTGAGCGTATCATCACTTCTTGGTCTGATGCGTATAAAGCAAAAGAAGAAATGGTCGGTGCACCAGTACTACGCCAGTTCGAAAAAGCCGTGATGCTACAAACCCTCGATGGTCTGTGGAAAGAACACTTAGCGGCAATGGACCACTTACGCCAAGGTATCCACTTACGTGGTTACGCGCAGAAGAATCCAAAGCAAGAATATAAGCGCGAGTCTTTCGAACTGTTCCAACAATTACTGTCGACCTTAAAGCATGATGTCATTAGCGTGCTATCTAAGGTACAAGTACAGGCTCAGTCAGACGTAGAAGAGATGGAAGCGCGTCGTCGTGAAGAAGATGCCAAGATCCAACGCGACTATCAGCATGCAGCAGCCGAAGCCTTAGTGGGTGGGGATGATGGTAGCGACGAGATGATGGCTCATACGCCAATGATCCGCGATGGCGATAAAGTGGGTCGTAACGATCCTTGTCCTTGTGGCTCAGGCCGTAAGTATAAGCAGTGCCACGGCAAGCTAAGCTAATAAACACGTAAACTCATTTAAAAGGCGACTATGATAGTCGCCTTTTTTATGCCTGCTGCTTTATCGGTGCTTTAACTCTCCACCGGCTCTAAAACCCTTCGGCTATAAATCCTGAGTGATGCTGCACTAAAATTAATCGCTTTTATCTGTTTTGTGGATAAGTTTGAGGATAAATAGTGGGTATTTTGTGACTAACTGAAACTATTGAAAAAAGATCAAAAAAACCGAAAAAAGCCCTTGCACAAAAAGTTCTGCTGCCTATAATGCGCATCCACTGACACGGCAGACAGCGATACGCAGTTTCAAGTGCCAGTTCATCGAGTGATTCACTCCTCGATGAGCGAAAAGAAAGTTGCAAAAACTACTTGACGCAAAAACGGGAATGCGTAGAATACGCAGCCCTGACCCGCTGAAATCACTTACGATAAGGTGATGGTCAACGCTCTTTAACAATTTATCAAGCAAATTTGTGTGGACACTCACAGGTGTTGAGTTAATCGAAATTACTCTGCCGTTTGGCGAGTAATCAAAATTTAAATCAATGAATGAGTGTTCATAGCAATATGTACAAAGTTTTGGTTTCGCTTTTTTAAAAGCGGAAACAAACGACAGAATTCATTGAGTCGTTTAACGCGAGTTAAACAAAAAAACTTTTAATTGAAGAGTTTGATCATGGCTCAGATTGAACGCTGGCGGCAGGCCTAACACATGCAAGTCGAGCGGCAGCACAAGGGAACTTGTTCCTGAGGTGGCGAGCGGCGGACGGGTGAGTAATGCCTAGGGATCTGCCCAGTCGAGGGGGATAACAGTTGGAAACGACTGCTAATACCGCATACGCCCTACGGGGGAAAGGAGGGG
>NZ_JAMDJO010000007.1:0-150326 GCF_023475885.1 Shewanella sp. 10B
CATTGTGGTCCCACCTGATCCCATCCCGAACTCAGAAGTGAAACGCAATCGCGCCGATGGTAGTGTGGGGTCTCCCCATGTGAGAGTAGGTCATCGCCAAGCGCCTAATTTGGTCAATGACCAGACAGAGTTGGAGCGGTAGTTCAGTTGGTTAGAATACCGGCCTGTCACGCCGGGGGTCGCGGGTTCGAGTCCCGTCCGCTCCGCCAACATTAAGAGATAAGCCTCTGCAGCAATGCAGAGGCTTTTTTCGTTTTATCTGTTTCATTTTTGAGTCGCTCTTATCTCTTTGTCTATCTTCTGGCTAGTGCAGAATAAATCTTTATTTTCTGCTGTTGAAATCATGTTATTTGCCCCAAGATAATCCGAAGTGCTGCAATCTGGTGGCGTTTATCACAGGAGTTTATGTCATGCTTTATGATTTAACGGCTGTTCAATTTAGCAAGATGCTGAAAAACTTGAGTCTTATTCTGGAAAAGGGTGAGATTTTTGCCAACTTGAAGAAGGTGGATATGGCGGTATTATTGAATTCCCGCTTAGCACCCGATCAATTTAATCTGATCCGTCAGATCCAGATTGCCTGTGATACCGCCAAGATTGGGGTCGCGCGTCTGACGGGTAATTTAGATACAGTGCCTAAGCATGATGATACAGAAACGACTCTGCCTGAGCTGCAGGCGCGTATTGCTTCTGTTATCGACTACTTAGCTCAATTTACCGAAGCAGATTTTGCCGATGCGGCGACAATTCACGTCTCTCAACCGCGTTGGGAAGGTAAGTATTTAACGGGATACGAGTTTGCGATTGAGCATGCCATTCCGAACTTATATTTCCATGTAACGACGGCCTATGCGATTCTGCGCCATAACGGTGTGGATGTGGGTAAGAAAGATTATCTTGGCCCAATGCCTTACAAGTCGTAATGTTCATCGCACAGCAGAGCATTTGCTTTGCTGTGCGCTTAATGCGGCTGAGGTAATAGTACGCTAACCTTTAGCCCGCCAAGTTCTGAATGTGTAAAGCTAAGTTCCCCCTGATAACTCTCGACAATATCTTTGCAAATCGATAGGCCTAAGCCATGGCCTTGAATACTCTCATCGAGCCGAATCCCTCGCTCCGTAATCACAGCTAAATCGCTATCGGATACGCCTTCACCATCGTCGCTGACCTCAATCTGATACGCCTGCTTGCTGGCATGAGTCTGCTCAATACACAGCTTTATCTGCCGACGCGCATGTTTGCAGGCGTTGTCGAGTAGATTGCCTAGCAGCTCCAGTAAGTCGTCCCGGTCGAAGGGCATGACCAGTGCTTTATCAAACTGATAATCAATTTGACGCTCTGGATAGATGCGCTGCATCACTTGGATGAGTGGCGGCAGATCGTCATTGAGCACGGTAAAACGCCCAGGCGTTGAAAGCCCGACGATTTTAGTGCGCTTAAGCTCTCGCTCAATAATATGGTGCAGATCCGCGAGCACCTTACTGCCTTCGCGTCTTTGTTCCGGCGCTAGGCTATCGAGGTAGGATTGCAGCCCTTGCAGAGGACGTTTCATTTCGTGGGCAAGATTACCCAAGGCATTGCGTGAACGTTGCACCCTCTGCCCGAGTTGATTCATAAGGCGTTCGATTTCCTCAATCAAAGGGCTAATCTCTGTTGGCGTGCGCTGGGTATCGATTTCTTGACCTTGGAGCCGCAGTTGCCTGATTGCATCTGGCATTTGCTCTAGCGGTTTAAAGCCCCGTTTGAGCAACAGGTGCTGGGCAAATAGCAGGATCATAATGGTCAGCAGTACCACTACCGCGGCAAAGCCTAAAAAGCGTAATTGGGTTTGCTCGAGTGAGCTAATGTCTTCCGTCACCCAGAGGATAATGGTTTGCTCATTCTTGACGATTGCCTGACTGAGCATCAGCCAATGATGGTGGCCAACATATTGAGTGGCGAGTTGTTGTTCACCAACCTTTAGTGTTGGCAGGGTTACGTTATGATCGAAAAGCGATCGAGAGCGGAGCTGCTGCTCACCGATTTTAATCGCAAAGTAGTGGCCCGAATTGACCCTGTGATACACATTGGGGAGCCTATCGGCACTCAGTGCCCAAGTGCCATCGGCTTGCGGTTCGAGGGCGGAGATCAGACTATCGGTATCGTGCTGCAGGCGCGAGGCGACAAAGTCTTGGGTCAAGATTTGAATGCCTTGAAATAGCAAATACAACAATAGCGCCATAGCGCAGGTGAGGGTGATAAGCAGATTGCGGGTGAGGTAGGCTTTGAGTGAATACACGCTTATGCATCCTTGAGTCGATAACCTTGGCCGCGCCGCGTCTCGATATAGTCTTTACCTAGGCGTTGGCGGAGTCGGTTGACGTACACTTCAATCACATTGCTGTCTTTGATTTGTTCCTCTTCGTAAATGCGCTCACTCAACTCAGATTTGGAGACAATCTTAGTCGGGTTGGCCATTAAATAATGCAGCAGGCGATACTCAATCTTAGTCAGCTCGATAACTTCTCCTTCGGCATTGGTCACCGCTTGTTTATCCACATCAAGGGAGACGCCCGCATGTTGCAACAGATTATCGGCGCGGCCAAAGTGGCGGCGGATCAGCGCTTCTAATCTGGCGAGCAGCTCCTCAACATGGAAAGGTTTCCCGAGATAATCATCGGCGCCGGCCTTTAGGCCATCGACGCGTTCGTGCCAAGCATCGCGAGCCGTAAGAATTAACACTGGCATCAGCAAACCCTTTTGGCGCCATTGGCTCAGTACGCTTAAGCCCGGCTTTCCGGGCAAGCCTAAATCGAGGATCACCGCTTCGAAGGCTTCTTCCTCACCCAGAAAAGCACCATCGATACCATTATTGGCATGTTCAACTGTGTAGCCCGCCTTGTTAAGGGCGGGGATGAGGCGAGTCACTAAGTCAGTATCATCTTCAATTAGGAGTAAGCGCATCAGTCGACCTTTTCCTTAAGCCATTCACCCGTTTTGGCATCGATCTTAATCTCATAGACCACGCCATCGTCGCGCAGGATTTCGAGTTCATAGATGATGCGCCCGTGTTTTTGCTCGACCTCGAGGTCGAGCAAGCGCCCCTTAAGGCGCGACTCATAGCGTTGCATGATGGTGTCGAAGGGTAATACTTTACCCTCCTTCACCCATTCGACCACTTTGTTGGAGAGGTCTTCATCATGGGCTAGACAGCTTGGGCTGTTAATCATCCCAGCGGCCAAAGCCAGGAATATTAACGGTATCTTCATCGAATATGCCCTTCTCTGCGAGGTTATGGCAATTGCTGCATTGGCTGAATGAGCCGACTTTGGGGTTATCTTGCACCATGCGTCTTGGGATCTCATCGTGCTTACGGATAAAAAATGCCTGCTCGGTAATTTTCTGCGGCCCCATGCCGTCAATCAAAGGTTTGCTATTTTTCATCACCTTACCATTTTGCGCAGCATGTTGAACGAGATATTGCTCAATTCTAGCCGTTGCTTCAGGGGGCAGGCTGGCATCATCACCAAAGTGGTTGCTTAGGTTGCTGGTAATTGCCTGCCACTTTTCGGCGGGCAGTAAATTTGCGGGATACGCCATATGGCAGCTACCGCATTCTGCTGAATATTCTGCATTTTGTGGGATGGCTTGATTATGTTCGAAGCCATCGTGGGCATAACCTGTGCCGGTAAAGGTTAAGCTAAGGCCTACGGCGCCTATCGCAAGGGCGAGAACGGTGAGTGTGGTTCCGGCAATCCAGCTTAGGGGATGGGCTTGTTTAGTCATAGTATTTCCTTAAGTTTTACTGATTAAAATGGATGTAAATAACGCCGTTATTGCAAACTGAGCCACAGCAGTACGTCACCTTTTTCTTGAGGCGTGCACTCGCGTTTAAAGGTCCAGTTACAGTTGCGGGTAAACCATTTCTCAATCTTGGCCGCATCGGTTAAACGGTTACTAGTGAGCGATGGCGCCATGGCCTCGATGGGCTTTCGGGTGTTTTGATGCATACCCGGGTCTGTCACTTTGGCGGTGTGGCAGTTGGCACAGCTGCGATCCTCACTCTGCTGTAGCCACAGTGCTTGTCCTGCCGCGGCGCTAAAGGGGCCTGCACCTTGTGCCTGATATTGTTGTAGTTGTAAGCCAATTCGCTCGGCGCTGAGTGGCAAGCTGGCGACCTTCGAATTGGCGGCATTGGCATTCACACTGCTGAGTAGTACCACAGTGAGTGCCAGTCCCATCAGGCTTTTATTCAGGTTGTTGTTCATCTCTAACTCCTTTGAACGGTCGGATTGTGACGGTTATTGATGTTCATCTTGTTGGATCAGCGGGCGCTGCTTTTTACCTGTCAGCATGGCTTTGACGAGGTTTTCCTTATGCAGCAGGCTGCTGACGATCACGCCGCCGACATGGGTGACGATAAGAAACAGGCTGAAGTTGGCGAAAAACTCATGCACTTCCTTTAATGCGCCCTCTGGCCAAGTGGCGAAAAAGCTTGTGGCCAGTGGACCTTGGCCATCGGTGGCATAAAGCGCCATGCCGGAGAAGCCCGTGAATCCTATGCTGAGGATCAGGGCGACTATCATCAGCGCGCCTGCGGGATTGTGGCCGATGTAATCCTTAGCCTTGCCCGTGAAGAGTTCTTTCAGGTAAGCCCATGCGATGCTCGGACGGGTAACAAAGTTGATAAAACGCGCATGGTGAGTGCCAATCACGCCCCATAGCAGGCGAAATACCAGCAGGGTTAAGATGCTGTAGCCCGCGTAACTGTGAATGTTCATCCATTCGTCTTCACCTTCGGTGAGGTAGGCTAAGGTAAAAAAGCCCACCAATGACCAGTGAAAGATACGGATCAAGGGATCCCAGACTTTGATGTTTTGCTGCATATTTGAGGACATGATCTGTTGCTCCTAAGGTGGTGTGCTTGCAGGCTACTAAAGCCAAACTTAAACGGCGCTTAAATTTTGCGGAGTGAACTTGCCCGCTGTTCTGGTGAGCGAAATGGGTAAATAAGAGATAAATCCATCGAACTAAGCTTGTTAAGGTATTGGTTTTAAGCTAGATTTTGCCGCTTCATCTTCGAGAGGTAAGGGAGCAACCTGTTTATGCCAGTCCATCTTTTTAGCCGTCAGCCCGATCGAAAATCTTTTTTAATTTATGCGGTGCTGCTGTTTATCATCGAAGTGTTGATCGCGCGTTTTGCGCCTCCGGGGTTTATTCGCGGTTTTGTCGGTGACGTGTTAGTGGTGATCCTGTTGTTTTGCATGGCGCGAACGCTAGTGCCCGTGGTGAATGCAAAAGGGGAGTCAATCAATATGTTTTGGCACACGCCATGGTTGGCGCTGGCTGTGCTGTTGTTTGCCTTCGGTATCGAATTTGGTCAGTATTGGGGCTTAGTGGACAAGCTGGGGTTGGGCGGAAATCGTTTAGCGCGAATCGTGATTGGTAGCCATTTCGACCCACTCGACTTGCTGGCGTATTTTGTGGGGTACCTGATTTTAATGGGCTTGTATTGGAAGCGAAATTAGCGAGTTCAAGGCTCAGGGAGGATACAACATGCAGCCGATAACAGCCTTCACACTGCGAGTGTCCGATAACGAGGCGCTCACTCAGCCTTTGTATTTCAATGAGCAAGCTACTGGGGCCAAGATTGCGGGAAGGCAGCTTGAGGCCCAGTACTGCTGCACATTACCCAATGGCACCCAAGGCTATTTACTGCTGACCTCCTACGATTGCCCCTTTGAAGAATCGACCGAGTGCAGCCTGCTCGATGCAAATTTTAAATTAGTGGCGAGTCGCTCCCTCTCGCAGAGTTATCATTCATTTTTACTCTATGCCCATTGGCCTGTTGCGGATAATGGCCTGCGGCTGCATTACTACGATCAGTTAGTTTGGGATTTGCATATTCTGCCAAGCCGTTTAGGTAGGTTCGGCGGTCCGCGCCTCGAATTTAACCCAGTAGCCAAGCCTGAGTGCGATCCCCGCACGGCAAGTTCGATGGCGGAACTGTCGCAGCGGTTAGCGAATATCGAGACTGGCCGTTAACGCGATACTAAAAAAGGCGTTAGCAGCTCGGTTAACCAAGCCATAAACACCTGAAGTCGTTTCGAAAGGTGGCGTCTATGGGGATAGAGCAAGCTCACCGGCATTGAGGGCGCAGGGTAATCTGGCAGGATCTCAATCAGTTCTCCGGTTTGGAGATATTTTGCCACCCCAATATTCGGCGCTTGAATAATCCCTAATCCTGCGAGACAGGCCGCGCTGTAGGCATCGGCATTATTGACTGTGATTAGCTTAGGTAAGGTTAGGGCGCATAGTTCGTGATTATCTTGGCTCAGATACTCAAATCCTGAATCACTGCCGCCTAACTGGCCAACGTAGTGGATAAGCTTATGCCCTTGGCTAAGCTCTTCTAAACTCGATGGTTTGCCGTATTTTGCGATATAGCTTGGGCTAACACAATTGAGCATCTTAAAGTGGCCAATCTTTTTAGCGATAACACCTTCTTGCTGCACGCTGCCAACGCGGATCACGCAGTCAAAACCTTCGGCAACGATATCGACTTTACGGTCGGTGCTGCTCAGCTCCAACTCAATCTGGGGATATTGCTCAATAAAGTCAGGAAGATGGGGAAGCACTAAGTTTCGCGCAATCCCTGTGGACATATCGACTCTTAAGCGACCGGAAACTTGCGCCGCCTGCAGTTGGAAGAGGCTTTCTAACTCTTGATAGTCGGTGAGCAAATTTTTGCAGCGCTCATAACAACTTATACCATCTTGAGTGAGGCGCACTGTGCGAGTGGTACGTTGTAGTAAACGTGCGCCTAGAGCGGTTTCGAACTGAGCTACGATATTCGACACATGGGTTTTCGACAGACCAAGGCTGATACTGGCTTGAGTAAAACTCTCTAATTCAGCCACCCGCATAAAAATTTGCATGGCTTGTAGTCTATCTTGCATCGGAATTGTTCTCTAATGGCTAACAGTCTTGCCATTTATAGTGTGTTTATCCTTCTTTGTGCAAGTAATAAGCTGTGTTCTGTGGAATCGCCATGCTGTGCGGCGGCATTAACATAGATGAATGAAGAGGATACACAATGAACACAACTCCCATCGCGCTGATCACCGGTGCAAGCCGTGGCTTAGGTAAAAATGCGGCCCTGACCTTAGCCGCACAAGGTGTTGATATTATTCTAACTTACCAAAGCAATGCTGCTGCCGCCGCCGAGGTGGTAGCGGAAATTGAATGGCACGGGCGCAAGGCTGTCGCTTTACCGTTAGATGTGGGTGATAGCCAGTCCTTTAGTGATTTTTCGCTGCGCGTAAAAGCCGCACTCGAACAGACTTGGCAGCGGGATAGTTTTGACTATCTAGTTAATAATGCTGGTATTGGTATCCATGTGCCCATGGCTGAAACCAGTATGGAGCAGTTCGATACTTTGATGAATATCCATGTCAAAGGGCCTTTCTTCTTAACTCAGGCGTTGCTGCCTCTACTTGCCGATAACGGCAGTATTATCAATGTCTCTACGGGGTTAACGCGCTTTGCTGTCCCGGGGTTTGGTGCCTACGCCACCATGAAAGGCGCGGTCGAAACCATGACCAAATACTGGGCGAAGGAGCTAGGGCCACGCGGGATCCGCGTCAATGTGCTGGCTCCCGGTGCAATCGAAACGGACTTTGGCGGTGGTGCCGTGCGGGATAACCGACAGATGAATGAGTTTTTAGCGCAGCAAACGGCTTTGGGGCGGGTGGGATTACCTGAGGATATTGGCGGCGCAATCAGTGTCTTGTTGTCACCCGCCGCGGCGTGGATAAACGCACAACGTATCGAGGCTTCTGGCGGTATGTTCTTATAGTTCAATGCGATAAAAACAAAGAAAGGGCCAATGGCCCTTTCTTGTGAGCAAGGCAAAGTTTCCGTTTGGTTAGAAGAACCCGAGCGGATTGATATCGTAACTCACCAATAGGTTTTTGGTGTTTTGATAGTGATTGAGCATCATTTTGTGGGTTTCACGGCCGATGCCCGACTTTTTATAACCGCCAAAGGCCGCGTGGGCAGGATAGGCGTGGTAGCAGTTAATCCAAACGCGACCCGCTTGAATGCCTCGACCTAGACGCTGAGCGCGGTTCATGTCCCGCGTCCATACACCCGCACCAAGGCCGTATTCGGTATCGTTGGCAATTGCCAAAGCTTCGGCTTCATCCTTGAAGGTGGTCACCGAAATTACCGGGCCGAAGATTTCCTCTTGGAAAATCCGCATTTTATTATGGCCTTTCATGATCGTTGGGCTGATGTAATAACCTTTGCTTTGCTCGCCTTCGAGTTGGCAGAGCGAGCCTCCTAAGAGCACCTGTGCGCCTTCATCTTTACCAATCGCGAGATAGCTTAAGATCTTATCGAACTGTTCCTGTGAGGCCTGTGCGCCCACTTGGGTGGTGGTATCCAGCGGGTTGCCCTGCTTGATGGTCTGCGCACGGGCGAGCACTTTTTCGATAAAGCGATCGTAAATCGACTCTTGGATTAATACCCTTGATGGGCAAGTACAGACTTCACCTTGGTTGAAGAAGGCCAGCAACATGCCTTCGACGGCCTTATCTAAATACTCGTCTTCGTGGTCCATCACATCGGCGAAATACAGGTTAGGCGATTTACCGCCGAGTTCGACGGTCGATGGTATCAGCGATTCGGCGGCACATTTTAAGATGTGGTAACCCACTTCGGTGGAACCAGTAAAGGCCAGTTTAGCGATGCGTTTGCTGGTGGCGAGGGCTTGGCCCGCTTCGGCGCCAAAACCGTTGACGACGTTAAGGATGCCGGGCGGCAGCAGATCTTCGATCAGTTCGAGCAGCACAAGGATAGATACAGGCGTTTGCTCGGCGGGTTTGAGTACCACGCAGTTACCTGCAGCGAGTGCGGGGGCGATTTTCCATGCCGCCATCAACAGTGGGAAGTTCCACGGAATGATTTGCCCGACGACACCCAATGGCTCGGGGAAGTGGTAGCTGACGGTGTTGCCATCGATATCGGCGGCGCTGCCTTCCTGTGCTCGAATGCAGCCGGCGAAGTAACGGAAATGGTCGACAAACAGAGGTAAGTCGGCGTTGAGGGTTTCACGCACTGCTTTACCGTTTTCCCAGGTTTCGGCAACGGCTAAGTATTCGAGATTTTGCTCAACGCGATCGGCGATACGCAGCAGTAAATTCGCACGCTCGGTGACCGAGGTTTTTCCCCAGGCATCCTTAGCGGCGTGGGCGGCATCGAGCGCCAGTTCGATATCGCGGTAGTCGGAGCGGGGAATTTTACAGAAGTTTTGACCATTGACGGGGGAGCGATTATCGAAGTATTCGCCGTTGACTGGGGCTACCCATTTGCCACCGATAAAGTTGGCGTATTTTTCTTTAAAGTTAACGATGGCACCAGCGGTTCCGGGTTGAGCATAGATCATAGTGTTTTCCTTCTGTGATTACCGAAAACGCAAATTGTGCAGCGTCTCAGCAATGGGTCTTGTTGAAATAGGTTTAAGCACTGTTGTTATTTTTATCCTTTGCCAATCGAGTTGACTGACAAAGCTATTGATTAAGTTGGTGTTCTCTTACGCAACACTTGAGCGATGCGTATAAACAGACATCGCAAGGACAGTGCCAAACTGGCAGGAGTTGTACACTTGTTGAGCTAACAGTATGATGAAAAGCTAATTTTGCAGATCCAAAATAATAGGGGCACTCACGGAAGGAAAGGTGCCCTGTGGTCATTTTGTCATCCAACGACACACCGTGAGTGTGCCGAAATGGAGCAGCGCTCGGGGAGCTTGGCTATGACAGTAAAACCGCATTTTCCAACCACACAGGCATGGTTAACTGATTCATGGCAGCGCAGCTTAGGTGCTGGCTTGTCAGAGTTTCATGCTGGTGAGGATCTCAGGCTCACGCGTTCGGAGCTCAAACATAAACATGAACAATATCAGCAGCTCATCGAATTAGTACAATCCCATGCCTTGCCGCTATTTAATCAACTGATGGCGCACTCCAATAGTCGATTATTGCTCTCCGATGCCGACGGTTATGTGCTGAAACATTGGGGCGTGAGCCGCTATTCCAGCAAGCTGGCGGATGTGGCGCTCGATATTGGGGTCAACTGGCTCGAAAAATATAAGGGCACCAATGCAATAGGCACGGCGCTCACGGCCAAGCAGGCGGTGTCAGTGGTCGGTGAGCAGCATTTTATCCGCCAAAACCGCTTTATGAGTTGCACCGCTTGCCCGATTTTTTCGCCCCAAGGTGAGATGCTCGGAGTGCTCGATATTACCAGTGAGCAGCAACGGCATTCGCAGCAAACCTTGATGCTAGTGTCGAGTCTGGCGCAGCAGGTCGAAACGGCGCTGCTGTGTCATCTGCCCGATAGTCATTATCGAATCGATTTCGCGGCACAGCCGAGTCTATTGAATTCCGGCTGGCAAGGCATAGTTATCGCCAGCAGTGATGGGCGGATCGTGGGTTGCAACCCCATGGCGAAACAATTGCTGAGCCAAGCCAAGCTGGGGGACAGTTTAGAGCAACACCTCGGCGACAATTGGGCGCGAGCGGGTGGCTTTCACCGCGACTCGGCGCTGCATGTGCAGACGCAAGCATTGGCTCTGACGCAGACGAAAAGTACCAGAACCCTTCAAGATAAACCCTTGAACCAATTGGGTGTCAGGTTTCGTGACCCGCTATTGGAGCGTGCCTGGCAGCAGGCGAACAAGGTGATTACTAAGCAGATCCCGCTACTTGTGCTTGGCGAAACGGGTGTCGGCAAAGAGCAATTTGTGAAAAAGCTCCACGCCCAGAGTGCCCGTCGCGCGCAGCCCTTGGTGGCGGTGAACTGCGCCGCCTTGCCCGCGGAGTTGGTTGAGTCTGAGTTATTTGGCTATCAGGCGGGAGCTTTTACTGGCGCCAATCGAACTGGTTTTATCGGTAAGATCCGCCAGGCCCACGGTGGCTTTTTGTTCCTCGATGAAATTGGCGAGATGCCACTGGCGGCGCAGAGTCGTTTACTTCGGGTGTTGCAGGAGCGCGAGGTGGTCCCCGTCGGCAGTAATCAAAGTTTTAAGGTCGATATTCAGATCATCGCCGCGACCCATATGGATTTAGAGTCGCTGGTGGCGCAGGGGCTGTTCCGTCAGGATTTGTTTTATCGCCTGAATGGATTGCAGGTGCGGCTGCCTGCGCTGCGTGAGCGGCAGGATATTGAGCGCATCATCCATAAATTGCACCGCCGTCACCGTAGCAGCGCGCAAACCTTGTGTACTGAGCTGTTGGCGCTGCTGATGCGTTACGATTGGCCCGGCAACCTAAGGGAGCTAGATAATCTGATGCAGGTGGCCTGTTTGATGGCCGAAGGTGAGGCTGTACTCGAGATCAATCATCTCCCCGATTACCTTGCTCAAAAGTTAATGCATCTGGCGTGTGAGCCCCAAACTTTAACTGAGGTTGTCGAAGCAGAAGCTACGGTGCATCCGCACGAACTGGCTGAGTCTAGCTCCGTCACCATCGACTCGCTCCACGGAACCATAAATCTGAATGTGTTGCAGGCTTACCGCGCCTGCGATGGCAATGTGAGCCAATGCGCCAAGCGTTTGGGAATTAGCCGTAATGCCTTGTATCGCAAGTTAAAACAGCTAGGGATTAAAGATTGATTGTTGCTGTGTTTATGACATAAGCCCCGCTAACTGTGTTAGCGGGGCTTATGTTTTTAGGTAGGCAAACTGATATTGACTTCAAGGCCGTGGGGCTGACGATTCTCGGCTCTGATTTTACCTTTATGGGCGCTAATGGCGGCTTCAGTAATGGCGAGTCCTAGGCCCCAGCCACCGCTTTCTCGCTGTCTTGCCGAGTCGGGGCGATAGAAGGGTTTGAAAATTGCCTCAAGCTCCGCAGGATCAATCCCTGGACCATCGTCTTTAATGGTGATCTGTACTTGGCCGTTGGCTTGGCTCGCGAGCAGATGAATATCGCTCTGGGCATAACGAATCGCGTTGCGCAGCAGGTTTTCTATCGCACGGGACAGGGATTTCGGATAATGGCTGAGCTCGATGGCTTCATCGATATCGATAGTGATCTTTTTACCCTGTTGATCGGCCTCAAATTCAGCGTCATCAAGCACTTGACTGAGAGACTCGGCCAATCCGAGGCGCACCTTAGTCTCATTGGTGCTGAGTTTGACCCGCGACAACTCCAAGAGCTCTGCGATCAATTTCTCTAGTTGCTCTGCCTCGTAGGCGATACGGTCGGTTTCCGTAGTCTGCTGGCCTTTCTTGCGAGCCAGTGCCAGTGACAATTGTAGGCGAGTCAGTGGGGTGCGCAGTTCGTGGGAAATATCCCCCATCAAACGCTGCTGATTCTTCACCATGGCCTCAATCGAGTCCGCCATGCTATTAAAGGCGGTGGCGAGCTGACCGATTTCATCGTTACGTTGAGTGGTCGCCTTATCGACGCGGTTACTGAGATCACCTTCGGCGAGGGCATCGGCACTTTTCTTTAGCGAGTTTAATGGCTTACCTAAATGCCATGCGAGTATGGCGCACAGTAATCCCGAGAGCACTATGGCTAGGCTTAGGGTGAGCAGCTTGTTTTCAATAAAGAAGAAGAACCAGGGACGAGGGTGAATATCCGGCAAGCGACCATAGAGATAGTAGGTTTCACCCTGAAGGGTAAACTGGTGTGGGCCGAAGACCAATTCATCTTTAAATTGATGACTAATCGGCTGTTTTTCCTCGTCGGTCATTAGCATAAAGCTGCGTACGCCACGGCTCACTCGGCTGGTATTAATCACTTGGCCTTGGCTGTTGGCCAGATAGAGCCTAAGGGGTTTGCCTTCCATATCGCCACGTCTTTCCCAGCGGCGCAGAAAATCGGACGTGACTAACTCGGGATTGTCTTGAATACGCTGCGCTATGCTTGCCAGCACTTTTTGTAGATGTGGTGGAATTGGGGCGCGGTCATGATTTTGCTGCAGCAATGGCAGCAGGCCGACCAAAGCGATAATCAGCGAGCTACAGATCCAAAATCCGAGTAGTAACTTGATAAATAAGCGATTAGGCACAGTTGTTCCCGCCGTTATGGTAGCCAGATATAGCCTTTGCCACGGATGGTTTTCACCCTAGGTCTGCCATCGCTACGCTCGGGGAGTTTTTTGCGTAGATTCGAGAGGTGCATATCTAGGCTGCGGTCGAAGGGCATGAGTTTTTTGCCGAGCACTATCTCGTTAAGCTCTTCTTTATTCATCAATTCACCCGCATGCATCGCTAGCGTGTGTAGCAGGGTAAACTCGGTTCCCGTTAGGATAATCAGTTGCTCATTGCAGTAGGCTTCTTGGCGTGAGGGATCTAAGCGTAAATCACCAAACTCCTGCGCCGGGGTGGCGTGGATCTCTTGGGCGGTTAAGTGTGAGCGGCGAATGATTGCGCGAATCCGAGCGATAAGCTCCCTGTCATTGAAGGGCTTAGGTAAATAGTCATCGGCACCGATCTCAAGGCCTACCACACGGTCAATTTCATCACCTCTGGCGGTGAGCATCAGCACCGGTGTTTGCTTGTGTTGGCGCAGGGCGCGTAGCACTTCAAAACCGTTTAATTTAGGTAACATCACATCGAGTAAGATCAGATCGTAATCCCCCGCGAGGGCCAGTTCTAGGCCTTGCTTGCCATCGTAGGCCAGCGTGAGCTTAAACCCTTCGAGCTCGAGTAATTGTCCGAGGAGTTCTGATAAACCAAGGTCATCATCGATTAATAATATCCGACTCATAGTGTTCCTTAATCTGGGTGAACTGGTGCGAAAGACTAATAGTCGTGCGCGAAACCGCAGGCCCTTTTAGCATTTTGCCTGAGTATACCTCTTTTGATGTCAATTGCTGTGTAGCAATGTAAGCCAAAGTAAAGAATAGGGAATTTGTTAGTTCTTGTCGCAACTTTACACTGATTTACTCAGGTCACGCCCTCACTTACATATGACGCTTTAGACTGTAATCGTCGAAAGTGATTCGGCTTTTAAAAGGGTCGTCACTGTATCTTGTCTTTACAACATAACGTTGAACTATTGAGGTTAACATGATGAAAACATTATCTCCTTTTAAAGCAGGCCTATTTGCCATCCTAGCAAGCTCCGCGGTATTTGCGACGACAGTTAATGCCGAGCCAGGCCAAGGTTGTGACCATCCTCGTGGTGAGTTCCACAAACACGGCGAGCGTATGGCCCATGATGGTATGCACAGAATGTTTGAGGGCTTGGATTTAACCGATGCACAGAAGGCCGACATTAAAAAGCTATTTGCTGAGCAACGCGCCGCACGTAGCGAAGATAAACCGAGCAAGGAGGAGCGTGTAGCGCATCGTGCTGAAATGCAGGCATTGATCACCTCCGCTACCTTCGATGAGGCGCAAGCTAAGGCGCTGATGAGTGCACAGCAGGAAAAACGTCAAGCCCAAGCGATTGAACGGATGAAGATGCAGAATCAAATCTACAATCTGCTGACACCTGAACAGCAAGCTAAGTTTAAAGCGCGATTTGAAGCACAAGCTGGTAAAGAACCTCGCGGTTAAGCTTGTAAGCTGATATACAATAGGGTCATAGCTTCCCGATATAGACCCCTATGACTCAGACTTCCCAATACGATTTTTGGGTCAAACTGGCTAGTCGCGCTTCCGTGGCTACCGCTTTGACCCTTATTCTTATCAAGCTGTTAGCTTGGTTATATTCTGGCTCGGCCAGTATGCTGGCGTCCTTAACGGATTCCTTCGCCGACGCACTCGCCTCAATCATCAACTTTATCGCCATTCGTTATGCTATCGTTCCCGCCGACCATGACCACAGATACGGCCACGGTAAAGCGGAGCCATTAGCATCGCTGGCACAATCGGCCTTTATTATGGGCTCGGCATTCCTGCTGCTGTTTTATGGGGGAGAGCGGTTACTCAATCCCGCCCCAGTTGAGCACGCAACTTTAGGTGTGGTGGTCTCGGTCGTCGCGATTGTGTTGACATTAGCATTAGTTATGTTGCAAAAGCGGGCGCTGGCGGCAACCAATAGCACGGTAGTCGAAGCCGATTCGTTGCACTATAAGTCGGATTTATTCCTCAATGGTGCCGTGTTGCTCGCACTCGTTTTGTCCCAATATGGTTGGTGGTGGGCCGATGGGCTCTTTGCCGTGCTTATCGCGTGTTATATCGGCCAACAGGCATTTGACCTAGGTTACCGCTCTATTCAAGCACTGCTCGACCGTGAGCTGGATGAGGACACTCGTCAACGGATTAAACAAATCGCCAAGGAAGACTCCCGAGTCCAAGGGCTGCATGATTTACGCACGCGCCAAGCGGGTAAAACCATCTTCATTCAATTCCATTTGGAGTTGGATGGGAATTTGAGTCTGAACGAAGCCCATAGTATTGCCGATACCACGGGACTCAGGGTGAAAGCCGCCTTTGAAGATGCCGAGGTGATTATTCACCAAGATCCCGTGCAGATGGAGCCTAGTGTTGCGGCTTCATCATAATAAGTGTTAACCGTTATTAAACAGCCAAAGGATTGGTTATGTCATGGACGCAGCAACAGGTTCACCCCTTAGCCGAACAGACTCGGCTCATTTGCCGTTATCATAGATTATCGACCCGCTTCGAGTTGATTGCCGAACATGCCCCCGCCGCGAGTGAGGGGCTTGATTCAAATCTCAATGGCCACAACTTAGGCAATCCTACTATGGGCGTTTGGAGCGAGCTTATCCTGTGCCAACCTTTATATTATTGGCCGAGAACGATTCCATTTAATATTGCACTGCGGGACTACCGACTGCATATTTGGCCCTTGTTGATGTGGCGCAGTCGTGTGACCTGCGAGCAGTCTAGAAAGGTGGTGATTATTGAATGTCTCGATGAACGAAAACGCCGTTCGATAATTCGTTGGTGTTATTTCGGCATAATGAATTTATTGCGTATAGTCAGTTAATACTTAGTATTTAATATTGAGTATGTTATTTAATACTTAAGTATATCAAGTTTGTTATTTTTTAATTTAAAGCTGAATACTTCCTGTATGAAACGTATTTAGTTTTTACAAACTGTCACTCTTATTATTTGTTTGTTGTAATATCCGCCGCGTTTACTACTCAAGTTAACTCATTAGGAAAATATAATGAAAAAACTATCTTTAGTTGCGGTATCTTTATTATCTGCATTAGTGGCCGGCCAAGCTTCTGCGGCAGCCGATACTACTGGTTTTTATGTGGGTGGCGCACTAAACCGCGTAGCTGTGGATGTTGTTGATGATTCAGATACTGGCACAGGTTTCGGTGTTTACGGTGGTTACAACTTCAACGAGTGGTTTGGTTTAGAAGCCAATTTATTTGCGACGGCCGATTTGGGCGACAGAGATACGGATGTCACAGCGGGCGCATTAACCTTCACGCCTAAGTTTACTCTGCAAATCAATGATATGTTCTCAGCTTATGCAAAAGTTGGTGTTGCATCTATGGCTATGAATTTTGACGGTTTTGGTTTCGATGAAGATTTCACCGGTTTTGGTTGGACATATGGCGTAGGTATTAATGCTGCCGTGACCGAACGTTTAAATGTGCGCTTTAGCTACGATGTCACCACAGGTGATTTAGATGCTGACCACAGCTATTTGAATATGAAAGATATCGACACCGATATGAAGCAACTGGCGATTGGTGTACATTACCAGTTCTAATGATTTAGAGTTAATCTAAATAATAAAAAAGGGATAGTGATATCCCTTTTTTGCTTTTTAATGGATGCTTAATCCATAGACAATTCTTTGAGTTTTCGCGTTAAGGTATTTCTTCCCCAACCTAAACGTTTTGCCGCTTCTTGTTTATGCCCTTGGGTATGGCGTAATGCGGTTTCGAGCAAAATACGTTCAAAGGCCGGCTGAACTTCGGTTAATAAATCGCTATTTCCCTCAGACAGTTTTTGGTCAATCCACTCGGTGAGTGCCGATTGCCAATCTTGGCTGCCTTTTGCCATAGGATTAATGCTAGCGGGTTCTTTAAGTAGCTCTGGCGGTAAATCCTGGGGCAGGATTTCTTGTCCTGAGGCCATTACCGTGAGCCAGCGACAGGTATTCTCGAGTTGCCTGACGTTCCCTGGCCAAGGCAGTTGCGATAGCTTGGCGGCGGTCTCTTTGGTGAGGATTTTTGCCTCGACACCAATCTCCTTAGCGGCGGATGCTAAAAAGTGGGTCGCCAGTTGGGGAATATCCTCACGGCGTTGTGACAGCGGTGGCAAGTGAACACGGATAACATTGAGCCGATGGAATAGATCTTCCCTAAAGCCGCCTTTGAGCACGAGCTGCTCCAGATCTTGGTGAGTTGCGGCAATAATCCGCACATCTACCTGAACGGCGCTATGGCCGCCGACGCGATAAAATTGCCCATCGGCAAGCACCCGCAGTAGGCGGGTTTGTACGTCCAGCGGCATATCGCCGATTTCATCTAAAAACAGGGTGCCGCCATTGGCTTGCTCGAAGCGTCCTTGGCGCACGTTTGCCGCGCCGGTAAAGGCGCCTTTTTCATGGCCGAAGAGCTCCGATTCGATTAAATCTTTGGGAATTGCCGCCATATTCAAGGCGATAAAGGGCTTATCCTTACGTGGACTGTGTTTGTGCAATGCGCCTGCAACCAGCTCTTTACCCGTACCCGATTGGCCGTTGATCAGCACGCTGATTGAGGAGCGTGATAACCGGCCAATGGCGCGAAACACCTCCTGCATCGCGGGCGCTTCACCTATGATTTCGGGGGTTTTGACTTGCGTCTCCTGCGCCGCAGGTGCGGGGCTTTGCTCGGTCGCATGGGTCAGGGCGCGCTCGACGAGGGAAATCGCCTCATCAATATCGAAGGGCTTGGGTAAATACTCAAATGCCCCTGCCTGATAGGCGCTGACGGCACTGTCTAAATCCGAATGCGCAGTCATGATGATGACGGGAATATGCGGGTAGTGGATTTGCAGCCTTTCTAACAGGGTTAAACCATCGGTGCCCGGCATACGAATATCTGAGACTATGACCCGTGGCTGGGAAATCTCTAATGCTTGCCAGAGTGATTCGGCCGCGGCAAAGCTGGCGGTGCTGAGTTTCGCGCCTTGGAGCGCCTTTTCGAGCACCCAACGTATCGAACTGTCATCGTCGAGGATCCATACTTGTTCACTCATTCGCATTTTGCTTCCTCATACGGTATGTGTTAGTTTGTCTTGATTATTTGGCGCTTAAAATCGGTAACGAAATGATAAATTCGGTATGCCCAGGGCTGGATACACAATCGATTCTGCCCGAGTGTAATCTGGCAATGTTATGGGCAATCGATAGGCCTAGCCCCGAACCTTGCTCACGACTGGTGACCATGGGGTAAAACAGCGTGTCCATCAGCTCTGGTGGTATGCCTGGGCCATTGTCGATAATCGACAGGGTCAGTACAAGCTTGTGGCGCTGCGAACCGATAGTGACCTGATGTTGTGTGCGGGTGCGGAGCAGGATTTCGCCACCTGTATGCTCAAGGGCTTGCACCGCATTCTGCAAAATATTCAGCACAGCTTGTTGCATTTGGTCGGGATCCATCTCGATATCGGGGATCGAGGGATCATAGTCACGCTTAAGCTGAATATTGGCGGGCAGGGCCATTTCCACCAGTTTATAGACCTTTTGCACCACTTGATGAATGTTGTGCAGGCTATGTTGGGTCGGTCGCTGCGGGCCGAGCAATCTGTCCACAAGGCTGCGCAGGCGGTCGGCCTGCTCAATGATCAGATTGGTAAATTCCTTTTGTGCCGGATCGTCTAATTCCCGCGAGAGTAATTGTGCCGCGCCACGCAGGCCGCCCAGGGGATTTTTGATCTCATGGGCCAAATTTCGCACTAGGAATTGCGCCGCCTGTTGCTGGGCATCTTGGCTGAGTTGCTGGTGGATCCGGCGTTGTTGGTCGACCTGTCTAAGCTCAAGCAGGCTTAACTGCGCTTCATCTTCGAGCGGGATCAGCGTCAGATCGACGGTATGATGTTGGGCATCTAAGGTCACTAAGGTGGCGGTGTTGACCGTGAGACCTTGGCCGGCTTTCACCGCATCGCTCAGGATCTGCGCTTCAACACCAAGTGCTTGATAATGCTCCGGCAGGGCTTGCTCGACTAACCTATGGCTACCGACACCTAACAGTTGCTCTGCGGCGGCGTTGGCATAACAAGGCTTAAGATCCTTATCTATGACAAGTACCGCGGTCACTAAATGATTAAGCAGAGTCTCTTTATCCATCTACCGTTCCTGAAAATAGGGTTGCACCATTATGTTGCACCGATTTGGTGCAGGCTGCAACTCGACTTCATCAAAGGGCTAGATTGAGTAAAAACGACCTAATCAATTGTTATTAAATGGTTTAATTAGATTTTGGTTGTTTTTTCGGGACTGGATTCATCGCCGCTTGATGAAGAAATATCTTTCGTGGAGAGCTAGATGCAAAGACTTTGCCGTTTTGAGTCATGGCATCGACAACAATGGTATGTTCACCTCGGTCGATGTTCTTAAGTTGGAAGATGCCACCCACTTGAGGCTGACCGACCGTTTGACCGTCGAGTTTGAGTGCCATCAGATACTGGCTTTTGATCTCTGGGGTGACAGTGGCGGTGACTTGAAAGTCTCCGTTATTGTCTCTCACGGTTTCCTCTTCCGTAGGGGAAGTGATGACGACTTGATACTGGATTTGTTGGATCACTTGCGAGTCATCCGCATCATTTTTTACGGGGGGGAGTGCAATTTGATTGAGCGTTTTCTCTTTTAACTCAACAACCTCGGCATTGGGATGTGGTTCATCTGAATAATGGACTTTTCCATCCTTATCGACCCATTTGTACACTGTTGCCTGGGCGAACAGGCTGAGCAGCAATAAGCTGATGAGGGTTAATGCACGCATGCGAAAGTCCTTTTGCCTTGGAGATGAAGTTCTACAAGATTAGTCGTTTTTTCACCAAAAATCATGGTGTTTATTCAGCTCGCTTGAGGTTTAGCGTGGGAATAAACGCGGGTTTGTTTTTATGCCTTTAAATCTTCGGCGAGCGTGGTTCTGGCGGCAAATGTTTTGTATGGGAAAGGTGAGAGCGGCTTTGATGTTGAGGCGCAGGGGAGTTTGCCTCTTTTAGGGGAGAGTCAACGCACCACTATGGTGCGTTGACGGCGGCAACCAAAGCTTAGAGCGCTAGGGTTAAAATATCGCGGCTCATGACAGGATCGATATTGCCATGTTCGCCTAGGGCAACCATGCCATGCTGCTCAAGCTGATTGACGACAGCATCGACGGCTTCTTTACCTAAATCGTAGGCAGATAAATGGGTTGCAATGCCCATAGCTTCGAAGAAGGCTTGGGTTTTCGCAATGGCGGCCTCGATACGTTCGTCTTCAGAGCCGGTGTTGATATGCCACACTCTGTCTGCAAACTGTAGCAGCTTTTCACGCTTAGCGGCTTTAGTGCAGCGCAATAATGCTGGTAATACAATGGCTAAGGTGCGGGCATGGTCAATATCATACAAGGCTGTGAGTTCATGGCCGATCATATGTGTTGCCCAGTCGTGGGGTACACCGGTCGCAATCGTGCCATTGAGTGCCATAGTCGCGACCCACATCAAGTTAGCGCGAATATCGTAATCTTCGGGCTGTGTGAGTGCCTGTGGCCCTAGTTCAATCAAAATTTGCAGTAAGCCTTCGGCGAATCTGTCCTGCACAGCTGCATTGACCGGGTAGGTGAGGTACTGCTCCGTGATATGCACAAAGGCATCGACCACGCCGTTCGCCACTTGTCTTTCTGGCAGGGTGAAGGTCTTAGTAGGGTCGAGGATTGAGAATTGCGGATAAACCAAGTCGTTACGGAATGGCAGTTTAGCTTTCAACGATTTACGGGTCACCACGCTGGCGTTGTTCATCTCTGAACCCGTCGCAGGCAAGGTTAATACCGAGCCAAATGGCATGGCTTGAGTCACATTCGCGCCCCAGCTGGTGAGGATATCCCAAGGCTCGCCTTCAAATACCGCTGCCGCAGCAACAAACTTGGTACCATCGATCACAGAACCACCACCGACTGCGAGTAAAAAGTCGATGTTTAATTCACGAACTTGGTCGACAGCCTGCATCAGGGTTTCGTAGGTTGGGTTAGGCTCGATTCCCTCAAACTCGACCACGAAACGGTTTCCAAGCGCTTGTTTTACTTCGGCTAATGTGCCAGTTCGTCTGGCGCTGCTGCCGCCAAATAACACCATGACTCTGGCATCGCGAGGCACTAAGGTGTCGATTTCAGCTATGGTGTTTTTACCAAAGTGGATTCGGGTTGGGTTGTAGTAGGCGAAATTGAACATACTGCTATGTGTCCTATGGTTGGAAAATGATTTTAGTAGACCAGTCGTCTAGATTGGTTGGCTACTAAATGATAAATCAAGCCGATGAAGCGATATTTCATTGTTCATTAACGGGTTGCTGATGCATTGGTGTGTCAGTGTTGCTGGCATTAACCCATGGTTTTGGTCTTTAAAATAGATTCGGTCATTGCAAGGGCGCGCGCTAAAGCGGCATGGCTGTGGCCGAGTTTATTCATCAAACTGGCGCCGAGCCACATGTGGTACAGCAGCTCTGCCGTTGCTTGGGCATCCTGTTCACAGATGGATTTATCGGTAATCCCCACCTGAATGCACTGAGTTAGGCGCTCGATGATGCCAGCCGAGCCTTTTAAAAGCACAAGGCGCATGGCCTCAGACAGATCGGCCACCTCTGCACTTAACTTAACGACAAGGCATTTTTGATCGACACAACCGTCCTGCTGCACGTGCAACCATTTTTGCCAGTACTGCATTTGGCGCTCAAAGCCTGAGAGTTGAGTCTCGTTGAACAGGCAATCGAGTTCTGCTTGGTATTGCTCAAAATACCCCGCTAGCAAGGCCTCACCGAATTGCTCTTTGGATTTAAAGTAGTGATAAAACGAGCCTTTAGGTACTTGGGCTGCCTTGAGTAATTGGGCTAAGCCTAGGCACGAAAAGCCTTGTTTGAGGATCAGTGAGTATCCAACGTCGAGAATATGCTGACGCGTCGATTGGGGTTCTGTTTTCATGGGGGAGGAGCATAAAGTATATTAGACCAGTCGTCTAGTGTTCTAATTTACATCAATAGTGGAGAGTAACTGATAGAGGAATGCCTAAGCTGGTTAAGTATTCCTCGGTAAGGGGTTACAGGTAACTGCAGCAATACTCGGCTATTGCATTGTTACGGATTTTGAAACTGACATTGGCTGCAAGTTCGAATTGGCTGCCTTCGCTAAAGGTTTGCCAGGTTGTGCTATTGGGCAGTAATACCTCGAAACTGCCACTGGTAACCTGCATTATTTCACCCTGAGAGGTGGAAAACTCATATTCTCCAGGGAGAACCACACCTAAGGTCTTTTTGCTGCCATCGCTGAAGAATACGCTGCGGCTGGCAACTTTACCCTCAAAGTAAATATTGGCTTTTTTCGCGACTGAGACTTGCTCGATTAACTCCATTTTACGCTCCCAAAGTGTGTGATTTGAATTTGTATTCAATTCAATGTGATTTTTATGCTGTCGTCAATGTGAAAATTTTCATCGTTAATTTCATAAACCAGTTATCGGCTCTGCTTCATCGAGCAGTACACGTTTTGGGATGGTTTGCATAAAAGCGTCTGAGTAAGGTTAATGTCTACTCTATTAGGGAGTTGCGTACTGAATAAAAAAATGGCCTCACTTGGTCGAGGTTTCAATCTTCACCTATAGTTTTAACGGTAGTTGTTTTGCCTGCAATTATGGAATCTTGAGTGCGACAAGGAGTGTCTCCATGGGATTTACGCGTAAAATTCAATTGATCAGTTTACTGATTGTCCTCTTGCCGCTTGTACTTGCGACGGCGATCGTCACCTATCTTGCTAAAAATGAACTCTTTGCCGAGGCTCAGTCACGTTTAGTGGCTGTGCGGGAAATTAAGCAGCGACAGATCAATGGCATGTTCCAAGACTTCTCCGATAACTTACAGTCCGTTAGTGCGGTGATCGCCAGCCAGCCGAATCTAGAAACCCTGAGCGATTTAGATTCAACACTCAAATCCCTCAACAAACTGTTGGGTTTTTATGATCTTTTTATCATCTCCGATGACGGTTCGGTTTTTTACACAGTGGCGAAAGAGCCTGATTATGGCACTAATCTGCGTACCGGCCCTTACCGAACTTCAGGGCTGGCTCAACTCTTCGATAAGGCCTCTGCAACTTCGGATACCGTGTTTTTACAGGATTTCTCCGCCTATGCACCATCGAATGGACAAGCGGCCGCCTTTATTGGTCAAAGTATTCAGTACCATGGACAGCGCATTGTGGTGGCGGCGCAGGTGTCTATCGAGCGAATTAACCGTGTGATGCAAATCCGTGAAGGGATGGGGGACTCGGGTGAAACCTATCTGATTGGTCCCGACAATCGAATGCGTTCTGACTCCTTTTTAGATCCTCAAAATCGCACTGTATCAGCCTCTTTTGCGGGCACAATTGCCCAGAATGGGGTTGATACCTTGGCGGTAAAGGCTGCGTTAGCTGGGCAAGAGGGAGTTATGCAGATATATGATTACAATCATAATTTAGTGCTATCGGCCTACTCGCCTGTCATTGAGATGGGACTTAAGTGGGGCTTAATGGCCGAGATTGATGTGAGTGAAATCGCCGCGCCTGCCTACCATATGATGTATATCGGACTCGTGGTGTGCGGGCTATCGATAGTGCTGGCGATTGCGGCGGCAAAACTAGTCACTAGCTTTGTGCTTAAACCTCTGGGCGGTGAGCCCGAGGATATGTGCCATTTGACTAGCCTTATCGCCTCCGGGGACTTAACCCATAGTCTCTCCCACGTCCATGCCGATAATCATTTAATGAGCTGGCTCGCGAGGATGCAGACCAAATTAAAGGAAATTATTGGCCAATTGGTGGGGATGGGCCATGAGTTAGAATCCGCCGCAGAGCAAAACTCGGCGGCAATGAGCCAAGCCGACAGCAGTATTCAGATGCAGGCCAGAGAAACCGATATGTTAGCCACGGCCGTGGAGGAAATGAGTTATGCCGCCGCAGAGATCAGCACTAATACCATGAAATCTTCCGATGAGGTTTCTTCCTGTACTCAATCGAGTGGCATTCTCTCGCAGAATCTGGCGAGTACCCGCCAAAGTTTACAGGTGACGCTAGCAAGTTTCGCCGCCATTCATCAGCAGGTCGGTAATCTTGAGGCCGATAGCCAGAAGATCGGCAGTGTTCTGGATGTGATTAATGCGATTGCCGAGCAGACCAATCTATTAGCCCTCAATGCGGCGATTGAAGCTGCCCGAGCGGGCGAGCATGGCCGTGGCTTTGCTGTAGTCGCCGATGAAGTGCGGCAACTCGCCGTGAAGGTACAGGAGGCGACGCAGGATATTGGAAAGGTATTACAAGGCATTCAGCAGCAATCGGCTGTGTTGGCGCAGCATAGTGTGACTTGTTCATCTGAGGCGTCTAAAACCGCAGAGGATGCCGAAGGCATGCAAGCGGCGGTGGATGATATTGCCAAGCGGCTCGATACACTCAAAGCCTTAATGATCCAAACGGCAACGGCTGCGGAGGAACAAACCACAGTGTCGTCGACGATTGCTCAGGGCATTGCAGGGCTCAGTGCGGCGGCAGAGGAAAATAGCGCAGCCATCAGCCAAGTGGCCGCCAGCACCCGCAGCCTGTTAGGGCTAGCGAATCAACTTGGTTTAACAACGGCTCAGTTTAAGGTCTAGGACGCTGTGCTAGGCATGAGTAAGCAATGCCGAGCATTCGCCGTTCTTGCAACTGGATGACTGTTATTGCTGCGCCGTTTGTTATGCATCCGCCAGAAAGGATTATCTGGCGGATTTTTCTTTAGGGTCGCTATTAATCTTGCAAAACTAACGCTTACGCCAGATCGTCATCTCTGAAATCGAATGCTGGAATTTACGCTTGGTTTCGCGAATAACGAAGGGGATTTCTTTCACTGCGACCAGTTCAAATTGGCCTATCAAGGTTTCGGTTAACCCATCTAAAGTTGTGAAGTTTTCTCCTTTGACTTTAATCCCCCCAAGCCATTTCTCCTTTGGCGTGTAGTCTTCGAGCCAAGTATAGGGTGAGGCGATAACCAGATATCCCCCTTGATTGATGCGTTGCCCAATATTGGTGAGGAAGTGTTGCGGGTCGTTCAATCTGTCGATTAGATTTGAGGCGTAGACCAAATCGTATCCTGTGTAGATTGGCTTGAGATTGCAGGCATCCCCTTGGATAAAATTGACTTTTTTAGCTTCGCCAAGGTATCCCAGTTTAGCAAGGCTGGCGCTCTTGAATTCCTGTAAGTCTCCCTCGGTGCGAATGGTGTAGCGTTTTTCGCCTTGTTCGGTCAGGGCGTAAGCCTGCTGGATAAAGCGCGCCGAAAAGTCGATACCATCCACATGCTCAAACATTTTGGCTAACTCAAAACTGGCGCGTCCGACTGAACAACCTATATCTAAGGCCTTGGTGGTGTGCTCGAGTTGGATCTCGTTGAGTGCCTGTTGCACCCCGTTGACGCAAAAATTCGGTACACCAAAGTACTCGGCGCCATAGTGGAATTCTAAATACTGGGAAATCAGTTCATCGGTTTCGTACACATTGACCTCGGCCATCTGTTCTGGATTTTGCAACGACTCGACGTAACGGAATCCGGCATGTTGATAAAAGTGACGCCTAAAGGCATAGCGTGAGGCTGCAATAGCTTCATTGCCCGTTGAAATCCACGAACCACCTTTAATCAGATTGTGCTTGCCATCGAAGGTTGGCGTCGAAAAATCATCGTAGAGCGGATGTACGGCAAAACCATTAAAACCGTCGATAGCGGTTTCGGTCCATTGCCAGACATTGCCGACAATGTCATAAAAATCATTGTGTTTAAAGCGGTTTATCGGACAGGAAGAGGCGTAGTAAGCCAGCGAGATATTGCCTGGGACTTCATGCCAATCGGGGGCATCGCTCGGCACATTTTCCCGCAAGATATACCATTCTGCCTCGGTGAGCAGGCGAATATTGCTCTGACTTTGGCGCGCCTTCCAATTACAAAAGGCCTTAGCTTCGAGTTGATTGACTTCGACGGGCCAATTGAGCGGCAAAGGGATTTCGCTGGTGAGGTTACGTTGCCACCATTTATCATCGCGGCGGCGCCAAAAGCGTGGCATTTGAGCTTGGGTATACGCCAGCCAAGCTTGGCCTTCCTCATTCCAATAGTCTTGGGTTTGATAGCCCCCCGCTTCGACAAAGGCTAGGTATTCTTCATTACTCACTAAGTACTTTGAGGCTTTAAAGTCGGCGACTTTAAAGCTCTTGTTACCGTATTCGTTATCCCAGCCATAGGTGTTGTCTTGCTCTTTTTTACCTAAGGTGATTTTTTTACCCGCCACGGCAAGTAGTTGATTTGGCTCGGCGCTGCCAACATCCTGACACTCTGGCCACTGAGCATTGGCACACACGTCCTCTAATGGAAGCTGGCGAATAATGGCGGAAGAGGTCTCTAGGTGAATGCGCTCGTGTTCTATGCCCATCAAGATGACCCAAGCGGGGCAGTCTTGGCTGACCGGCAGAGTGATTGGCATGCTATCAATCAGTTGATTGACGACCTGTTTGACGTGATCCCGATACGTTTTTACCTCAGCGACACTGGGCCATTGATAGTGGGTTTCGTCGAGGTCATCCCAAGACATTTCATCCACACCGATGGCAAACATAGATTCAAAGTGATCATTCACTCGTTCATCGAGATACTTACCCAGCTTGAGTTTATTGATATAGAAAGTGGCGGTATGGCCAAAGTAAAAAATTAGCGGATGGCGCAGTGGTTCGGCTTTGACGTAATAAGCATCGTCGTGCCTTATCAGTTCGAAGAGGGATTCATAGAGTGCCCAGGTTTGATTGAAGTATTGTTTAAGCTCTTGACGTTTCAGCGCCTCATTCTCACCCGTAAGTTTGAGTGTTTGCAAAACTGGCATATTCGATTTCTCCATAGGGCAAGCTGGTGCCATAGTGGTGGCTATGGGGTCAGGCTCAATACGTGACGCGGGTTTATTGGATCACTCTATCAACAAAATGTGGCAGTTATTGAGCTGTTTTTTTCAAGCTAACAGAAAGTCAGCATGGCTCCAATCATTAACTCGAAGTACAGCATATGACCTTAGCGGCGTTATTTTTATTGCAGTTATGCGGGTTACAGCCTGAGGGGAATTGTCTGCAGAAGGTTAAAATTATTTTATCCCTGACCAGTATTTTATCTGCCAAGGTTAAGGCAGAATGTTCTCGTCCGTAAAATTATTATGCAGGATATAACGGGATGGCAATGAACGCATTATGGATACCCGCTTGGTATGAGCTTGATCCGTCGATCGTTGTGGGCGTGACTGAAGAGTTTGTATTTCATAAACCCGCTACCAATGAGGCACTGAGATTTTACAGCGGCGCGAAAGAAACTGACGCAGTGAAAGCGACAGGCACAATTTCAAGCATTCATCACAAAGTATTGGGGGATATTGAAAGTGTTGATGCTCAAGGGCTTGATTATACGGTTGTGTTAAAGGATGGCCGTCGCTTGCTAGTCAATGCGGAGGAAGATCCTGGCCTGATTTACGAATGGGTTGATGACAGCTGGCAACCTTCGGAGATGGTGATCCAAGATTGGCAGCTGGATGTAAAGTTTACCTCGCTTTCACCCTTTAAGATGGTCGATTAACGTCAATCCTACTTTTCGGAGCAGTTAGGCTCATAATGTTGAACCGACTGCTCCTCAAACAACACTTGCAGTAACTGATATTCGTGTTGAATCTTCGCGACATACGCATCATGAAATTCCAACTCGTTAAATTCCTCTAAGCATTCGCGATAGCGGCGGAGTTGTTCTTCACCATCAATGTCCCTATGTAGCCATTCCATTAGCATACAAATTCCTTCAGTTTTTCATCCTTGAAGCACCAGCTTAACCTTTTTCTAATCTAGTGTGGAATGGCATTTGATGACACTTTTATGAATAAATGTCTAAAAATCACACATTGAAGAATATTTTTATTATTTATCAAAATATTGTGTGATTGCATTTAGCGTTTAAGGTGCCGGGTGGGTTGTCTCGCTGAATTCAAATATGGATAAAGTCTTACAGCAAAAACTGCTATTGGCTGCCGTGATGGGGTTCAACACCTTGATAGCTGCGATTGTGTCACCTGAGGTTTTGGTCTAGATTGAGGGCTCTTTTAACCGAGTCTTCGCCGAGAGTTAGCGCGGTCCGTTTTTTCATTATGGAGTCCTGTCATGGCAAATATTTTGCTGGTGGCCAATCTTAACTGTGACCGAGTGTTGATCCTTGATAAGCCGCTGAAAACAGGCGGTCGCTTTCATTATCAAGATGGCGGACAAAGGCTCGGCGGTGGTGGCGCCAATACTGGGCTTGGACTGGTATGGGCGGGCCATAGGGTTGCCCTCGTGAGCCAAGTCGGGCGGGATGAAATGGGCGACTGGGTTATCGCTGAGGCGAGTACTCAAGGGCTAGATTGTCGTTTAGTGCAGCGCCGCGCGGGAAATACCTGTGAAATGTTATTAGTGATGACGCCCGATGGTGAGCGCACCATCATTCGTCCGCAGCGGCCTATTTTTGAGTTATCGGTGCCGCCTAAATGGCAACACTGGGATGCACTGTATTTTAATACTTCGGCTGAGGGCACGGTTAGTTGGGCGAAAACCGCACTTGATCACTGCCTTGTGATCGCGCAGCTAGCGAAGGATGACAGACCGCGCCCTTGCCACGTGTTGCTAGCGTCCGTGAGTGATATGCATGGGCGCTGTGATGTCGCCTCGTGGGATTATGGCGTGAGCATTGGCGGAGAATCATTACGCTATTTTGTCGTCACCGATGGTGTGCGCGGCGCTAAGGTGTATACCCGAGATGATGTGCAGCATGTCCCGGCTGTGCCTGCTGAGGTTGTCGATACCACTGGGGCGGGAGATGCCTATGCCGCAGGGCTTATCCATGGATTATGCGCGGGAAAAACCATTACCCAAGCCATGGCCGAAGGTGCGACTTGGGCGGCATTTGCCGTGGCCACCGACAGTTCTATCCCTGGCGATGCATTGAAGCAGTATTTAGAAGCATAAGTTGGGAGATAAATAGCAGGGCATAAAAGGGAGTCATCTTTCTGTCATCTGGGCTTGATAGAGTGTGCTCAGTGACGAATAGCTCTTGTCCCTTAACGTTTTCTTGTGCTTTTCTCCCATTTTGTTGGTTCGCATGTTTGCCCCGTTTCCCCAACGGGGCATTTTTTTAGCTCGAATAATGTTATTCCGTTACCGAACGTTCATATTGTGGAAATATTGTGCGGTCGGCAAGGGATTACGTTAACATTCAGGCAACGCATCTCGTTGAAATAAAATAATAAGCCTGCCGTTGTTGGAGTTGGAAATGGGCAATCACGTTTGGAATGATAAAAAGAAGTTTATTTGGCTACTGTCAGTGCTGTTGCTGGTGGCCTTTTTAGTCACCAGTGGCATTAGTTATAAAGTGGCCCACGACTCCTTGAGTCAGCAGATTGAGAGCAATACTTTACCTCTAACCAGCGACAATATTTATTCAGAAATTCAACAGGATCTGCTGCGCCCCATCTTTATTTCCTCGCTGATGGCGCAGGATACCTTTGTGCGTGACTGGATGTTGAATCACGAGCAAGAACCCGAAAAACTGGTCCGTTACCTCAAAGAAATCCAAGAAAAATACGATACAGTCACCAGCTTTTTTGTCTCTGAGCAGAGTCGCAACTATTACCATTCGACGGGCATATTGAAGAAAATCCAAGATATCGACCCAAACGATGCCTGGTATTTTCGAGTACGTTCTTTACCTGAGTCAGAGCATTACGAAATCAATATCGATTCAGACACCGCAGATCGCACTAAGACAACGGTATTTGTGAACTATACAGTGTTCGATTTTGAAGGTAAGTTTATTGGTGTTACTGGCGTTGGCCTTGCGGTTGAGAAGGTCAAGGCATTGATTGAACTCTATCAGAAACGCTACAACCGCCGGGTGTTCTTCACCGATAGACAAGGTCGTGTCACGCTCCATGGCGATGAGTATGATGGTGCCGATTCGCTGCAAACCAGCGCAGGGCTTGAGCAACTCGCTACGCGGATTTTAACCAGTCCAAGTGCGGCCTTTAGCTACCAACGCAACGGTAAAACCGCCTACTTGAACAGCCGCTTAGTGCCTGAATTTAAATGGTATCTTATTGTAGAGCAGGAGGATGCGCCGCAGGAGCAAGAGCTGCTCAATACCTTTTGGGGTAACTTAGCCTTAAGTTTACTGGTGACGATTGGGATTTTACTGATTTCAAACATGACCCTAGGTCGTTATCAGCGCAAACTTGAGGTCATGGCTTCAACCGATAAACTCACTGGTGCCGCTAATCGCCAAGTGTTTGAAGAGTATTTCCATCAGGCATTAGAGAAGGCCAAGCTATCCCAAGCGCCGATTTCCATTCTGCTCGTCGATATCGACCACTTTAAAAAAGTAAACGATAGCTATGGTCATAGCATTGGTGACTTAGTATTAAAAACTGTGGCTAACCTATTAAGAAGTCAACTAAAAACCCAGGATGTGTTGTGTCGTTGGGGCGGTGAAGAATTCTTGATATTAGTGCCAGAGCAGGATTTAAGTCAGGCTGCTGAACTGGCAGAACAATTTCGCGATTTAATCTCCCAACGGGAGCTTAAAGTGAATGGCGTGCACATTGCTATTACTGTGAGTATTGGAGTTGCCGAATACCAAAAACTCGAGCCTGCGGAAGATTTGATTAAGCGAGCGGATCTCGCCCTGTATCAGGCGAAAGAAGCGGGGCGCAATCAAGTAGTTCTCAATCAGTAGTATGCTGCTATGATGGCCGAATCTGCCAAGGAGATTGTTTGGGCTCACTGCCGCGTTTGAGTGACTGAGCAGTTCGGGCAGAGGTAGGTGACGGATAGCGATGATGTAGGAGTAACAAATGTCGACCTTGTTGGTAAATAGATTATCGGGTTTGTATTTAGGGGCGGTTCTGCAAGAGATTGACGGTGTTTCTACTGGTATCGACGGTAAACAATCGGCGCAGCAATTGCGAGTGAATGTCGACCGTGTCGAAGGCGATGCGCAGGCCGATCCTAAGCACCATGGCGGCCTCGACCGAGTGCTGCATCATTTTCCCCGCGAGCATTATGGTCAGTACCGTCGCTGGGATTTAATCACCCAACTCGAAGATGCGCCGAGCATGGGGGAAAACATCAGCACGGTTGGTTTGAATGAAACCGAGGTCAATATCGGAGATATCCTGCAAATCGGTGCCGTCACAGTGCAGGTGACTCAGCCGCGCTCACCTTGCTTTAAATTGAACCTGCAATTTGGCCATAGAGACTTCGCCCTCGCCATGCAGCAGAGTCAGCTATGCGGTTGGTTTTACAGAGTATTAACCCCAGGCGTGATTCAGCTAAACGACAGGATAGAATTAGTCGAGCGTAAAACCGATATCAGTGTCGCCGAAGCCATGGCGTTGTACTTTTCACCTGAATACGATGCCAAAGCCTATGATAGACTCGCCTCCTGTGAAGGGTTGGCACAAAGCTGGGTGAATAGCCTGCAGCGGCGCTTAGCGACACAACAAGTCGAAGATTGGCAGATGCGCTTGTATGGGCCAAAAGGTAAATAAACTTTATTTTTCAAACGATAATACAGGGAAAGTGTAATGATAGAGTCAGTGACTAAGAGTGAAAGAGATTTTGGCTTACTGGTGTATGCCTCCAGTTTAATCGGTTATTTAGTGCCATTAGGCTCGATTCTCGGACCGCTGATTATGTGGTTGATGAAGCGTGAAGAGTCGGCTTTTGTCGACCAATGCGGCCGTAGTTGCTTGAACTTTAAATTAAGCCTGTTGATCTATGTGATTATCAGCGGGCTGTTAGCCTTTGTGGGCATTGGGTTTATCTTTTTGATCATCCTCGGCATTCTCGACTTAGTTTGCACTATCCTGGGGATCATTAAGGCGAGTGAAGGGCAAGTGTATCGTTATCCGCTGACGATTAAGTTCCTTTCCGATAACTAATCGCTTTTTACGCTGAGTAATAAAAAACGCCTTAGGGAGAATTCGCTAAGGCGTTTTTGTTTGGTTTTAACCTACCAAGGCTTACACCTTAAACTTCGCTACTAAGGTGTCTAAGCGATGGGCGAGTTGGTTTAGCGCTAAGCTCGCCTGTGCCGCAGCCTGTGCCGTGCTGGCGGTGCGCTGGGTGATCTCGTTAATTTCGGTCACGTTGCGGTTGATATCTTCCACCACGGTCGATTGCTCTTCCGTCGCAGCGGCTACTTGAATGTTCATATCGCTGATCAGGCCAATACGGTCACTAATGCCTACCAGAGATTGGCTCGCCTCATCGACGGCGGCCACCCCTTCGTGGGAGCGCGCACGGCTTTGGGCCATGGCATTCACTGCTCGGCTGGCCTCGGATTGCAACTTGTCGATCATACCTTGGACTTCGTTGGTCGATGCGGCGGTGCGCGATGCCAGATTACGGACTTCATCGGCTACCACGGCAAAGCCTCGTCCTGCTTCACCGGCACGGGCAGCTTCAATCGCAGCGTTGAGGGCTAACAGGTTGGTTTGCTCCGAAATCGCGCGGATCACATCGAGAATGCCGCCGATAGACTTGGTATGAGTGGCAAGGGATTCAATCACTTCACCAACTTGTTCCACATCTTGGGAGAGTTGATTGATGGTATCCCGGGCACGGGTCACCACCACTTGGCCGCTATTGGATTCAGTATCGGCATCCTTGGCCGCAACAGCTGCTTGGGCGGCATTGCTGGCGATTTCATTTACCGTTGCGCCCATCTCATTGATGGCGGTCACAACCATCATAGTGCGATCTTTTTGCTCATGGCTGTCTTCAAGGGTTTGCTGTGCCTGATTCGACACATCCTTCGCCGAGAAGCCGAGTTGTTCGCTGGTCTGCGCAACTTCAATCACAGAGTCTTGGATTTTGCTGATAAAGCTATTAAACCCTTGCGCCAGTTGGGCAATCTCATCTTCACCTTTAACGGGGAGGCGCTGACGTAAATCGCCTTCACCTTCGCCGATATCACGGAACATTGCCGCGACTTGTGCGATAGGGCGGCTTACTGAACCTGCCACCACAATCGCCAGCATGATAAAGCCCGCGGCAATGATTAAGGTCCAAATTAAGATCTGGTAGGCGGCATCCGTCAGCAGGGCGAACACTTCGGCTTCGGGCACTTGTGCCACGAGATACCAATCCATGGAGGGAATATAGCTGCTGGCTACGAAGGTGTTTTCACCTTGGATTTGAGTATCGATCAGGTTGAAATCATTACGATTAAGTAATGAGCTGATATTCGCGCCTGAGTACAAGCTCTTGAGGCTACTCTTGCCAATTTGGCTGGCGTCGGGATGCAGTTTTATCTCGCCTTTGGCATCGACTAAGTAAACAAAGCCTGTTTCTTCAATCTTAAAGGAGCCCAGTAGGCGCACCATATCATCGAGGGATTTCGCGAGGCCAACGAGTCCACGACCATTCGGTTGCTGGTAGTTAATAAAGAGTTTTACCTCACCATTGGCTTCGGTAAAGACGTTAAGCATTCGCTCTTGGCCGCTGTCGCGATAACCAAAAAACCAACCATCCTGCGCTGGGGTGAGTACACGTAAAAAACCATCCTGGGTGTAGTAGGCGGCGGTTTGTCTATCGGCGTAGGAGGCTTGAGCCAAATGATATTGGCGGGTGATATCCTTCAGCTGGGCAACGACTTGCGGCTCTTGCTCCTGTGGACGACCGTTTTCGAGCCATTGCAGCAACATACGGCTGCTGGCGAGTTGTTCGGCGGCATTCATTAAGCTCGAAATATCTAGCTCAATCTTGTTGCGGATCTGCATCATTAGGCTGGGCATTTCCGACCCGAGCATACGCTGCTGTACCACGCTTTTTGCACTACGTTGGCTGAGGACGCCCACGAGTATGGTCGACAGCAGCACAGCAAATGTCACTGTCAGCAGGATTTTCTGCTTAATAGTAAGGTTATTCAATATCATAAATATCAATATGCCTGTGTTAGACGTTTAGAAATATCGGTCGACGTTTTCTAGCCAATAACAAGTATCGGACAGAAATGTTAAAAGTTAACCTCTGTTTAGGTCGAATGCCGAATAAAACAGCGTACAAGACATTTATTGGGCCTAACCTGTTGCTCTTGCGGTAGATCTTGTTATGTAGAGTATAGATGGAAATGAGTTGCTGATTTGGAGCATGTGATTTTTATGGCGCAATTGTGACCAAAGTGTGGCGTGAAGGCAAGCAAAAATAAGGCGCTCGATGAGCGCCTTATTCCGGTTGAGTTACATATTTGGGTAGTTTGGACCACCGCCGCCCTCGGGCGTCACCCAAGTAATGTTTTGGCTCGGATCTTTAATGTCGCAGGTTTTGCAGTGGATGCAGTTTTGCGCATTGATCACAAACTTAGGCTGGCCTGCTTCTTCAACGATTTCGTACACGCCAGCAGGGCAGTAACGCTGGGCGGGTTCGTTAAATTGCGTCAGGTTTATGCCAAGCGGGATGCTGTTGTCTTTTAAGCGCAGATGACAAGGCTGGTCTTCCTCATGATAAGTGCTCGACAGGTAGACTGAAGAGAGCTTATCGAAGCTGAGTTTGCCATCGGGTTTGGGATAATCAATCTTGTTGTAGGCACTGACTGGGGCCATTTGTGCGTAGTCTGGGTGTTCATCACGCAGAGTGATGGGGAACTTACCGCCGAACCAGTTTTGATCTATGTAGTTAAATGCGCCGCCGAGGAAAGTACCAAACTTGTGCATTGCTGGGCCAAAGTTGCGCGACTTATACAACTCTTCGTGTAACCAGCTTTCTTCCAGATGGGTTTGGAAACAATCCAGATCTTTACCGCCTTCGACCTCGGCCAGCATCGCTTTGGCTAAGGTTTCTGCCGCGACAATACCGCTCTTCATGGCGGTGTGTGTGCCTTTGATCTTGGCAAAGTTTAAGGTTCCCGCATCGCAACCAATCAACAGACCGCCGGGGAAACTCATCTTCGGCAGTGAGTTCAGGCCGCCCTTAGTGATTGCGCGAGCACCATAGGTCAAACGCTCGCCGCCGGTTAAGTATTTGGCGATAACTGGGTGAGTCTTATAACGTTGGAACTCATCGAACGGGCTTAAATGGGGATTCTTGTAGTTGAGGTCGATAATCAGACCCACGGCAATTTGGTTGTCTTCCATATGGTAAAGGAAGCCGCCACCCGATGCGCCATCGGTTAGTGGCCAACCACCTGTGTGCACCACTTTACCTTGCTCGTGTTGTTCGGCGGGAACTTTCCAGATTTCTTTAAAGCCTAGACCGTAATGCTGTGGTGTCTTGCCATTATCTAAGTGGTATTTCGCGATCAGCTGTTTGCCTAAGTGACCACGGCAACCTTCTGAGAACACGGTATATTTGGCGTGTAGTTCCATGCCGGGCATAAAGCTGTCTTTCGGCTGGCCATCGGCACCGACGCCCATATCGCCAATCAGGATACCCTTCACGCTGTTATCTTCATTGAAGAGTAGTTCGCTGGCGGCAAAGCCTGGGAAGATTTCTACGCCGAGCGCTTCGGCGCGGGTCGCGAGCCAACGGCAGAGGTTACCCACGCTGACAATATAGTTGCCTTCGTTGTGCATGGTTTTAGGCACAAACGCATTGGGCATCAACTTGCTGTCGGTGGCGGAGTTGAGTAGATAGATTTCATCGTGGGTCACGGCGGTGGTGACAGGAGCGCCTGAATCGCGCCAGTCGCTGAATAGTTCATCTAACACACGTGGTTCGAATACGGCGCCAGATAGAATGTGCGCGCCCACTTCGGAGCCTTTTTCAACCACGCAGACGGTAATCTCTTTACCTGAACTCTGTGATATCTGCATCAATCGGCACGCAGTGGCCAAGCCAGCTGGGCCTGCGCCGACGATAACAACATCGAATTCCATTGATTCGCGTTCCATCAGTTCACCTCTTCCTTCGCATATCCCCGATTTTTACCGGGTGTTGTAGTTTGTTTGTAAACGGGCGTTTTATTGCTGATGTCCACCTTACCTCAAAATCATCGCAGGGCACAGGGGCTAAGCGGGCTGTTTAGCCTAAAGAATGACAAATCTTTGGGTGAGCACTGTCACAGATTGTTCACGCTCACTTGAAGCGGATCAAGAAATACCTGTTTAGGGGTATAGCTAGGCAGTACTTTCGGCTTATAATCACGAATGACGGTTCTCCGAGCTTGCCTACCTAAGTCGACAGATATGGGGGTGTAGCCGTGGTAATAAGGCCACTGGGGTGAGTAAAGAAATGCACTCGCCTCCCACACTTGGAAAGGTGATCATGTCTCAATTGCAAGACAATTTTGGTCGTAAATTTCATTACTTACGAATGTCGGTCACTGACGTTTGTAACTTCAAATGCAGTTATTGCCTCCCGGATGGTTATCATCCGAATGGCAGACAACAGTTTTTATCTCTCAGTGAGATAGAAAACCTTGTGTCCGCATTTAGCCAGGTTGGCACTCAAAAAATCCGTATCACTGGCGGTGAACCCACGCTGCGTAAAGATTTTACCGATATCATTCGAGTGGTTGCCGACAATCCTCGTATTCATACCGTAGCCACTACCACTAATGGGTATAGGCTCGAGAAGCATGCCCAAGAGTGGTTCGACGCAGGGCTACGCCGTATCAATGTGTCGGTAGACAGCTTAGATCCTAAGATGTTTTACCAGATCACCGGCGAGAATAAGTTCGACGAGGTAATGCGTGGTATCGATGCCGCCTTATCCGCGGGTTTTGAGCGCGTGAAGGTCAATGCGGTATTGCTCAAGGGGATGAACGATAAAGATTTACCGCGTTTTTTGAATTGGATTAAGCACACGCCCATCGATCTGCGTTTTATTGAGCTGATGGAAACGGGCCTTGGCCGCGAGTATTTCCAAGCTCACCATTTGGCGGGTGCCGATATTAAAGCGCAGCTGCAAGCTGAGGGCTGGCAATTAGATACGCCCCGTGCCGACGATGGCCCAGCGCAAAACTTCAGCCACAGTGACTTTAAGGGCCGTATCGGCTTGATCATGCCCTACGCCACTAACTTCTGCGCGAGCTGTAATCGCTTGCGGGTCTCGGCCAAGGGTAAGTTGCACTTATGCCTCTTTACCGAGTCTGGCATCGATTTGCGTGATCTACTGCAACACCCGAGTCAGCAAGCGGAATTAATCGAGCGGTTACACGGTCAACTGGCGCAGAAGAAGGAAACCCATTATCTGCATCAGGGCATTACTGGCGTGACGCAACATCTGGCCTCGATTGGCGGTTAATCTAACTTAGGTCTTAGTCTGCTTATCGCGTTATCTTTCATTAAGTTAGATTTCGCGATGGCGCTTAACTTCCCTATGCTTGAATTTGGCATCAGTTTAAAGGATCGCTTCAATGAGCAATGTATTTACCCATATTAACGCCGACGGCAATGCCCATATGGTCGATGTGACCGAGAAAGCCGTGACCGAGCGCGAGGCCCGCGCCGAAGCCTTTATCGAGATGGCGAGCACGACACTCGAGATGATCATGAGCGGCAGTCACCATAAGGGCGATGTGTTTGCCACCGCGCGTATCGCGGGGATCCAAGCGGCGAAAAAGACTTCAGATTTAATTCCGTTGTGTCATCCATTAATGCTTACCAAGGTCGAAGTCGAGCTCGAGGCTCAGCCTGAGCACAATCGCGTACGCATCGCTAGCCTGTGTAAATTATCCGGCAAAACCGGTGTCGAAATGGAGGCGCTCACGGCGGCCTCTGTTGCAGCGCTGACTATTTACGACATGTGTAAAGCCGTGCAGAAAGACATGGTGATTTCACAGGTGCGCCTGCTCGAAAAACGCGGCGGCAAGTCGGGACACTTTAAAGCTGAATAACGTAAAGCGAGATAAAAATATGATTAACGTGTTGTTTTTTGCCCAAGTTCGTGAGCTTTTAGGGACTGCCCAACTGAGTGTTGAAGCGAGCGAGCAGACACAAACCGCAGAAGGACTGCGCGCAACACTCGCGGCCACCGACGATAAATGGGCCAAAGTGTTAGCCTCAGATAAATTACTGGTGGCGGTGAATCAAACCATCAGCCAGTGGGACACCCGCGTGAGCGATGGTGATGAAGTCGCCTTCTTCCCGCCTGTGACCGGAGGTTGATATGCGTTTACTGCCAAATGTGCGGGTGCAAACCGTCGATTTTAATGTGGCCGATGAGTATCACCAATTAGCCCAAGACAATAGCGATGGCGCCGTTGTCACTTTTGTGGGCAAGGTGCGCGATTTTAACGACGGCTCAGTGGTGACCGACCTGACCTTAGAACACTATCCCGGCATGACGGAGCGTGTGCTCGAGCAAATTGTGGCCGAAGCGCGTGAGCGTTGGCCGCTCAATAAAGTCACTGTTATCCACCGTGTAGGTACTATGGCTTTGGGTGAGCAAATTGTGTTTATCGGCGTCACCAGTGCTCATCGCAAGGCGGCCTTCGCGGCCTGCGAATTCTTAATCGACTTTTTGAAAACCAAAGCCCCTTTCTGGAAATTAGAAGTGGGGGACAAGGGTCAGAATTGGGTCGAGGCCAAGGACGCCGATGAACAAGCGGCGCAATTGTGGCAACACAAAGACTAGCGTAAGACTGAGTCAGTAGTAGGCGAGAGTGAGGGTGAGTTTATGCACAGTGTGACAGGGTTAGGCAAAATCTGGAGCCTAGTATTTGCTCTGGGCTTGTCGTGCTGTGTCGCCTTGGTGCCAGCCGTTAGCCGCGCCGAGACTGTGCCTGCGATTGCGGCCGCCGCCAATATCAAGTTTGCCCTAGATGATATTGTTAAAAACTTCAGCGCCGAAACCGGGCTTAAGGTGCGAGTCTCCTATGGCTCGTCGGGTAATTTTGTGGCGCAAATTCAACATGGTGCGCCGTTTGAACTCTTGCTCAGCGCCGATGAGCGTTATATCCATGAGCTGCAAAAAGCGGGCTTTACTCGCGATGCTGGGGTGCTATACGCGGTCGGTCGCCTAGCCTTAGTGGCTCCAAACAAGTCCCCCTTAACCTTAGATGCCGAGTTGAATGGCGTAAAAAGTTTGCTCGCCGCGGGCAAGCTAGAGCGCTTTGCAATTGCCAACCCTGAACATGCGCCCTATGGGGAGCGCGCCCGTGAACTTTTACAAAAATTAGGTTTGTGGGACGGCCTACAAACTAAATTAATCCTTGGCGAAAATGCCTCCCAAGCGGCGCAATTTGCCGTGAGTGGCTCTACTCAAGGCGGTATTATTCCGTTATCCCTTGCCTTAGCGCCACAGTTTAAGGCCTTAGGCCAGGCGATTGCCTTGCCCGAAGCATTGCATGGTCCACTCAATCAACGTATGGCGTTGATGCCAAAAGCGGGAGCAACCGCAGAGCGTTTTTACCAATATCTTCAATCTGATGCCGCCAGAGCCGTATTCCTGCAATACGGATTTGGTCTACCCACTCTGTAAGGCCAGACATGGATTGGCAGGCACTCTGGTTATCGGTCAAGCTCAGTAGCATCACGGTATTGGTGTTGATCCCGCTGGCGATTCTGGCGGGGCGAGCCTTAGCTTATCGTCAGTTTGTGGGTAAGTCTTGGGTTGAGGCCTTCATCATGGTGCCCTTAGTCTTACCGCCAACTGTGATTGGCTATTACTTGCTGGTGGGGCTGGGCAGCCAAAGCTGGTTAGGGCAATGGTTAGAGCGCCTAACCGGGCAGCAACTAGTGTTTCATTTCTCGGGGTTAGTGCTGGCGTCCGTGCTGGTGAATATTCCCTTTGCGTTGCAACCGATACAACGCGCCTTTGAGGCGGTTCCCCATGATGTGCGCGATGCTGCAGCCTGTTGCGGCATGAGCAAACTTAAAATTCTGCTGAAAATTGAATTGCCTATGGTATGGCCTGGGGTGTTGACTGCCTTAGTGCTGTGTTTCTCCCATGTACTCGGTGAGTTTGGGGTAGTGTTGATGATGGGCGGGAATATTGCCGGCGAGACCAAGACTATCTCGATTTCCATCTACGACAGTGTTCAGGCCTTCGATTTTGGCGCAGCAGGTACTATGTCTCTGGTATTGCTGTTATTTGCAATTACCGCATTGGCCCTCACCACCAGTTTATCGCGGCGTTTAGGAGGTCAGCGTGGCGCAAATCATCGCTGATCTGCATTGCCAGATCCAAAACCATAAGCATATTAAACTGAGCGCCGAATTTAGCTGTAAGGCGGGGGAGGTGCTGGCCGTCGTCGGGCCTTCGGGTGGCGGTAAGACAACGTTACTGCGGATGATCGCAGGACTGAATCATCCCGATACGGGCAGCATTGTGTTTGGTGAAACGCCATGGTTCGACAATAAAAGCCGCACCGCACTCACGCCGCAGCAGCGCCATATCGGCTACATGCCACAGCATTTTGGGCTTTTTCCTAATCTCACCGCGCTCGAGAACGTGGTTGCAGGGCTTGACCATATTCCCAAATCGGAGCGTGTTGCTAGGGCGAAGGACTGGTTAGAGCGGGTCAATCTGCATGGTTTACCCGATAGACTGCCTATGCACCTCTCTGGCGGTCAGCGGCAACGGGTTGCGCTTGCCCGTGCCCTTGCCCGTGAGCCGTCGGTGTTGTTACTCGATGAGCCGTTTTCGGCGGTGGACAGAGAAACCCGCGAGCGTTTATACCTCGAGCTTGCTCGCCTAAAAGAGCAACTGCTTTGCCCTGTGATTATGGTGACCCACGATTTAAACGAAGCACTGCTGCTGGCCGATTCGATGATCTTGATTAGCCAAGGTCAGATGTTGCAGCAGGGCGCGCCATTTGAGGTGTTATCGCGACCACGTAACGAGGCTGTTGCGCGGCAGATGGGTTTAAGAAACATTTTCGATGGCGAAGTGGTGTTTCAAGACCGTACTAAGGACATCACTTGGCTCAAATTTGGTGAGCAGCTGATCGCCAGTGATTTTGGCAAAGACCGCAGCGTGGGCAGTAAAGTACGTTGGGTGATCCCAAATCAAGGCATTCGATTTAACTCTATCACCAATGGGCGTTTATGCCGCAGTTTTAATAAGTTAGATGTTACCATCGACTCCTTGCTGGTGATGGGTGAGTCGGTACGGGTGGTCTGTTATGCCACTGGGACTGAGCTGCAACTTAATACGGAAGTGTCACTTCACCTTGCGCAGAAGCTTGGCTTAACCAAGGGGATGCAAACCACTGTTGCACTTAAATCTGAGCAAATTCATATTTTAGAGTAGCTAAGTTTTTTCCCGCATTTCGCGAAATCTATTCTCCATTAACGAATAACTCAGCTTGATTTGCGAAGCTGCGTTGCCGTTAAATCCCTAGATGATCAAAGCTTAATCTTGTTTCCATCGGTGTTTCAGTAGGTATTAGGTAAACTGAATACATTCGTCAGTGTTGGCCGAGCCTGAATCAATCGGATTGAGCAATCCATATGGGTGATGAACTAGGCGCCGTCATGGACAAACAGTGAGAGAGATTATGGTAGCTTTGGCACGCCATCGACATCTAACTGATTGTCTCATAAGATACAAACTTAGCCGATTTTTATGGAGGAGCCATGAGACTATGGTTGCTAGGATTCATGTTGGTATCTGGGATTGCCACCGCAGCCCAGAGCATGTATTCGATGCTTTCGAGCGGTGAATATCTGCCGCCGTTAAGCGTGATGCAGCAAATTGAGAAGGATTTTCCTGGCGTGATTGCCGAGTTTGAAATGGAAATGCAGGAAGGTGAGTTGGTCTACCAATTTGAGTTGATTAATCCGCTGGCGAATGCGATTACCCGTTTCGAATATCGGGCGCGAGATGGTAAGTTATTGAAACAAAAAGCGGGTAAAGTCACCGCCGACGATGTTGGCGAAGTGGAAGCCGCACGCCTTATCAGCACTAAGCATCAAACCTTCTCCGGCATTATCGCGATGGCGACTAAGGACCATAAGGCCTTTTTGACCGACGCGAAGTTAGATCATGACTTAGGTATCAGCTACTTAGAGTTAAAGTTGCTGGATGATACTGGTAAGTATAAATTGGCATTCGATATTGAAAATTTACGGCAACTACCTTTACTTAAGTGGGATTAGCACTGAGCATCACCGCTAAGTGAAGACTGGGGAGCGCAGCATACAGATGAAAATACTTTTAGTTGAAGATGATGCGACAACGATCGACTACATCGTTAAAGGATTTCTTGAGCAGGGGCATAATATTGAGACCGCCAGCGATGGCCATCAAGGCCTGCTGCAAGCCACCAGTGGTCAGTACGACCTCTTGATTCTCGATCGCATGTTGCCCCAACTCGATGGTTTGAAACTGCTGGCCGCCCTCAGAGCCACAGGCAATCAAACCCCAGTGCTTATCCTGTCGGCGCTGGCCCATGTGGATGAAAGGGTGAAAGGCCTGCGTGCGGGCGGTGATGATTATATGACTAAGCCCTTTGCTTTTTCGGAGCTGCTCGTGCGTGCCGAAAAGTTGATGCAACGGGGCCAATCTGTCCCTATTACCACAGATTTGGTAGTCGGCGGCTTAAAAATGGAGTTACTTACCCGCAACGTGACCTTAGATGGCCATGATTTAATGCTGCAACCCAAAGAATTCCAACTGCTTAAGTATCTGATGGAACACGCCAATCAGGTGATTAGCCGCACGCTATTATTCGAAGCAGTATGGGATTATCACTTCGATCCCCGTACTAATGTGATCGACGTGCATATCGCTAAGTTACGCCGCAAGTTTGAAGAGTTAGGCCACGGTGAATTGATTGAAACCGTAAGGGGAGCGGGTTATCGCTTACGCCAAAGGCATTAAGCCTTACCAAAGCAGCGCCTGGCGCATCACTATTATCTTCTCGACCTTAGTGACTGTGATCATAGGCGCTTTGCTGTTTGCCCTTTATCGACAACTGATTATCGAACAGCAGTACCAAGTGACTCAGTATCTCGAGTCAGAAACCCAACGCTATCAACAGCTTGCTCTTACTGTCGACCGTCGTAGTTTTGCGGCACAAATTCGTGCCGCCGATCCGCAGACGGCGCTCATCGCCTGGCGCAACAGTTATGACATGGTTGGAGCCTTAAGCTTTATGCCTGAAGGCATGCCCATGCTGCCGCAAACCCGGGATTTCCCGATTTTAACTGGCGGCCCTGATAAGCTGCATATCCTCACCGGCGGTCTAGTGATGACCCGCTATGGCCCTGTGCTCATCGCCACCCGTACCGATAACTTAGCCACCTTGATCGATAAATTTATCAGTGCGGCGGCCACGGCCGTGATGTTGACCATAGTGTTAACCTTAGCGCTGGGCTATTTGTTTTCTAAGGCGATTTTGCGCCGCTTAGTACAGTACAACCGCTTGAGTGAGCAAATTGAGCGGGGGCATTACGACACCCGTCTGCCGCTCAGTTGGCGTCAGGACGAGTTCGATATGCTGGCGCTGCAGTTTAATAACGTGCTGGATATTCTTGAGAATAACCTGATGGCGGTGCGCGGGGTGACAGATAATATTGCCCACGACTTGCGCACGCCTCTATCGCATATTCGCATTGGTCTTGAGGAGTTGGCGGCCAAATCCCCCGATGAAATCAGCGAAGGTTGCGCGATTTTGACCGAAGAGCTCGACCACTGTCTTGCGACCTTCGATGCCATGCTCTCGCTGACACGCATCGAGGAAGGGCAGCAAACCTTAGATTTGCAGGAGCTGAGTTTGGCGCAGCTATGTACCGATTTGTTGGACATGGCCGACGCGGTCGCCGAGTCGAATGAGCAAACCTTGAGTCTGTCGCTCCTATCGGATCATAAGATTTATGGTGACAAGTACTTGTTGTTCCAAGCCTTATATAACTTAGTCGACAATGCGATGAAGTACTCAGGCCAAGGCGCTCGTATCGATATTATTCAATCTGGCGCCCAAATTAAGATTTGCGATAACGGCCCAGGGATCCCCGATGACAGCAAGGAAAGGGTGTTTGAGCGTCTAGTGCGTCTCGACCCAAGCCGCCATTTACAGGGCACGGGTTTAGGATTATCTATGGTCAAAGCGATTATGTCGCGGCACAATGCGCAAATTACTCTTTCGGATAATCATCCCGGCCTAGTAGTGACCATTCAGTTTTAGGCCAATATCCGCGTGACACTGTTGAGAACCCCATGTACCGAATCATAGCCGATGAGGCTGATTTTCTTGTTATTTCTAAATCGGCGAATGTGCATTTTCACAGCCAAGATGGCACCGCGGGTGTCGTTGCGCAGCTGGAGCAGGATTTAGGGATAAAACTCTTTGCCGTGCATCGGCTCGATACGCCCACCTCAGGGCTGTTACTGTTAGCCAAACATCCGGCGGCGGCTCGGCAGTTGACTGAGCTTTTTAGCGCCCATAGAGTGCAGAAATACTATCTTGCGCTCGCTAAAGGCAAGCCGAAAAAGAAGCAAGGCTGGGTGATTGGCGATATGGCCAAATCCCGTCGCAGCATGTTTAAACTGCTTAGAACCAAAGAAAATCCCGCGATAACCCAATTCTTCTCCACCAGTGTTGGCGAAGGGCTTAGGCTTTATTTACTCAAACCCCACTCGGGGAAAACCCATCAGTTACGGGTTGCGCTTGCTAGCCTTGGGGTGCCGATTTTAGGTGATGCCCTCTATGGCTCGGATGTCGCCGACCGCTGTTATCTGCACGCCTATTGTCTGCATTTTCGCTATCAACATGAGGATGGTCACTGGCAGGATTATGCGTATCTTGATATGCCCGAGCAGGGTGAGGCATTTGCAGAGGAGACGGTAAGTGCTGCATTGGTTGCGTGGCGTGAGCCAGACTCACTCGACTGGCCTTCTAAGGATTAGTTTTGTTGCGCATTGTCAGTATTGAATGCGTGTGTTGCGGGATAAAATATTTGCAAATCCTGAGTCTTCCTGCGAAGTTAGCAGTGTGATGATTTTCCTTGTATAGGAGCAAGCTCGTTATGGATACCAACAAATTACTTTTAGTTATTATTGCGATTCTCTTGCCACCCGTTGCGGTATTTTTAAAGGCGGGCGCAGGCAAAGACCTATTAATTAACATTGTGCTGTGTTTATTTTTCTGGCTTCCCGGTTTATTACACGCCCTCTGGGTGGTCACTAAAGATTAGTGATTCCAGTAATCCAATAAAAAAGCGCAACCTAGGTTGCGCTTTTTTATACGGTAAATTTAGCGTACTAATTAGAATGCCACTGTATAGCCGATAGTCGCAGTGCGACCCATGCCTTTGAAATAACGATCATTTGTACCCATGGTTTGTGAGTAGTAGTTGAAATAATCCTTATTAAACAGGTTTTGCACGCCTAAGGTTAAGGTACCAGTGTAGAGCGGCATAGAGAATGACGCATCGACAGTCGTATAGCCATCAAACTCGGCATATTTCTCGCCTGTGGCATCTTCGAAGTCACGGTCCATAAAGTAGTTTGCCTGTACGCGCGTCGACATCTCGTTATCGAAATTATGGGTCCAGAACAGGTTGATACGATTTGGTGAAATATTGGCACCATCGAGATCGGTATCTGTTTTGTTGTCATCATTCGAATCGTATTCACCGCGCTGGATCGCCAGATTCATGCCCAGATCGTCGTTGCTGGTCAGGTAAGCGGTGATATTGGCTTCGATACCATCAATCACACTCTTCTCACGTTTAACGTCGTAGAAGCCATCGCTGTTTAAGGCTAAACGGGCGCCGTAATCCGTGGCTGAGCGGTAGTAGGAAATTTTTGCGCTTAAGTATTCGCCTTGGTAATCGGCGCCAAACTCCACGTTATCCGTCACAATAGGTGCAAGGGATAAGGAGTCGCTGATACTTGGGTTTGCTCCAGGGAAGCTGTTACCGTCGCGCAGAATACGGCCGATATCTGGCATACCAAAGCCTTGGTTATAGCTAGTGTAAACGCGGATATCTGGAGTGATCTTGTAGGAGATACCTATGTTGAATAGGGTTTCGTCGAAACTCGCTTCGCCCCCTTCAATTTCTTTATTTCCCGCGCCGTAGAGCGTCTTATAGTCATCGACATTGAGCTTAGCATGCTCGTAGCGTACGCCAGTCGATAGGGTAAGATCGGTAATTAAATCATAATCTAACTGCAAATAAGGTGCGAAGTTGTCATAGGTACTTTCAGGAACCCATGATAAACCTGTCTGCACTAAAGCTTGCTCTGTGGTATCGCGGAATAGGTCGATACCATAGGCGGCATCAATACCCGTATCGGCAATATTTTTCGCAATCAACGAGGTCTTTAAGCCCCATTTGACCGAAGAGTTGCGCGATTGCTCATAGTACCAGCTTTCACCTTTAGGGCCTTCGCATTGCACTAAGTTACTGTTGTTTGCCAATGCAGGGTCGTAGAAGGTCTTGTTACAGCCACCGCCATACACTGCCTCGAAGTCCTGATTGAATAGCTGGACACTCAGCTGTTGGCCGGCAATGTTCTCGTGGGTGTAAGTTAAGCTAGTTGTCGTGACTTGGTTATTGGCCGCTTCCCAAGGTTGTTTTTCTTCGATTGCGCCCGTCGGTTTACCAGTGGTGATATCGCCTTTCACCGGCATCCAATCGCCATTGTTCTCCATGTTGTAATGGTTAACCATCAGCTCTAAGCGCGACTCGGCAAAGTTGTGGCCGAGTTTGATAAAAAAGTCCTTGCTCTGGCTGTCCATAGACTCGCCTTGCGTCGTGTCCACACCAATCACATCGTGGTTTGCATCGTAGTACACGCCGTTATTGCGATAGCTCACCGAACCCAACATATCGATCAGATCGGATTCGCCCGAAAACGCATAGCTGGCACCGAAACTCACACCGTTAGATTTGAGCGAATCGGGCACAGTGGCATCGAAGCTAACCACGTGCTGGTTATCGCCCGTTGGTTTTTTGGTAATGTAGTTGATGATGCCGCCCTGAGCGCCTAAGCCGTGCATCGCATTAGCACCGTGGATAATTTCGATACGCTCGATCATCGCAGGGTCGATTGTTTGCCCTGAGCGGCCACCGCTACGCAGCGGGTTAGATTGGGGCACACCATCGATCATGATTAAGGGCGGACGGCCACGCAGGGTTTCGCCCGTGTTGCTCATCTTCTGACGGCTGGGTGAAAAGCTAGGTGCTAAGTTACCGATAATGGTCGACAAATCTTTAGTGGTGCGGAACTGCTCTTCGAGTTGCACGCGGTCGATAATAGTCACTGTATTGGGGATAGAGCTTGGCGATTTATCCATGCGGCTCGCGGTGACAGTGATCTTTTCGATGTCTTTATTCTTATTCGTTCCCGTATCAGGGGTTTCTTGAGCGACGGCAGACTGGGTGAGGGCCGCAAATACGGCGAGGGCAACAAACGAGGTTTTGAACGTCATATAACTTCCTGCTAAGGGCGAGTGAATTTGCTACACCGATATCCTTGGCATCAGACTATTCCGTTAAACAACATTGCAAATGATAACGATTTTTATTGTCGCCGATTTTAAGGAAGTGAATTGGGCTTGTCTAGTCGAGTTGTAAATAAAATGCGTGGGAAAAGTGGCAATTTTTAAGAGTTGTGATTCGGCTAACAAATAGGTGCATTTAGATTGAGGGTTTGTTTGTAGGCTGAGCCCCCGATTTGTTGCCGCGTCGAAGGAAGCTTATAATGGCGACCTTTTTCTCGCCTTGGTGCCCATATGAACCGCAAAAAGAAGATTAACGAAACGCTTAAACAGAAGGCGAAAAAAGCCAATGCCAAGTTGCATAGCAGCAATAAGCCTAAATATGTTTCTAAAGCCGAGCGTGCAGCGCAGGCCATCGCGGCAGAAACTGAGATGACACAACCCTTTGAACAGCCCGCTGAGGTTGTTGCCAACGAGAATGCTTAACCGACCAACCCTTTACTTAGGGTCTAAATAGTCGATTGGATTTAAGTAAAACGCCTTCTTATACCCTTGGGTGGAAGTGTCTATCAGCCAAGGTCTAGGCAATAGGCTGACAATGGAATAGTGCAAATGGGGCGGTTTGCCTTGGGCGTTTCCCGTGGTGCCGACGGTGCCGAGCACATCCCCGCGCCCCGCAAATAAACCTGCCGATTTGTTAATGCTACCGAGGTGGGCAAAATAGTGGATTTGCCATTTTGGGCCGAGTCCCACGACCACCTTGCCGCCCTTAAAAAACTCCCCTTTGTACAGCAGTAACAGTGGCGTTGGCGCGATCACGGGCGTATTGGCTGCGGCAAAAATATCAATGCCTTTGTGGGTGCCTGAACTGCCCCAGGGTTCATACCAAAAGGTTTGGCTATTCCAATCCTTATCGCTAGCGCCTTTGACTGGGATGACGGGCTGTTCTGGCACTAAACATCCTGCGAGGATAAAAAGTGCGATAACAAGAGCGATAAATTTGAGCTTCATTTTGACCTCGGTATAACGCTGTTAGTGAAACTCACTGAATTCGTGCCAATTAGCGGGATACTGGCTGCGCTCGGCTTCACTGAGTGATAACCAGTAAGGCCGCCAAAATGTATCGCACCAAAACTCAATATTGCCCTGCAGACTGCCGAGCGTGTCAGGATCGACCTCGGGAAAGCTTTCCCAAGGAGCAGGTGGTGCGGCCTTAAAGGCGATTAGCCGTTGCAGCAGCGCGATATCATTGCTGATCAGTAGCACGCAGATCCCTGCAAAATCAGCATATTGATGTAGAAAAACATGGCTTTGCCCTTGGGCATGGTGCAACAGCTTACTCGATGCCGCATCCTGTTCAACAACAGGCGCGAATGCCATCTCGGCGAGCAAGGCATCGAGTCGCTGTTTATCTTGGTTACTCAACAAGCAATGTATTTGATAGGCGGCGAGATCGGGCTGCATCGCGGCGGTGACGATGGGATAAACTTGATGGCTGGGCAAAAGCAGGTGAGGTAAGGGCCCATTAAAAATCGCTTGGAGATCCGCTGCCTGTGAGTTCGTATTCGCCCTAGGGCTGAGGTGTCGTTTTAGCCAGTCGAGTAGTCCCATTTTTGTTCTCCTAACCTTAGCGCTTAAGTGGAGTCGCTTGTTGGTTTGCTTGGGGATTCCCCTCAGTACTTCCTTCAACACTCTCCCCAACGCTCTCCTCAACCTCTCCCGCGATAATCATGGCCGCGGGAGCTTCCCTGCGTAACCAGCCCTTAGTGCGCGGGGCATCGATATACCATAGTCCTTCACGTTGTGCTAAGGGAAACACCTCCCGTGACGGCGCAAAAGGGCCGGGATTTTGCTGGGCAATTTCGACACTGGTCTCAGTGACGTTAGCGATAATGGCGACATGGCCGTAGGGATTAAACATCCATGGCGCGAATACCAGTAAATCATCGGCCATCGGCTTGCTTTGGCTGCCATTGGTATATTGCCGCAGGGCGCGTTTTTCATTCCAGCTCGCATCGGGCAACAGGTCATTAAAGAAGTCTTTGGCGTGACCGAAACTGTCGGGCATTTTGTGCTGATAACGCAGGTAAAAGTAACGTTTAACGAACTCTACGCATTGGTATTTGATACCTAGGTTATAGCCGTCGAGGGAAAGGTTTCGCCCCTCATTAGTGTTGACGCCGCCGTTATAATAAATCTCGACGCCATTGAGTGAGTCGAGCACATCACCCACTTGGTAGTCGGTATTTAAGTTATAACGAGTCAGCCCGTGGTAGCCGAGATAACCAAGGCCGCAGACTAGGCTTACTGTGAGTAGCAATAAACGAAAACCTTTGACCATCTTTAGTACGACATTCTCAAAAGATAAATTGATTCAGCAGGATACAAGGTCGGATTGTATGCTGTTGTCGCTAAAAACGTCTAGGCGTACTGGCGGTTTGCAGGGAGCTTAATACTTTCGTTGGGCTATTGGTGGGGAGATCCTTAGCGGCGCAATGGTTAAGTGCCGCTAAGGAGGCATCGGCTATGATTATTTGTTGGAGGCAAGTTTGACTGGAACCACTTCAAACTCGGGCCTGTCTTTGGGTAAGTATGACTTCCACCACCCTTGATTGAGCGCTGGGCTGTGGGCTAACTCATTGAGATTAATCCCTTGACCAAACTCAGGGGTCAGCAGAGGGACTGCATAGGCTTTCGCCGCTGCGGCGATCCGCTCTAAGGGTTCATACCAACTGTGCAGCGCTAGGTCGAAACTGCTGTTGTGGATTGGGATAAGGTATTGGCCTTGTAGATCTAAATGCGCCCGCAGCGATTGCTCAGGTTGCATATGGATATCGGCCCACATCTCATCGTAGGCGCCAGTTTCGACTAAGGTGAGGTCGAAGGGGCCAAGTTTATCGCCAATCTTTTTAAAGCCATCAAAATATCCAGAGTCACCACTGAAAAAGATATTTAATTTAGGGGATTGAATGGCCCAAGAAGCCCACAGGGTTTGATTCTTATCCCTAAGTCCACGGCCCGAGAAATGTTGCGCTGGGGTGGCGGTAAAGCGCACACCTTGGTGCTCGGTTGCTTGCCACCAGTTGAGGGCGACAATTTTTTCCTTGGGAATGCCCCAGCCAATAAGATGCTTATCGACGCCCAGTGGCACAATAAATTTTTGAGTGCGCGCGGCGAGTGCCAACACGCTCTGCTTGTCTAAGTGATCGTAATGATCGTGGGACAAGATAATCCCAGCGAGCGCTGGAATGTTTTCGAGCTCAATCGGCAAAGTATGGAAACGTTTTGGGCCAAACCATTGGCTGGGTGAGGCACGCTTCGAAAACACGGGATCGGTTAACCAATACTGACCATTTAACTGTAACAGCACGGTCGAGTGGCTGATTTTATACAGCATAGGTGTGTCATCAGCCGTGGCAGGCAGCCGCATGGGCTGAATCGGTAGCGGCTGGTTTGGACTCTTATCGGGAATGCGTTCAGTGACATAACGCCATAAAATGGCTGGTAAATTACCTTCACCACTGTGAGTATTTGGCGCTTCATTACGAAAGCGTTGACCCTCCGATGGGCTAGTTTCAATGATATTGGGATCTAAGGTCATAATAACGCTCCCGAGTAGCAGTAGGGCCAAGGTGATTTTGAGTCGCATTGTAAACTTGATGAAAGTAAACTACACAGTGTAGTTTACTCAAGGTTGTGCAAAAGTAAACTCAATAGTGTAAAATATCGGCAAATATTTTGATGGCGTACCGCAATGGCAGAAAAAGCAGTGAAACTGACACATTCCCAATTGAAGCGTTTAGCGATCCTCGACGCGTCACAGGAAGAATTTATGGTCAATGGTTTTGCCGGCGCCAGCATGGATAGAATTGCCCAGCGCGCCAATGTCTCCAAGCGCACCGTTTACAATCATTTCCCCAGCAAAGAAGTGTTATTCGAGGCGACAACAAGTGACCTGTGGGCACGCACCAAAGAAGCGGCCACCTTGGCATTTAATCCCGAGCAAAGCCTCGAGTCTCAATTGCAACATATCGCTCGCCGCTGCTGGGAGTTGTATCAGCAACCGGATTTCCTGCGCGTGGCAAGGGTGGTGATGGCTGAGTTTATTCGTTCACCCATCCAAGCGACCGAGGCCATGGAACGATTGGCCAAGCAAGAGGGTGGATTAGAGGCGTGGCTTGCCGGAGCTGTAGCCCATAAGGCGTTGAAAATCGATAATATCCCACTGGCGGCCACTCAGTTTTGGGGCATGTTTAAGGCATTCGCTTTTTGGCCTAAATTGTTCCATATGAAAAGCCATGACGAGTACCAACAAGATATTATCGATGCCAATATCCGTATGTTTCTCGCCATGTATCGCGCTTAGTCCTCGTTCCGTTTCAATCATAAGGCCGATAATGCTTTCACATTATCGGCCTTATGTGTTTTATCGCTTCAAACCGTGCTTACAGTAAGGTGGTCGCCAGCAGATAACCGACGGTCGACGCCGTACCCACACCGATCAATCCTGGAACAATAAAGCTGTGGTTAATGATGAACTTACCAATTTTGGTGGTGCCAGTTCGGTCGAAGCCGATACAGGCCAAATCACTTGGATAAGTAGGTAGCACAAAGTAACCATAGCTCGCGGGTAAAAAGGCAATCAACAACTTAGGATCGACGCCTAAGGCCAAGCCCATGGGCGCGATAGCCGTGAGCGCCGCCGCTTGGCTGTTGACCAATTTTGAGATTAAAAACAGCACTAAGGCATAGGTCCAAGGTTGGTTTTGCACCACATGGGAGAGGTTTTCCTTCAGCACGTCCATATGGCTGATAAAGTAAGTATCACTCATCCAAGCCACGCCAAATACCGAGAAAATCGCCACCATGCCGGCTTTAAACACTGGGCCATTGGCAATTTCTGTGGGTCTGACTTTGCAGCTCATTAAGATAAAAGCACCTGCGATCAACATCATCATCTGGATCACTAAGTTCATCGATAGCGGCGCCAGCTTACCCTTCACCTCAAACACAGGCCGCAGTTCGCTAAAGGAGCCGAGCAACACCACGGCGGCGATTGCGGTAAAGAAGATCCCCGTTGCCCAATAGGCTTCCTTAGGAAAGGTTTGGTTTAGCAGAGTCTCGCTCTTGTCGTAGATAAACGCCCTTTGTTCGGGATCTTTAATTCGCGCCTGAAACTCTTCGTCCTTATCTAGATCTTTACCACGACGCAGACTCCAAAGTGCCGCCACTAACACGCCGCAAAGGGAGGCGGGTACGGACACCATTAAAATTTCCAGCATGCTATAGGCATGGCCGACGCCGTGCTGCGCCGCCAAAATCGATACCATAGAAACCACGGCGACCGACACCGGAGATGCACAAATCGCCATTTGCGAGGCGATCGAGGCCACCGCCATCGGGCGTTCTGGACGAATGTTTTTCTTCAGGGCGATATCGGAGATGATCGGGAACATGGTGTAAACCACATGGCCGGTTCCGCATAAAAAGGTTAAGGTCCAGGTGGTGAGTGGCGCCAGAATGGTGATGTATTGTGGGTGGCGGCGTAGTAAACGCTCGGCAAACTGCATCATCACATTTAAACCACCTGCAGTTTGTAACACTGAGGCACAGCCGATCACCGCAAGAATGGTGAGCATCACCTGTACCGGCGGTTGTCCGGGGGCGAGACCAAACACAAAGGTCAGTAAAAATAAGCCAATACCACTAATTAGCCCTAGCCCCATACCACCATAGCGGGTACCGAGCAGTAAACAGCCGAGTACGACAATAAACTCCATTAAAATCATTTGATTCACCCCTGCGGAACCTGCCGCACAATTGCATTAGAACTAGCTGTATTTGGCGCTATTGTGAGAGGGGATTGGATTTGAGAACTTGCGCTGGCGCAAGGTGTAAATAAAAAGTGGCATTGGATTTTTCATAAATTTGAGCTAGCGCTAGAAACGCGCGAGCAGAAGTTGCATTCTTGTTAACTCGGATACGCTAAAGACGCCAGTAGCCAAGTAAAAATGCGTCTATCAGTACTTGCTCCGGTAAAAATAACCATAACAATTTCCAAGGATGTCCAAGTGAAACCTGCCACCTATAACACCGAAGCCTTCGATGAGTGGATCCGCAGTCGCTTTGTGGAACTCAACTCCCAGCTCGAACATCTTTATTACCAGCAGAGCGACCGTGCCAATGTGCAAGATATCGGCACCGAGCTTAAGCAAACACTAGAAAGCGAAGGGCGCGAACTGATTAAGGCGCTGCTCGATGAAGGCAATACCGATGAAGGGTTCGACAGTGCCTTCGATCTGCTGGGGAATGTCGGCCTGTATATGGCCGCCTGCCGTCGCCATGAAATTACCGAACCGACACGGGAAACCACTTCGCCACTGGTAGAAGCTTCGGCGCTCGCTATGCATATCGGCGCCTCCATCGGCGTGACGCCGCGCTTTGCTACTGCTCATTTAACCACCCATAACCGTGCCCACAATGGTATCTACAAACGCTTTACCGATCTGCCCGACGAGAAGCTGTTTGTGGATTACAACACTAAGGGCATTTTGGCCTATAAGCGTGCCAGCGATGCCTTATTAAAAATTCAGCCCTTGGGGATCTCTCATCCTATTAGCCACGATTTACTGCGGGTCGCCAAGCAGGCATTGCAGGATGTGATTGAGTCAAACCAGCAGTTATTCAAGCGGTTAGATACCGACCGCTTCTTCTATTGCGTGCGCCCCTATTACAAACCCTATCGGGTTGGCTCTGTGGTGTATCGCGGCGCCAATGCTGGCGACTTTGCCGGAATTAACGTTATCGATTTAACTCTAGGTCTATGTTTTGCCAACGAATCGGCCTATTCGCAAATGCTGGTGGATAAGTTTTTATACATGATGCCAGAGGATCAACAAATCCTGCGGGAGTGTATGCGCCGTCCGAATTTGATGGATGACTTTTTACAATCCAAGGCCTGCGTGCAGCAGGATTGGTATCAGGAAAACCTCAAGCTGTTTATCGAAGTCTGTGAATTGCATGGCGAAACCGCCATTCAACACCACAATGAGTTGGTGACTAAATACATTGCCGAGCCTTCGGTGAATATGGAGCAGCAACATTTAGCCAAGGTCACCGCCAGTGGTCCACCATTGCATGTGCTGCTCGGCTCCCTCGAGCGCTTAAGGGATAGACGCGCCGCGGTGTTGCGACACGATATTCGCACCCGTTATCACGATCTGAAGAAACTCAAAGACAGTTTAAGGTAAGGCCATGCTGCTAAATGTAAAACAGGACTTTTGCCTCGCAGGCCCAGGCTATCTACTTAACCATTCGGTGGGACGACCACTTAAATCGACCGAACAGGCATTTAAGCAGGTGTTTTTTGCGCCATGGCAAGAGTCTGGCCGCGAGCCATGGAGCCAATGGTTAGGGGTGATAGATAATTTCACCTCAGCCTTGGCGCAGTTGTTCAACGGTCAACCACGGGATTTTTGCCCGCAGGTGAATCTATCGAGCGCGTTGACCAAGTTGGTGATGTCACAGGATAGATTAAATCGCGATGGCGCCGTGGTGTTGATGAGCGAGATTGATTTTCCCAGCATGGGGTTTGCCCTGAAAAAGGCATTGCCCGCAAGTTGTGAATTGCGCTTTATTCCCAAGGGCTTAGATGTCACCGACCCCAATGTGTGGGACGCGCATATTTGTGCCGATGTCGATTTAGTCTTTGTTAGCCATGCTTATTCCAATACGGGTCAGCAGGCGCCATTGGCGCAGATCATTCCCCTTGCCCGTGAGCGTGGCTGCTTGAGCCTAGTGGATGTAGCGCAATCAGCTGGGATTCTGCCGCTGGATTTAGCCAAGCTACAGCCGGACTTTATGATTGGTTCTAGTGTTAAATGGTTATGCTCTGGCCCCGGTGCTGCGTATCTGTGGGTCAATCCGGCGATTTTGCCCCAGTGTCAGCCGCAGGATGTGGGTTGGTTTAGCCATGAAAACCCCTTCGAGTTTGATATCCATGATTTCCGCTATCACCCAACTGCGCTGCGGTTTTGGGGCGGCACACCTTCTATCGCGCCCTATGCCATTGCTGCTCACAGCATTCAATATTTTGCCAATATTGGTTCATTGGCGATGCGTGAACATAACTTGCAGTTGATGGAGACAGTCGTCCAAACATTGGAATGTGAGTTGGTCTCGCCACGGGAAGCCGATAAGCGCAGTGGCACCTTGATCCTGCAATTTGGCGAGCGCCAAGCACCCATCATGGCGGCGTTGGCGGAGACGAATATCAGTGTCGATGCCCGTAGTTTAGGAATACGCGTATCGCCACATATCTATAACGATGAAGCCGATATCGCGAAATTGCTGGAGGTGATAAAAGCCCATCGTTAACGGATTGAACAGGGCTTGCTCGAAGCGGCTATGAATGGGGTGCGCTAAGGCGATCTTGTTGCTCCCCTTTGTCGATGGGACGTTAACTCTTAGCCTCACTGGTTGAGGCTAAGGTAATTTATGGGTGGCGAATGTGCTTAAATGCTGTAGTTATAGCGGCAGAACATAGAGCGCGGGGTGCGAAGCGCAGGATTGCTTGGGGTGATCGCCAAATCGACGGGTAGCATCACTGCATCGACCACCAGTGAGCCGCCCATATCCACCAGTGTCAGTGGGATGGTAAACAGCAGTAGAGGCGGAGCGGATATCGCGGATATCACCACACACTCCTCGCCATTATCGACAGCCGTTTGCACACTAGAAAATGAATGACCCCAGGTTGAATCTGCTCCCATTCTCGACGTTACCGCTGCGCATCCAGTGAGAGACCCACACACAACTAACCAAACCAACCAACGCATAACCACTCCATTGTTTATGTTTGAAAAACCGCATCGCTTCCATATGGCTGACTCGCTTGTTCGACTCAGCGTTCTGGCACTCCGGTAGCATAGCGGATTTTACTCGGCACAAATGTGCTCTTTTTCAATGGTTTGGCATTCTAGTCAGATAAGTTTCGTTGTCAATTATTCGGCAATGATAGCTCTATGGCTCAAGCCTTTTGCGATTGAGGCGTTCAACAATCTGGCTGGCATTGAGATCGTGGACGACGTTTATCACGGTGGAAGGTGCGTCGGTAATGGCGCCTATCACCACTAGAATGGGGATGGTTTCCATTGGTAATCCTAAGGTGGTGACGATAAAAATCTCCCCGAGGAAGGCGCCGCCCGGCACGCCGCCAATGATGAAGGCGGACAGGACGGAAATGAGTATGGTCACCATAAACACATCGACCGTGAAATCTAAACCGAGCAGAGAGTAGATAAACACAATCTTCAGTGCGGTGATAATGGATGCGCCGCCCTTATTCAAATTCACCAGCAGCGGCAGGCTGATATCGGCGATTTCGGGTTTTATCCCCATCTTCAGCGCCGTCCTTAAGGTGACTGGCAGAGTCGCGAGGGATGAAGTCGTGCCTAATGCTGTCACTGCGGGTTCTAGGGCGTGGCGCCAAAATTGTCTAATTCCGTGCATGCCGCCGCCAAGCCAGGCATAAAAGGTGGAGCCGACGGTGAGGTAGATAAAACAGGCCACTAAAAATAATCCTACGGCGCGGGCAAAGGTCACCACAAGCTGCGGATCTTGACTCGCCATGGTGGAGGCAAAGTAAGCACCAAGGCCGACGGGGGCAGCCAGCATAATAATGGCGACTATCTTCATGATCACGGTATTAAAACTGTCGAGCAGTGCCGAAACTTTACGGCCATCTTCCCCCGATTGACCTATGGCGATTCCGGCAATCACCGACATGATGATAAGCGCCAAGATATTGGATTTGGAGAGTAATCCAGAAAAGTCATTGGTGGTCAGCAGCGCCACAAAATCCATCTTTCCTGAGGTATCGCTAACGGTTTGATTAAGGTCGAGGATCACGCCTTGGGCTGGATCAAACATCAGTGCCAGTAAGGTGATGCTGACGGCGGGAATAATCGCCATCAGAATCGAGACGCCCATAATCGACACTAAAATTGCCCCGAGCTTTTTTAAGTCCGTCATGCGGGCTATCGACGAAGTCACGCTGATCGCCACTAAGGGCACGATAATCATAAACAACAGATTTAAAAAGATTTGCCCTAATGGCTTGAGCTTGAGTGCCAAGGATGGCCAATAGATGCCGATCATGCCGCCGAGTAATAATGCGCTGAGCAGCACAATAGAGTCTTGATAGGGTTTGAGTTTTTGCCACATAGCTAAGCGCCTATTGTTATTTTTATCATTGTTTCGGTGAGTCATTAGGAGCGCCCAAATGAAAGGAAACAATCATGCAGCATGGACATGTTCAAGCTAGCGAGTCATGTAAATAAGTGCAAGACGGGATTTGAAATAAACTGTTTTTGGGCTTTGGCTTGGTTGTGGGCTAACGGGTAACCAGCGTGCTTAAGTCTTTTCTTCATCTGATTTTGGACGATGCGGCTCTTGTTAACGCGATAGCTTCTGTTTAGGCGTATTAGCCACACGGCGAGTGCACGTCAGTAAAAAGGTGTATTTACCTAGTTAGGCTCGTTTGTAGCGTTGTGCCACGCTCGTTTATTCATTAGCTTAACCACTCTGGGTTGTATGCTAATACCAAAGGCCAAAATTACTATTTAATCAGGGATGAATGAAATGCTAAAAAAATGGATTGCGATACTGCTGCCCGTTGCCGTATTAGGTTTGAGTGGCTGCGCATCGGTCAGTGATACCGACGCCGATTCGACGGTGGCAAGCAGCGCCGAGAAGAAAGTCACCAAAAAAGATTGCGACAAAATCACTACCACGGGTTCACGCCTTGGTCGTTGCAGATAATCAGCTTGCTCCTGCATGTATCAGCAAAAAAACGGTCCACTTGAGGACCGTTTTTTGTTTGTCGCATTTGTTATTGCTCAACCGCCTTAGCGGAAGGCTGACACAAGTGATTGATGCCTTCTAGCCTGTTATCACCAACTCAGTTGATAATTGAGGGCAAAGGTGCGGCCACGGCCATGGTAGTCGAACATAGACTCAGGGCCGTAGGTTGGGCTGTAGAAGTACACAGCTCTTTGGCCCCACAGGGTGCTGTAGTCTTTATCGAGCAGGTTTTCGATACCGTAGCTCAGGGTACCGACGGGTAAATCGATAGAGCCCAGTAAATCCAGCGTCGTGTAGCTATCAAGCTCACTCGTTAGGCCATCATTGGTTTTGAAGCGATAGTCGGACTCGGCGCTAAAACTGTGCTCTGCCTGTAAACGGATCTTCTGTGTCTCGCCGCGCCAGCCAATAAAGGCAGTGGCTTTAGAGGGTGAGGCGTAAGTGACGGTTTCATCGACCCAATTATTCTCATCCTTCACTTCACTGCGCACCAAATGCAGGTTGGTGCCGACTTGCCAGTCGGAGCTGATATCAAAGTTAAGCTGTGCCTCTAGGCCATAGCTGCGTTTATCTTGGTCTTTGACATTGATGGTCAGATCTTTGCTGTTGACCTCAATAACCTTGTCAGACACTGCATAATAGACACTGGCTTGCGCCTGCCAACGGTCAGCAAGATAACGCCATCCCAGCTCCATGGAGTCGGTCTTGATCCCATCAAGGCGAGTATCATTGATATTGATGCTATTTTGCAGCTGTAAGTAACCATCTGCATCGGCCTTGTAGGTGCCGCGGCCGTAGTATTTCGACAGATCTGGCAGTTCAAAACCTTGGGAATAGGCAAGCCAGAGTTGTTGGTCTTGGCTTAATTTAGCCACCAAGCCGAGATTGACTAACCCTATGTTATAGTCGGTGCTGCCGCCTTTAATGGCATCGGCTCCCTTGGCCTTGCCAGAGGCAATCGCCACCTGTTGGTTATAACCGATAAAATCATCAACGCTGTTTTCCATGTGTTGATAACGATAGCCTGCGTTTAGCACCAAAAAGCTATTCATCTCCCAACTGCTTTGGACAAATGCAGCAATGGATTCGACCGAAAAGTCGACATAACGGCCGGTAGTGAACAGCTCGCGCATCACTAAGCCGCCGTGTTGGTTAGCGGCATCAAGGTCGAAGCTCATTTGGTTCGAATCAAAACTTTCTTTATCCCAATCCAGTCCCCAAGTGAGTGTGAGGCTATCGACGGGTTTGGATTCAACGACCGCTTTCAAACCATAGATGCTGGTGTTTTGGGCCGATGCAGAGAAGTTGTAGACGCCACTGGTTTCATTGACATAGGGGAACGGGTGGAAATCCAGATTCTCTTTGCGATAAAAGCCTTGTAAATACAGGGTTTGACCCAGAAACTCATCCTGGGAGTAGGACAGATTCAGTAAAGTACGCTCGGTGGCGGGGCTGCGGTCAGCGTCCAATCCTTTACGGGTTTCCAGCACTGAGGCATCGCCCGTGACACCGGAGAAGTTCTCACCCATATACAGGCCATGTTCTTCGTCTGAACCATTTCGATAGTATTGCGCCATGGCGCTGAGGCTGGCGTCATTGGCAAGCTGCCAATCCATATTCGCCATCAAATCATAACCTTGGGTGTACTGCATTCCGGTTTGCGAGATATCCAGCATCACAGGATTGCCACTGCCATCAAACCACTGGCCGTTTTCCTGCCAAGCGGCGCTGAAGCGCCCCTTAACAGAATCGCTGCCCCCGGTAACCGCCAGCGCGGTGCGATAATCTAAATCATCACTGCTATTAAAGCCGGACTTAAATCCTGCTTCGGCCTCGAAGGTATCACTGCTGTCAGCCGCTTTTTTAGTGACGATATTAATGGCACCGCCCAGTGCGCCACCACCATAGATCGCCGACGCGCCAGCCAGCACTTCAATGCGGGCAATGTTGAATGGATCGATACTGTCGAGCTGACGGCTAATGCTGCGGGAGGTGTTCATCGACACGCCATCGATTAATACCACCATGGCGCGACCGCGAATATTCTGGCCAAAGTTGGTGCGCCCTTGGCTAGACACATCCATCGACGGCACTAAGGCGGCGAGCATTTCCTTAATCCCTTTGCCGCTATCGGTTTGCTCGCGAATGCTGGCTTCATCAATGATCCACACAGTGCTGGAGAGATCGCTTATTTGGGTAGGTGAGCGGGTGGCGGAGACCACCATGCGCTCCATCTCGTTTTCAGCGGCTGTCGCCACATTAATAAGCCCCAGTTGGCAGATAACTGCGGCGGCGACTAGGCTTATCGGCCCCATAGACTTAGGCATAGCATTCTCCATCAAAAACAACAGGTACATGAGAAGCCAAAAGGACAGCACTGTGGTGCCATTTTCTCGCGACCCAGAAAGCGTTTTTAATGGTTTGAATTCAATGCGCTAACTGAATATGAATGGAGAGTATTCCGTGTTTGGCTCCAAAAAAGACGCATTATTATAGTTGTAATCGAGAATCGTTCTTAATTGAATTTACAAAGCCTTTACTTTTTTACGCGTCCCAAATCACCAGTCGACAACAAATGGACAAATAACAACAAGAGGTCGGGATTTATGTGTGTAGATGGTGGGTAGAGCTATGTCGGGTAGGCATAAAATCCGCAGAAGATTAGAGGCAAAAAAGCCCCGATAGAAGACTGTCGGGGCTATTAGATGTTGTGCAGCTAATCGATGTCGTTAGCCATTACAGGCTGTAGTACATCTCGAACTCTAATGGGTGAGTTGTACGGCTTACACGCTCAGCTTCTGCAGATTTTAGTGCAATGTAAGATTGGATGAAATCTTCGCTGAATACACCGCCGCGAGTTAAGAACTCGTGGTCAGCTTGCAGGTTCTCAAGTGCGTTTTCTAATGAAGTCGCTACTTGTGGGATTTCAGCCGCTTCTTCCGCTGGCAGATCGTACAAGTCTTTATCCATCGCTTCGCCTGGATGGATCTTGTTTTGGATACCGTCGATACCCGCCATCAGCAGTGCTGCGAAACCTAAGTATGGGTTTGCATGTGGATCTGGGAAGCGAGTTTCGATACGACGGCCTTTAGGGCTTGGTACCACTGGAATACGGATTGAAGCGCTGCGGTTACGTGCTGAGTAAGCTAACATCACTGGCGCTTCGAAGTGTGGCACTAAACGCTTGTAAGAGTTAGTGCTTGGGTTAGTGAAGGCGTTCAGTGCGCGAGCGTGCTTGATGATACCACCGATGTAGTACAGTGCAGTTTCACTTAAACCAGCGTATTTGTCGCCAGCGAACAGGTTCACACCGTCTTTAGACAGAGATTGGTGAACGTGCATACCGCTACCGTTGTCGCCAACGATTGGCTTAGGCATGAAAGTCGCAGTCTTACCGTAGGCGTGAGCCATGTTGTGTACTACGTATTTCAGAATTTGGATTTCGTCCGCTTTCTTCGTTAGAGTGTTGAAGCGAGTTGCGATTTCGTTTTGACCCGCAGTCGCCACTTCGTGGTGGTGAGCTTCAACTACTTGACCCATTTCTTCGAGCACTAGACACATAGCGCTACGTAAGTCTTGTGATGAGTCAACAGGAGCTACTGGGAAGTAACCGCCTTTCACGAATGGACGGTGACCAGTGTTACCACCTTCGTAGCTAGTACCAGAGTTCCATGCCGCTTCTTTAGCGTCGATTTTCACGAAACAACCAGACATGTCAGTACCGAAACGTACGTCGTCGAACAGGAAGAATTCTGGTTCTGGTCCAACTAATACAGTGTCAGCGATACCGGTAGAGCGTAAGTATTCTTCCGCTTTTTTCGCGATAGAACGTGGGTCGCGGTCATAACCAGTCATAGTGCCTGGCTCGAGAATGTCACAGCGGATCAGGGCAGTGGTTTCTTCGGTGAATGGGTCTAATACAAACGTGGTTGGGTCTGGCATCAGCACCATGTCTGATTCGTTAATGCCTTTCCAGCCAGCGATTGACGAACCGTCAAACATTTTGCCGTCTTCGAAGAAATCAGCGTCTACCTGATGAGCAGGAATAGATACGTGCTGCTCTTTACCTTTGGTGTCGGTAAAACGTAAATCAACAAACTTAACTTCTAATTCTTCAAGTTGCTTTAAAACTGATTCAACTGACATTCTCAAGTCTCCGGTAGGGTAAAGGGATGTCCCTTCTATAATCTTTTAACTCAAGTCGCGCTTGAGCCAAACTTACAAGCTATATAGCGATATCTATGCCAATAATTTAAGGTGTTGATAATCAAAGGCTATATATTTTATTGCACAACAATTTACTCAGTGTTGCACTATATTGGTGCGTTTGTGTGTGGCATTTTGGTGCATTAATCCATTTTGGTGCGCACCGTTACAACACCATTTTAGTGCACGGTATTTGAGTGCAATCTCGCTACGCCCATTTATCCCGAACTCGTCGGCCCATTAAGCTCATGGATAAGCCGGATTGATATCTCAATTCCGACTTTTGACAAGATTCGAAACCAAATAAAGCACAACGAATTTAGCACATTAGTGAGGCGAGATAACCGTGCAAGCTCACTATTTCAATCGCCCGCAATAATGTCACAAAACTGTGGCAACCTAAGCTGTTTTTCGCGGGGCAGTTATGGTTGGATATATTGAATAACGCTTAATTATCAAAGCATTAAAGTTGTTGTTCGCAATGGGGAATAGAGTTTGTTGAAACTGAGGCCAAAGTTATCCGCTGAAATCGCTAAATGGCGCCAGCCGGGCTTATTTCGCTGCTCATTCTGGCGTGTCACGGCTCGATGGCGTGGATTGACTATACTTATGGCGGCTTTGGGCCGAGCGGCAAAAGTAGCACTGAGTGAAAAACAGTGAATTCAGCTGCTTAGCTTAGTCGATAACAAGATAAACTGGCGAATCGCCTGCGCATTAACGGTGCATTTAGGCTATTTGACTCGGGCAAGAGAGTGGCTTTTGAGCACTGCGCTCAAAAAATTGTTTTATAAGTGTTCAAAAATAATCCTGTGCGGCGAGGCCGCTCTGGAGTAGAATGTCACGCTTTTTTATGGCGACTCAACGTAGATTGCTATAACGAATATTGAAATATCCCTATTTTTGTTTGATGGTAAGAGGTTTATCCGTGCTAGAGAATTTACGTAACATCGCCATTATTGCGCACGTTGACCATGGCAAAACGACCCTGGTTGACAAGCTGCTGTCGCAATCAGGAACCCTTGCAACCCGGGGAGAAGCTACTGAGCGGGTGATGGACTCCAACGATCTTGAAAAGGAACGTGGGATCACGATTCTGGCAAAGAATACTGCCATCAAGTGGAACGACTACCGCATTAACATCGTAGACACCCCAGGCCACGCCGACTTCGGTGGTGAGGTTGAGCGCGTACTGTCGATGGTGGACTCAGTATTACTGCTGGTTGACGCCGTTGACGGTCCAATGCCACAGACTCGCTTCGTAACCAAGAAAGCGTTCGCCCAAGGCTTAAAGCCAATCGTTGTTATCAACAAGATTGACCGTCCTGGTGCTCGCCCTGATTGGGTTATCGACCAAGTATTCGACCTGTTCGACAACTTAGGTGCGACCGACGAGCAATTAGATTTCCCAGTGGTTTACGCTTCTGCGTTAAACGGCTTTGCAACCTTAGATCCGGATGAAGTTGGCACTGATATGACGCCACTGTTCCAAACTATCGTTGAAAAAGTATCTTCACCTGCAGCTGACGCTGAAGGTCCATTCCAGATGCAAATTTCTCAGCTCGATTACAACTCATACGTGGGTGTTATCGGTGTTGGCCGCATCAAGCGTGGTAGCATCAAGACTAACCAACAAGTGACCGTGATCGGTGCTGATGGTAAGACTCGTAACGGTAAAATGGGCCAAGTATTAGGTTACATGGGCTTAGAGCGTACCGAAGTTGACGTAGCAAACGCTGGCGACATCGTGGCTATTACCGGTTTAGGCGAGCTGAAGATTTCTGACACTGTATGTGCTGCAGGCAACGTAGAAGCGCTGCCACCACTATCAGTTGACGAACCAACTCTGACCATGACTTTCCAAGTCAACACTTCACCTTTCGCAGGTAAAGAAGGTAAGTACGTGACTTCACGTAACATTCTTGAGCGTCTGCAACAAGAATTAGTGCACAACGTGGCACTGCGTGTTGAAGAAACTGACAGTCCAGACCGTTTCGCGGTATCTGGCCGTGGTGAATTACACTTATCTATCCTGATCGAAAACATGCGTCGTGAAGGTTACGAATTAGCAGTTTCTCGCCCAGAAGTTATCTTAAAAACCATCGATGGCGAACTGTGTGAGCCATACGAGACCCTGACCGTTGACGTTGAAGAAGAACATCAAGGTACAGTTATCGAGAAGCTGGGTGTTCGTAAGGCTGAGATGAAAGACATGCAGCTTGACGGTAAAGGCCGCGTGCGCGTTGACTTTATCATCCCAAGCCGTGGCTTAATCGGTTTCCAAACTGAGTTCTTAACGGCAACTTCAGGTACTGGTCTGATTTACCACTCATTCGATCACTACGGTCCGCACAAAGGTGGCGATATCGGTCAACGCGCTAACGGCGTATTGATCTCTAACGCGACAGGTAAGGCGCTGACATTCGCACTGTTCGGTCTGCAGGACCGCGGTCGTCTGTTTATCGGCCACGCTGCCGAAGTTTACGAAGGTCAAGTTGTGGGTATCCACTCACGTTCTAACGACCTGACAGTTAACTGTCTGAAAGGTAAGCAGCTGACTAACATGCGTGCTTCTGGTACTGACGAAGCTCAAGTACTGACTACGCCAATCACCTTAACTCTTGAGCAAGCGCTTGAGTTTATCGATGATGACGAATTAGTTGAAGTAACACCTAAGAGCATCCGTGTTCGTAAGAAACACTTAACTGAAAACGACCGTAAGCGTGCTAGCCGCGGCTAATGGTGGTTGTGTAGTCGCGTAAAGTGACTGCCACAGAGTGAATAAAGCCCCGCTAAGGCAACTTAGCGGGGCTTTTTTATCAGCCTTCAATCCTCAATTCGCCCCTTACGATACTGTTGTTGCCATTGTTTTGGGGACAATCCTGTCCAAGTTTTAAAGTGGCGACTAAACACGGCGACTTCGGCATAACCGAGTTGCAGTGCGAGTTCGGTGATGGTTTGCGTGCCGTAGCTGAGTTGCTGTTGGGCGATATTTTGCCGAACATCCTGTAGTAATTGTCGATAGCTTTGCCCCGTCTCTTGCAGCCTCGTTTGTAGGGTGCGTTCGTGTAAACCCAGCGCCGTCGATACCCGTTCGATGCAGCATTCTCCCGTGGGCAGCAGCCGATGGATTAAGTCCCGTGCTTGGTCGGCAAGGTTGTCGGGGTAGCGGCTCTGTAAATATTGCAGGTGCGACTGGAGATGGCGGTTAAGCGCCTCTTCATCGTGATAGTTACGCCCCAAGAGTTGCGAGCTTTTAAGCACTACGCCATTAAATGGCTCGCGAAAACGCACCGAGTGGGTAAGGCGCTGAGATTCCTGTTCGCTGGGTTTGTTTTGGCATAAATACAAAGGAACGTTGCTGATATTGATATTCAGCAGGCTCGAGACAAACATTGCCAGCTGCGCCACGCTCATTTGCATCAGTTGTTCTATGCCCCTAGGGCTGTGAACATTCATCGATAGTGCAAGGCGGACAATTTCACCCTGAGATTGCAGTTGTAATGATACGCCTGAGGCGTGCAGATACAGATAGTCATTCACGCGGGCCAGCGCATCGGCCACAGTGGCCGCGCGGGAAACCAGCATAGGTAAATCACCCAATACATGCAAAGTTTGTCGCTGGGCCAACGTTAACCCAAACAAGGGGTGCTGACAGCGCTGCGCGGCAATTTCCAATAACTCGGCTAGCCGCGGATAAGCGATATAGGTGTTGGGATCGCGAAACTGCGCCTGACGCAATCCAGCCTGATGGATCATTTCTATGGGGTTTTCCCCCAATTCTAGGACCTGTTGCTCGAATTGAGCGACGGCACCACTTCGGACTAGGTACATGGGACGCTTAGTTCACTTTGTTATAAGACTCGCAATATATCAAATTTGGCTCGTAATAAGTCAAGAAGATGTGCAATTAACCATCTAAATTAACAACGTCTTAATAATGAAATTGATAAATATAAAAAGAGGACAGCTATGCGTTTACTGAATAAAACCGCCGTGGTGACAGGGGCTGCCGGGGGCATAGGGCAAGCCATCATCCGTAAACTGCTCGCCGAAGGGGCTCGCGTTGTTGCTGCCGATCTGTCGGCCGATGCGCTCAAAGTATTTAACGATTTTCCCGCCGATAAGTTGGTGACTTTTAGCGTCGATGTGACCGACTACAAGCAAGTTGAAGCCATGGTCAAGCATGCGGCTGACCAGTTCGGTCAGCTCGATATTCTGATCAATAACGCCGGCATTGGCTTGGCTAAGCCGCTGTTACAGCATGATCCTATTAATGATTTTGAACCTGTCACCAATGTAAACCAAAAAGGTGTGTACCACGGCATCCTCGCCGGTGGCCGTCAATTCCAAGCCCAAGGCTCTCGGGGTGTGATTTTAAATACTTCGTCGGTTTACGCGCAGATCGCCTCAGAAATGACCTTCACCTACAACGTCAGTAAAGCCGCCGTAGACATGATGACCAAATGCGCCGCGCTTGAATTGGCGCCGCTTGGCGTGCGGGTTTGCGCCGTTGCGCCGGGCCGTGTCGATACGCCTATGCTGCGTCAGTACGAGGCGCTCGGGTTATGGGAACACATTCGTAAAGAGCAAATGCGTCAAGAATTTACCCAACCGAATGAGATTGCCGATGTGATGGCGTTTCTCGTTAGTGACGAGGCCAACTGCATCAATGGCTGCACAGTGAACGCCTCCGACGGCTTTGAAAACTTTAAATATCCACTGCTGGGGTAGTGGAAGCTTGACCCTGCACAATAACAACAATGAGGAATGCAAACATGGCTCTACCAGAAGTGATTAATCATCAAGACTTTTTATTAACCCTCAACACCAACGAGGAGCAGATCATCAAAGATGCGCTGCCGGGCGTTGATGTGTACCCGTTATTTTTAGATCCTGAAAACGGTATCTGGGTGATCCGCGCTAAGTTTAAGCCGGGTATTACCTTACCTAAGCATTTCCACACGGGAGTGGTGCATTTCTATACCTTAGCGGGTCGTTGGAACTACCTTGAATACCCAGGCCAACCGCAAACCGCGGGCAGCTACTTGTACGAGCCAGGCGGTTCTATCCACACTTTCCATTGCCCTGCGGATTCCGAAGGCGCCGATGGTGTGATGGTGATTACCGGGGTGAACGTTAACTTCGATGCCGATGGTAACTTTATGTTCATTATGGATGCAGGTTGGATTGAGCAGGCGCTCTTAGCGGCGGCAAAGGCACAGGGCATTAAGCCACGTTACATTAAACCCGGTGCGTTAGCGCGCATGAGCGATGCTGAATAAGGATCCCGTAATGAGCATAATGAATGCACCCACAATGAAGGCACCCACAATGAAAGCAATAGTGATGCAGGATGGCGAAGTCAGCCTGCAACAGGTTGAACTGCCTAATCCACAGGTCGGCCAAGTGTTAGTGCGTAGTCTCGCCTGTGGGATCTGTGGCTCGGATATTCATATCACCCGCCACTACAACGAAGTGTTCGATTTCTATCGTAAGCTTGGGGTAATGCCAGAGGGAATTGATAACCACGCTCCTGTGATGTTAGGTCATGAGTTTTGTGCCGAAGTGGTCGAGTTCGGCCCCGAAACCCAGCAAACCTTAGCTCTAGGAACTCGAGTCACTTCGGTACCTATACTGATGAGCCAAAATGGTGCGGGTGTGGGGGTGACTCCTGGTGTTAATGGGGCCTATTCTGAATATTTTATTCTCGATGAAGCGCTGTTAATCCCTGTGCCTGACCATTTACCACCAGAAGCCGTGGCACTAACCGAACCCTTAGCCGTAGGGTTACATGCTGTAAATCGGGGGAACGTCGGCGCAGAAGATACGGCATTAGTGGTAGGTTGTGGCCCAATTGGTTTAGCTGCCATTTCTGCACTGCATCTACGCGGAGTGCGCAACATTATTGCGGCCGACCTACAGGGCGAAAAACTGCAATTAGCCCGTGAATTTGGTGCGACTCACACTGTTAACCCAGGTGAGCAGGACGAGGTCGCCTATGCCGCCGAAGTTGCCGCAGGCCATCGTGTGGTGATTTTCGAATGCGTGGGCATCCACAAGCTTATCGAAGGCTTTGTGAAGCGTGCGCCAGCTAAAGCCACCATAGTGGTAACAGGTATTCACACCGCAGAAGCGAATATCAACTACGCCTATGCCACAGTGAAAGAGCTGGATATGCGTTTCTCTTACTACTATCAGCCAGATGAATTCGCTGCCTGTTTAACGGAATTAGCTCAGGGCACTATTCCTTGGCGTAAGGTACTCACGGGTAAAGTGGGGATGGATGGGGTATCGGCGGCATTCAAGCAATTAATGCAACCGAATCCACATATTAAGGTTGTGATTGAACCTTGGCGTAACGGCGAGTTGGAGACGCTCAACTAATCGTTCAACGCGCTCAATCAAATTAAGCCGCTAACTCGTTTAGCGGCTTTTTTGTTTATTGTTGCTATTTTTGTTATCCTCAATTGGCTAATTTTTAATCCTGAACTGGTTCACAAAATAGCGACTTTTGACCGATTTCGATTGTGTTTTGTTGAATCTAGCCTAGGGTTAATGGTTGGGCCAATCCCTAGTGATGGCATTGTCTTTGTTACCAAATTTGTCTTTTTTGCTGTCACAAGATTGCCAATAAGCCTTGGCAAACTGTGAAGGCTCTCGTTTCGACCGTAGTGTGTCTAGCAAGAGTTTTAGGGCGCGCTACTCCCGTTAGTGCAAGCTAAGTAAAGGAATATTCAATGGACAAGACGCAAAGCTCCCAAGGTAAATGCCCCGTGATGCATGGGGCGAATTCGGCGGTCGCCAGCAACAATATGGATTGGTGGCCTAAGGCACTTAATCTCGATATTTTGCACCAGCACGATAAGAAGACGGATCCTATGGATCCTAAGTTTAACTATCGCGACGCCTTCAACAGCTTAGATCTCGCCACGGTGAAGCGCGACCTCAATGCCTTAATGACCGACAGCCAAGATTGGTGGCCCGCCGATTGGGGACACTATGGCGGCCTGATGATCCGTATGGCATGGCACTCGGCCGGAACCTACAGAGTTGCCGATGGCCGTGGCGGCGCGGGAACGGGCAATCAGCGCTTTGCGCCACTCAATAGCTGGCCCGATAACGCCAACTTGGACAAGGCGCGTCGTCTACTCTGGCCGATCAAGAAAAAATACGGTAACAAACTCTCATGGGCGGATTTAATGATCCTCGCGGGCAATGTGGCCTACGAGTCTATGGGTTTAAAAACCTATGGATTCGCCGGTGGCCGAGAGGATATTTGGCATCCCGAGAAGGACATTTATTGGGGCTCTGAGAAGCAATGGTTAGCGCCGACGGAAAATCCCAACAGTCGTTATTCTGGCGAGCGCGACCTTGAAAACCCCTTGGCCGCCGTGATGATGGGGCTGATCTATGTGAATCCTGAAGGGGTTGATGGCAAACCCGATCCCCTGCGTACCGCCCAAGATGTGCGTGTCACCTTTGCACGAATGGCGATGAATGATGAAGAAACCGTGGCCTTAACCGCCGGCGGCCACACTGTCGGTAAATGCCATGGTAATGGTAAGGCGCAGGATCTTGGCCCCGAGCCTGAGGGCGAAGAACTTGAGGCCCAAGGTTTGGGCTGGCTCAATAAAAAAGGCTTAGGTACGGGCGCGAATGCCGTGACCAGTGGCCTCGAAGGCGCTTGGACAACTCATCCCACCCAGTGGGATAACGGTTATTTTCACCTATTGTTAAATTACGACTGGGAATTGAAAAAAAGCCCCGCGGGCGCCTCACAGTGGGAACCCATTAACATCAAAGAGGAAGATAAAGTCGTTTCTGTAGGCGATCCGAATCGCAAGTTTAATCCCATCATGACAGATGCGGATATGGCGATGAAGATGGATCCTGAGTATCGCAAAATCTCCGAGAAGTTTTATCAAGACCCCGCCTATTTCTCCGAGGTATTTGCCCGTGCTTGGTTTAAGTTAACTCACCGCGATCTAGGGCCTAAGAGTCGCTACTTGGGGCCAGAAGTGCCGAATGAGGATTTGCTTTGGCAAGACCCGATCCCAAGCGTCGATTACCGTTTAGATGCCAGTGAGATTGTTGAGCTGAAGGCGAAATTATTAGCCTCGGGGCTCAGCGTATCTGAGTTAGTGGCAACGGCGTGGGACAGTGCCCGCACCTTCCGTGGCTCGGATTTCCGTGGTGGCGCCAATGGCGCGCGGATCCGCTTAGCACCGCAAAAGGATTGGCAGGCCAACGAACCCGAGCGGCTGCAAAAGGTGCTTAAAGTATTAACCGAATTGCAGGCAAGCCTAAGCAAAAAAGTCAGCATTGCCGACTTAATCGTACTGGGCGGCGCCGCAGCGATTGAAAAGGCCGCCCACGATGCGGGAGTCAAAATCACAGTGCCCTTTATCCCCGGCCGTGGCGATGCGACGCAGGAAATGACAGATGTGGAATCCTTTGCCGTACTCGAGCCCTTGCACGATGCGTATCGCAACTGGCAGAAAAAGGATTATGTGGTTCAGCCCGAGGAGATGATGCTCGATCGCACTCAATTGATGGGGTTAACCGCCCATGAGATGACTGTGCTGATTGGGGGGATGCGGGTGTTAGGCACTAACTATGGCGGCACGCGTCACGGCGTGTTTACCGACAAAGTGGGTGTGTTAACCAATGATTTCTTTGTGAATCTCACCGACATGGCCTACAACTGGAAGCTTGTGGGTAGCAATCTTTATGAGATAGTCGAGCGTAAAACTGGCGCGGTGAAGTGGACAGCGACCCGCGTCGATCTGGTGTTTGGCTCCAACTCGATTTTGCGCTCCTATGCCGAGGTATATGCGCAGGATGATGCCAAAGAGAAGTTTGTGTATGACTTTGTGGTCGCTTGGACTAAGGTGATGAATGCCGATAGGTTTGACCTTGCCTAATCATTAGCACTTAAACTTAGCGTGAACATAAAAGGTGCAGCTTGGGCTGCACCTTTTTTATATCTATTTATCAATAAATCAGAGAATTAATGACCCACGCGGTCAATTACTTGGATAAGCTCCATGCGGATACTGTCCGGTGTTTGGCTATGCCAGAACCCGGCTAAATAGGCGCCCAGCGGCAGGGCAAAGAGTGCCAATAATAACAAAACTAACAAGCCTTTATGGCTAACTCTGTGGCCCGATTTTAGGCCAAAACCGAGCGCCGCCGATTTAGGGCAAGCGGCCACACAGCGCATACAGGCTTGGCATTCGTCGCTGCGTACCGTGGTTTTGGTGTGCACTATGATGTTGGCTGGGCAGGCGCGGGTACATTTGTCGCACTTCATACCCTTGGCTTCAATCAGACAATGCTGAGTATTGCGGCGGATCTTGAGTGGACTAGCGAAACTTAAGATCCCCAGCATGGCGCCATAGGGACACAAGTAGCGGCAAAAACCTTGGCGACGCCACGCAGCTAGGGCAAGGATAAGAGCAAAGCAGGCTAAGGTAATGAGCCCTGGCGTGACAAAAAACAGCGCCATCTTAAGGTCGGCAATCTTGTGGTAGTTACCCTGTAGATAATAGGGGATCGATTCGCTAGGCATACCGATGACGATGTAAAACAGCGCCAGTAGTAATAGGTACTTAAGCATACGCAGTGGCCAGTCTAACCATGCGGGTGGCGCAAGTTCTGCTTTGATAAAGCGTTTGCGTAAGGCGTAGAGGTATTCGCCAGCGAGTCCTAATGGGCAGGCCCAGCCACAAAAGGCGCGTTTGCAGAGTAAGCCCGTGAGTAGCACGGCGGCGAGCATGACGGCTGCGGCAGGGTGCGTTTGGTCCCACAGGTTGAGCGCCAAAATGGCTTTTAGCTCAATTCCGCCCGCGATAGGCAAGAAGGCGTCGGCGACATCTGGGCGCATCAACCAAGGCACTATGCCTTGTTTAAGCTGGATAGCATTGATGCAGTATTGGATGGCGACGATAAACAGCGAGAGCGCGAGCAGATGCTGACAGCCTTCGCGCAGGGTGTTGATTTTTATCTCACCCTTTAATTCCTCAGGGGCGAACTTGTTGGCTATCAGGCATAACGGCAAGGCAATGGCTAGGGCGAGCGCCAAAGGCCAGTAGAGGCTAATCGCTACGGCGCCAACACTTAAGAGTAAGGTGGCAACGGCGCCCCATTTTTTACCGCTCCAATAACTTAAGGATGCGATATACATCAGGGCCAACATCAGGGTAAGAGATTCAATAAAAGTCATGTTAATACTGCAAATAGAATACACGTATTCCATCTGAGTGGCTTTGGTTGGATAAGTTTTTGAGCCTAAAGCGAAATTGTGCGGCAGATCCGATATTTACAGTATGCCGTGGTAAAAGCGAGTGATAACTCACAAAGCCGACACAGCACCCTATAGACCGAGTCGATTTTGTAGAGTAGGAGATGGCACTCGCTTCGGTTTGCCGTGTTAGTTTATGCCTTCCTGTATCTCTAATAGATTGATTTCACTGGATTGCACATTGTTACGGCCCTGATGTTTAGCGCGATACAGGGCATCGTCCGCGAGCTTGATGGCATGCTCTAGGGGATGGGCAAAATCAACGGCCGCCACCCCAAGACTGAGGGTGACAGTAAACACTTCTTGCGTCTCGGCCATAAAGCTTAACCCGGCGACGGCGCTGCGAATACGTTCGGCGCATTGGTGTGCCTCGGTGAGGGACACGTCATACAGCAACATAATAAATTCTTCGCCGCCGTAGCGCGCCACTATGTCGCATTTACGCGCATGCTGTTTGAGGGTGGTGGCAATATCGATAATGACCTGATCGCCCATCAGGTGGCCGTATTTGTCGTTTACCCGTTTGAACAGGTCGATATCACAGATAATCACCGCCATGGGTTGTTGTGTCACGCTCGCCTGCATGTAGATCCGCTGCGCTTCTTTGTGGAAATGACGGCGATTAAATAAATGGGTGAGCGAATCGGTAGCCGCTTGATATTTAAGTTCTTCCTGCGACGCTTTAATTTCTTCGAGCAGACGGATGCGATAGGCGATGATGAGGGCAAGCACTAGCGCCTCTAGCATAATGCCCACGCCGACACCGTGGCTTGAGAGATAGCTAAACTCGGCGCGGCCTTTGTAAAACATCACCGCAAGACCACTAAAACCGACGAAAAGACAGTGACCGAGGAGAAAGTATTTCGCGATGGGATGTCGTTTTATTACCAGCGAAATCGTGACCGAGAGGGTGGTTAGCATCATCAAGGCTGCCAAGCTGCTGGAATAGCGCAGCGCACCAACGATATCCACCACGCCGTAACAAAATTCGGCCACTAACAGGGCGAGCACAAACACGAGAGCGTAATGCTCGAAGCGATAATGTTGCCGAGTCTCGAAAATATCCATCATAAATAAAATCAAAAAGATGGGCATGGTCATCAGGGTAAGGTGCCAATACAGGCTCGCCGAGCCGTAAAACGCGAATACTTCGGCGACCAGCCCATAGGAGAGGGCAATCCAGATCCCGCCTGAGATTAAGTAACAGGCGTAAAACAAATTGTCCCGCTGGCGGGAATACATAAATAACAATAGGTTGTAGATAATCAGCGCCAGCAGCATACCCACCATCACGGCGATATCGGTAAAACTGCCGAGCAATGCTCGTTGGGATTGTTCCTTGTTGTATAAATCGATTGAGAACCATTGGTGTGAAAAGGACACGCTTTCGACGTATAGGGTTTTCTTTTGCAGTGGCGCGAGTGTGACCTCAAATACCGCCGCACCGCCATAGAGCCAGCCATAGGTGCTTGGATCATCGAGGTCGAGTATTCGGCGCTGCATCTCCTGCCCATCGACTGTTTCATAGAGTCCAACCTGGCGATTGTGATAGGCGTAGGGATGGTGCAGATACAGGGTTTGTGGGTTATCGCTGGTATTTACTAAGGGGATTTTTGCCCAGGTTTTGATGGCGGCAGTGCCTAGGGATACGCGATTACTGGAGTCGATAAAGGTTTGTTGCGTGACTTCAGTAAAGGGCATGTTCTCCGAGGTATCGACAAAATAGCTCATCGGAAAGTCGGTGAGACTGGTCGTATTATCCTGCCAGGATATCTCTGCCGTTGCGGCCTTGGTCGTGAATGTCACGCAGATGAGCAGCAATGCTCCCAATGTGAGTAAACCCATCCATGTCGCTCGGCCCATACAGATTCTCTTGATTAACGTTGAGCTAACAAGTATGCCATAAAGTATCAATAGCGTACTGAGAATGAAAAAAAATCAGCGAGATTAGGGGATTTTATCGGGTTGAATAAAGCGGTAAACAGCAGGCGTAATGGAAGATTTAAGAGGGCATCGACCTTGCCAGCCTCTGAGGCTGACAAGGCAAGATGACGGCGAGCGTTAACCTTTAGAGTTTTCGAGGGCCTCGATAAACTTGGTCGACTCGTTGATCGATTTGTTCATCTCTTTGATTAGGCCTGAAATATCCGTCTGCAAACTCGCAAATTCCCCTTTAATCGCGCCAATCGCTTGAGCATTCAAGTTATGCTTTAAATACAGCATATTGTCTTTCATGGCGGTGAGGATGGGTGGCATTTTAGATTCGGCGCGGCGCATGGTTTTCATCAGTTGCTCGTAGGAACGGCGGGTTTCCTTGAGCTTGGTTTCACTGTTGCGGCGCAGGCTGGCTTTGCTGATCTCGCCGATTTCGGCTTGCCACTCATCGAAGAGCGCCTCGGCGACATCTTCGACTTTATTGATGCGATTACTCACGTCATCGGCGGCACTTTGGGCTGACTCGTATTCATCTTTGGCCTTGTTATAGGCCTTTTCGAGGTTGCCACCATCGTGGTTGAGCAGGGCTTGCATCTCCTCGAGTGCTGAGCTGAACTCTTTTTGGGCATCCTCTTGGGATTCTTTTGCGGCTTTCACTCTGTCGACCATGATGTCGCGCTTGTGGTAGCCCACTTTTTCCATGGCGCCGTAATAGGCGCTCTGGCAGCCCGTCAGCAATAGCGTTGCCGCCATCAGGCTAGAGGTGATCAATCTTTTCATTGGGTATTCCGTCACTGAGTCAAATGAAGTTAGTCGGCCTTAAAACGCGCCGCATCGATAATGCTCCAGAGGTGAAAGATAGCACCTATTACCGCAGGGACCACTAACCACCAGAGGGCATAGCCAACCACAGTGACCACGAAAAACAGCAATGCAGCCATAATTCGTCCCTGTACCAGTTGACCTAGGCCGGGAAAGAACAGACTGGCGATAGCGGCGATAACGTTGCCCGCAGATCCTTGTTGTGACATCAATTCACTCCTTAGACTTGTAAATTAAGTGTTTATTGTACGAAGATAACGAGTCAATACCAACAGAATCAAGAGAAACCCGTGACTAAGAAGATAGAACTGGCACAAATTCAAGTCTTATTCCTCGGGATCTGGCGCTTCCTGCTGCATTTACGTCAGCGTTTAGTGGAAGATCAAATCAATATTCGCGCCGGCCATTTGGCCTATGTCACCCTGTTATCCCTTGTGCCTATGGTAGCTGTGACTATGTCCATGCTGTCGGCTTTCCCTGTGTTTAAGGGGATCCGTGGTCAAATCGAAGCCTTCGTTTACGAGAATTTTCTGCCCGCGGCGGGCGATACAGTACAAGTTTATATCAATGAATTTGTTGGCAATGCCTCTAAGGGCACGGCCGTGGGGATCGCGGCTCTCGTGGTGGTAGCGATCATGTTGATCTCTGCCATCGATAAGTCGCTGAATAATATCTGGCGAACTAAGGAAAAACGTTCTGTGGTCGTGGCCTTTTCCATGTATTGGATGGTGATTACCTTAGGCCCAGTGCTGGTGGGCGCGAGCCTAGTCGCGACCTCCTATGTAGTGTCGTTAAAACTGTTTGAGGGCGATACCTTATCCGGGGTTATGCCGCTATTTATCGAACGTTTGCCTATGCTGTTTTCGGTGGCAGCGTTCTTACTGCTCTATATGGTGGTGCCGAATCAAAAGGTGAAGTTTTGGCACGCACTATTGGGTGCTGTCGTGGCAGCCTTGCTATTCGAGCTGGGGAAAAAGGGCTTTGCGCTGTATGTGACTAAATTCCCTAGTTATGAGGCCATTTACGGCGCATTGGCGACCATCCCTATTCTGTTCGTTTGGGTCTATTTATCTTGGATGATAGTGCTGCTGGGCGCCGAAATTACCGCAGCCATGCCTGAGTATTTGGACTATGAGTCCAGCAGCGATATTAATGAAACTAATCTCGATGGTGAGCCCTTAGCGGCGCAGGATACACCCACCGTGAAGCCCGAAACACCATCTGCCCAATCAAGCCAAGAGGTTGATACGATGGGTGAACTTGCCGCAAACGCGCCACAATCGACTACACTGGATAAGCCGTAGCTAATCATCCACCAAGACATTCAACGAACCTTATCCCGCCTATGATCACTGATGCCCATCAGCTTGCCCCTTTTATCCGCCGTGATTGGTTGATGGTGGGCAATGGGCAGCAGTTGCATCTGGCTCAATATGGTAATCCGCAGGGTATTCCGCTGCTGTATTTGCATGGCGGCCCAGGGGCGGGAACTTCGGTCAGTGAACTGAGTTTATTTAACCCCGAGCACTACTGGATTTTACTGCTAGATCAACGTGGTGCGGGGCAATCACTGCCTACTGGCGAGTTGGAGCATAATCATTTAAATGGACTTATCAGCGATATTGAGGCGATTCGCATTCACTTAGGCATAGAACGTTGGTGCTTAGCGGGTGGCTCATTTGGCGCCACCTTAGCCTTAATTTACAGTGGTTTATTTCCCCATCGAGTGATTGCCCAAGTGCTGTGGGCGGTGTTTATTCCCTCAGAGGCCGGTATTGAATGGCTCTATGCCCCCTCGGGCGCAGCGCAGTTATATCCGCAGGCTTATCGTGAATTTGCTGCACCTTCTATTGGTTTGGCGGATTTATTTACGCACTATCAGCTAGGATTTAACGCCCAAGATGAAGCAACCCGTCATGAATTTGCCCGCCGTTGGATCCAATGGGAATTAACCTTAGCGGGCATGCTAACAGGCTTACCGAAGCGGCTTGCGCCGCCGCTATTGGCCTTGGCTCAAATCGAGCTGCACTATGCAAAAAATGATTACTTCAATATGTTCAGCGTATTACAGCGGGTGACATCGCAAGTCACAGCGCGTACCCTGCTATTACAAGGCACGCAGGATGCTGTCTGTCCGGCACGTTTATTAGCCGCATTTTTGGCAAAAATCGACAACCCTAGGATACAAATTCATACCATTGTCGATGGTGGGCATTCGCTGAATAGTGACATACTCTCACTTGCCGTCACACTCGAGATCCAAGCCATGTGGACATGGATAAAGCGACAGGAGCTAGCATGAAATTAGCCGTTATCATTGCCGCCATTTTGGGATTAACTGCCTGCGCGGCCACCTCATCTCCTACCCCAGAGTCTCAATCCTCATCTTCTGCGGTCGAGTCCACTGAGGCGCGCGCTCCCGTGGCGCCTAAAGTGGTGCAGTTGGCGGGAATGACCAACGAGGCCGCCGCCGATACCTTGTATCAGGCCTTGCTCAATGCCAACTATTTAGCCATCAAAGCCGGGGCGGATAAGGTTGCGGTGCAGTTTGGCAATAATGACTTTATGCTCGAACCCAGCATGAATGCAGCGGGGATTGACCGTATTCTGATGAACCGTTTTTATGCGGTGCATCCGCAGTTGCAGGCCAATCCTGAACTGCCCGCGGTGATTGGTGAGCTGAATGCCAAGCTCAATTTTGCTAAATTCGTGCTGCGTGAGCAGGGCGCAGTGATCCAAATCCAAGGCACAGTGACCTTTGCCGATAAGGTCGAAATCGAGGAACTTCGCCGCTTTATGCTGTGGACCGATGGCGGTTTAGCGGAAATTGCCCAGTCATTACCCGAAGGTGTGGAGCAGTATCTGCGTCCTATCCCCTTGATGCCCCTCGTTAAGTCTTAATTTAAAGGAAAAGTTGTGATCGCGTTAATTCAAAGAGTGAGCCGCGCCAGCGTGGTGGTGGACAATCAAACCATAGGTGCAATCGATAAGGGCTTGTTAGTTTTACTTGGGGTTGAGCGGGAAGATAACCGCGAGAAGATGCAAAAATTAGCCACTAAGGTGATGAGTTATCGAGTGTTTTCCGATGAAAATGGCAAGATGAACCTCAACTTAACTCAGGCGGGTGGCTCGCTTTTAGTGGTTTCGCAATTTACCTTGGCTGCCGACACTGGCCGTGGCCTGCGCCCGAGCTTTTCGGGGGCGGGTACACCTGAGCAAGCGTTTGGCCTGTATGAAGACTTTGTCGCCTTTTGCCGCGCGCAGGGCGTGACCACAGAAACGGGACAATTTGGCGCCGATATGAAGGTTGAGCTAATCAACGATGGCCCTGTGACCTTCAATTTGCAGGTGTAACCTACAGGACAGTGTGCCAACGGCAGTAAGGACATGCACATGGATGAATTATTAAACCAATTGCGCCAGACCTGGCACAGCACCATTCCCGTTAGCGAGTTTATGCAGATAGCGCCAGTTTCCTTTGTCGAAGGGGAGCTGCGCGTGAGTGCGCCACTGGCGCCGAATATCAACCTGCATAACACTATGTTTGCGGGCAGTATTTATACCCTTATGACCCTCACTGGCTGGGGCATGGTGTGGCTGCAACAGCAGCTTCAACAGGTGGATGGCGACATAGTGTTAGCCGATGCCCATATCCGCTACATGGCGCCCGTGACCAGTGCACCCGAGGTCAAAGTGCGTTGGCCTGAAACGGATTTAAGCTCGCTGCAACGGGGGCGTAAAGCCAAAGTCAAACTCGAAGTACAACTCTTTTGTGACGACAAACTCTGCGCCCAATTCGATGGCTTGTATGTCAGTGTGCCTAAAATGTAAAACCTTTCTAAAAAATCGAAATCAATCTCAAATTTTATCCGCTTTTTTTCTTTTTTATGGGCTAATAAACTAAGCCCATAGAGTCGAGAGCAAGTTGAAAGACTCTCAAGAATTTCAATTTTCGGAGCAGATTATGTCTAAAGTCCTAGTGTTAAAATCCAGTATTCTTGGCGGTTATTCACAATCTGCCTTGTTAGTTGACCACCTGATCGGTAAATGGGAAGACCAAGGCGCGACCATCACAGTTCGCGATTTAGCGGGTAAAGATGTGTTGCCAATGGTTGATGGTGAAATTGCCTCTGGCCTGCGTGGCGGCGCTGAGTTAACCGCACGTCAGCAAGAGATGCTCGATCTGTCTAACGCCTTAGTTGAAGAGTTAAAAGCGAACGACACTATTGTGATCACCGCGCCTATGTACAACTTCAACATTCCAACCCAGCTGAAAAACTGGATTGATTTTGTGGCCCGTGCAGGTGTGACTTTCACTTATACCGAAAACGGCCCTAAAGGTTTAGTGGAAGGTAAACGTGCCGTGTTGATCACCACTCGTGGTGGCGCCCATAAAGATGGTCCAACGGATCACATTGTACCTTTCTTAAAAACCTTCCTCGGCTTTATCGGGATCACCGACGTGGAAGTGGTTTATGGCGAAGCGCTGAACATGGGTCCAGAAGCTAACCAAAAAGGTATCAGCGAAGCGAAACAAAGCCTCGATGCGTTAACCGTTTAATCGTCAAGATAATAAAAAATGCCAGCGTAAATGCTGGCATTTTTGTTTCTGCAGCAAGCGATTATTCGCACAGCTTGCAACCGAGGGACATAGCGCTGGTTTCGATATAACGCACCTTAGTGCTGGCTTGGCAACGGTTGCGGCTCACGCTGTAGCGGGCTTCACGAACCACCTTGGGCTCCGGCAGTTGTTCGCCGCTAGTTGGGCGTGGGCACTTTGTTGTCATCCGCACCTCCTCACGCATAGTTGATCTGCTTGGCTTAGGTTTTAGCTTGGCTGGCAGCACACTAAATCTTTTAGCGAGCCACCGTTAACCACACATTCAAAACCATTGGCCCTTAAAATATCGCAACCCTTTTGGGCACGAATGCCTGCGCCGCAGTAAAGCACAAAGGGATGCTGTTTATTTTCAACCTGATGTAACCATTGGTCGAGCGTTGGCAGCGGCACGTTGATGGCTTGAGGCAAATGACCCGAGGCAAACTCCTCCGGTGAGCGCACATCGATAACGCGCGCACCTTGATCAATCAATTGCCAACACTTTTCACCGTTGCTGCTACCAGATAATTTAGCCAGTAAAGATTGAAACATAGCTTTGCCTCTATGATTAGAAAATTTTCAATAAGTTTATTCTAATGGATTGGCAGGTGCAAGCGGCAATCTGTTGGGCGCTTGGCTTGTCGGCGCTACTCGGTGGCAGGCAGTTCCCTGTGATAGTGGATAAGATCATGAAACACCACGGGTAGATCGCTTAAGTTACGGTAACCATGGGGTTTATCGGCGGCAAAGCGCACGGCTTCACCCTGCTGTAATGGCTGCCACTGACCATCGACTAACACTTCCATTGTGCCGCTCAGCACGATCACATGCTCGGTCACACCCGCCTCATGGGGCTCGGAGAGGCGCTCATAGTGGGGCAATAGGGTGAGTTCAAACATCTCAAAACCAAAACGTGGCTCAAAGGGAAATAGCGACGCCACTAACATGCCATCGGTTGCTGGCTTTTGGCGTAATGCATCGGCGTTACGAAAGACGGCGCCTTGGCTCTCGGGCGTTGGCTCCAAAAAGGTCGAGAGTGAGGTATTAAAACCGCTGGCGATTTTCCACAGGGTGGCAATGGTGGGGCTAGATTCGCCGCGCTCAATCTGGCCTATCATGGCCTTGCTTACGCCTGTCTCGAGTGCCGCTTTATCTAAGCTCCAACCCTTTTGGCTGCGCAGTTGTTTTAGGGTCGCGGCAAGATAACTGTTGATGGTCTGCATTAGGTTCTGACGCTTAAAAAATCATTTGTACGTTATAACGCACAAGTGCTATCTTGTCCATCTTGTGCGTTATAGCGCACGATAAGTGGTTCGATGATCAAGACAAAGGTAGGCAGAGGAGTAGGGATGATGTGGCGCGAGGCTTTAGGACTATCAAAAATATCGGCGGGCTTTATTGCCGTGCTGGTGGGCTACAGCAGTTCGGCGGTGATTATCCTGCAGGCGGCGGACGCTGTGGGCGCGACATCGGCACAAATGAGTTCATGGCTGTGGGCCTTGGGTGTCGGCATGGGGCTCACCAGTATTGGCCTGTCTCTCTACTATAAAAATCCGGTGCTTACGGCATGGTCGACACCTGGGGCGGCGCTGATGGTCAGCAGCCTTGCGGGATTGAGTATCCATGAAGCCGTAGGTGCCTTTCTAGTGAGTTCGTTGCTGATCACCCTCTGCGGCTTGGCAGGCTGGATGGATAAGCTTATTCGTATCATGCCACCCTCGGTGGCAGCGGCCATGTTAGCGGGGATTTTATTGCAGTTTGGCTTAGGGTTATTTCAAGCCATGCAGACCCAGCTGAGTCTAATCCTCTTGATGTTACTAGTCTTTGTTGTGCTTAAGCCCTGGGCGCCGCGCTACATTATGTTGCTTACCCTCGTTGCGGGGATAGGGATGAGCTATCAATTGGATTTATTGCAATTAGATAAGCTTGAGCTGCAATTCGCCGCCCCCGTATGGATAGCGCCTACGTTTTCTATCGCTAGCGTGGTGGGCGTGGCGCTGCCCTTATTTGTGGTGACTATGGCTTCGCAGAATATGCCTGGAGTGGCCGCGCTTCACGGCCATGGTTATCGTCCGCCTATCTCGCCATTAATTACCGTGACGGGTCTGATGGGCGTGCTGTTTGCACCCTTTGGTGGCTTTGCTTTTAATCTCTCGGCGATTACTGCGGCAATTTGTATGGGTAAAGAGGCTGACCCTAACCCCGCAACTCGTTATTGGGCGGCGGTGTGGGGCGGAGTCTTTTATTTGATAACAGGTCTACTCGGCGCAACTGTGGTGGGGCTCTTCGCTGCATTTCCGAAGGAATTAGTGCTGGCGATTGCAGGATTAGCCCTGCTTGGCACCATAGGTAATAGTCTGACCGCTGCGCTCGCGGATAACGACGAGCGAGAGGTGGCTGTGATTACGTTTCTCGTCACCGCCTCGGGTGTGAGTATGTTGGGGATCGGCAGTGCCTTCTGGGGATTATTACTCGGATTTTTAATGCATTACTGGCACAAGCATCGCGTCTTAACCACAGCTAAACAGGCAAAAGCTTAGCTGTGGTTAGGTCTAGATTGCGGTTCGCCACCTTAGTGGATTGATGTGAGTACAGAGGCCTAGAGTTTTTTGGTCATAAATAGGCTATTGGGGTCGAGCACGTAATCGGCAAATGGGCCGCACAGCTCGAAACCAAATTTGGCATACAGGTTACGGGCAGGCTGGAAAAAGGCCATTGAGCCAGTTTCTAAACTGAGGCGTTGTACACCGGCGGCTTTGGCGTCATTGATCAAATGCTGCAATACCTTAGAAGCAATTCCCTGTTGTTTGTAGGTGGTGGCGGTGCGCATCGATTTGATCTCCGCATGTTCGGCATCTAACCATTTTAGTGCACCGCAGCCCGCCAGATTTCGGCCATCCCACAGTGTCCAAAAGCGAATATTGGGTTGGCGCAGGCCATCCAAGTCTAATGCGTGCACACTCTCCGGCGGCGAGGTTGCCCGCATATCCTCGAGGTGTTCAGTTAAAAGTGCTGCAATTTCAGGCCCTTTTAGATCATCTAGTATTATTTTCATTGTTGCTCTCAAGATTAAAATTCCCTGTGTTGTCGCTTATCCATCATAGCGTTATCGCGTTTGGTTGTTTTTAGGGTTAAAACGCCGCGGTGGATAAGCAAAGCCTAAGCCAACAAAGCGAATGGCATCTGCCTGAACTACAGCATCTTATTGGTAATAGGTTTGCCGATACGGCGTAGGCTGTTGTAACTTATGCTCGTAACGCTGAGCTATGGTGCTCTAGCATCCACTTCAAACACTTGAGTTTATTTATGCCGTTTATCTCTTCACCTTTATTAAAACAGCCTCGAATTCACTGACGACATAGTCTTTATTTGTCAAATTTCGATTAATTAACATGAGGTTGAAGATACTAATGGAAAATAAGCATTGGTCCAAAGTCCAGTTGCTGCATCAAGTAGTGACAAATCCGAATATTACTATCAAAGGTGAGCACAGTTATTACAGCGATTGCTGGGATAAGGGCTTCGAAGAGTCAGTCGTTCGATATCTCTATGGTGACGAAATCAGCCTAACTTGGGATCCGCTGTGGGAAATAGATAAGCTCCACATTGGTGATTACGTCTGCATAGGGGCGGAAGCTGTTATTCTGATGGGGGGAAATCATACCCACAGGGCCGACTGGTTTTGTTTATATCCTTTTATGGACGTTATAGAGGAAGCCTATGTTGGCAAAGGTGATACGCATATAGGCGATGGTGTATGGTTGGGCATGAGAGCCATGATTATGCCGGGTGTTTCGATAGGGGAAGGCGCTATCGTTGCGGCAAATAGCGTTGTCACTCAAGATGTTGCTCCCTATAGCATAGTAGGGGGAACCCCTGCCAAATTGGTTAAATATCGTTTCGAAGCCTCTGTTATCGATGAGTTATTAGGCCTAAGGATTTACGATTGGCCTCAGGCAAAATTTGAGTCACTCAGGCGATATTTATGTGCATCGGATATTGAGAAACTTAAAGAGGCCGCTTTAGCTTACGATGCACAGCATAGCGCTTGACCAGCATCTTATAGCGGTGATTAAACGTGTTATGCCTCCGGTTTCACTCACAAAGGCTGGAGGCAAAATAAAAGCCGAGATGATGCTCGGCTTTTATCTTTACGATTCTTTTGGAAAATAGAGATATCCAGCATTAATGGCCTAGCACTCGATCGTTGAGTGATGCCAGCTCTACTTTGGTTTTACTGTCTGCACTGTGTCTACAGGATAACCAATTCCCCTGTTTGGGTTATGCCACACGGCCAGACACCGTTTTTATATAATGCTAAGATGGTTAACCATTTTCCAGGCTGATTGGAAAGGACTTCTTTGGCTGCATGTTTACAAGCGAACAGCGCGCTACCCTTCATTGGCTCTGTATAGTTATGTGGGCCATTAACGAGTTTAGGGTGAGCATTCCCTACAGTGCGCAACGATCTTAACGCGGCTTTATAAACCCTCTTCTCAGCCTCTTTGTCGTAAGGCCGTTGGTCTGCATTAGCCGTAAATGTTCCTTCGAACGGATCGGATTGATCTCTACTGGTCGGCAACCAATCCCATTCAAATTGCAATTGAGAAAGCGCTAAGATGTGCTCAGCTTGGCTCAACCAATTGGTATTCTCTATTTGTTCAATCAGTGTTTCGATGTTCATTAGTTGTTAATGCCCAAAGCGGTTCTGTGACTTTATTACGATACTTTGTTAGCTCTATTTTGATTTACTAATCAATAGCTTGAGGTTATCCCAAAAGGTCTTAGCAGTATTTAAATTCTTGTGGCCAGCTTGGGTTAGTACGAGATCATTAGACTGTCTTTCTATACACACTAGTGCCCGTTCCTTGAGCTGTTTCCCCATTTTGTCGTCCATCAATAATGCTGAGAGGGCGATGCTAATAGTGGCCACATCATTAATCGACAACGTTGTGTAGCTATTGGTGATCATTTTCTTGAGGACGGCGGGTGGATACTCGGGGATCCATTGTTTTACTCCCCAAATTTTTAATAACCGATCGAGAAAACCCTTTGGATTTTTTGTTCTCTGTCTCCACTCGATATAAATTCCTAGCGCATCCATGAACGAGTCAAAATACCAATCTTGGAATTGCGATACTAATTTATAATCTTCAGGTTTCGTGCGTTTAAACTTATCTAATACTACAGAGGTTGATAATTCTTCCATACACATTACTTCGATGAGCCTGAAAACACATAACAATTTGTATTGTGCATGCGCACATAATCTTTCTTCAGGCTAGTTGGTAAAATAATTTGCAGCCTACTGATTTACATTTGGTTTATACAGTAGCAAAAATCATTTTTAGCTGGAACTATGCATTTGCATGATTTTTCTAGTTTTTTAAATGCATATTTCATTGGTGAATTGAAGGTTCATAATGTTTGTTACAGTAGTTTGAGAACCATCACGAATATCGATAGATATCCAATTTCCAGCTTCAAGGTATGAACGTAGCTGAGGTTCATTACAGACTTTACTATTAATTATAGATTTGGAATTAGACTTTATCTTTTCGATATCAACATTTGGTTTATCCATTCCTTGTATTTCTAGTGCCAAGGATATTCCTGATGCGCTAGTTTTGAACCATGTCATTTTTATCTTTTCGTCATCGTCAGTAAAATATACTCGCATCCTTTCTTCTAAGTTTTTTCTGGTTGTTCTTTTAAATCCTCAACGTAATACATCCAGCCAAGGTTTAGTGTGAATGCCACAAAAATGAAGGTTTTTAGGGGGTTCTTAAATTTCACAAAGTTCGACCGAATGTATATAACATTTGTATAGTGCACATAATCTCACATCCTATGACTTAGCAGGAAAACTTTCAACAAACTGATTTAAATGTAATTTATTTTGTGCAAAGAATCATTGTGGGGAAAAAGTGTTCACTAGCATGATTTCAGAAAACGTCTTATACGCATTGGTCATATGGCAAGCAAATTGCGCTAATACTGGAAAGGCAAACCATGGTGATTGGTGAGACGACTGTCCGCCCCTTGGTTTACCTACAAAAGAGAGCAAAAAGCCGAGATGATTCTCGGCTTTTTATTAACGCTTTTACGAATCCAAAGGGATTAGTAGTACTTCTTCAGATAGCTTTCGGCGTAGCTTTTCAGCTTTTTGTTCGGGTTGTTGTTGGCAATATTTTCAATCACTTCGCGGTATTGCGTATTACCCGATGCGGCGAGGGCTTTGGCCATATTGGCGTAAGTGTCGATGGCTAACTTGTCGTTGCTCATTAGGCGTGGATTTTTCAGCTCAACGCTAAGGCGCTCTAATAGAAAATCATCGTAGTTTTGATCGTCCATCATGCGTTTCGCGGCGAGGCGCATCAGCTCTAAATCATCGCTTTTCAAGGCGTTGGCAAAGGCATTGTTCTTAGGGCTTTGCTCGGCCACATATTGGCTCTTATCCGCTAAGATAGCGTTCCACTTCTTGTATTGCGCAAGATTTTCAAGGGCTTGTGATGCGTATTTTTTTAGTTTCTTGTGGTAGCTGCCATTGACTATATTGCTGATGGTCGCGCTGTATTTGTCATTACCCGAGTAAGCTAAGCCTTTGACTAACCAAGCGCTGTAGTCGATGGCGTTTTTCTCGGTGGCGAGGGGCAGGGATTCGAGCAGTTTGGCCTCTAACACATCGTAAATGGCGGGATCGGATAATCCGGCAATCGTCAGTGCTTCGATGGCTTGTTTTTGCTTAAATTGATTGTCGCCTTTAAAAATTTCTTGATAGGTATCAACCGTATATTCCTGCGCCCACACGGGTGAGCCCAGTAAACTAATGCCGAGTAAAATGCTTGCTACTAATGGTTTCATTGATATGTCCTTATGTCGTTTTCCAGCGTTTAAAAATCAGTGAAGTGTTGATGCCGCCAAAGGCGAAGTTATTGCTCATCACATAGTCAGTGTCGAGTGTACGTGGCTCGCCGCGAATGTAATCGAGTACTGCACATTCTGGGTCGATATTGTCGAGATTAAGCGTGGGGGCAAACCAGCCCGCATTCATCATTTCGATACTGACCCAAGCTTCTAGCGCGCCGCAGGCACCTAAGGTATGGCCTGTGTAGCTTTTCAGGGATGAAATCGGCATATCCGCACCAAATACTGCATGAGTTGCATGGGTTTCGGCAACATCACCACGATCGGTCGCAGTGCCGTGGGCATTCACATAACCAATGGCATCGGGCGTAAGCGCAGCATCCTTAAGGGCTAAACGAATGGCGATTTCCATGGTATCGCTATTGGGCTGAGTGACATGCTGACCATCTGAATTAGTGCCAAAACCGACGATCTCGGCGTAAATTTTCGCGCCGCGCGCTAAGGCATGCTCTAACTCTTCGAGCACTAGCGTACAAGCGCCTTCGCCAATCACTAAACCGTCGCGATTGGCATCGAAGGGGCGAGGTGTTAACTCTGGCGTGGCATTTTTGGTGCTGGTGGCAAACAAAGTGTCGAATACTACCGCCTCGGTGGGGCAGAGTTCTTCACCGCCACCCGCAAGCATTAAGGTCTGTTGCCCGTATTTGATGGCTTCATAGGCGTAGCCTATGCCTTGGCTGCCCGAAGTACAGGCGCTGCTGGTGGTATGAATGCGTCCCTTAAGACCAAAGAAAACCCCCACGTTTACCGCTGTAGTGTGGGCCATCATGCGGATATAACTGGTGGCAGTGACGCCCGACATATCGCCATGTTTGAGCATATCGCCAAAGGCGACCAGCGGATCGGTACTGCCGGTGGAAGAACCATAGGCAATCCCCATTTCCCCCGAGGTAACGATAGGAGCGTCCAAGAGTCCTGCATCCATCAGTGCAAGCTCGCTGGCGCGAGTCGCCATAATCGAGACGCGTCCCATGGAGCGGATCTTTTTACGGGAATAGTGGCTCGGCACCTCAAAGTCAGTAATAGGGGCGGCAAGGCGAGTGTTCAGCCCGTCGTATTTATCCCATTCCGCCATCGTCACGACACAGTTTTTTTGTGCCTTAAGGCTGCTTGCGATACTCGGCCAGTCATGGCCTAGGGCGCTGATACCGCCGATACCGGTAACGACGACTCGTCTGCCTAGGGGATTGCGCTGCGTCATTTAGATCATGCCTCCATTCACCGAAATCACTTGGCGCGTGATATAGGCTGCATCGTCCGACATTAAAAAGGCGGCTAAAGCGGCGATTTCATTCGGTTTACCCATGCGGCGCATCGGCACTAACTGCTCGACCATATCCTTAGGAATATCCGCCACCATATCGGTTTCGATTAAACCTGGGGCGATACAGTTTACAGTGATCTTACGTTTGGCCAGCTCTAAGGACAGCGCCTTAGTGGCACCAATCAATCCCGCCTTAGAGGCGCTGTAATTGACCTGTCCACGGTTGCCCGCAATGCCTGACACTGAGGCTAAAGTGATGATACGGCCACCCTTGCGGCCTTGTACCATGGGCATTACGCAGGGGTGAATGACATTGTAAAATCCATCGAGGTTAGTGTGGATTACGCTGTCCCACTCGGTTTCGCTCATCGCTGGGAATGCATTGTCACGGTTGATGCCCGCATTGAGTATCACGCCATAATAGGCGCCATTGGCCTCGATATCGGCCTCAATGGCGGCTTTTACGGCGGCGCGGTCGGCAACATCAAACTTTAATAGGCTAACGTTCACCCCAAGGGCACTAAGCTCTGCGGCGCTGGCATCGGCTGCGGCCTGATTGCTGTGATAATGCAGGGCGATATCGTAGCCCGCCGAGGCCAGTTTAAGGGCGATGGCTTTGCCAATACCGCGGCTCGAACCTGTGACTAATACTCTGTTATTCATCTTTATTTCTCCACCCGTGATGCTTGATGATGAGTTGTTTATGCATCAAAGGGCTAAATCCTTTTGTAGTGCGACTGACGTTGTGTCGGTTTAAAGCTTGGCGCTTATCAGCGCCAATTCAGGCATTAAGCCTGACTGGAGGCGATATACGCTTGGGTGTCTTGGGGTTGGAACACGTTCACATTGGCCTCGGCCACGAGTTGTGGTGTTTGCTCCGCTCCGCCCTCGGGCAACAGATAAATCTGGCAATCGAATACTGCCAGTCCCGACTCTTCCTGATAGAGGCGTTTAACCTGAGTGCGGTAGCGGCGATTGAGTTCGTACTGCGCTGTGTGCAAGGCTAATTTACGCGATCCCAATAAAAAACCCACTCGGATTTTATCGTGGCGCAGTTTGGCCTCTACGCCGGCGAGGGCAGCGATGCTCTGCGCCATGTATTCGATCCCCACATAATTGGGGACTGCCTGACGTTGCTCGTCAAAATAAGCACTCTGCGGGCTGATCTGCACTTCGGTTTCGAGCGCATCCTGCTGATGGCGAATAATCTTATCAATCAAGATCATCGGTGCGCGGTGCGGAATAAAATCGGCAATATTCTGCTCGGCTAATTGTTGCAGCCACATCGGCTCGGCGGCTGCCATTGCAGTGTCAGTAGAACTGGACATAAATCTTAAGCCCCTTTACGGCAAAAAATCAGGCTGGCATTGCTGCCGCCAAAGGCGAAGGAGTTGCTCATCACATAGTTAAGCCTGCCATGCTGGGCACATTGCTTGGGTGCGACTAAGGCTATGCAGGGATCCTGTGGATCTTGCTGCCCATCAAATCTGTGGGGAGGCAGGGCAAGATGGTGATTATGGGGTGAGAGCAGTAAATAACAAAATGCGGCTTCAATCGCGCCCGCGGCACCTAAGGTATGGCCGACCAGCGGTTTGGTTGAGCTTGAAGGGGGCGGCGTGTCGCCAAATACTGAGGCTACGGCGCGGCTTTCCATCGCATCATTTTTAGGCGTTGCTGTACCATGTAAGTTTATATAATCAATCTGTTGCGCCGATATCTGTGCATCATCAAGCGCGGCCTGCATGGCGGCAATTGCCCCCGCACCTTCGGGATGTGGCGCCGACATATGGTGCGCATCGCTCGACTCGCCTATGCCTGCAAGCAAAACGCAGGCTTCATTTGCTGTGTTGTCTGTCGCTAAGGTCAGAGTAAATAGCGCGGCGCCTTCACCGATATTGATGCCATCGCGGTTGGCGCTGAAGGGGTTGCAATGTCCCTTGGAAACCGATTCTAAGGCGTGAAATCCGTTAACTGTCAGTTGGCACAGGCTGTCGATACCGCCGACGATCACCATATCGCACAGCTTGGCCTCGAGTAGGCGTTTGGCACTGGCAAACACCTTGGCGCTGGATGAGCAGGCGGTCGAAATGGTGTAGCAGGGACCTTGGAGTTCAAATAACTGGCGTAAAAAATCGCTGGTGCTGCCGAGTTCCTGTTGGAAGTAATGGTAATCGGCGGGGAAGTGGCCGTGTTGATTGCGATAGGCCAAAGCGGCTTCGCCCTTCGAAATCCCCGAGGTGCTGGTGCCTAAGACCACGCCGATGCGGTTGGCGCCAAACTCACCTTTGGCTTGCTCTACGGCATCGCGAATTTGCAGTGCGGCAGCAAGGAGTAACTGATTATTGCGACAATCGAATTGCGCCAGCGCGGCAGGAATCGTCGGTAACGACTCAGTGACGGGCGCAACCAGTGTCGACTCCCCAAATAGCAGAGTATCACTGGTTTGCATGGCACTGGTATCGCCTGCAATCAAGCGGGCTAACACCTGCTCGGGCGTTTGCCCTAACGGGGTACACAATCCAATTTGTGTAATGGCGACTCTGTTGTTCATTGCTGCTTGCTATACCTATGGCCTTTGATGTGAGCAAGGCTAAAGGCTCATATCGATTGGCTGTTAACGGGTGCCTATGGCATTGTCAAAAGACGATTAAATGGGTTGTATTTCTAACTCAAACTTTGCCTGTGGCATGGTCAAATTAATGTGTGCCTGCCAGAGGGCATCGTCGGTCTGTTGCTGATAACGAATTTGTATCACTTGAGTCTGGCTATCGCTGCGACTGATCAGCGTGTCTTGGCTATAAAACTGGCGACAGGGAATCGTGTCACACAGCCCTGTCACTAACTCGCCGCCCTCTAAATGGCTTTTAATACTCTGCTCCGGCCAATAGATGAGTTGCATCATCGCCATCAGATATTCGGCCTTAAACTCATCCCCTAGCAAGAGACTCTGTTCACTGCTGAGTGTATTCCCATCGTAAACCAAGGTAAACAGTGCCTGACCTAGGGGCGCGAGCCCGACCAGTGTCATCCGTTCTCCTTCGAGTTCGAGCTGGGTGAGTAGCTCGTGGGTGTTATCGCCCACCTTAATGCTCACCTTTTGACTAAAGGACTGGGTTGAGGATACCCCAGCCTTGCTGTCACCTTGCTGACTATTGCCTTGAATTTTAGGGTCATTCGCCTGCGGCTTATTGAGCGGTTTATTCGTTGCAGGGCCAAAATCATGGGGCAGTGGCGCTAAGCAGTAACGCATATCTTTCGCCAAACCGACACAGGTTTGCCGATAGAGCAGCTCGCTGCATCCCATCAAACCTAGGCTGATAAGGAGCAGGGAAAAGGTTGCTATCGCCTTGGGGCGACCTTTGGCGTTAAGGCTTAAGCGCATCGAATTACACCTCGGCTAATTCGCTAACGGCGGGCTCGGCGCTGAGTTCGGCTTCTTGCCGACATAGCTCGACCACCATATTCAGGCGTCGCTCGGAATCTTTTACAAAGGGATTTTGCACATCCCAAGCATAGCCCGCCAAAATTGAGCAGATCATCTGTTTGATTTTAGGATTCGGATTTTCGTAAAAAATCACATCTTGGAAGCGGCCATCGTACCAAGCCTGCACATAAGTGCGGAAGGTATTCACCCCTTGCATTAACGGCGCCGAGTACTCGGCGGGCCAATCGACTGTATCGCCATTAAGCTGTTTAAGCACGCATTTCGCCGCCATGGATGCCGACTGCATGGCGATAGTCACGCCCGATGAGAAGACTGGATCGAGAAACTCGCCTGCGTTGCCCAGCAGGGCAAATTTTTCGGTGGCGAGGCGCGATACGTTGGCAGAGTAACCCTTGAGCGTCGCACAGGGCTGAGCGACCTTGGCATTGGCCAGTAATGCTTTCAGGCCGGGTTCTTCTTTGACTATGGTCAGTAGCTGCTGGTCTAAATCGCCTTCGAGACGCGCGAGTAATTGCGGCTCAGCCACGACGCCGAGTGAGCAGCGGCCGTTGCTGAAGGGAATTAACCAGTACCAAATATCCTGATGCTGTGGGTGTACGCTAATTAAAATCTTGTTCCGGTCGAAGTCGGGATCGCTGATGTTATCTTCAACATGGGTGAAGATAGCGCTACGGGTCGGCAGTGAAGACGGCGTTTCGAGGTCGAGTAGGCGTGGCAATACTCGGCCAAAACCACTGGCATCGAGCACATATTGCGCTTCAACTTGGTACAGCTCGCCCTGCTCGTTACGCACGCTTAAGCATGGGTTGGCGCTTAAATCGATTGACTCAACGGTTTCACCGTAGCGGATCTCCACCCCAAAGCTTGCTGCGGTATCGGCCAGCAATTTGTCGAAGTTTGCCCGTTGCACTTGGAAGGTTGTGCCCGGCCCTGGGGTAAATTTGTCGGTAAAGTCGAAGGTGGTATACACCCCATCGCGACGGAAGGCGGCGCCATTTTTATATTGGAATCCCGCCGCATTCAGCGCCTCTAGCATGCCTGCTTCTTCAATAAATTGCATGCAGCATGGTAGCAGGCTCTCGCCGATAGAAAAGCGTGGAAAGTGTTGTTTTTCTAGCACTAATACGCGTTTGCCTTGCTTATGCAATAGGCTAGCGGCAATCGAGCCCGAGGGGCCTGCGCCAATAATGGCCACATCGACGGAAAGGGAGTGAGACTGTGTGGAGCTTGCAGCGGTAGATGTGGACATTTAAATAACATTCCTTGTAGGTATCGAGACCTTGTTGGTGGTTAAAACCTGACTGGTGGTCAAAATCAATGGCGAAAGTACAAAGGTAAATCCTATGCCGAGGGATAGGGTTAATCCAAAATAATGAATAGCTTGGGTTTGGCTAAAGGCGAGTAAGCCAAAGGCCAATAGGGTCGAGCAGGCGGACATAAACACCGCCATCATCACTGCCTTGCCATGTTGCGCTGCAGAGGCAAAGAACAAACTGTAATCTATCCCAATCCCGAAGACTAAAATCAGCGCCAGCGCATGAAACAAGCTTAAGGGCGATCCGACTAATCCTAAAATGGCCAAGGTGAGTACCGCAGCCAGTGCAGGCACGGCGACCACTAGGGCGGCTCTTTTAACGCCAAAGCTCAGGCTAAATAGCAAGAGGGCGATAACGAGCGCCAGCCCCAATAACTTGAGCGTAAGCAGGCGGTAATGCCCCATTACCGTGGAGATATCCGCCACCTTATCAATAAGCTGTACCTGCGGATCCTCGGCAAAGCGCGCCTTGAGGGCCGCAATATCTTCAATACCGCCGAGTAGTACTATGGCGCCATGGCTATCGTTCACTTGGTTGGCATTATCAGGACTGGTCGTTGGCTCTGTTGAGTGCCCAAGCGGTGCTAATCCCTGTGGTGCAAGCCAGAGTGGGGCTAACTGTTTACCTAGGCCCAGTTCGAAAAAATCCGTCGGGGTGATATAGCTATCCTTGGCGGCAAGGTAGGCAGCTGAAAGCTCAGGTGCTAGGCTGTCATCTAGGCCAATGCTGTTTAGCACTGTGGTTAATTGCGACTGGTAAATCTTGCCCTGCAATTGATACGCCGCATCCTGCTTTTGCTTGCTCGGCAGATAACGGCTGAGGCTGACATAGTTGCCCAGCTCTTGCTGTTTAATGGCGGCATCGAGCTGCGGACTTAAGGCTTCGAGTCGTTGCAGTAAGGCTTCTTCACTGGGGGCGCGCACCAATAAAAACTGGTTATCCGTGCCGCCACTGAGTAATTTTCTGAGTTTGTCTTCAGGCTCAGTCACACTCGCAGGGCTTTGCTGTAAATGGCGAATATCATCGTCGACGTTAAGCTTGCAGATCCCCAACAGGCAGACTCCCGCGAGCACTAAGGCAAACAGACTCAATCCCCATGGCGAGACCAGTTTATTGGAGAATCCTGTGAGTTTCGCAAGATAAGCTTGCGCGAGGGTTAACGGACGTTTTCCCGAAGGTAACTTGCTGCTCGCCAATAATGGATAGGCGAGCACTAACGTCAGGTAGGCGCCGAGTAAGCCCGAGGCGCAGAAAATCGCTACCTGCTGCATGCCGGGAAACGGCGCTAAACCGATACCGACATAGGCTAAGGCGCTGGTGATAAAGGCCAGTGACACTGTGGGGAATATATAGGCCACGGTCGCCTGCGCGTTACGCTGATGATCGCTTAACCGCTCGCAGTAAAAATGAAAGCTGTAGTCGATGGCAATCCCAATCAGGCTAGTGCCAAAGACGAGAGTGAGTAAATGCAGTTCCCCGAACACGCTTAAGGTAAAGGTTACCGCCAGCAATAGGCCGCTGCCTATGGTCACCATCGCCAGCAAGAGTGGCATCACGGAGCGAAAGGCCAGCCAAACCAATAACACTACGCCAAGCAAAGAAGCGAGGCCGAGGACAGAGATTTCACTCTTAGCGGTATTGGTAGCTTCTATGGCATGGAACAGCGCGCCCGCCTGTAACACTTTAATGCTGGGGTATTGTGCGCTGACGGCATTCAGCGCCTGAGTCAGTGCCGCTTGCTGGCGTAATTGCGCATTCGGGTTAAAGGCGCTTTCTGTGCCCTTTGCCATCACAATGGCGGCCACGCCTTCACTATTATCAAGACCTTGTTTGGTATCAAGACCTTGTTTGGTATCAACACCTTGTTTGGTATCAACACTTTGTGGACGAGCAAGTAAAATCCCTTGGCTGGCGCTCAGCTTCGAACTAGGCGCAAGGGCGAGCAAATTGTCGGGGAACAACAGCAAAGGATCTTGGGTCAAGAGTTGGCTATTGGCATAACTAAAGGCGTTGTAGAGCTGCTGAGTGGTCGAGGCAATTAAGTGCTCGAGGCCATCATGGCTTAAGGCTTCGGTTTGCTCAGGCGTGAGCAGTTTAAATCTATGGGGGAAATAAAATTGCCCTAGGGCTTCACCCATCTGCAGATCGGCGCTGCGAATATCGGTAAAGGCGGTATTTTGAGTCTTAAGCTGCTCCATCAGGAGTATGCCCGCCGCAATTGCTTGCGTTTCATCCTTGGCAATCAGGGCGAGATAGACTTGATCGGCGAGTGTCGATTCCACTTGTTCGAGGGCGCGCGCCGTGAGTGCGTCCTGCTGCAGATGGGGCAACATGGCGAGAATATCGCTTTGAACCTTTGCCCCATTTTGCCACAGTTGCAGCGTCCACAGGCTCGCCGCCAGCATCAAACACAACCAAATAGCGAAGCGCCATTTAGTCGAGGTTTGCATTAGGCTGTAGCCAATACGTGTGGCAATCTTGGGCGCCATGATTCTGCCTTACTCTCTTGGACCAGTGTCTTTAGGCGTTGTCTGGCTGATGGCATATTGGGCTAACTCAGCCTCACTCAGTGGACCTTGGTGCAGCTCGCTAAAATCGATACGGGTGATATCCTGCGGGCTCACACTCGGATTGGCGCTGAGTAGCACTAAGGCGTGTAGCGTATCGCTGCCTTCGAGCACCATATTAGCGATTGCCTTCTTCATCAGCGGATCTTTAGGGGTTAATCCCAACTGCCAGTTTGCGCAGTTAGAATTTGATTTTTCTTGTGGCGACTTGCCTTGCGCTAAGGGTTCTTGGGCTAAAAAGTGCAGTTCGAAGTTTGCACTTAAACCCGAAATATCGCCGCCCAGCATGGCATTTACTAGACTCGGTAATAAATCCCCCATGGCCGCCGCGCTTGCCGAAGCATCGGCTTGGCTGATTTGCACTCGCCCTTGGCTATCTTTTTGGATCAGTTGCTTATCCTTTAAGATCAGCAAAGATTCGAAGGGGCTAAGTTGTTGCCAGATCAGTCCTTGTGCCTTGTCGAACACAAACTGGCCTTGGCTCACTAGGGGCTTTTTCAGCACTTTAAGCTGGCGTGATTGCACAAAGTGGCCGCGAACCGTTTCGCCAAGATTGAGCTTTTGGCTGAGGGCGAGTAATGCGGCGTTATCTGCGCCTTGGGCGAATAGTGTTTGGTACTGGCTCGCACCTCTGAGGGTTGAGTCAGTGAGGTTTGCACCATTGAGATTAGAATCGGCAAGGCTCTGCGCCTGTACTGAACCAAGCAGCAGTGTGCAGCTTAATAGTAGGCTTTGGCAGAACCATTGCGACCACTTAGCTCGTGGCCAATTTGTAAAGTGGGCACTCATTCGCTATCCGCCTTTGCAAGTAGCGGGGCGATTTTGCTGCGGAATATCTCTGGCGTCACAAAGCACATTTCTTGGCTCGTCATATCCACTGCCGCCTGAATGGTATAGCCCTTAGTAATGCGCTCGCCGCTTGCGGTATCACGGATTTGATAATTGATTTTTAGACGATTTTCCCACTCGACCAACTCGGCGCGCACGGTAATGTTTTGCTCGAAGGTGCTGGCCTTAACGTATTTGATCTGCAAATCAATAATCGGCCAAGCGTAGTTCGAGGCCTGCATTTGGCGATAGTTGTAGTCTAACTCGTCGAGCAATTTGCAGCGGGCAATCTCGAAATAACGCAGGTAATTACCATGCCAAGTGATCCCCATCGAATCCACATCGTGGAAGGGGATCTGCATGTCCATTTCTATGCTGAGCAAGGATTTCATCGGCACACTTCCCATTCGCCCGCTTGGATTTTCGCAACGGTTTGGCGCAATACGGCTTCGAGCGGTCTGTCTTCAACTAATGGCTCAAAATCGGCGCGCACTTGGGCGAGCGTGGTCGCCAGCGATGGCGTCAGCGAGGCTTCGTCTAACTCGTTCTGTGTGATACGCAGGCCAATGCCTTGGGTCATCGCGAGCAGGGCTGCGGCGGCGACTTGCTCTGTGAGTTGCAATACACGCATACAGTCACGGGCGGCGATAGTACCCATGCTGACTTTATCTTGGTTATGGCATTCGGTTGAGCGAGAGAAAACGCTCGCGGGCATAGTGTGTTTCAGTGCTTCAGCCGTCCAAGCCGATACGCCAATCTGCACCGCCTTAAAGCCGTGGTTGATGGCGCGGCGCGCGCCAGTCGAACCCGAGAGATTAGCGGGTAAACCGTTGTTAAACTTAGGGTCCATCACTAGTGCCATTTGGCGGTCGATAAGATCGGCGATGTTGGCCACAGTGTTTTTTAAGGAATCCATCGCAAAGGCAATGTGCCCACCGTAGAAATGGCCACCGTGGAGAATATGCTCGCCTTCACCATCGACTATGGGGTTATCGTTGGCGCTGTTGATTTCGGTTTCGATAAATTGGCGCATAAAGGGCAGTGCATCCTGCAATACGCCAATGATGTGCGGCGCGCAGCGGATGGAATATCTGTCCTGCAGACGATCTGAATTGCGGGGGTGAACATGGTGGTTCAAATCTTCCCTAATCCAGGTCGCGATTTGGTTTTGTCCCGGATGAGGTTTGGCGGCAAACAGAATATCGTCGAAATGGTTCGAGTTACCTTTGAGGGTTAACGACGCCATGGCGGTAATGCGGCTGGCTAAACGCGCTAAATATTGTGCACGATCAAAGGCTAAACAGGCTAATGCCGTCATCACTGCCGTGCCATTCATCAGGGCTAAACCTTCCTTGGGGCGCAGCACATGGGGCGTGATGTTCAGCTCGCGGTAAACCTCTTGGGTGGCTCTGCGCTCGCCGTTATAAATCACTTCGCGCTCGCCAACTAGCACGGCGGCCAAGTAAGACAATGGCGTTAAGTCACCGCTGGCACCGACCGAACCTTCCTCTGGGATCACAGGCGCTATATTGAGATTAAGTAGGGTTTCGATGCGCTTTAAGAGCTCATAGGTTACGCCGGATTTGCCAATGGCGAGGGAGTTTAAACGGCAAGCCATCACGGCGCGCGCCTGCATCACGCTCAAGACTTCGCCGAGGCCACAGCCATGGAAGCGGGATAAGTGCAGTGGCAGCTCATGGACTAAGTCGAGACTCACGTTGACAGTGCAAGAGTCGCCATAGCCGGTGGTGACGCCGTAGACCACACCTTCTTCGTGTAGCAGGCTGTCGATAAAGCGGGCGCCCTTTTGGATATAAGCTTGGTAATCGGCATCATCACAGAGTTTGACTTTAGCGCCCTTAGCAACGGCGACGACTTGCTCTAATGTGAGTAACTGACGGCCAAATTCGATTGGCTGCTCAGTGGTTGTCGTGTGAGTAACTGCGTGGCTCATAAATGCTCTGTCCTGTCTGTAGTGCGCTCCAGCTCCGGGAGTGCTGCTGTCGTTTGTGGGGCGGATGTCGCGCGGTTAACCTTGCTATCGTCCCGCCAAAAATCAAAAAAGTTAAACCATTGCAAGGGCTCACGCCTTGCATAGTGTTCGAGGCGCTCGCTGTAGTTATGCACCGCCTGTTGTAGTCGTTCCATTCGCCCTGCACGCGGGCCCTTGAGGCTGTTGCTAAAGTGCTCCAAATGCACGCGATATCGCCCTTGTTCGCGCAGGCAAAACATCAGATACACTGGGCAATCCAAGAGGCCGGCCAGAATAAATGGCCCCTGCGGGAAGGCTGCCTCTTCACCCATAAATGGCGCATATACCACGCGTCCTTGGGAGTGGGATGAGGTTCTATCGCCAGCAATCACCACTAGCTCACCGTCTTCAATTTTTTGCTGCAGCAGCATAGAGGTGGCGGGATTAAGCTCGGTCACTTGGATCAAATTCAGCGTGCTATCTGGGTTTAATTGCTTGAGGACATTATTAAAGTTTTCGGCATGGCTGGTTAACACCATGACATTCACTTTGACCTTGCGCTGGTGGATTGAAATCGCGCGGCACAGTTCGAGGTTACCCAAGTGGGAGACCAGCAGCACGGCGCCTTTGCCGCTTTCTAGCTGATCGGCCAGTACTTGGCGGTCGGGAAAATCCACTTGGCTTAATTGAATGCGATCGCACCAGGCATCGATTCGATCGAGCGCCGCATTACCAAAGGCGAGAAAGTGGTTCAGGCTATCGCGCCAGCCAATGGGGCGATTCAATTGCGGATGTTGCGGCTCGAGACGTTGCACACGGCACAGAAAATCCAACGAGGCTTCGCGGCTGACTTTGCCCGTCAGGAAGAAATAGCAAATCACCGGATACATAATGGCGCGACACAACCAATGGCCGCCGAAACGGTAGCTTTCGACCAACAGTTTTATGCCCCAATAACTGCCGCGCTCCTTCATCCCCGACCAATGGGTTGAGGCTTTATCGGACTGGGGCGATTGCGTCTTCTGTTTACGGCGCAGCAGTTGTGGCAGGCGCTTTAACATGCCAAAAAATAACCGGGTGTGCAGCTTAGTGATGCGCACATTGTCGGCCACACCTTGAAAGTGGCTGACGCCGTTTTCGGGATAAATGACCTTAGTGGGGTGAAACAGAATTTCCACCCCTTGCCAGTAGAGTTTGACTAGGATTTCGATATCAAAATCCATCCGCTCCGTGAGGGCGTGCTGGCTTAAGAGACGCTCGGTGGCGGTTAAGGGATACACCCTAAATCCGCACATAGAATCTTGAATATCAAAGCTTAAGGTTTCGACCCATACCCAAAAGTGGGTGAGGTAACGACCGTAGAGTCGCCCCTTGGGGACGGACTCGTCGTACTCGGGCTTGCCCGAGATCAGCGCATCCGGCTTGGCCTGAGCCTTGGCGAGCATGGCGGGGATATCGCTCAAATTATGCTGGCCATCGGCATCGACCTGTAGCGCATGGGTAAAGCCATCGCGATAGGCGCGGCGAAGCCCCGTCATCACTGCTGCACCTTTACCACGATTGTAGGGGTGTTGCAGTAGCGTCACCCAGTCGTGTTGCTCCGCCAAGGATTGCAGCAGATAGCGGGTCTCATCGTTGCTGCCATCGTCTATCAAATAGCAGGGCAGATTGAGGGCGGCGAGTTCGGCCAAGGTCTGGGCGATCGCGGCGCTATGATTGTAATTGGGGATCACCAGCGCCAGCTTGATTGGCGCCGTGCCCATTAAATCACTCGGCGGGACTAGCATTGTGTCGCTCATACCGTCACTCACAGGGATGCTCCATCATCTTGCTGACTAGCAAAGCTGATACGCCCGGAGGCGTAACGATGGTCGCCATCGCTGTAGGCAAAGGTTAACTTCTCTTTGGCAGCATTATGGCTAATGGCTAAGGTGACTTCCTGCCCTGGCAGAATAAGCTGTTGAAACTTTAGTACTTCTAAATTAGCGACCGCAGCGTTGTAGCCAAAATGCTCGCAGCCTAAGCGCACGGCCCAATCGAGTTGGGTCACACCGGGGAGCACGGCTTGCTCGGGAAAATGGCCGTTAAAATATTCGAGATCGGCGGCGACAAAGAGGCGCAGTTCAATACTCTCAGGGCCGATCTCTGATGCGAGGATCGGCGGTAAACTCGACTTAATCATGGTCAAATAACTCAACTAGCTGGGCGACGACGCGCTTGCCCTGAGTGTTTAACGGTAAGGTTTCGGGGTAGCGCCAGCGGCGCGGTAAGGTCACGCGCTCAAACTGAGTCAGTAGATGCGCTTTTAACGCATTGTTGATACTGAGTTTTCCCTGCTCTTGGTGCACATTTCGGCCCAATAGCGACAGGGTGATTACCGCCCCTAACTGGGATTTAAACTGGGGCAATACGACCAAGGCGGCCTGCTCGACATAGGCGTGGCTACAGAGCAAGGTCTCCATTTGCGCCAACGAAAGACGTTTTTCTTCAATCTTAACAATGCGATCGAGTCTTCCCTTGAGCCTGAATTGGCCATTGGCCGTCGGCTCGATTTTATCTTCACAACGTAACCATTGATCGTCGGCCAAATAGGGCGACTTCAGCAGCAGGGCGCCATCGTCAGCGTCTTGGTCTATGGTAATTTGTTCAAACACTTGCCAAGGTTCGTCGGCCTCGTGTTGGCGACGATAGGCGATACCGCCGGTTTCGGTGCTGCCGAATATCTCGATAGGTAAATGGCCGTAGCACTGGGCAACCCCTTGGGCGGCGGTGAAACTTAATGGCCCGCCGGAGCTAAAGACTAAGCTGGGTGAGCGAAGTTGGCGTTCGTGTTCTAGCGCCTTAGGCAAACGGGATAATTGCGCTGGGCTACTGATGAGGCACAAATTCGGCAACAGTGCGGTGTAGTAGCTTAAGGTCTCTGGGTATTCGATCTGCTCGCTTAAAAAAGGGCGACTGGCGGCTAAGGGCCAGAGGATCTTAAACAACAAGCCGTAGATATGCTGATGGGAAACGGTCGATACCACACTGCAATGGGGCAAATGCTCGGCAAAGGTGTGCTCGAGCACTGTCACTTCGGCATCGAGCTGCCTTAAGCTCTTGCGAATCGCTTTGGGCTCGCCACTGCTGCCCGAGGTAAAGAGCAGCAGTTCACCAAAGGTGTCGCTCTCTGGCCAAGGTTTGGTAGGCAGGCTCAGCTCTTTATTCAGCAGGATAAAGGCGTGACTCTCGCACAGTGGTTTGTCTGACAATATGCCTTCAAACTGATGGGTCAGTTCACTCAGGGTGCCAGTTTGGGTGTTGGGCGGCAGAATAATTTCCTTGCCCGCCAAGAGTGCGGCACATAAACCCACGGCAAACAGATCGCTGGTATCACTCGCCAGTAACCATTTTTGTTCAGGCGCTTGGCGCAGCTGCTCGTAAAAATGCGCAACCTGATTGGTAAACAGGGCTCCTGTGACTATGTCATGGTGATTAAAGCTGATCAGTTGTTGGGCGAATGGCCCTTGGGTTAACCAGTTTTTGAGTAGTTGTGTCATGTCTTCTTCAACCAAAAGCTGCGATATAACCATTCCCCACCGAGGAGCAGTCCCATGAGTACGTATGCAATCAAACCGTTATACAAGGTCCAAGTTGCTAGGCTGGTAAACGCGGCGGTATAGGCCGCCACAGTGCCGTTTAGGATAAATAAGCCACACCAAAGCAGGGTGACTTTTTTAAGATAACCTATGGCTTCATCCGGCAAATCGGGCTCTTTGAGCCGTGCGAGCCGTTCAATCATGCTTGGGCCTTGGTATAGCGAGTAGCTAAACAGGGCTAACATGGTGAGGTTTATCACCACGGGGTAATACAAAAGCCAGTCGCTGCGTTTGGCGACAAAACTGCCCGCGGTGAGCGCAATCCCCACAAGCAAAGGCAAAACTAAGGTTTTAACCTTTTGCTTTTGCAGCATTAAACGCACTACCAACAAGAGGCATAGCACTAGGGCTATGGTGCCTGCTGGCAGATAATTCAGTCCTAAATACACGGCGACTGGATAAGCAATCAGCGCGAGTGCGGTTAGTACTTGTAGCAGAACACGCATTAGTCTTTAACTAGGCCTTCAATGGCGTTAACCACATCGTTGACTGTGCGGACAGATTTAAACTCGTCGGGCTGAATTTTCTTGCCCGTGAGCTGCTGCAGCTTAATCACTAAGTCGACGGCATCTATGCTGTCCAGATCTAGCTCTTGATAGAGATTCGCCTCTGGGGTAATGGCATCGGCATCAATTTCAAACTCATCCACCAAAATCGTGGTCAACATAGCGAGGATTTGTTCGCGGTTTTGCATCTTCCTCTCCTACGGACGTTGTGATTCGATGAAGTTAGCTAGACTGGCCACACTGTAAAAATGCGCCTTAGTGCTATCCGAGTTGGCTTCGATTTTCACATCAAATTTTTTCTTGATGGCTAAACCCAGCTCGAGCGCGTCGATCGAGTCGAGTCCGAGTCCCTCACCAAAGAGCGGTGCATCTGTGTCGATATCATCAATACTGACGTCTTCTAAGTCGAGGCAGTCGATGATCAACTGTTTAATTTCGTTATGTAAAGTCATAATTATTTTCGAGTTGTTGTTGATAGTATTGTTCAAGGTCTCGGGTTAATTGCCGAGCCATTTTCGCATGCTCACCCAATGGGGCTTGGTAGCCTTGGTGAGAAATTGTGTTGCCGATTTCGACGGCCATTCCCATGGTCTGCCTTGGGATCTCATACCAAGGCTGTTCCTTTGTCAAACCACGCACATTGGTGCGCAAAACCACAGGTAAAATATCGGCTTGGGTGCGAATCGCAATATTGGCAGCGCCGCGGGCAAATTCGTTAATGCTTGCACCAAATACGGTGCGCGTGCCTTCGGGAAAGATAATCAGATTCGTGCCGCGGGCGAGTACTTCGCGACAATCTTCGAGCATCAGCTCGGCGCCGCGATTGGGAATATATCCCGCGCAGGAGACGACCCCGCGTAAGAAGGGATTGCGCCACAGCCCCTGTTTAACGATACAGCCCGCATTGGGCATCAAGCTGATTAAAACTACCACATCGACCAGACTCGGGTGATTGGCAATGACTATCACGCCCTTGGCATTTTGCAGCAGCTCGGCATTATGGGTGCTGACTCGGATAACTCCCGCCCAAGTCAACATGGCCACAAAGCCTTTAAACATAGTGTGCACGGCTTTTTGCACGCGGATAATCCTCGCCTCGGGCGTGCCCGGCCAAAAACGCAGCAGAGGCAAGATGGTTAACGAGCTTAACAGTCCACCGAGACCAAAGGCGATGTAGCAACTGACGCCGCCAAGCCAACGGGGAATATAGTTGATTCCCGCGCGGCGTTTTTCAGGCAGCGTATAAGCGACATTAAATTCGGCATTGTGTGGTACTGGATTAGGCATGCGTTAGGCTCCAGTGCCAGTGCGACAAGCAGCCGTCAATATCCTGTGAGGTCGCCAGCGCGTGGATCAATTTGCCGTAGGACAGCGGCGTGGCCTGCTGTTGCTGCTCCGTTGTCAGTTGGCTGAGGGTGAGGGTAACGGTCGCACTCTCATCTGCTGGCGCTAGGGTCAATCCGAGTGCTAAGGGCAACTCAAACTCTTGGGTAAATTCATCATAGACTGGCGGGACGGGATCATCGCCAAACACCAACAGCAGTGGCTCAGGCGATTGGTACAGCTGGGCGAACGCTTCCACCATGGCTTGGGAAAGGGTTTCTGTGCCCGCGGCAATCGAGGTTGAAGGGGCGGTATTGTTGGTTAAAATACCAAAAATACCACTGCCAGTGTTATGCACCGACTGACTAAAACCTAAGGGGGAAAGCGGTTGTTTTTCAATAATATCTTCGAGCAGTCCAATGGTGCGGTGCAGCTCGCCGTGGCGAGAAGCAAATATCGAGCGACAGTTAGGCGCGGCCTCACATTGGAAACTGACATCCAGCATCATCTTGGTTAAACGGCTAAAACGTCTGCGCTGCATGGCGGGGACTTGGGGAAGTGCAGGGGAAATCCCCTCGAGGTCATCTTTGCTTGTGTCAGCCGAGTGCTTGCACCAAGTTTGCCAGTCATCACGCTGTGGATACTTTGGCGCCCATGCGCCCCAAGAATGGATGCTGAATCTGAGTTGCACTACTTTGCCTCGACACTATTTAAAGCTGTCTTAGTTATCCCTAACTAAGCGAAAAATATTAATGAATTGATAGGCCTATAGCTTGTCTACGCGTTGGATAAATCGCGCCAATTCCCCGATGAATGTGCGGCTTATTCTACACTAAGTCCTTAGTTTTAATGAAGCCATTTGCATCATGACGGTTAACAAAATGCAATCAAGATTCGATTTATCACTGTTAAGCAACATAAGTTGCAGCAGAACCGTTGGGGGAAGAGCACTATAAACTGTCTTACTGAACCAGAGTTGAACGACTAGCAAGCTGGGTTTATACGCTGAAATGGAGCTGAAAGTGTGGATGTAAAAAAAGGCGCACTAGGCGCCTTTTTAGACAAGTTTGGAGCATTACTGGGCGAGTTGGTTTTCCAGTTTACGCAGCGCCGCTTTCACTTTACGGGTGTTTTCTGGCCCCATGCGGATCATCAGTTTTTGCGCGCTCGGTAAGGCTTCTAAATTGGGATCCACAAAGCGGTAGTTCACGCTGATTGAGCTCAGCTCAATAGGCTCTTCGATGATAGGGGCAGCAAGCATGATCTTAATGGCTTGCAGCATTCTGTCATTGAACTTGGCGTTGCTGTAACCCAACTCGGCAAAGGCCTCGTCAAACAGCGGTGTGAGCTGTTTGTAGGTGTGCATTAAGGTTTGCTCATCCATGTTAGCAATCACGGTCGCGTAGGCGTCATATCTGTGGTAACTCTCTGGATTTAAATACACTTTGCTAGTGATTTCAGACACAGTGAACAGCTTTTCTGGGCCTTTGACTGGGCTGACTTTGCGGGCGAGATCGCCTTGGGCCAAGTTGTCCACGAACACCACAAACTGACGAGCCAAATCTTGGTTCACTAAGGAGGAGCCAACCACGTTGTTATTGATGATCGCCAGCGCTTTTTGATGCACAAAGGCATCGCTCTCAGGCAGGCTGGGGACGACTTCTTCTGGAATCGCAGGCTCTGTTGGCGTGACGACTGTTTCGGTTTCCGTCGTGGTCGCCGCTGGAGTTTCATTTTCCACCGGCGTGGTTTCAGGCTCAGTGCCCGTTTCGAGCGTCATAGGTTCAGATGAAGGCGGCTCAGGCAGCACTATGGGCGCATTGGGGATGAGCTTGGGTGAGTCATCTTTGGTGTAGTAATAATAACCTCCCGCAGAGAGCAGGATGACGAGCACAATCGCAATCAAAGCAAAGCGATTACTGCTTGAGGAGGTTTCTTGAGGTGTAATTCTATCATCTTGATTAACTTGCATTTTACATCCTTCGCTTAAGTGTCAAGGTAACGGGGTGAATACATGCAGCTAACATTTAAAGTGCAAGTGCCAACGAGTTGTCGGTGGCAGGTTCATTGTGCAAGTTTCCACGCGCTTGTCCATAGCGGTGAGCTGAACAGGCGGAATTTATTTTACCTTGAAGGGGTTAGCTTAAGGTTTAAGCCTGAACGTATTGTTGCCTGTGTCCAAGCCAACGATGAATAATGGCATCGACCGACTCTGGCGCCTGTGACATCACATGGCTCGCCAGTTTTTGGATATGTGGGATAAGTGCCTGATCGCGGACAAGGTCGGCGATTTTCAGCTCGGCCAGTCCCGTTTGCTTAGTGCCCAGTACTTCGCCCGGCCCACGGATCTCTAAATCTTTCTGTGCAATCACAAAACCATCATTACTTTGCCTGAGCACATTTAACCGCTGGCTTGCGGTTTGGCTCAATGGCGCCTTGTAGAGTAACACACAATGGCTTGCCACGGCACCGCGCCCTACACGGCCCCGCAGCTGGTGCAACTGTGCAAGGCCTAGTCGTTCGGGATTTTCGATAATCATTAAGCTGGAGTTGGGGACGTCGACGCCGACTTCAATCACTGTGGTTGCCACCAATAAATGGATAGTTCCCGCCTTGAAGTCGGCCATAATTTTTTGTTTTTCGACGCTTTTCATCCGGCCGTGGACTAAACCTATGCTCAGTTCCGGTAGCGCTTGGCGCAACTCTTCGGCGGTATCTTCCGCCGCTTGGCACTCGAGAACTTCGGATTCTTCAATCAGAGTACAGACCCAATAGGCTTGGCGTTTATCCGTGACGACGCTGTTGCGGACGCGCTCGAGCACTTCATTGCGACGCGAATCGGGAATGGCGACTGTGGTCACGGGCGTGCGGCCGGGCGGCAACTCATCGATAATCGAGGTGTCCAAATCGGCGTAGGCCGTCATGGCCAAGGTGCGCGGAATAGGCGTCGCCGTCATAATTAACTGGTGGGGATGAAAGCCTTGGTTAATGCCTTTTTCCCTGAGCCCCATCCGTTGGTGAACCCCGAACCTGTGCTGCTCATCGATAATGATTAAAGCCAACTTATTGAAGGTTACCTGCTGCTGGAAGATGGCATGGGTACCTATCACCATTTGCGCAGCACCCGATTCTATATCGGCTAAGGATTGCGCCCGTGCCTTGCCTTTAAGCTTACCCGCCAGCCATCCGACTTTTAACCCGAGGGGGTCAAACCATGCGGTAAAGTTAGCCGCATGCTGCTCGGCGAGTAATTCGGTGGGTGCCATCATAGCGACTTGGTAACCATTTTCGATGGCCTGCAATGCGGCGAGGGCAGCGACCAAGGTTTTCCCCGAGCCGACATCACCTTGAACTAAGCGCATCATGGGGTGTGGCTGCGCTAAATCTTTACCAATCTCGGCGACGACCCTTTGCTGGGCGCCCGTCGGTTTGAAGGGTAATGAGGCGAGAAAGGGATTCAATAGCTGGCCGCTGGCGTGCATGGTCACGGCAGCGTCGAGATTGCTGCGCTGCCTGAGGCGGAGCATGCTGAGGTTATGGGCGAGCAGTTCTTCTTGTACCAGTCGTTGCTGCGCCGGATGCTGGCCGAGCTCTAAGTCAAATTGTGATATCCCCGCGTGGGGGCGATGCAGGGTTTGCAACGCTTGCTTCAAGCTCATGCTATTGGGCTGCAAATTGGCGGGTAATAACTCGGCCAAACCGCCGTCTTCTAATAATTCGAGGGCTTGCTCGGTAAGCTTAATCCAGCTCGCCTGCTTGAGCCCTTCCGTGGTGGGATATATTGGCGTGAGGGTATCACTTAAATGAATATCTTCACCGGGATAGACAATTTTGTACTCGGGATGGACGATTTCGGCCTGATGATTGCCCCGACGAATTTCGCCATAGGCGCGGATCATTAAGCCATTTTGCATCGCATTGCGTTGCGCCATCGAAAAGTTAAAGAAGCGCAGACTCATGCTGCCAGTATTATCCCGCACATTGCACACCAGCATGCGTTTGCGGCCTTGAATGATTTGTGTCGACTGGATTTCGGCTTCAATGGTGCCGTAATTTCCCGGCATTAAGGCGGCAATAGGATAAATTTGAGTGCGGTCTTCGTAGCGCAGGGGTAAGTGAAACAGCAGATCTTGTACTGTTGTGATGCCGAGCTTTGCGAGTTTTTCCGCCACCCTTTTGGCGACGCCTTTGAGGTCGGTGATCGGAACAAGATCCAATTGCTGCAAGTCGTTAGCGCTCAATCACTGTGAATTTATACATATACTAACAGAGTATAAGCGTAAGGCAATCTTGGGCTGAGTTGCTCGGTGGGTGCTGTTATAGGAGGGTTTAGCGACGAATTGAGGATTTATTTCAGTCTTATGGGCTAAATTGCCCTTGGAGCATATTTCTCCTTATCTTATTCATATTAAAATAAATGTGTTTCAATCCTAGAATTAAACGATAGAGAAAATCATCATTCGTTATTAATAACGTACACTTTGTAAGTTTTTGTGGTTTAATCGAATGATTGATTGCCTGTATCGGGCATAAATCTTTATGCGGTAACACGGTTGTGAATCGATAATAAGAAAGTGACCTCTGGTGACGGATCACATGTGGGGAAACATGGTCGAGGAGTACTCGCCTTTGCGTCTATGGTGCTTAACCTGTTTATTTATTGGCATATTGTTTTCTGCTATGCCAGCATGGGCCAAACTCGATGTGGCGTTTTTCAATCCCGGTGCCGAGGCCGATAGCTTTTGGGGTGATGTCGACAAATTAATGTGGGTGGCCTCAGCAAAACTCGACATTAATTTGCAAATTATCCATTCAGATCGCAATCATTTTAAAATGATTAGCCAGTTAGACTCTTTATTAAAATCGCAACAATCCCTTCCTAATCAGGTTATTTTGGTTAATGAGAAGCAGTCAGCATTAAAAATGTTGCAGATGCTTTATCACCATCCCATTTATGTGCAGCTTATATTGAATGATATTTCCGTGGCCGAACGGGAAATGCTATTGCAAGATCCCCACTGGCAGACCTATTTATTGCCCGCCATTATGCCCGATAACTATGCTATCGGAGCCGAGACCGCTAAAGCTTTGTTAACGGGGTTAGACGTTAAAAAAGCTAAGGTTTTATTGATCTCGGGCGATAAGTCCACGCCCGCATCTGTTCTGCGGACTCAGGGCGCCAATGATTATTTCTTTATGCAACCCAATGTTACAGTCACACAAACGGTTTATGGCCAATGGAGTGAGGATATTGCCTATGGGCAAGCATTGACGCTGCTGACCCGTTATCCCGATTTAAAGTTGATTTGGACCGCAAGTGACAGAATGGCGATGGGGGTAATTAAGGCATTGAAGGAAAAAGGGCTCAACCCAGGGCGAGAGGTGTTGGTGAGCTCTGTAAATACGTCAGCCGAGATTTTACGGCTTCGCCAAGAGCAACAACTCAGTGTACTCGGTGGTGGGCATTTTTTAGCGGGCGCATTGGGGTTAGTGCAACTGCAACATTATCAGGCGACAGGGCAATATTATTCCTACGACAAGGTCCAGTTATTCAGCGTGCTTGAGCCGGGCTCAGAGTTTTATCGCATGTTAGTGGCAAGGGATTGGTCGGCAATTTTCCAATCCCAAATTTTGGATAAGTTGCCACCGCAATAATAACGAATAGGTATCCATGAAGCATCGTAATCATTCCATCAGCCACAGGATGACGCTCACTATTATTGGGGTGAGCTCGTTTTTTGCCGTCCTGACTATGTTGGTGCAGTTGGTATGGAATTATCAGGAGAGCATAGATAAGGCTACGGCGGATATTCGTGAGTATTCCGAGTCTATCTTGCCTAGCATTGCTAAGTCGCTCTGGGATGTCGACCATAGCCTGTTATCCGATCTGTTGTCGGGTTTAGGGATGATGCCCATGGTCTCGAGTGTCAATCTGGAAAGTGTCGATGGTGTGACTATGCAGCTAGGTAAGTCCTTAGGTGCACAGGAGGACAACCAAACTTCGTTTCATTATCCGATTATGTATCAAGAGCAGCTGATTGGCTCACTCACCGTTGGTCTGGACACCAATAAGCTGTATTACGAATTATGGCAGCAGTTGATTATCATCGTCCTCGGCAATGGCCTTAAAACCCTGCTGATGATTTACCTGATCCTCACTATGGTGCGTTTATTGGTGACCAACCGATTATCGGCACTGGAGCGGTTTGCCAATCAAATCAATTTGAATTCATTACCCAAACTGAAAGTGCCCATCAGTGTAGTGACCAGCCAAGATGAAATTGGCCATGTGGCGCAATCGCTACAGGCTATGTATCAGCGTATTCGCAATGACTTAGCCATTAACAAGCGTCAGGGGCGTGAATTACAACAGCAGCAGAATCAGTTGGCGCGTTTAGTCGACGAGCGAACTCAAGAGCTTAATTGGCAATCCCAGGCGAACCAGTTATTAGCCGAGATGTCACTGCAGTTTTTAACCACGGATACCTCGCAACTGGATGAATGTCTCGCCGATGCCTGCCATCGCATTGGACTGTTATTCGATGTTGAGCGGGTCAGTATTATTGAGTTTACCCAGCGCTATGCCAATTACCGTAGCTTTTGGAGCTGCGAGTCGCAGGCAAATCAGATCCAAGATATCTCAGTCGATAGTGTTGCCGTGCTGGCACAAAAGTTTGTGTCTGAGTCGACATTAGTGATCGAATCGATTGATTTTTTAGAGCATGAGTCTCCTGCGGAATACCAAGCGCTGCGCTCGGTTGGGATTTGTTCTATCGCCGCATTTGCAATTAAAAATGCCAATGAATTACTCGGTTTACTCTCACTTTCTATGGTGAGTCGTCCATTAAATTGGAACCCACAAAAGAAGGTGATGCTGACCCAATTTGCGGCGGCCTTGAACGAATTATTACTGCGTGAGGAAAAAGAGCGACAGATGCTCAGCCTGCAACAGGCTTTAGTGTCGGTGAATGCTCAACTACGTGTGATGGCCGAAACCGATGAGTTGACCGGTTTAAGCAATCGTCGCCCTTTTACTCATACTTTGGAAACCTTGCTCCAACAAGCTAAACCCGTGGGATTGCTGATGTTGGATGTCGATTATTTCAAGAGTTACAACGATACTTACGGTCACCTCGAAGGCGATGCGGCGCTTAGATTGGTCGCGCAGGCGCTCAAACAGTGTGATGTCTTGCCGCAGGATAGTTTGCTGGCTCGAATCGGTGGCGAAGAGTTTGCGATTATTCTTGAGCAGATAACGCCTATCCAGTTGGAGGCGATAGCCAACCAACTCTGCTATCGAGTCGCCGCCTTGGATATTCCCCATCGTAGCTCTCCCAAGGGCAAAATTACCCTCAGCATTGGTGGCGTGTATCTCCCCTTAGATACCAGTGTTCGCGGTTTTACCCTCTCTGAGGTGCTGCGCCGTGCCGATATTTGTCTGTACCGCGCCAAAGAGCAAGGGCGCAATACTGTGGTCATTGAATCGTAAACTGCCTCAAGACTTTGCCTCAAGGCTTAGCTAAGTTACTGTTGATTAAGGCCGCCTCAATGTGTTTGCAACCTAGTCGTGGCGGCAGATTTATTTCTGCTTTGGGGCTGCTATAATTGCCGCCCTTTATTTTCCATCTGTAGGTTCTGGCGTGTCGAAACGGGGCAAAAATACGGCTAATGCGGTGGCGATTTTCAATATCGATGATTTGTCGACTTGGCAAAAATACCGTAAAGGTTTGTGCGACACTTGCCACGCTACCTGCTGTACGCTGCCTGTTGAAGTGACGGTCAGCGACCTAGTGCGCATGACGTTAGTTGATGAATTTGAAGCCGAGGGTGATCTCAAAGCTATCGCCAAACGTCTGCAAAAAGCGCGCATTATCGACAACTTTAACCATAAAACCGCGATCTTTACTCTGGCCCGTATGGCCAATGATGACTGTTTGTATTTAGACAGTAAAACCCGCCGCTGCACCATTTATCATCAACGTCCAGAAACGTGCCGTAACCATCCACAAATTGGCCCTAAGGCGAATCACTGCCCTTATCGCCCCCGTGAGTAAGCTTTTGAATATGGTATTGGTAGAGGGCTTCGAGTTGGTGGTTATCACGCATGGCCTTGACCTGCCGATTAAACTCGCGAGCAATCAAGTCTTTATGAGCTGAACGTTTCGAAATCAGCATATAAAAGGGTTCCTGTTGAGTGTTCGGCGATGGTTGTGAGGTGAGTGTCTTCGGCAGTTCGCCTGCCTGCGCTAAGGCGAGTGTGCCTGCCAAAATCTCCTTACGGGCGATAAAGAATTTACACCTGTGTTTCAGCAGCATCTCCGGTAGATGATGTAGAGAATTTATCTCGCTAATTGGCGTGTCGTGATGCCAGCCAAAGTTATCGTAGTTGAAACCCTTGATGCCGCAGACGGTGCCAAAATCAGCCAATTGGTTGATATCCTTGATGTGAAACTGTGGTTCAAGTTCAGCTTTCAAATAAAAATAACTGGGAGTGAGGTAATAATAAGCAACAGATGGGGTATAATCAGTGGCTCGTTGTCGATTGAGCGATGCGCTCATAGCGGCATCTATGCTGCCATTATGTACGTCTTTTAAGCAACGTAACCATGGTAAAGCCAACACTTCATAATCAATTCCAATAGGTTTGAAGGTCTGTTCTAGCAGGTCAATATCATAGCCGCTAAGCGTAGAAGTCTTAATGCCATCTTGCCGAATAAAGTAATTAAACGGCGGATATTCAGTCTCTTCGACACAAAAACGTAACTTAAATGGGGAATGCTCATCGGCGCCGTGGGCAACTGGCGAGTGTAGAATCACGCATACTAAGACGATTAGCGGATATAATATACGCATCATACTTTTTAGGCGAAGAGACGATTTTTTAAGTGTAGCAAAGGCTTTCTTGGCAGCACTGGGTTCTTTTATCGTCTGTTCCTCGACCCATTCTTTAGGTACAAATTTCAACTGACTCGCGAAAATCACTGCGCGGGTTGGTGTAGTAAGTCTAGTGTGAAACAAAAGGTGTTACATGAATTTCTTTGATAACGTGATGATAATATTGGGCTTAATCGCCGCAAGTTGTTTCTTTTCTATGTCAGAAATCTCCTTGGCTGCATCACGCAAAATCCGTTTACGTCAGCTAGCCGAAGAGGGGGACAGTCGTGCCGCAAAAGTGCTGCAACTCCAAGCTCAGCCCGGTAGTTTTTTTACTGTGGTGCAAATTGGCTTAAACGCCGTCGCCATCATGGGCGGTATTGTGGGTGAGTCGGCGTTTCGTCCGTATTTTTACCAGTTTTTAAGTGCGTGGATGAGCGACCCTTGGTTAGGCCAAGTGAGCTTCTTGCTGTCTTTCGTGGTGGTGACCAGCGCCTTTATTCTGGTGGCGGATCTCATGCCCAAACGTATCGCGATGGCGATGCCAGAGCCTGTCGCCTTAGTGGTGGTTGGCCCTATGAGTTTCTGTATCGCGATCCTTCGTCCATTGGTGTGGTTTTTCAATGGCATGGCAAGCGCCATCTTCAAGTTGCTGCAAATCCCAACCGTGCGTAACGATGAAATCACCCCAGACGATATTTATGCGGTAATGAACGCGGGGGCAGAAGCGGGCGTGCTCGACAAGGGCGAGCAGCAAATGATCGAAAATGTATTTGAAATGCAAACCGTTTCGGTAACGTCTGCCATGACGGCCCGCGAGAGCTTAGTGTATTTCCTGCTGCAAGACAGCGAGGAAGATATTAAGCGTAAGATTGCCGAAGATCCCCATACTAAGTTTTTAGTCTGCGACGGCCAATTGGATATGGTCAAAGGGTTTGTTGATGCGAAAGAGCTGCTGATCCGTGTGATTAACGGTGAGAAAATTACCTTAAAAGACAACAGTCTTGTGCACACTTCTCTGATTATTCCCGATACCTTAAGCTTGTCCGAGGCAATGGAATACTTCAAAAATAGCCGCGCCGATTTCGCGGTGGTGATGAACGAATATGCCCTGGTTGTGGGGATTGTCACCACCAACGATCTGCAACGCGCTGTGATGGGGGCTTGGTCGCTGCACGAGAGCGAAGAGCAGATTATTGCTCGCGATGGCAATTCCTGGTTAGTGGATGGAGTGACGCCGATTACCGACGTGATGCGTGCCTTCGATATCGAGGAGTTTCCCCATAACCAAAACTACGAAACCATTGCCGGCTTTATGATGTACATGCTGCGTAAGATCCCCAAGCGCACCGACTTTGTTAACTATGCTGGTTACAAGTTTGAAGTGGTGGATATCGATGCCTACAAGGTCGACCAGTTGCTGGTGACCCGCATCGATGGCAACGATAAATTAATGTCGCCAGATACCTAATCTTATCAACATCATAAAAAACGGGACTTAGTCCCGTTTTTTTATATCGCTACTAAAATTTATATCGCTTCTAAAAATGCATTCACTATCGGATCGTCCAAGCGTTTGACCTTGCAGCAACAACCCAGCTCAAAGGGGGCAATACCCACGGGGGAGGCTAATAGCTGGATCCTATCCCGCACTGGGCTGTTATTAATCACCACTTCAGGGGTGATACTCACGCCACAACCGAGCGCCACCATAGACGCTATCGCTTCCTGCCCCGACACCTGCGCATAGATATTGGGGCTTATTCCCATCAGTTTGAACCAATTATCGGCGCGGCGCCGCCCCGGGCCATGGTCGGGAATGATAAAGGGCACCCGCGACCAATCGATGGGGGCTTGGCTTATCTGTTGCTGCACCGCGCAGCGCATGGTCGGCGCGATTAAGGACAAAGGCACATCGTCAATCTTGGCGAAATGCAAAGTAGCAGGGAAGGGATCTGGCAGCGCGGCAATGGCAATGTCGGCGCGATTCTGTTGCACTTCGGCCAGTGCATTGGCGGCATCCCCTGTGGTCAGGGCTATTTCGACAAAGGGATGGTCCTGACGAAAACGTTCCAGCAATTGCGGTAAATGGCTGTAGGCGGCGGTCACCGAGCAATAGAGATTTAAGGTGCCGCGCAGTACATCCTGCTTGAGATCGATACTGTGCCGCAGGTTGCGCCAATGGTGCAGGGTCTGCTCGGCGAACAATTTAAACTCGCGCCCCGCGTGGGTTAAGGTCACGCTGCGATTATCCCGTTCGAATAATTTGGCGTTCACTTCTTCTTCGAGCCGTTGCAAGGCGCGACTTAAGGTCGAGGGACTGACGTGCATCTGCTCCGCCGTCTTGGCGAAGTGCAAACTGTCACATAAGTGCAGGTACAATTTGAGGGTGCGTATGTCCATAACCTCTTCCTATTGGCCGCTTATCAAGGCTGTTGTAATCGAAAATGACATTGCATAAAACGCAATGTGAGGTTTCGAATATATCATTTTAAGCAACGATAGCCATAGGTTATAGTGATTTCAATCACAACCAGTTATTAACAAAAAGTTGATATTGGTTGAGTCCCAAATTCCCGACTGAAAGGTGGTATCTCAGATGGCTAACTATTTTAACTCTCTGAATTTACGTCAACAATTAGCACAGCTTGGCCAATGTCGTTTCATGGACCGTTCTGAATTCAGCGACGGCTGCAATTACATCAAAGATTGGAATATTGTTATTTTAGGTTGTGGTGCTCAGGGTCTTAACCAAGGTCTGAACATGCGCGACTCTGGGCTGAATATTGCCTACGCTCTGCGCCCTGAAGCCATTGCTCAAAAACGTGCATCATGGCAAAAAGCCACAGATAACGGTTTTAAAGTAGGTACTTTTGAAGAGCTGATCCCAACGGCGGATTTGGTATTGAACTTAACGCCCGATAAGCAGCACTCCAATGTGGTTAGCGCTGTGATGCCACTGATGAAACAGGGCGCAACACTGTCTTATTCCCACGGTTTTAACATCGTTGAAGAAGGCATGCAGATCCGCCCCGATATCACAGTGGTGATGGTGGCGCCTAAGTGCCCAGGCACCGAAGTGCGTGAAGAATACAAGCGTGGTTTTGGTGTTCCAACACTGATTGCAGTGCACCCAGAAAACGATCCTAATGGCGATGGTTTAGAGATTGCCAAAGCCTATGCGAGTGCCACAGGTGGTGACCGCGCTGGCGTGTTGCAATCTTCCTTTATCGCCGAAGTAAAATCGGATCTGATGGGCGAGCAAACCATTCTGTGCGGTATGTTGCAGACGGGCGCTATCTTAGGTTACGACAAGATGGTGGCCGATGGTGTTGAACCTGGCTATGCCGCTAAGTTAATCCAACAAGGTTGGGAAACCGTGACCGAGGCGCTTAAGCACGGCGGTATCACCAACATGATGGACAGACTATCTAATCCAGCCAAGATTAAAGCGTTTGAAATTGCAGAAGATTTAAAAGAAATCCTGCAACCCTTATTCGAAAAACATATGGATGACATCATCAGCGGCGAGTTCTCCCGCACTATGATGCAAGACTGGGCCAATGACGATGCTAATCTGCTGCGTTGGCGCGCCGAAACCGCCGAAACGGGCTTCGAAAATGCCCCAGTGTCGAGCGAGCATATCGACGAGCAAACCTATTTCGACAAGGGGATTTTCCTGGTTGCGATGATCAAAGCCGGTGTCGAATTAGCCTTCGATACTATGGTGTCGGCGGGTATTGTTGAAGAGTCAGCCTATTACGAATCACTGCACGAAACGCCGCTGATCGCTAACACCATCGCCCGTAAACGTCTGTACGAGATGAACGTGGTGATCTCGGATACCGCAGAATACGGTTGTTATCTGTTCAACCATGCTGCCGTGCCTATGCTGCGTGACTATGTAAATGCCATGTCGCCAGAGTATTTAGGTGCGGGTCTGAAGGACAGTTCTAACAACGTCGATAACCTGCAGTTAATCGCCATCAATGATGCGATTCGCCACACCTCAGTTGAGTATATCGGTGCGGAACTTCGTGGTTATATGACTGATATGAAAAGTATTGTTGGAGCTTAATTGATAGAGGCCGGGCCCCTAAGGATGTGGGGCTCGGCGTGACAAATTTATTCCTGCTTCGTAGGTTGTCGAGCGGGCAAAACCGACATGGGTTAGTAAGCGATCAGTTGCACTAACGCGCGTTTGTTAACGTTTCACTTTGTTGTTTTGCATTGTCTCGGCAGGGAAGCTGAATTTTTTTGACATTAGATAATTTTTTATTGTGTTTGGCTGTCGCTTTATGGTAAAGCTAATAACTCGCGGCGGGACAAGGTGCCCAAGGCAAACATCGCTCAGGCTTAAAAGTCAGTAGCGATAAGAATTTCAGCGATACACATACAGAACACCGATTAGGAACCCATATTGATGTTTAACCAAGCTGCCAAGCTCATTCTCGTGATTATTACCGTAGTGATTATTAAATCACAGCGGGGGCGGCGCATGGCAAACTGGTAGACCTAAAAGGTTAAAAGTTTCGAAAGAACCCCCCGCTCCGAAAGGACCGGGGGGTTCTTCGTTTTCAGGCCCTAGGTTTTGGAAATGAGGTTTCGAAATAGCACAAATTACGAGTCGATTTTCGGCATTTCAGGATCAAGGTAGCGAGAGAAATATGGAACCAGGGCAGATGATTAGAGGCGCAGACGCAGTCATAAAAGTGTTGGCAGCACATGGTGTTACCACAGTATTTGGTTACCCAGGTGGTGCCATTATGCCAATCTACGATGCCCTCTATGGAAGCCCTGTCGAACATCTCTTAAGCCGCCACGAACAAGGCGCAGCCTTTGCCGCCGTAGGTTACGCCAGAGCCAGTGGTAAAACCGGCGTGTGCTTTGCCACCTCTGGCCCAGGTGCGACTAACCTAATCACTTCGCTTGCCGACGCGCTTTTAGATTCTGTGCCTGTTGTCGCTATCACGGGGCAGGTCTCAACCGCAGTGATTGGCACCGATGCGTTTCAAGAAATTGATGTATTGGGCATGTCCTTAAGCTGCACTAAGCACAGTTTTATGGTGACGGATGTCAACGATCTTATCCCGACCCTGTATCAAGCCTTCGAAATAGCAGCATCTGGCCGACCCGGCCCAGTGCTGGTCGATATCCCTAAGGATATCCAAATAGCGCAACTGGAATATCGCACTCCCTTGTTGGCGGTAACTAATGAGCCACAGGCGAGTGCCAGTGAGATTGAAGCGGCCCGTGCCCTGTTAGCAGCAGCGAAGCAGCCAATGTTGTACGTAGGTGGCGGCGTGGGGATGGCGGGCGCGGTCGATCAACTGCGGGAGTTTATCAAAGTCACGGGTATGCCATCGGTCGCCACGTTAAAGGGCTTAGGCAGTATTGCCCATGGCACGTCAGGTTATTTAGGCATGTTAGGTATGCATGGCGGAAAGGCGGCCAACCTAGCGGTGCAGGATTGCGATTTATTAGTGGTTGCTGGCGCGCGCTTCGATGACAGGGTCACAGGGCGTTTAGCGACCTTTGCCAACAAGGCCAAAGTCATCCATTTAGATATCGATGCCGCCGAGCTAGGCAAATTGCGCCAGCCAGATGTGGCCATCGCCGGTGATTTACGCCAGATTTTCCCCGCCCTTGCAATGGCGCTGAACATCACGCCTTGGCAGGCAGAGGTTGAACACCTTGCCCGTAAACATCAATGGGATTATCAACATCCCGGCAGCTTAATCTACGCTCCTGCCATGCTGCGCCGTTTAGCTAATAAACTGCCCGAAGACAGCGTAGTGTGCTGCGATGTGGGTCAGCATCAAATGTGGGTTGCCCAGCATATGTGGTTCCGCCGCCCTGAAGATCATTTATCCAGCGCAGGTTTAGGCACTATGGGCTTTGGTTTACCCGCCGCTATCGGCGCCCAAGTGGCTCGCCCCGATGCAACTGTGGTCACAGTGTCTGGCGATGGCTCTTTTATGATGAACGTGCAAGAGCTCACCACCATCAAGCGCCGCAAATTACCGGTGAAGATCCTGCTGATCGACAACCAAAAACTGGGGATGGTGAAGCAGTGGCAGCAGCTATTCTTTGAAGAGCGCTACAGCGAAACCGATCTGTCAGACAATCCTGATTTTGTGCAACTCGCTTCGGCCTTCGATATTCCCGGCCGCACGATTTTCTCTTCCGACGAAGTGGAAGAGGCCTTAACCGAAATGTTAGCGGCTAAGGGACCCTATTTGTTACACGTAGCAATCGACGATGCTTTTAACGTTTGGCCACTGGTGCCCCCCGGCGCATCAAACAGCGATATGATGGACGAAATGGAGAAACAAACATGATCCACTCCCTAGAATTAACGGTTCAACAACGCCCAGAAGTGATAGAACGTGTACTACGTGTGACTCGTCACCGTGGTTTTACGGTCACCCAAATGCAAATGCGGATGAACGACGATGCGAGTCTATCGCTAGATATGGAAGTGGACAGCGAGCGCGCCATCGAGCTGCTCAGCAATCAACTGAATAAATTGATTGATGTCACTCAATGCAAGGTCTTGTTACCGCTAAACTTGCAACAACAAAAAGTACACGCATAAGCATCCAGTGGCTGCGGGCATTAGCGCTGCAGCAAGGCCCTAAGGGCACGATTTTCGATTTGAGATAAAGGATAGAGTCAATGCCAAAGTTACGTTCAGCAACCAGTACCGAAGGCCGCAATATGGCGGGTGCCCGTGCGCTATGGCGCGCCACAGGGGTGAAAGACAACGATTTTGGTAAGCCGATTATTGCGATTGCCAACTCCTTTACTCAGTTTGTTCCCGGCCATGTGCACTTAAAAGACATGGGCTCTTTGGTGGCGAGCGCCATCGAAGAAGCGGGCGGTATCGCTAAAGAATTCAATACCATCGCCGTCGATGATGGTATCGCCATGGGCCACGGTGGCATGCTCTACAGTCTGCCCTCGCGGGAACTTATCGCCGATAGTGTCGAGTATATGGTCAATGCCCACTGCGCCGATGCGCTGGTTTGTATCTCTAACTGCGACAAAATCACCCCCGGCATGTTGATGGCGGCGCTGCGCCTCAATATTCCCGTGGTATTTGTGTCGGGCGGGCCGATGGAAGCGGGTAAAACCAAGCTGTCGGACAAGCTTATTAAGCTCGACTTAGTCGATGCCATGGTAGCGGCGGCCGACTCGAGTGTGAGTGATGAAGATAGCGCTAAAATCGAACGCAGCGCTTGCCCTACATGTGGTTCCTGTTCGGGCATGTTTACCGCTAACTCGATGAACTGTTTAACCGAAGCTTTAGGTCTGTCGCTGCCGGGCAACGGCTCTATGCTCGCGACCCATAGCGACCGCCGCGAACTGTTTTTAGAAGCGGGCCGCCGTGTGATGGCGCTAACCAAACGTTACTACGAACAAGATGATGCCTCGGCATTGCCGCGCAACATCGCCAGCTTTAAAGCCTTTGAAAACGCCATGGCGCTGGATATTGCAATGGGCGGTTCGTCCAATACTGTGCTGCACTTATTGGCTGCGGCACAGGAAGCGGATGTGGCATTCACTATGGACGATATTGACCGTATGTCGCGCCAAGTGCCACACCTGTGTAAGGTGGCGCCGTCGACCGCTAAATACCATATGGAAGATGTGCACCGCGCCGGTGGTGTCATGGGCATCTTAGGCGAACTCGACCGCGCCGGACTGTTACATACCGATGTGCCACACGTTGCCGCCGATGCGGGGGGCAATCTCAAGTCGGTGCTCGCCAAGTACGATGTGATGCAAACCCAAGATGACAACGTAAAACAATTCTTTATGGCGGGGCCAGCGGGCATTCCCACCACGAAAGCCTTTAGCCAAGACTGCCGCTGGCCATCGTTGGACGATGACAGGCAAGAAGGTTGTATCCGTAGCCGCGAATTTGCTTTTAGACAAGAGGGCGGTCTGGCCGTGTTGTCGGGCAATCTGGCCGACAATGGCTGTATCGTTAAAACTGCGGGTGTGGATGAATCGAATCTGACCTTTATCGGCAGTGCTCGGGTGTACGAAAGCCAAGACGACGCAGTCGCTGGCATCTTAGGTGGCGAAGTGGTGGCGGGTGATGTGGTGGTGATTCGTTACGAAGGGCCAAAAGGCGGCCCGGGCATGCAAGAAATGTTGTACCCCACTAGTTACTTAAAATCCCGCGGCTTAGGCAAGGCCTGTGCACTGATCACCGATGGCCGTTTCTCTGGCGGAACCTCCGGTTTATCTATCGGCCATGTGTCGCCCGAGGCGGCAGCGGGCGGCACGATTGCCTTGATTGAAAACGGCGATCGCATCGAAATCGATATTCCTAAGCGCAGTATCAAGCTTGCAGTGAGTGATGCCGAATTGGCTGCGCGCCGTGAAACCATGCTCGCCCGTGGGCCAATGGCGTGGAAACCGCTTTCGCGTCAGCGTTATGTGTCGATGGCGCTTAAAGCCTACGCCATGCTTGCCACCAGTGCCGATAAGGGCGCGGTGCGCGATCGCAGTAAGTTGGAGGACTGATATGTTATCTCTCGCATCGTCGCAAACGGAGCAGGCTGAGGCGCAGGCCTCTCAAGTTCAGTCCGATAAGGCGCAGTCGGGCACTTCTGCCTTAGAAAAGAGTCAGCTTGCGCAAAGTTACTTGCAAAAAATCCTGCTGTCGTCGGTTTATGACGTTGCGAAAGTGACACCACTCTCCAGCCTTAATAAGCTCTCGGCGCGTTTGGGTTGCCAAGTATTTTTAAAGCGTGAGGATATGCAACCAGTGCATTCCTTTAAGCTGCGCGGCGCCTATAACCGCATCGCTCAGTTGAGCCAAGCCGAATGTCAACGCGGCGTGGTGTGTGCCTCGGCGGGTAACCATGCCCAAGGCGTGGCTATGTCGGCGGCCAGTCGTGGTGTGGATGCGGTGATTGTGATGCCCGAAACTACGCCAGATATTAAAGTCGATGCGGTGCGCCGTTTAGGCGGCAATGTGGTGTTGCACGGCCAAGCCTTCGACCAGGCCAATGGCTTTGCGATGGAGATGGCCGAGCAGGAAGGTCGGGTGTATATCGCCCCCTTCGATGACGAAGCCGTGATTGCTGGCCAAGGCACTATCGCCCAAGAAATGTTGCAACAGCAGCGCGACCTTGAAGTGGTATTTGTGCCCGTGGGCGGCGGTGGCTTAATTGCTGGGATTGCGGCCTATTACAAGGCGGTGATGCCACAGGTCAAAATTGTTGGGGTTGAGCCTGAAGATGCGGCCTGCTTAAAAGCGGCGATGGAGGCGGGCGAGCCTGTCACACTCCCACAAGTTGGTTTGTTTGCCGATGGTGTTGCGGTTAAACGTATCGGCACTGAGCCATTCCGCTTAGCCAAGCAGTTTGTGGATGAAGTAGTGACGGTAACGTCCGACGAAATCTGCGCCGCCGTTAAAGATATTTTTGAGGATACCCGCGCCATTGCTGAACCTGCGGGTGCTTTATCCCTTGCAGGGCTTAAAAAATATGTCAGCACCAATACCACTGGCGAGAGTGGCAAGGGTGAAAAAGTCGCGGCGATTTTAAGTGGCGCGAATGTGAACTTCCACAGCCTACGATATGTGTCGGAGCGTTGCGAGCTGGGTGAGCAAAAAGAAGCCGTGCTGGCGGTTAAAGTGCCCGAGCGTCCCGGCAGCTTCCTGCGTTTTTGTGAGTTGCTCGAAAAGCGGGTGATGACCGAATTTAACTATCGCTTTAGCAGCCGCGATATGGCGGTGGTGTTTGCGGGTATTCGCCTGACCAAAGGCCATGGCGAATTAGAGCAGATCATCAATACCTTAGAAGATAACGGCTTTGAGGTGCAGGACTTATCCGGTGATGAAACCGCGAAATTACATGTGCGTTATATGGTCGGCGGTCATCCACCAGAGCCGTTAGAGGAGCGCCTATTTAGCTTCGAGTTTCCCGAGCATCCGGGGGCGCTGCTGAAGTTTTTAACCACCCTGCAGAGCAAGTGGAATATCAGTTTATTCCATTACCGTAATCACGGCGCGGCATTTGGGCGGGTGCTGGCGGGGTTTGAAGTCCCCGAGGGCGATGCCTTGCCGTTTCAGCAGTTTTTAACTGAGCTAGGATTTGTCTATCAAGAAGAGACGCAAAGCCCTGCTTATCAGCTGTTTTTGAATGCCGGAAAAGGAAAAAAGAACCTGCCTTTGTAATCACTTAGCTTTAGGTTACAACTTAGGCTAAAGGAGGGGCGCACAGGCGCCCCTTTTTGTGGTAGTTTGGTTTAACAAATCAAGAGTGAATGCTCTAGTAATCAGACCTCGACCCTACGCATTAAGGAGACATGATGTTACCTGCACCGCATTTTTCTGCCTTTAATCCGCCTCGCCGCATTTTGATGGGGCCAGGTCCATCGGATGTTTATCCTGAAGTATTAGCCGCGCAGGCAAGACCGACCGTTGGTCACCTAGACCCATTATTTGTTGGCATGATGGATGAGCTTAAGAGCCTGATCCAATATGCGTTTCAAACCAAAAATGAAATGACCATGGCGGTATCGGCCCCCGGCAGTGCGGGCATGGAAACCTGTTTTGTGAACCTAGTTGAACCCGGCGAAAAGGTGATTGTGTGCCGTAACGGTGTGTTCGGTGAGCGTATGCGCCAAAACGTCGAGCGCGTTGGTGCGATTGCCGTGGTTGTGGATAACGAATGGGGCACACCAGTCGACCCTGTTGCCGTTGAAACGGCGCTTAAGGCTAACCCCGATGCTAAGTTTCTCGCCTTTGTGCATGCCGAAACCTCAACAGGCGCATTGAGTGATGCTAAAACCCTGTGCGCGCTGGCAAAACAATACGGCTGTTTATCGATTGTCGATGCGGTCACTTCCCTCGGCGGCGTGGAATTAAGAGTCGATGAATGGGGAATCGATGCTATTTATTCTGGCAGCCAGAAATGTCTCTCCTGCGTGCCGGGATTATCGCCTGTGTCTTTCTCGCCTGCAGCGGTAGAAAAGCTTAAAAACCGTAAAACGCTGGTGCAGAGCTGGTTCCTCGATCAAAGTCTGGTGATGGCCTATTGGACCAGCGCCGGCGGTAAGCGCAGTTATCACCACACCGCGCCCGTTAATGCGCTTTATGCCCTGCACGAGTCGCTGCGTTTATTGGCCGAAGAAGGTTTGGAAAATGCGTGGAAGCGTCATCAAGACATGCATTTAGTGCTGCGCGCTGGCCTTGAAAAACTCGGCCTGAAATTTGTGGTCGCCGAAGCGTCACGCTTGCCGCAGCTTAATGCCATTTATATCCCCGAAGGTGTTGACGATGCCGCGGTGCGCGCGCGTCTACTCAAGGATTACAACCTTGAAATCGGTGCAGGCCTTGGTGCTCTAGCGGGCAAAGCTTGGCGCATCGGTTTAATGGGCTTTGGCGCCCGCCGTGAGAATGTCGCGCTCTGTTTGCGCGCCCTAGAAGAGGTGCTGAACTAATATGTCAGTTTCGCGTATAAGGATGTTACGCAGTGTGAGTTTGCGCTCAGTGAGTTCACGTTTATTGATTGGCGGTTTGATTCTGATCTTAAGTGGTTGTGCCTCCTCCAATATGAGCAATACCAGTTGTGATTTTGTGCGAGGTACAGCAGGCAATCAGAGTCAACGCGAGGCCAGCGGTGATGATAGCAATGCCCGGCAGATGGATGTGGGCATTGGGATTTTAACCGCGATCTTCGGCAGTATTAGCCGAGCTCTTTCTTCCGATGATAAATCGGATGAAAAGTGTGTTTAATCGGTGAGTTTTAGTTGTCTTTGATAGTTTTTAAATCCCCGTAATGCGGGGATTTATACTTTTCTACTAGTTGCACTTAGTTGATGTTTTCTGAATTCATCCAGAATAATGTTCAAGGTGCTCTAGGGGATTATCTGTTTTAAAGTTGTAATTTATTAAACATATTGCGGCCTAACGGCCGAGGTGAATCAAAGTCGTGGGACTTCACCCCACACCCGACCAAGGAGGACTGCTCGTCCTATCCTCCTTGGATGCTCCAAGACGCCCCAACGGAGTTGAAAGCCCCTTGTGCTCATAGCCAAATTTGCTATCGCTTCCGAAGGATGCGTCCCTGCACCTGCGAAAGCTAGCTCGCCATCCATGGCGAGACTCACGCAATTTGTCAATTCGCCCTGCGGCAACTCCGAGGGGATGGTGTATTCCTTTGGCTCAGGTGTTATAGGTCGATTGTTAAGGCATAAAAAGTGCCAGTCCGCTCTTTTTAATGAAAGGTGTTAGTGAAGGGGCGAGAGAAAGGTGATGAGTGTTGTGTATACACTCCTGACGTAATAATAATCTAACAATCTTGGATGTTATATGAGTGGAATAATATTTATTTTAATACTGACCGCATGGTTTTTTATAGCAAAAAAAATAGCGGTATTATTTTCTTCGATTTTTAATTTACCTGATGGGAATAAAAAGCTGGTAGTAATCTGGAGTGGTTTTGTTTTTATTTTTCTTTTTCCTATTGCAGATGAAATTATTGGGTGGTTTCAGTTTAGTAACTTATGTACTGAAAAAAATACACTTATATACGATAAAAATAAAGTTTATGGAAAATCAGTTGTTCGTCGAGATATACCTCTGGATAGTAATTGGACAATGTCTACGAAGATAGATATCAAAAAGAGCAAAGGTATTGCAATGTATACGTTAAATAAAGCTATTCCGATAGTCGTAACTACGACACAATGGGAAGATTCTGAAACTGGTGAATTATTAATTACCTATAGACGGTTACAAGCTAAAGGCGGCTGGCTAAGCCATCTGATTGGATTCCCCCAGGGGTCTCCTCCATATATTTTTGATGGTCGTTGTAGTTCAAGAGAATATTATGAGTTATTTGAAAGTTTAAATGTTAATAGAGTAAAAAATAAATAGGGCAAGATCTAGCGGTGCAAAATCTAGCCACCTATTACAAATCGCGTTATTTAGGCTCCTCTACTAAACTCAGTAAAAGTGTTTATGTGGAGGAGTTGCTATGCCGAGGCTTAGAAGAACTCAGATTAGAGTTGAATACACGCCCTCTATCACTGTTGTAGTCGCGTTGTTCGACGCGAATTAACGAGCCACTCATGGTTAAATTTACAGTATGTACGTTTGTATGAAGGGGCAGATTACTGTAGGGGTTGGCAAGATTAAGCACTGGCATGTAAGTGACCGTTGGCGGCATGGATGCCGCCGTCGAGCACACAGGGATGTGCTTGCTGCGTGTCACTGGAATGACTGTGCTTAATCGTTTATTGGGTGAATAATGGCAGAATATATGTGTTCCTTGATAAGCCCTTTATAAGTTATTAACAGGGAAATTTTTATATCTGTAGTATTAGCCGCATTGCTGTTGACGGATATAGTGGCATTTACGCATGGCTGAAGTGATTGGTCGCTTAGACGCTTCCTGATAAAAACGGCATCTACATAAGTTGCAGATGCCGCCTGTCGCACTGAGTTAGCCCTTTGGCTGGCGTTATGCTTCTTATCCGTCGGGCTGCTCTTTACTCCTTGGTCTGAACTTTTCCACTAAAAATACACTTAAGCTGCTGATGATGGCGGCGAGTACGGTGGAGAAGAGCACATCCTGCGGCCAGTGCATGCCGAGTAACATGCGACTGAGGCCCATCAATAACCCCCATGTAAATAACGCGTTGGCAAATAGTGGCAAACCCGCGAGTAGCAAGTAATAGCTGGCAGTGAGCACTAGGGTGACCGCAAAAATCGTGTGACCCGAGGGGAAGGAATAGCCGATTTCATCTTCCCAATGTTGGTGAATATTCGGGGCGAGTTTGACTTCGGGCTCCATAGTGTGTAGCTCGGTTAGCGCCTCGGCGATGGCCTGTGAACGCTCTGGTTTGGCTAATTGATAAAAAGTGTGTGGGTTGAGTTGCGCTTCCTCTGGGAGCTCTTGGTCGGACAGATACACTAGGTTCGGCCTTGGCTCTTTAAAAAAGGCTTTAAGGGTATGACTGGTGCTCAGGCTGATGACTTGGCTGAGGCTAATGGCTAAAAACAGGCTAATAAACAGCGCCTTAGGCATATATCTATAGGCAAGCGCGAGTACCAATAATACTGTCCCGACGCCATAGGGCGCCGTGCCTGTGGTGGTGAGCCAATATAAGGCTTTGGCTAAGGGCGATTGCAGGTCGATCAGCGGAAATAATTGATTTTGAGTGAGTAACAGTAAGCTTGGAATGGTTGCCAGCAGTAACCAGACAAGGGCTAAGCGACGTAGAAGATAGGCTGGATGAGTCAAAATATTCGCCTCCGAGTAAACCACATAGGCTACATGCCACATTTGGGCTTGCCAATAAAAAAATCCCGACAGCAAAAAGTGCGCTGTCGGGGGTCTTCAAGGGTGGAGCGGTAGGTGCTATTGCACTGTGTTCTTCGGTTGATGGCGGGTCACGAACATCAAAATCAGTAAAACGACGAGTAACAAGCCGGTGCCCATCAGCAGGGCGTAATCTTCTAGTTGCAGTATCGAGTACAGCACCGCATACAAGCTCACCAGCATAGTGCCGACAATCGCGCCACGTTTAAGGCTAGCGGTGGCACTACCCACATAGGTGGAGACCGACAACACTGGAATACAGGCGGCGATCAGATAGGCTTGCAGGAAGGCAAGGTGCTCCGAGAGTGACAGTAATAGTAGGTAGAACAGGGCCATGGCGCTGCCAACCAACATGTATTGCACTGTGCTAAGGCTGGTCTTTTGACCCAGCTCGAAGATAAATAACATGATAAAAGTCAGTACGATAAACAGCAGACCGTATTTGACTGAGCGCTCAATCTTGCCGTAATGGGTCACTGGCTCAAACAGCATGGCATTGGCAACGACTTCCGTAAGTGTCGACTGATTACTCTTAATAAACTCTTGCGGATAGTTACGGGTTAAGTGACTGATATTCCAACTGGCGGTAAATCCATTGGCGGTGATTTCACGCTCTGCTGGGAGTAAGCCCTTAAAACTTGGGTGCGGCCAGTCGGCATGGATATTCAGCAGGGTTTGCTCGCCTAATGGCAGGGCGCTAATCGACTGTGAGCCGCGCAGCGTCATCGCAAAGTTCACGCTAAAATCACTCGCTTCGCCGACTTGGATCCCTTGGTTAAAGCCTTTCTCTAGGCCGCCAGTCGTTAAGCCTGTGCCCGACATCAGTGAGCCAGAGAGTAAGACTGAATCGCCCGTAACCTCAATTTTTTCGACTTTATCAATTGCCTGATTCGATGACACCCCAAAGACTAGACGGGCATTTTGATTATCGAAGGTGATAAGGTTAGGAATGTCGTAACGGTTTAAGCGAAATTCAGCCTGCCCCTTAAGCGCCGCGTTATACACCAGAGATTGATAAATGCCGCGGGTACGGAAATCATGTTTTAGGTCTAAATCGAGGCTGAGTTTTTTCGGCAGGATCACCAGCTCATCTTGATAGGTGCGCTTCACTTCGTGGCGAGTTTTGCCGTCGTTACTGACTTCTTCCTGCATCACAAAATAACTGTAGGGGATCACCAACGCTGGGCCTGAGAGGGTCTGCTGCTCGCCCCATGAGCGGCCGATTTCATCGACCACACTGTTGTAAAGCATTTCGCGATCGGATGTCATGTCCATAATGATCCCGAGCGGTAGCAAGGCCATAATCGACAGTATGCCAATGGTTAAGGCTTTTAATAGCGTGGTGTTTTTCAATGCGGCTCCCTTTGCTGTGGCAGGCTGTTCCAGTGCTGACATATCCGTTCCTTGATCACGATTGAGTTTTTTAAGGAGTGCGCGCGCCACTAAATAGATGGCGCCGCCAAATAGCGCCAAACTCAGTAACGTGAGCACCCAGAAAATAATGTTAAACATGGATTTCATTCCCTATGAAATACGCGCGAGTCGCCACGGTAGTTTGTGGTGCTAACTCGATATCACGGCGGGTATTAAAACAGATTTGCCCACAGGAGTTGCGGGCAAGTTGCTGATCAATAGTGGCAAAATTATGGCAATTGCCCAGATACGAGCTAAATCCTAGGTCTCGGCTTGTGGCTTTTTGCCAAATTTGGGGTGCTTAGCCTCGTAGTCATCTTCCTTGCGGATATGTTTGAGTAAGGTCTCAAGACATTCCTTAAAGATTTCGGTTTCATCCGAGTAGACGGCGGCATGGTGTGAAAACCATTGGTATCTTTCACGCTCACGATTATTGGCGTCAGGCCAAATACGTAGTTCATACTCATCGCCAATCACGACAATCGCAAAGTCGACGGCGCCATTGGTAAAAGTAATGCACTGGGGGAGATATACGGGCTGCTCACCTTTGAATAGCTCGTACCAAATGGCTTCGCTACGCCAAGAGACTATGGGCAAAGCTGCTTTGATGGAGCAGCCAATGGATTGATGCTGGTTAAACAGGACGGCCTGAATATCCTCTATCGCAAAAGGCTGTAAATCGCCATTTTTGTCAGCGAGTGAGTACAGCATATTCATCAAAAAAGGCAGCTTAGTGCCATTGCCAGTTTTGCGGCCGCAGATTTTAGCTTCGCGGTAATAGATATTCATTCATCAATCCTTAATGAGGGGCTAACCTTGGATGAGTACATCGCTCGCCTCGAGGTAAAGCGATAGCCCTTAGCCAGGAAATGCCTTATGTTAACCGAAGTTGTCGGCAAGCTGGCAAATTGGCGCCAAGTTTGCGAAATATACGACAAAAGTGAGACAGCTATCCCTTTGATATTTAGCCGATAAGGGGATCCATTTGAGATAGCTATTCGCTTTTAGTACCTTTGGAGAGTGCATGTCGAGCCCTTTTTCACCCCGCGAGTGGTTACAGCTGAATATGCAGCAGCAAGGTTTACTGCAACCTCACTCGTCGGTGAGCGAGCTGATTAGCCGCCTTGGTTATGTGCAAATCGACTCTATCAATGTGGTCGAGCGGGCACATCACCATGTGCTGCACAGCCGGATGCCGCAGTATCAAACCATGATGCTGGATACGGCATTAGCACAGGGGGAGATTTTTGAATATTGGTCCCATGCTGCGGCCTATTTGCCGATTGCCGACTACCGTTTTAGTTTGCAGCGTAAACAGTTGCTACAAAATGGCGGCAAACATTGGTTTGAGCCAGACGATAAGGTGATGCAGGAAGTGCGCGCCCGCATTCGCGCTGAAGGGCCACTTAAAGCCAGTGACTTTGAACATACCGAAGGTAAAAACGGTGCCTGGTGGGACTGGAAACCCGCCAAAAAAGCGCTAGAGCAGTTGTTTATGCGCGGCGAGCTAATGGTGGTGCGGCGGGAAAAATTTCAAAAATGTTATGATCTTACCGAACGCGTGCTGCCCGAACATATCAATACCCAAGCGCCGAGTGAGGCCGAATTTGCCCGCCATTTGATTGAGCGTTACCTCGATGCCCATGCCTTTGGCTCGGCGGCGCAAATCGCGTATCTGCGCAAAGGCATAAAAGCCCATCTGAATGAGCAATTAGCCGCAATGCAGTCCCAAGGTGAATTAGCGAGCTTTAAGGCCGAAGGGCAATGGTATTTTTATCGCCCAGAGCTGCAAATAACCGCTGCGATGCCCAATCGAGTTTGGTTACTCAATCCCTTCGATAATCTATTAATTCAGCGGCAACGATTAAAGCAATGGTTTGATTTTGATTATCAAATTGAAGTCTATGTGCCCGCCGAAAAACGCCAATATGGCTATTACTCCCTCGCGATTCTGTGGCGCGACCGTTTCGTTGGTCGAGTGGATGTGAAAGCCGAGCGGCAAAACGGTTTACTGTTATTACAGCAGCTGACCCTAGAAGCTGGGTTCGATGGCATGGATGATGACTTTTGTGCGGCATTTGAGGCGGCAGTCACTGAGTATGCGCGCTTTAATGGCTGTAGCCGCTGGAAACTGGTGAAGGCTAACCATAAGGCATTTAAACAAAAATACGCACGGCAGCAGAAGATCTAATCGGGAGCTTTATCGTTATCTGTGCGCTGGTCCTTAGATGGTACATCCATCCAGCGAAAGCACAGGTACAACAGTGCTAAAAAGAGCAGTGGCAGACTGGCATAGCCCAAGGATAATGAACTGTTTTCACTGCGCGCGAGCCAATAGCAGGGAATGTACACTAAGGGATAAACCAAGGTTCCCCACAAAAAGCTTTTATTCATCAGCCGGTAAAACCAATGCACTTTAATCGTGGTTTGGCTGGCAAGCCCCATCAGGCTTGCGAGAACCACAAAGGGATAACTGAGCAGTGGCAGGCCGCCAAGGAGTAACAATCCCCAAAGCAGATAGTCCTGATAGAAAGTGGTGCTTGCGGTATCCATTGTCTTCTTCCCTGACGATTCGAACTCGAGCGCTTAAGTATTGGCGCCCACAACTATTCTCACTCGGTAAGCCCTTGCTGCATCTTAAGCCAAAAGCCTTGTTGGCACAGATTACTAAAGGACTTTTGCTGCGGCGAAATCGCGATATCGGCCGTCACGACGCGATAGCTGAGCCAATAATCGGCACAAACCGCGTCTGACTCATCAGTCTGTGTATCTTGCTCGCTTAACAGACTGACCACAACCTCGTTGTCGAAGTGATACAAGGTCAAGGATTCGCAAATTTCAGCATTATCGTCCTGATAACTGTGCTGCTCTTGGGTGTGGCTCACCACTGAAACTGGGCTAGGATAACCTTGAATGGCGAGAATGTAGCTGGCGAGTTGTTGCATTATTTCCCTAAGTGACTCAATGCTTGAAGTGTTAAAAACAAAAAAAGCACAGCTGCGCTATCGCTAACTGTGCTCTTTCAAACATGCATTATCAGTTAGTCCGCGGCGTTCAGTTTTTTCTCAAGCTCGTTAACTTGCGCCTGCAGAGCTTCTAACTTCTCGCGGGTTTTCAGTAGTACATGCTGCTGTACTTCAAATTCTTCACGGGAAACCAGATCTAACTTGAGCAATTGATTTTGCAGCACTTGCTTACTGCGCTCTTCAAATTCACCGGCAAATTGCTTAAGACCGCTGGGCAAACTATCGCTCAGTTGCTTCGCCATTTCTTCGATTTTCTTTGGATTGATCATAATCTTGTCCGCCTCTTTGCTGAATGGATGAATTGTAACTCAGTACGTTAGCTTTCAAAAGTAAAGCCGCGGATTGGGCCGTGCTCATCGCCACGATTGCGCGCTTTGTCACGGCGGTGTGATAACGATTGCAAGGGGATTTGTTGGCCTTAAAACCTTAGCTTCTGCTATGATCCCATCCCCCTTCTGAAGACTTGTTTGGATATTGCGCGAAGATGAAACTCAATCCTGCCCAAAATGATGCTGTTCATTATGTTTCGGGTCCCTGCTTAGTGTTAGCGGGCGCGGGCAGTGGCAAAACACGCGTAATTATCAACAAGATTGCCTACCTAGTGCAAAAGTGTGGCTACAATGCGCGCAATATTGCGGCGGTAACTTTTACCAACAAAGCGGCGCGCGAGATGAAGGAGCGGGTCGCACAATCTATGGGGCGCAAAGAGGCTAGAGGGCTGTGGATTTCGACCTTCCACACACTGGGGCTTGAGATTGTAAAACGTGAGCATAAAGTGCTGGGATTAAAGCCTGGGTTCTCGTTATTCGATGATCAAGACACGCTCGCGCTTCTCAAAGAGCTGACTCAAAAAGAATTACAGGAAGATAAAGACTTACTCAAAGCACTTGCTGGGGCGATTTCCAACTGGAAGGGGGGGCTGATTATTCCCGACCAGGCGCGCAAATTGGCAAAGGATGAACAGCAGCAGTTGTTTGCCATGTTGTATCAGCGTTATGCCCAGCATATGAAAGCCTACAACGCCTTGGATTTTGATGACTTAATTCTGCTACCGACCCTATTGCTAAGGCATCATGAGGAAGTGCGTACGCGCTGGCAAACCAAGATCCAATACTTGCTGGTGGACGAATATCAGGATACCAACACTTCCCAGTATGAAATGGTCAAGCTACTGGTGGGCGAGCGCGCGCGTTTTACTGTGGTGGGGGACGACGACCAGTCTATCTATTCATGGCGCGGGGCTAAGCCGCAGAACTTAGTGCTGTTGGGCAAAGATTTTCCCAAGCTTAAGTTGATTAAACTCGAGCAGAATTATCGTTCTAGCCAACGTATTTTGCGGGCGGCTAACATCCTTATCGCCAATAATCCCCATGTGTATGATAAGTCTTTGTTTAGCGAGCTGGCTTATGGTGAGCCGATGCGGGTGCTATTTGCCGCCAATGAGGAGCAAGAGGCCGAGCGTGTCGTCGCCGAAATCATCCGCCACAAGTTTGTTGGCCGTACCCAATTTGGTGACTACGCGATTCTGTACCGGGGGAATCACCAGTCTCGCCTGCTCGAACGGGCACTGATGACTAACCGTATCCCCTACAAGTTAAGTGGTGGCACCTCGTTTTTTGCCCGTGCCGAGATTAAAGACATCATGGGCTACCTTAAATTGGTGGTAAATCCCGACGATGATAACGCCTTTTTGCGGGTGGTGAACTTACCTAAACGCGGCATAGGCCCGTCGACCTTAGAGCGCTTTGGCAACTTCTCAAACGAGAAACATATCTCCATGTTTGAGGCGATTTTTGACCCTGAGCTGAATCATCATTTACCGCCTAATGCCATGTCGGCCTTGTATCAATTTGGCCGCTTTATTGTCGATACCGGGGAGCACGCCGAGCGAGGCGAGCCCGTAGAGGCGGTAAAACAATTGATCCGTAAGATTAATTACGAAGACTATTTATACGAGACCAGTACCAGCGCCAAGGCCGCCGAGATGCGGATGAAAAACATCTCCGAGTTGTATCGCTGGGTGACAGAAATGCTCTCGGGGGATGAGTTAGAAGAACCTATGACCTTACCTGAGGTAGTTAACCGCCTGACGCTTAGGGACATGATGGAGCGTAACAGCGAGGATGAAGGCGGCGATCAGGTGCAGCTCATGACGTTGCATGCCTCTAAAGGACTGGAATTCCCCTTCGTGTTTATGGTGGGGGTTGAGGAGCGCATTCTGCCGCATCAAACCAGCATAGATGAAGATAACGTCGACGAAGAGCGTCGTCTGGCGTATGTGGGAATTACGCGCGCGCAACGCGAGCTGTGGTTTACCCTCTGCCGTGAGCGTCGTCAGTTTGGTGAAACTATGCGCTGCGAGCCGAGCCGTTTTCTGCATGAGTTACCGCAGGATGACCTTATTTGGGAAAACCGTAAACCGCAGCAAACCGAGCAGGAGCGCATGCAGACTGGGCGCAGCCATATCTCAAATTTAAGGGATATGTTTAAAAAGCAGTAATCACAAGATTCATCATGTGATCACTGCATTCAGGCACAGACCTGTTGTGTGGTGTCTGACAATAAAAAAGGTGAGGCTAAGGCACCGCCTTGGCCGTAGCGGTAACCTAAGGCCTGGAATATCTTAATCTGCTCTGCGGATTGCAGCCCATCGACAAAGGTTTGTAAGTCTAAGGTCGAGGCCGCTTTTTGGTAAGCCGACATCAGTTTAATATGCTGTTCATCCGGCAATTGCTTGATGATATTCCCATCGAGCTTTAAGCCCTTGATGGGTAAGAATAACAAACTATTTAATGAACTGTGGCCACTGCCGTAGTGGCTGATCCCTAGGTTTACGTCCAGCTTTTTCAATAACTCAAAGCCATTAATGTGATTCTCTGTTTCCAGCACTAACGCCTTCTCATTAAAAAACAGCCATAGCTGTGGCAGCGCAAGCTTAGTCTGTTTTAGGGCGTTTTTAAGGCCGCGCAGTACGTGCTTGTGCTTTAGATGTTGGCTCGACAGCATAAGGTGTAATTCGACTTTATCCCCTTGGCTGGCCAGCAGTTGATGATAACTCTTATCCAGCAAGCTAATCGTATACTTATCCAGTTCGACCATAAGGTTAGCTTGCTCGGCTAACTGGCTGAGGATCTCCTGTGGAATAGTACCCCACTGTGGATGTTCCCAAGTCAAACGGCATTCTAAAGCTTGGGTTTGTTGCGTCTGTAAATCGACAACAGGTAAGAATTGAAGCTGTAACTCACCGATTTGCAGCGCCTGTTTAAAATCATTCTCGAAGGCAATATCCTGCATCTTTTGCTGTGAGGCGCTATCGTCGAAAATCACATAGCAGCCTTTACCATTCGCCTTGGCTTGGTACATAGCTGTATCGGCATTACGCAGCATAGACTCGCTAGTATCCAGCTTGTTGCCGCTGATGGTGATGCCGATACTCGCGCCTGAGTGGAATTCCACAGCGCCTAATTTATAAGAGAGTGAGATTTTTTGAATCACCCGCTCGGCCACATCGCGGGCATCGTTTATGCCGTTGATGCTATCGAGCAGAATAACAAACTCATCGCCACCGAGTCTGGCTAAGGTATCGTTACTGCGAATACAGGCGCGTAGGCGGGTGGCGGTTTCAATTAAGAATCTATCCCCCTCTAAATGCCCCATAGTGTCGTTAATCTGCTTAAAGCGGTCGAGGTCGATAAACAGCAGGGCAAACTGCTCTAGGCTATGGCGACGCACGTGTTTAATGGCTTGGTTGAGGCGTTCCATAAACATGGCGCGATTTGGCAGCCCTGTGAGCGCATCGTGCTTAGCATCATGGACGAGCTTGGCCTCCATGTTGCGACGTTGGCGGATTTCTTTTTCAAGATCCTTATTCAACTCGGCAAGAGCCGTGGTGCGGGCCGCCACTTTTTCTTCTAATTCTTCATAGCTACGGCGTAATGATTCCGCGACGAGTTTTTTCTCGATGGCAGCACCAATATGCTGGGACACAAACGTCAGCAACTCCAAATCTTTAGTTTGGTAGTTTTGGGTCATGCTGAAGCTGTAGATGGTCAAGGCGCCACGCACTTCGTCGTGAATAAACAATGGAATACCTATCCATTGATGCATAGTTTGAGTGTGGTTCAGCGTTGGTGCCTTAGCGTAGAGTTCACCTGATTGGATCAGCTCATTGATATCATTTTGATCGAGCAAGAGTGGGCGCTTGTGTTTCAGCACATACTCGGTCAACCCATCCTGCAAGGGCCTAGAACCTGGATGTTGATTACCTAATTGCGACACGTAAAACGGGAAGGTTAGGTGAGTACCTTCTTCATCTAAAAGCGCGATATAGCAGTTATTAGCCGGGATCAGATGACGAATGACATTATGCAGCTGGGAATAGAAGTCTGGGTTGTCAGAACCTGAACTTGCTAGCTCTGCTATCTCAAATAATGATTTTTGCAGCCGCTCGGCTCTACGTCGCTCGTACACTTCTTGCTTGAGTTTATCGTAGGCTTGGCTGAGTTCCTTGGTGCGTTGCTGAATGGCTTGTTCTAGTTGTTCTTGATGTTTAAGCCTTTCCATTACGCCAGCAATGTGGTGGCAAATAAAGGTCATTAACTCGACCTCAATATCACCGTAACTTACATTGGTATCATAGGTTTGTACTACGAGTACCGCGGTCACTATGCCTTCATGTTTAATGGGCACTCCTAACCACAGGTGACAAGGCGAGCCGAGATTGACTATCTCTCCCGCATGAACCAGTTCGTCAACTTTAGCCTCATCGCACAATACGGTTTCGCCAGTGCGAAAGACATAGCCGGTTAAGCCCTGTTGTAGCAGTGTGGAAAGCGATTGCTCGGGATAAAGTTGGGCGGGGTGGGCGTCTTTTTCATCTGCGAAGAAGGGAACCGAAATGTCTCCGCTATTCACATCTAGAGTGGCAATAAAAAAATTATCGGCAGAGATCAGTTGCTTTAGGTGATGATGCACACCTAGATAGAATTCTTCGAGGGAAGGAACCTGAGTCGCAATATGGGATAATTCGAGTAACGCATTTTGAACGACTTCGGCACGCTTATACTTATGCGCCAAATATTTGAGGCGATTCAGTCTCTTTTTTAAGCGTTCAACCTCATGAGCTCGAGGCGGGGTAGTTCCATCTTCATCCCTAAACATGATACTCACTAATCAGTTCTGCGTTAATTGTTTACCAAACGTTATAATTAACACGAAATACCGTAACATCCAAGCCATATTTGCGCTGTCATTCCGCTGAAAAAGCATGCGAATGTATCAAAACTTGAGCAGTCAGTAAAAAAAGTGCAAAACAGCTATAGACTCAAGGGCTATTTGTCCATACTATATGCGGCGCTAACCAAGGCGAGCGCCCATAGCTCAGCTGGATAGAGCGCACCCCTCCGGAGGGTGAGGCCGAAGGTTCGAATCCTTTTGGGCGCACCATCTCTCCGAATGAGTTGTGAGCTTGAGGTTAGCAGTAAAGTGAAAGTCAGTGGTGATTGTAGCTCAGTTGGTAGAGTCCCGGATTGTGATTCCGGTTGTCGTGGGTTCGAGCCCCATCAGTCACCCCATTTCATTTAACATCTCGGTGATTAGCGCAGTCCGGTAGCGCATCTGGTTTGGGACCAGAGGGTCAGAGGTTCGAATCCTCTATCACCGACCACATTCTTCGCATGACTAGCGTGCTTGAGTTTTCAAGCAAATAGTTGACAGTTACGGTGATTAGCGCAGTCCGGTAGCGCATCTGGTTTGGGACCAGAGGGTCAGAGGTTCGAATCCTCTATCACCGACCAATTACATTGAAGCCTCAGCATTCTTCGGAATCACTGGGGCTTTTTTGTATCTGCCTTTCAAACGCCTTTATTCGTGCCTTGTTGTCTCGTCGTGATTGCGCAATGAGGTGTTGCGATACTTTATTCAATCTACCCCTTCAAATAATTAAGGCTCCCGCAGGAGCCTTAATGTAACGAGATCCGACTTAGTCAATATTCTCTGGTGGGGCGATAAAGCCTTGATAGGCATCAGTTTTAAGCTCGTTAAAGCGCTCTAGCTGTGCTTTCTCTTGGATACCTGTCACTATCACCTGAATATCTAATCCCTTAGCGACATTGATAATAGCGCGGCAGAGCTCGCTATTATGTGAGGCTTCGTCGTAGTAGGAGAAGGATTGGTCGAGCTTAACGTAACTTGGTCTTAGCTCTTGAAGGTACGACATTGAGCCAAATTGACGGCCAAAGTGGTCGATACCAAACTTAGCACCATTATCACGAATAATATTGCATAACAGCACACAGGATTCTAAATCGCTGTAGACGCCGGCTTCGGGGATTTCAAAGCAGATGCGTTCAACCTGTGGCGTACTGCGCAGGAAGTGATTGAGCCAGTCGTGGAACTGGGTATCACTAATACTCTGATGCGTCAGGTTGATTGCCAGCGGCTCATAGTTACGCTCAAGTAGTTTTTGCTCATACACAGTCTCAATCAGGCACTTATCGAGTAGAGAGCCGAGTGAGAGCAGTTCGATATAGGGCATAAACTGGCCTGCATGGGCCACCTTATCGCCGAGTTCGAGTTGGCAATAGAGTTCTCGCTGGGCGATACCATCGCCATTACAAAACTGAATAGGCTGCCAGCGGAATTTAAATTTCTTATTGCTGATAGCATGGCTCAAATTGTCGCGCCATTGCTCACGGGTGAACAATTGCTGCTCTGTGGTTTCGAACCAATGGAAGGACTTATGTTCCTTCAGGGCTTTTTGCAGCGCGTTATCCGCCTGCGCCAGAATATCGGACACCTTCATTTGACCGATGCGTTCAGCAACACCGATGGCAAAATTCTCATTGGGCTTACAGCCTGCTTTAGAGATTTCTTGGTTGATTGTACGGATCAGGGTTTGCAGGTATTTACTGATTTGATCGTGCTCGACATCGGTAACGAGGAAGGCAAATTCAAACGCGGCAATACGCGCAATAACCGATGGGGTGATTTCATTTAACTGCTGAACCAGTTTTTCGGCTAAGAGACGAATGGTTTCATCGCGAACCTGATAGCCGTATTTGCTGTGAACCTCTTCGAGCCAGTCGAGTTTAGCTAAGAATAGGGCGCCGCTGCTCGGTTCGCTCAACCAGCCATTGAGGCGACTGACCACGTATTGGCGATTAGGTAACCCTGAAGCAGGATCGGTGAGGTTCTTTTTGCGTAAAGAGCCGACTTCTTCATCGAGGGATTGGAATAATTGTTTAAGCTGGGCCGACATGCTGTTGAATGCGGTAACCAAGTCTTTGAGTTCTGTGGTCTTAGGTAATGGCATGTCGGGGCCAAACTGGCGTGCGGCGATCTTTTTGGCATGATCAGATAAGGCATGCAGTGGCTTTAAGATCCAAGTTAAGCCTAATCTTGCGGTAAAAATAGCGACTAAAAAGAGGAGTGAGAAGGCGATAATAGTATTAGACATAATTCGCCATAGCTCATGGTAACCAAAGCCAGGATGAGCGGTGATTTCTAGTTGAGCGAGTTGTAACCATCCAGAAGTGATAGTGCTTTCTTTTTTGATGGTCTTAAATAGCTTTAAATTGATGAACCACTGAGGGACGTCTTCAATTTTGAGTGGATTGTTCCATTCTTGCTGTTTGCCATCAACCATCCAGGTCAGCTTAATGTTCTTGTAATAGCCGCCCTCAAAAATCACATTGACTAAGGTTTCGGCTGCGGCGGTATCGCCAGCTTGCAGTGCAGGAGTAAGCATGAGTCCAAGCGAGGTACTGGTATTGTTTAGATCCGATTCCATTTGCTTGGTCAAAAAGCTTTGTGTCTCAGTAAATTGCACATAGCCAAGGCTTGCAACAACCAGCAAGAACAGGCTAAAAAGCAGCGAATATATCTGTCTAAACAGTGTCATCTTTGGTGCTACTCCAGTTTTAATTTGGGCTGCCTGAGTCGGTCAACCCCTAACCTATGGTTAAGGTCATTCCATTTTTCGAGTCGTGTCGACGAGCCTGCTAAAACGCCTCGTCCCTGTTCTTTATTCAGCCATAACTGTTTACCGTTGAAGCTGTAAACAGGAACGAGATCTCTACGCTGGGTGGCAGGTTTAATGACATGGTCGAGGTTATCGAGAACTAAAGGGACTGACGAAGGGGTGTCATAGTAAGCCAACACCATATGATACTGATTCACGCTAGTGGCTTTAACCATAGTGATCCGCATCTTATCTTCGGGCACGCCTAATTGGAGTAGCGTGAAATATTTGGCAATGGAAAAGTCTTCACAGTCACCACCATTCACGCCAATAAACTCCATCGGAGTGGCCCAATAGTTTGATTCTCCCCATAATTTTATGTCATCGACGAAACGGAATAAGTTAAAGAAGTTGTTCACTTTCAATAGTTTTTCTTTTTCATCGAGTGTGCTGGCCTCTGCCACCACTTTAAACCAAGCTCTTGCACGCATACCCGCGCGCTCACCGTAACGCTTCTCCAGCGTTGAGATAATCTTGGCTTCATCTAGCTTTTGAGTCGGACTGGCATACAAACAGCCGACCGCAAGCGCAGACGCGATTAGGCTTAAGCGACAGGCCCGCAAAAACGAATTGTAATCCCTTAGCCTGCCGTTCATAGCCTATTCTGTTAGCCTTTATTTAGTGGGTTCATCGACAGAGTAAATGGTCCATTTCATATCTGCCGTCGTATCATCACCGGTGACTTCTGCGACCACTCGACGGTTACGTGTTTCAGCATCCGGCGTGCGTTCTAACACCAGTGGACGGCTGGAGCCGTAGCCAATGGCGGTCAGTCTTGCTCTATCGATACTGAAGCGGTCGGCGAGCACCGCAGTCACGGCATCGGCACGCTCCTGCGACAGCACGGCGTTTCGTTCATCAGTACCTGTTCGACTCGTGTGGCCTTCGATGGTCACTTTGGTCGTTGGGTATTGACGGAGAAACATCGCAATTTCTTCAATCTGTGGATAATACTCCGGTGCGATATAAGCTGAGTCGTTTGGAAATAAGATATTGATATCCTTACGCTCATTGATTGCTTTTATTTGACCACAGCCGTAATTATCAATGCCAGCACCTTTGGCTGTGTCGTTACAGCGTTCACGGGCTTCAATCACACCATCACCATCTTTATCCGACAGATCATAGGCTTGAGTCGTTGTCATTTCTTCAATATTAACTGTATCACGCATGGAACAACCAGCTAAAAGTGCCACGCTCATAAATAGGATTGCGGTTTTCATTGGTTGGCTCCTCCCTCGTAGTTGCGTTCACCACGCCATGCTTCTGGACGAGTCACTTTTAAGGAGTCGAGTAAACGTCCAGTTGAGTTGAGTACACGATATTTGGCGGTGATTTCATCGTACTCGGCCTGTAAGTAATCCTTACGCGCCTCAAACAGTTCGTTTTCGGTATCGAGTAAGTCGAGTAAGCTGCGTTGGCCCAAGTTAAATTGTTGGGCGTAGGCTGATTGAGTGTCTTTTGCCGCCATCACATGGTCGCGGATATATTGCTTTTGCGGCGCTAACATTTCATAGGCGTTCCAAGCCAAGTTCACGCCTTCAACCACTTCGCGTTGTGCGCGTTGACGGATTTCTTTGGCTTCACCTAATTTGTAAGCGGTTTCTTTTTCGCGGGCGAGATCTTTACCACCTGCGAACAGGTTGTATCTTACTCTCACCATAGCCACCAGATCATTGTTGTAGCCACCGACGTTTTGGCTGGCTAATGCGCTAACGCCGTCTTCGCCGCCCACATCGTTGTTCCAGTTACCATTCAGTTCTAACGAAACCTGAGGGTAGTAACTGGCTTGTACTGAAGAACGCTCATTTTCGGCAGCACGAATATCATTGGCCGCAGATTTGAGAATGGGATGGTTTTCCTGCGCATCGGTAAGACCTGAGTTGAGATCTTTTGGCAGTAGATCTGCATCCGGTACTGGTTGAATTAAATCAACAGGATCGGCTGCAACAACACGGATAAACTGTGCTTTAGCATCAAGCAAATTATTACGCGCCGAAATCACGTTAGCATTGGCACGTGCTAGACGACCGGTGATTTGCGAGAGATCCGCCGTTGAACCTAAACCTGAGTCGGTACGTTGTTTGATTTGCTCGTAAATCTCTTTATGGCTGTTGAGATTTTTCTCTGCCAGCTTGAGCACTTCATCGGTACGCAGATAGTTTAAGTAGACTTTACTGACATCCAGCGCCATATCCTCTGCTGCTGCTAGCAGAGCCCATTGGTCTGCACTGGCTTCAAAGCTATAACGATCAACTTCACTGCTGGTATAAAAACCATCGAATAGCATTTGCTTTAAGCTAACACCAAATTCACCACGGTTCAGCTCTGCAACACCACTGCTATCAACATCACCTACATTAGGACGTCGGCGAGTCGATACACTATCGGTCTGCTCATAACCATAGCCGCCAGTCACATCAATGGTTGGCATGTAGCCAGCAATGGCTTGGTTTACTTGCTCTTCTCTGGCTTTGAAGCGGTTAAAGGCAACGCGCAAGTCTGGATTGGTATCGAGTGTATATGCTACCGCTTGCTCTAGTGTTTGGCTTTGAGCCGAAAGTGGTAACAGTATCACTGACAATACAACAGCTAGTTTTGAACATTGAAATTGTCGTCTTACTGAAGTCTTCATTGCAAACCTCCCGGTTTATAACAGGCTTAACGCTCTCTGAGCGCAGTATCCTTAGCCCTTAAAATTGGATTTAAAATGTACTCAAGAATGGATCTTTGTCCGGTGATAACGTCAACAGTTGTTAACATCCCCGGGATAATTGGCATCTCTGTGCCATCGTCTTTTATTAAACTGGATTCTTCGGTTCTCACCTTTATAAGGTAGAAGCTATTTCCTTCGTCGTCCTGTGATGTATCGGCACTAATATGCTCGACTGTACCTTTTAGGCCGCCGTAACGGGTAAAATCGTAGGCAGTGACCTTAACCACTGCGGGTAATCCGGTGTGAAGAAACGCGATATCCTTAGGCAGGATCTTGGTTTCGATCAGCAGTTGGTCCTCGGAGGGCACGATTTCAACGATATCGACACCAGGCTGAACAACACCACCCAGAGTGTTGATATGCACAGATTTGATAGTGCCGTTCACCGGTGAGGTGATAATCGCTTTACTGACTTTATCCTGCGCGCCGACTTGAGCCTCGTTCATGCGTGATAAACGAGTCTGAGTTTCGTTCAGCTGCGCACGAAGATCGGCAGCGTAAACGAATACGGCTTCACGGCGTTTTAAGATGGCTTCATCCAGAGCGGCCTTCAGCTTAGGTCTTAGTAATCGTAAGGAATTTAGCTCACCCTGGGCGTCGTTTACGGCGCGCTCAAGCTTCAGTAATTCCACCTCAGGCACAATGCCTTTTTTCGCCAGTGGCCGAGTGAGCTCTAACTCACGAGAAATCAGCTGCATACTGGTGGTCAAGGTCGTGGTTTTTGAGGCGAGATCGTCAATTTCTTGCTGTCTTTGTTGGATCTGACGCACCAAAATTTCCAGCTGATTGCTCAAGTTATCTAAACGGCCGTTGTATTCCTCTTGCTGCCTTTTCACTAAGGCTGGTTCAGCCTCTGTCAGATTCTCTGGGAAGACTAACGCCTTTTTAGTGATTTTTACTTGCTCACGCCAGTCGGATGTCATGTCCGAAATCAATATGCTATCTAGCTCGGCCCGCATACGGATCGCATTGGTTTTTAAGCCAAAGACTTCCTGTTCCTGCTGAGCGAAGTCGGAGCGAAAACGCGTGTCATCGATGCGAACCAAAGGTTGGCCTTTAGTGACGAGATCGCCTTCTCGCACATAGAGCTCCTGCATGATACCGCCATCGAGGCTTTGGATGACCTGCACTTGCGATGAGGGGATCACTTTACCTGAACCTGTGGTGACCTTGTCTAATTGAGCAAAGCCGGCCCATAGCAGGAAGCAGGCCACCATTGCCGCTAAGGCCCAAATAATGAGCCTATGCCCACTGGGGGCATCGGTCATCATGGCGCCATAAACATCATCCACCATGTCCAAGTCGTTTGCGGTTAGATTTTTACTCATTTTTTAGGGCCTCCAGTCACTAGGCCAAAATTGAGTTTTTCTAACACTTCGGCTTTGGGACCGTCGGCTACCACATGGCCACGTTCCAATACGATTATGCGGTCAACCAATTGTAATAAATGCATTTTGTGAGTGATCAGCAGTAAGGTTCTATCCTTACTGACATTTTGCATGGAGCGAATAAATTGCTGCTCTGCTCGGGCATCCAAACTGGCTGTAGGTTCATCCATTAACAGCACTGGCGGGTCGTTAAGTGTCGCACGGGCAAGCGCAACGGTTTGTCGTTGGCCGCGGCTCAATGACATACCGCCTTCACCAACTTGCTGATCCAGCCCCTCTGCTTCCAAGTGGGTGAACTGACTGACGCCAGAAAGTTGCACCGCACGGATCAGTTGATGCTCGGTTACTTGGCGGGTTCCAAACAGAATGTTATCTCTGATGGTGCCATGGAACAGGGTGACGTCCTGTGGCAAATAGCCAAAGTTACGGCGCAGATCGCTAGGATGAATTTGTGCCGAGTCGACGCCATCGTAACGCAGACTTCCGGTGGTGGGTTGGAATAGGCCAACTAACAGCTTGGCGAGCGTACTCTTACCTGAACCATTACGGCCAATGATGGCAATGCGCTCACCCGGATTAATGGTGAGCGTTATAGGGTAGAGTACGGGCTTTTCAGAACCTGGGTAGCTAAAGCCTACGTGATCGGCGTTGATTTTACCCATCAAGCGCTGCTTACTAACCAAGTGACCTTTGTTCTCAAACTCGTCTTCTTGCACCATCAGCTCATTGAGCTGGCGCAATGCGCTGGCTGTATGGTTGGCGCGGGTCATCAAACCTGCTAGCTGCGCCATTGGTGCTATGGCTCGGCTTGATAACATCACTGCCGCAATAATCCCGCCCATGGAAATGGCGTTATCGGCAACCCGGTAGACCCCTAAAATGACTACGCATACAACCGTAAATTGCACGATGAAGTTAGCCATATTGGAGACTGAGTTGGAGAGCTTTTTCGATCTCAGTTGCCAGTTTGCGCTATGGCCTATCATCTGCTGCCAGCTTCGCTGCACAATCCCTTCGGCGCCGTTGGCTTTAATTGATTCCAGTGCCGAGAGGCTTTCGATCAGATGACCGTGCTTTAAGCTGGAAAACTTATTTCCTTCCTCAATCGCCGCCTTTAACTTGGGTTGGGTATAAAGGGTAAAACCGATAATGATTAAGCCGCCGACCACGGGAATAACCGCTAAATCACCAGCAACAATATAAATAATGATGAGGAAAAATAGCGCAAACGGTAAGTCGACCAGCGTGGTGATAGTTGCTGACGTTAAAATCTCACGAATATTGTCGAACTCTCCGAGCTGTTTCGCCATGCCGCCGATACTGGGAGATCGCCTTTCTAAAGGGATACCAATCGCTTTAGCAAACAACTGAGACGACACAATAATATCGACTTTTTTACCTGCAACATCAATTAAGTAGCTGCGTAGTTGTCGCATGACTAAGTCAAATAGATAGGCGATGGATGCACCTATAGCTAATACCCAAAGCGACTCGAAGGCTAAGTTAGGCACAACCTTGTCATACACGTTCATGATGAACAGAGGGGAGACGAGCGCAAAGATGTTGACCAGTACCGAGGCGATTAACGCATCTCGGTAAATTGGCGCAGAGTCTTTTAAGGTCTGTACGAGCCAATGGGTCTTATTGTCATGCAAGTAAACATCGAACCCCATGTCGCCACGGTATTCCTGCTTCACGAGGAATAAATAGCCGACATATAAAGTTTCGAGCGACTCTATTGTGAGTACTTCTTCACCGCCAGTTTCAGGCAGTTGAATCACTGCTCTATCGGACTCGAGGTTGAGTTCGCGCAGGATGCAGGCTTTTTTGTCTTTCAATAACAGAATACATGGCAGCAATATCGGGGATATTTCATTTAACCCTTTGCGCGATAATTTTGCTGCTAATCCTGCCCGTGAGGCTGCTTGAGGGACTAAATCTGGCGTTAATGCTGCTCCAGACAAGGGCAGGCCTGCCGCAAGTGAATCACTTGAGCATGGATTTCCAAAATGTTCAGTGAGCAACACTAAACAATCAAGTAGAGGGTCGACTATTACCCGCTGTGAAGCGGAAATAGTCCACTGCTCAACTTTTTCTGAGGCTGTAACAGGCACCTACTTATCTATCCTTTGATTTTTATTTGATTATCAGAAGTATGGGTCATGATGGCCTATATTTCTATAGGCCATATGAACAGATCTTCTAAGGAATTATAGTGCCATTATTGTTATGTGGATCGGTCAATGGTGTTACGCCCTGTGGTGCATCAGGTGTGACAGGGGCTGCATCGATGATCAGAGGGCCGTTACCATTAGTGCCCAGTAGCCCATTGATGACTCCTGCATTGTCGGTTGCACTATATTGGCTAAACAGATTAACCCCATCCAGTACGATATGTTGATCGAATACGCCATCCTTGTTTGCATCGATATCAATGACGGTTGAACCATTGTTATCTAAGCTAAAGTTCAGATAGCTTTCTAGAGTATTAGCGGTTTCTCCTTGGAGTAGGTCGCTAAGATCCAGCTTATCTTCTCTCACATTAAAGTCCATGATGTGGTCTGTACCTTGGTCGGCATCTGCATAGCGCCACAGGAAGGTGTCATTACCGCTATCACCACGCAGTACGTCATCACCTAGGCCACCAATCAAGGTATCGTTACCAGCACCACCACGAAGAGCATCGTTGTGGCTACCACCATCAATGTAATCGTCCCCAGTGTGTCCGTAGAGGATGTCTGAGCCAGACTGACCATAAATTCGATCGTTGCCACTACCACCATTGACCACATCTGCTCTTTGAGAGGCAACGTCATTGGCTAATAGCAGACCATCACCATCAACTATGCTATTGGAGCCACTTAAAGTACCGGTCATAATATGGTGAGTCAGTAAGTCATTGACTGACAATTCTAAGTCATCATCTGAGCCATAGTTGGCAGTACCAGTCTTACCTGCATAGATAACATCGTCACCTTTACCAGTTTCAATATGATCATTGCCGTCACCACCACTTACCACTTGAGCGCTGCTATTGGTATAACTCTTGTGGATGCCATAAGTCGCAGCTACTTCATCACCAGAGCTATTAGTGATAAAGCCACCATGCGATCCTCCGAGTGTGACATTTAATATTTTTTGATTTCGATTAGATGCGCTTTCACCGTCAACGACAAGGATGGTGTCATTTAAACTAGAGCCTTGAGTTGAGATAGCATTAGCATCAGCAATATTAATACCATCGGCATTAATCGGATTGACATCAATCTTCAAGGTGGCGCTTGCTTTATCACCGTCGCCATCTTGGGTGGTGTAGGTGAAGGTTTCGATTGCACCTGCTGCTGGAATGGTGTTCGCACTCGCCGTTAACTGATAGTGGTAAGTACCATCAGCATTAAGGATAAGATTACCGTAGGTTCCTGCTATCGTTGTGCCAACTTGACCTGAAACACCAGTATCAGTGTGATCTCCCGTGGCGACCCCAATTACGGTTAGCGCACCATCGGCACCAGCCACATCATTAGTGAGCACATTGCCATCTGTGTGCGGCAGGGTGTAGCCTGTGCCCGCTACCATGCGTACAACTAACTCATAGCTTGTTGAAGCATTCTCATTGGTGTAGATGGAGGTAACAATATTGCCATTGCTATCTTTGAAACCAATCACTTGCATTGTGTACATTTGACCTTCGTAGTTGAAGGTCACACTGGTTTGGCCGACAGTAACGATATCGCGAGATGCCATAGGGTCATTGCTATTTGGAGTCTCATTATGGCTAAAGTTAAGTGTTAATGTGACTGGCGTTACTACGCCATAGGCATCTGTCACGTTAAAAGTCACGTTCATTGTGGCTGCAGTGATAGAAGTGCCTGAACTAATTGAATAGTTATAGTGCGTAAATGTGCCGAGCACTATGTCTTGGTTTAAGGATAGTGAGCCATTTAGCGCGGCATCATTATCGGCAAAGCCATAGCCAGACTGACTACCATTGGTTGTGCCCCAGCGGAGTTGGTCGTAACCGCTATCGTTGTCAGGACCATCATATTTGTTGACGTAGGTTCCGCCAGTAGCACCAGTCCAGTTTGCAACAATGCCTGAGAAGTTGAAGGAATCAACCACCACGTCAAGCTGAGCCGTGTCGTTTTGGGCCAAATTTACATCGTCTGCGACAGTCACTGTCACGTTGGAATGTGCGGTATTGCCGACGCCATCGACGGCAATAACCTGAATACCATTTACAGTGAGGCTGTTGGTATTCACGCTGTGTGGCAGATTGGTGAGCAACTCCGCTGTAACAGTAACATCACCTTGCTCACCCGCATTAATACGGTCCCAATCTAGGGTTAAGCGGATCGCTTCACGCCCGTATACAGTGCCGATCAATTGGCCTTGATCATTGAGAGCCCAATGAATTTGAGCGTTGATGCCCACCACAGAAATATTACTAATATCACCAAACTGGAAGCTGCCAATCGAGTTGCTACCAGACTTAAAGCTCAGGGTTTGAACACTTGAATCAGGTGCACCCGCCTGTAGATCAGCTTCATTCAAGGTTGCAAAAGTATTCGGCGTCAGTGCTACTGGTGCCAACGGTGTTGTACTTGGTGGATCTAAATGTACATTCAGATTACCTGATGATTTATCCCCATCACTGTCAGTAGCTGTCACAACAAAACTCAAATCGATGCTTTGGCTTGAACTGACAATGGTTTGTGCAGTGGTGCCAGTAAACTGGAAGTTGGTGCCAGCTAAGGCAGATAGTTCAAAGTATGCAATTGAACCTAAGTTTTGGATCAATTGACCGCTAGATATATTGCCTTCGCCTAATAGGTGGCCTTGTTCATCAAACGCTTTAAAGTGGATTTGTGAAGCTCCAGTAAAGTTGAAGCTAGCACTAGCTGCATTTTCAGAGTAGTCCACAATTAATACTTCATGGCCACTAACACTTGGGTTATCAACACCGAATCCATTGTTAGTACCATTCACGCGACCAACGTTACCATCTTCATCACGCGCAGTAAGTGTAAAGGCAATATTTGCGCCTGAGGGAACCTTAGTGATGTCGTTGTAAACACCATAACCATGAGTGACCGGATCATAAGTGACATATACCGCTTCACCAATACCGCCTTGTCCTCCAACGAGTCCAGCAATTTGGATTGTTGAAAGCTTATCAATACCCTGATTCATATCGAGAGTGTATTGATCAGTTGTTGGGTCGGTTGTTAAGGTGAAGATCAACGTCTGATTTTCTGCGCCTGTATAAGCAGAAGTTGTGCCGTTGGTATCGGTATAGGCGATCAGGATATTTGGATGATAAGGATCGACATAGTAGTAAACCTTGAGTCCGCCCGCAGTAATACCTGAGTCGGCGAAGGTTGTTGTTGTGCCGTTCCAACCAGTCACGTTAGCACTCAGGCTTACACTGTAGTTATCCGTCGCTGTGTGCTCATTACCATCAGCACCTAGGATATTGAGGGCGCCAACAATATCTGCGGCAGTAGTGCTATTGACGCCTGAACCAGTACTTGGAGCAATAGCGACCACGTCATCATTGATGGTAATACTTACATTACCGGTCAATACGCTATTATCGGCACCTACAGCTTCAATGACGATTCCATTGATCAGTGAACTGAGATTCTCGCCACTTAATCCATTAACCTGCTTGATGTTGTCTAATAGCTCAACATTAACGGTAACAGTACCCGTAGTGCCTGCAGCAAGTCCTGATGTCACAGGAGTTCCACTAAGGGTGACTTTAATTACCTCAACACCACCGACAGTACCGATCAGCGCACCATTCGCTATTGCCCAAACAATACTGACACCTACAGCAAGGTTAGTTGCCGCAGTGATAGAAGAAGCATTAAAACGGAATTGTGTAATGTTCTGATTACCCGCGGTAAAGTTAATAGTATTGGAGAAAGTATCAGGAATATTATCGCGTAGACTGCTTTCATTAACCGTCACACTGCAAGAGTTAGGTTGATATACGGTTGCAGTGTCTGAACCTGAAGCTGATAAATTACCAACAGGATCAGTTTGAGTCGCAGTAACTGTGATGCTTTGGCCTGCGGCAGGTGCTGTTTCACTCCAGCTGATGACGCCGTTAGCATAGGTATAGTTACCAAAGGTCAGGGTACCACTGCCATTATCGGTGAAGTCGGCAAAGCTCAGTTCAATCGCTGTGCCACCGTTGATGGTGAGTGTGACATAGCCACCCGCTTCAAAATCAGTGCCGTTGATTGACACTGTAAGCTGCACTCCATCGTTGCCCATTTCTGCGGCGGTTAACAGACCATCACCAGGGTTACCGTCATCGACAATTAATACGGTCGGTGCATTTGGTGCGGCAGTTTCAATCACCACATCTTGGGTGACGGTTTTGCTGTTGCCAGCCACGTCGGTGACGGTGGCGACCACAGGGTAGGTGCCGTCAGGCAGCACGGTACCGGTTAAGTCCACACTC
>NZ_JAMDJO010000008.1:0-142809 GCF_023475885.1 Shewanella sp. 10B
ATAGCACCCTATCTTTAAGGGATAGAGTGGTATCCCCTAGGGGATTCGAACCCCTGTTACCGCCGTGAAAGGGCGGTGTCCTAGGCCTCTAGACGAAGGGGACACAAGGACATATTAATTTGAAAACTATTAATGACTAACAGTGCTCTCGCTTAATACGGCGAATTTGGTGGAGCTAGACGGGATCGAACCGTCGACCTCTTGCATGCCATGCAAGCGCTCTCCCAGCTGAGCTATAGCCCCAAATTCTTTCGACATACTGATATTCAGTATATATCGCAGAAACTGGATTTGTTCTTACCAAACGACTCGTTAGTCATTTGCTAGGAACCCTATGTGATAAACATAGTGGTATCCCCTAGGGGATTCGAACCCCTGTTACCGCCGTGAAAGGGCGGTGTCCTAGGCCTCTAGACGAAGGGGACACAAGGACATATTAATTTGACTCGCATTATTACTAACGCTCATCTCGCTTAATATCGGCGGTAAGTTTGGTGGAGCTAGACGGGATCGAACCGTCGACCTCTTGCATGCCATGCAAGCGCTCTCCCAGCTGAGCTATAGCCCCAAACTTATCAAGCTGTATTTAAGTGCACTACAAGCATTCGCTCGTCTGTGTCTCAACTACGGGGCGCATTCTATGCAGCGCACCTAAATGTGTCAACTCGTTTTTTAGGAATTTATTCTATCTGCTACAAATTCAATCGCTTTGGATATTCTTTGCTCAGAACGCGCCTTTCCTATTAAGAATAAGGTGATATCTAAGCCAGGAGACTGTCCTGCACCTGTCACAGCGACACGTAAAGGCATACCCACTTTACCCATACCGACTTCTAATTCAGTCGCGGTGGCTTCAATCGCTTGGTGGATAGCTTCAACAGTCCACTCAGTTAATGCAGCCAGTTTTTGTTGCACTAATTGCAATGGCTCAAGCGCGACACCACGTAAGTGCTTTTTCGCTTGCTCGGCATCGAACTCTGCGAAGTCTTCATAGAAGTAGCGGCTAGAAGCGGCTAACTCTTTTAAGGTCTTAGCGCGTTCAGCCAATGCTGTCACTACCGCAGATAACGCAGGGCCATTTGAGGTATCGATCTTTTGATCGTCCATATGCCATTGTAAGTGCGACGCCACATATTCAGGATCGAGTGTCTTAATATAGTGTTGGTTTAACCAAACCAGTTTTTCGGTATTAAAGGCAGAAGGCGCTTTGTTGATGTCGTCTAACTTAAAGAGCTGCTTCATTTCTTCTAAAGAGAACACTTCTTGATCGCCATGTGACCAACCTAAGCGAACTAAGTAGTTAAGCAGTGCTTCAGGCAGATAACCATCATCACGGTATTGCATTACGCTTACCGCACCATGGCGCTTAGATAACTTGGCACCGTCATCCCCTAAAATCATCGACACGTGAGCATATTCAGGAATAGGCGCGCCTAATGCTTTAAGGATGTTGATTTGACGTGGCGTGTTGTTGATATGGTCTTCACCACGAACCACACAAGTAATACCCATATCCCAATCGTCAACAACCACACAGAAGTTATAAGTCGGTACGCCATCGGTACGGGCAATGATCAGATCATCTAATGCATCGTTTGAAAACTCGATACGGCCACGAACGTGGTCATCAAATACCACTGAACCGCCGATGGGGTTTTTAAAACGCACAACAAAAGGCTCGTCTGTGTCACGCGCCGGCAAGTCACGGCAGCAACCATCGTATTTTTGGGCTTCGCCATTTGCCGCTTGTGCTTCTCTTAAAGCATCGATACGTTCACGCGAGCAATAACATTTATAAGCTGTGCCCTGCTCTAACATCTGCGCGATGATTTCGTTATAACGATCAAAACGCTTAGTTTGATAGTACGGGCCCTCATCCCACGTCAGACCTAACCAGTTCATACCTTCTAAAATGGCATCACAGGCAGCCTGAGTAGAACGTTCAATATCCGTATCTTCGATACGTAAAACAAACTCACCATTATTGGCACGGGCTTGTAACCAAGAATAAAGAGCTGTACGGGCACCGCCCACGTGCAAAAAGCCTGTTGGGCTTGGGGCAAAACGCGTCTTAGTTGTCATAATGGGACACTAACCTATATAAAGTCGTCTAGATAAAGACAATCACGGTAAAAAGTGGGCTTATTCTAGCAGCCTAAGTCTGCGCTGCAAATGGCACTTAGTGCAGGTATTGCAGATCCCCTCAAAGTATCTGCCCAAAGACTAGCGCTTTAGATTGCTCTGATAAAGATGAGAATCCAGCGCCCCATATCCGAAAACAAACGCTCGAAAACCAAAGCGATATATTCGAAACTAGATCAAAGTTACGCACCTCTATTTAGAAACATGCCATCGAAATTGAGCAAAATAGATGAAGAGAATGGTGCTGCGCCCTACTCCTTTATCATTTAAGCCGTATAAGAGAACCCTTTTCAGCCTAAAAAAGCCGTAAACCCTCAAAAGAGAACACTTAACGATGCAATTGGCTGACTTATTTTAAAGATGAGCGCTAAAGCCCGAAATGAAAATACCTGCTAAATTGTCCAATAAAGTAACACTTTGAATGATGACGTGATTAACATTACGGCAATCAGAGCAAAAATAGCGCGACCAATGCTTTTTTCATTAAAAAGCGTTGACACTCGATCGAACCTCCCTATAATACGGCTCCACACAGCAGAGGTCGCTTAGCTCAGCTGGGAGAGCACCTCCCTTACAAGGAGGGGGTCACTGGTTCGATCCCAGTAGCGACCACCATGTGTTAAATGCAAATTTAATCATGGTATACAAGTTGTTATATGCCCGGGTCGCTTAGCTCAGCCGGGAGAGCACCTCCCTTACAAGGAGGGGGTCACTGGTTCGATCCCAGTAGCGACCACCATATACTCCTCACTCACTGTGTAGTCATTCTCCGGTCGCTTAGCTCAGCCGGGAGAGCACCTCCCTTACAAGGAGGGGGTCACTGGTTCGATCCCAGTAGCGACCACCATATTTTTAGAATGACATTAAAATTTGTATTGAAAGAATTCCGGTCGCTTAGCTCAGCCGGGAGAGCACCTCCCTTACAAGGAGGGGGTCACTGGTTCGATCCCAGTAGCGACCACCATATTCTTCAGTACTGATTTACCCCGGGTCGCTTAGCTCAGCCGGGAGAGCACCTCCCTTACAAGGAGGGGGTCACTGGTTCGATCCCAGTAGCGACCACCATATTCTGCAGTATTGATTTACCCCGGGTCGCTTAGCTCAGCCGGGAGAGCACCTCCCTTACAAGGAGGGGGTCACTGGTTCGATCCCAGTAGCGACCACCATATTCCCCCAAAAACTTTACCCCTAGCACAACTCAACTATGCTTGATCTTAATCAGCATCTGCTTAACTGAGTCTGTAACCCAGTATTCCATCCCATTTAAACGCTGCTGATTGTTGCCTTAGGCATACTTGGAGATCAGCACTATGGCCAGCGTCAGTCAATCTGCATCCCTCACCAATATTGCAGCGTATTTAAAACATACCCATGCCTGCGATGAACAAACCGCGCTAAGGGAAGCCCGTGAAGTCATGCAAAATCTGGTCAGTATGCGCCAAAAAGGCTTTATTACTGGCTGGTACTTCGATGAACGTGGACATTTAGAGCTGCTCCCAAGCGATGAAATCCTCAAACGAATTGGCGAAGATCATGGCTGACTCCCGCATTGCTTACTCTTCGTCATCTCAGCGCTCCCCTGCTTCACAGTCATTTTTCAAACAGCTTTTGATCTAAAAGCAACTTATTTTGCTCAGTTAATCATCAAGCTAAAAACCTCTGCTCATACCCCACAAAATGCAGTTTGGGTGGATTTCCACCCATAGCGAAAATCAACGTGAGCGAGATCTCACCCACAAAACTAAAAGTGTGACAAACGTCAAATGAACTACACTTTATTAACCAAACACTTACAGAGTGCATCGTAAGTTGGCGTGGTATTTGCCTTTATTAAGACAGACCTCAGGGAAATCAAGGCTGTATTCCTACTCACACTTGGTAACAAACTAACCAAGGCTGAGGACAAATCCTAACAACAGAAAAAGGAACTCAAAAATGACATTGAATCAACAGATGGGTATTACACGTCCATTAAAAACCGTCGCAAAAATGCTGGCACTGGCCTCAGTGTTTGCGACCAGCTTTAACGTGTTTGCGGCGCCCGTTGAAATCAAGTTCTCCCACGTGGTTGCTGAAAACACGCCAAAGGGTCAAATGGCGTTGAAATTTAAAGAATTAGTTGAACAACGTTTACCTGGTGAATATACGGTCAGTGTATTCCCTAACTCACAGTTATTTGGGGATAACAACGAGTTAGCGGCACTTCTGTTAAACGACGTGCAATTTGTAGCGCCTTCTCTCTCTAAATTTGAACGTTACACTAAGCGCCTACAGGTTTTCGACCTGCCATTCCTGTTCAATGACATGGATGCAGTAAACCGTTTCCAACAAGGCGAAGCCGGCCAGGCCCTGCTGAACTCCATGAGCCGTAAAGGGATTGTCGGTTTAGGTTATCTGCACAATGGTATGAAGCAGTTTTCTGCTAACACTCCACTCAAACAACCTTCTGATGCTAAAGGCTTAAAATTCCGCGTGATGGCATCTGACGTATTGGCTGCCCAGTTTGATGCCGTTGGCGCCATCCCAGTGAAGAAACCTTTCTCTGAAGTGTTCACTCTGCTGCAAACCCGTGCGATCGACGGTCAAGAAAATACTTGGTCAAACACCTACTCACAAAAATTCTATGAAGTTCAAAGCCATATTACTGAAAGTAACCACGGCGTTCTGGACTACATGGTCGTGACCTCTGACGCCTTCTGGAAAGGCTTACCAGCGGATAAACGTAAAGTGATCAAAGAAGCGTTAGATGAGTCTATCGCCTTAGGTAACAAGATCGCTGCTGAAAAAGATAACGAAGACAAGCAATTAATCCTTGATTCTAAACGTTCTCAACTGGTGACCTTAACACCAGAAGAACGTCAAAAATGGATTGATGTAATGAAACCTGTTTGGGCGAAATTTGAAGACCAAGTAGGTAAAGATGTGATTGAAGCCGCTGTTGCTGCAAATAAACAATAATGAAATAAACCGCTTAACCTCTATTTGGGGTTAAGCGGTATTGGAGCGAGGGGAGTACAGCTGTGATATCGCGAATTTTTGGTTACTTTGAAGAAGGGGTGCTCAACCTCTTGATCACCTTGATGACACTCTTAGTGTTCACTGAGGTCGTGGCGCGGTTTTTCTTCAATACCGGTTTTTTATGGATCCAAGAACTGACCTTAACCCTCTGTGGTTGGTTTGTGCTCTTTGGTATGTCCTATGGGGTGAAAGTCGGTGCTCACATCGGTGTTGATGCGTTTGTTAAAAATCTGCCCCCTAAGGCTAAAAAGATCACTTCCCTAGTGACGGCATTGATTTGCTTAGCTTATTGCGGACTGTTTTTAAAAGGTAGCTGGGAATATCTGTCACAGATGTACCAAATCGGCGTACCGATGGAAGATATTCACTTTCCTAAGTTCCTGTTAAACAGCTTAGATCCCGACTTTGCTTGGAACACCTTAAAGATTGATGTCGAAGACGGCGCTGTGCCCATTTGGTTATCCCAAAGCATTCTACTAATTGGTTTTAGCATGTTGACTTGGCGTTTCTTAGAACTGTTTATCGCCATCCTGCGCAACCAAGTCTCTGGATTCCAATTTGCCGACGAAGCGAAAGAAAGCATGCATTTAATTGACGAAGGTGCTCAGCACGCACAACAAGAAACAGACAATAAGGAAGCGAAGTAATGGCCATTGCGACCCTCTTTACTGCCCTTCTCGTCTGTATGTTTTTAGGTATGCCTATCGCGATTGCGTTAGGTTTCTCGAGCATGCTGACGATTTTATTCTTCTCCAACGATTCCCTCGCCTCTGTGGCGTTAAAACTTTATGAGTCATCGTCAGAGCACTATACCCTGCTGGCGATCCCTTTCTTTATTCTGTCCTCAGCCTTCCTGTCAACCGGTGGGGTGGCACGACGGATCATCGACTTTGCGATGGACAGTATCGGTCATATCCGTGGTGGTTTAGCCATGGCCTCAGTGATGGCCTGTATGTTGTTTGCTGCTGTGTCTGGCTCATCGCCTGCGACCGTGGCCGCCATTGGCTCGATTGTGATCGTCGGCATGGTAAAAGCGGGTTATCCCGAAAAATTTGCCGCTGGCGTCATTACCACCTCTGGTACCTTAGGGATTTTGATCCCACCTTCAATCGTGATGCTAGTGTATGCGGCAGCGACGGAAGTGTCGGCAGCCAGAATGTTTATGGCGGGCTTAATCCCAGGTTTGATGATGGGCTTCCTACTGATGATAGTGATTTATATCGTCGCCCGTTTTAAAAATCTGCCATCACGCCCCTTCCCCGGCTTTAAGCAACTGGGTATTTCCAGTGCCAAAGCCTTAGGTGGTCTGGCACTTATTCTTATCGTGTTAGGTTCAATCTACGGCGGTGTGGCCAGTCCAACCGAAGCCTCTGCCGTAGCCTGTATGTATGCCTATTTCATTGCGGTATTTGGTTATCGCGATATCGGCCCATTGAAAAATGTGGCTTGGCGTAATCCTAATGAGCCCATCCCCAACGCGATTGCCCGTAACTTAGGCCATATGGTGCTCGGGCTGATTAAAACCCCAATCGACAAAGAAATTCGCCATGTGGTGCGCGACGGGGCAAAAGTCAGCATCATGCTGCTGTTTATCATTGCCAACGCCATGCTATTCGCCCACGTACTGACCACTGAGCGTATTCCGCATATCATTGCCGAACACATTGTTGGTATGGGCTTACCCGCTTGGGGCTTCTTAATCATTGTCAACTTACTGCTGTTAGCGGCGGGTAACTTTATGGAGCCATCGGCCATCGTGTTGATTATGGCGCCGATTTTGTTCCCGATTGCCACTCACTTAGGTATCGACCCTATTCACTTAGGTATCATCATGGTGGTAAACATGGAGATTGGTATGCTGACGCCGCCGGTGGGGCTTAACCTCTTCGTGACGGCGGGGATCACAGGCCGCAGTATCGGCTGGGTGATCCAATCTGTACTGCCGTGGTTAGCACTGATGTTGGCCTTCTTGGCACTTATCACCTATGTGCCACAAATCTCCCTGTTCTTGCCGGAATTTCTGGATAAGCTCAACGGATATTAATCTCAAGGAATAAGGATTATTCCTTGATTCTAGATAGTTTTTAAGCGAGCCTACTCAGGCTCGCTTTGTTTTATTCAGTGTGGATCAGGATCGCCTGCTATGTTGCCCATGACGCCCAAGGCCAAACAACGTCTTTTAATGACCATAGTGTTACTTGCGGGCTTATTTGCCATCTTAAAATTAACCTACTGGGTGCACTTTTATCAGGGCAAAATTGAAATCCAACAGCAATCAGAAAAACAACTCAAAGAGCTGGTCAGCTTCCTCGATGGTGCCCTCTCGCGTTACGAGAGCATCCCCCATGTTTTGTCGACCAACCCCATGCTCGCCAATGTGCTTAACGATCAACAAAGCCCCAAAAAAGTACAAGAACTTAACCTGTACTTGGAAGAAATTCAGCATGTGACTGAAGCATCCGATATTTATCTTATCGACGCCCTCGGTATTGCCATTGCCGCCAGCAACTGGCAACAAAGTTTTTCGTTTATCGGCAAAGACTATTCCTTCAGACCCTATTATACCGACGCGATTTCAGGCAATTTGGGCCGCTACTATGCGGTAGGCACCAGTTCGGATAAACGCGGCTTTTACTTTTCTTACCCCATTTATCAACAAGGCGCGAAGGGTATTCTGGGTGCCATTATTGTGAAAGTGGATATCGCCGATATCGAGCAGCAAAGTACCAGTATTGCGATAGCGGGCCAGTATCAGTTCCTCATCAGCGATCCCGACGATATCGTGTTTATCTCCAGTGTCGATGAATGGCGCTTAGCCTCGCTTACGCCGCTGACTCAGGCGAAACAATATGCCTTAAACGCCTCGAAACGTTACGCCGAGCGGCCGATTGGTGAATTACTGATTAAACCCCAATACCAAGAAGACAGCCTGAGTAATGGCCATATCTATCAAATTCGCTCCGGCAACAGCCAAGCGCAATACATGGATACCCATCACTTAATGACCAAAGCAGGCTGGCGAGTGCACATTCTGGCGCCGATGAAACCTTTGCTCGAGTCTATGCCCGCGCTTATGCTGTTATCGGCATCCATCTATTTACTGCTCGCCTTAGGCTTACTCTTTAGTAGCGAGCGGCGTCGCAACCTACAGCGAATGCAACTTGCCCAGAGTTTATTAGAACAAAGGGTGGAAGAGCGCACCCAAGATCTGCAGCAGGCCAATAATCGTCTCAAAGACACTCAGGATGAACTCATTCAAGCGGCTAAGTTGACCGTGATAGGTAGCCTATCCGCCAGTATCAACCATGAGCTGAATCAACCCTTAGCCGCCCTTCGCAGCTACGCACAAAATACCCAAACCTTCCTCGCCCGCAATATGCCGGATAAAGCCTCTGATAATCTTAAAATTATTATCGAGCTGACCGACCGATTAGCCGATATTGTCGGCCAATTTAAGAGTTTTACCCGCAAGAGCCAAGGCAATGACAGTGCCACCGACCTCAAAGGCTGTATCAAGCAAGCCCTGACCATAGTCCAGCCCGAAATCGACAAACAAGGGGTTGAACTCGATGTGCTGCTCCCCGAAGGCCAATATCAGGTCTGGGGGGATAAGGTGAGGTTACAACAAGTGTTTGTGAATATTATGAGCAATGCGATTGTTGCCATGCAGCAATCCTCAAAACGAACACTGAGTATTAGGGTAAACTGTCAAGACAAGTTCTGTATCAGTATTCAGGACTCGGGCCCTGGGGTGCGCGAGAGCCAAATGGAGAAGATTTTTGAGCCCTATTTCACCACCAGCGAACGTACAGGGCTTGGACTCGGGTTATCCATTTCCCAGCGCATTATCGAGTCCATGCAGGGGCAAATTAATGTTGCCAATGCCGAGGACGGCGGCGCCATTTTCCAAATTATTTTACCGATTTATTTAGCCGAGGAACGTCAGTCATCATGAGTCTGCCCAATTCAATTCAAGACTATAGCGTACTGATCATCGACGATGAGCCCCATATAGGCACAGTGCTCGTGCAGCTTTTTGAGCTGGAAGGCATTAAAGCCTTCGCCACTACCGATCCTAAAGGAATAGCCAAATTACTCGACAGGGACTGGGCGGGCGTGGTGATTTCCGATGTGAATATGCCGCAGCTCGACGGCATCAGTTTGATGCAGCAAATTCGTCAACAGGATCCCGATTTACCCGTGGTGCTGCTCACCGGCTTTGGCGATATCGCCATGGCGGTCAATGCGTTAAAACAAGGGGCCTACGATTTTCTCGAAAAGCCCTTTAACAACGAACACATGCTAGACGTGGTGAAACGCGCCTTAGATAAACGCAGCCTCACCTTAGAGAACCGTAAATTAAAGAAAGAGCTAGAAAGCCATAACGTGCCGGGCCCAAGAATATTAGGTCACAGTGTCGGCATTTTGCGTATGCGTCACATCATAGACCAAGTGATCGACACCCCCGCCGATGTGCTTATCGAAGGTGAAACCGGTACTGGCAAGGAATTGGTCGCCCGTTATCTGCACGACCACAGCAGTCGCAATCAAGCCAACTTCGTGGCAATTAACTGCGGCGCGATTCCCGAAAACTTGATTGAAAGCGAGCTATTTGGCGCCGAAGCTGGCGCCTTTACCGGTGTCGATAAACTGCGTGTCGGCAAGTTTGAATACGCCAATGGTGGCACACTCTTTTTAGATGAAATCGAAAGCACGCCGCTGTCGTTACAGGTCAAACTGCTGCGGGTGCTCGAAGATCGCAAGGTCGAACGCCTAGGCTCCAATAAAAGCATTCATTTGGATATTCGGGTAATTGCCGCCACTAAGGTGGATTTAAAGTCCCTATGCGACACCGGAGAGTTTCGCCAAGACTTGCTCTATCGCTTGAATCTGGTGACAGTGCCGATTCCACCACTCAGGGATCGCCGCGAAGATATTCCCTTATTATTCTTACATTTTGCCCGTATGGCCTCGGCGCGCTATCACAAGGCCTTAATTGCCCTCAATGCCGAGCAGAATGCTATCCTCACCTCCCACGACTGGCCGGGTAATGTGCGTGAGCTGCGAAATCTGGCCGAACGTTATGTATTACTCGGTGGCGAAGCCGCCTTCGCCGGCACCTTAGGCAACGCGCCCAGTCTGCATACCAGTATGTCACTGCTGCAACGGGTCGAGTTTTTTGAACGGGTATTGATTGAAGAAGCCTTAAGCCATAACAAGGGCAGCATTAAGCAGACCATGGAGCAACTCGAACTGCCCCGCAAAACCTTGTACGACAAGATGCGTAAATACGATTTAGACCGCAAGCAGTATATCAACGCCGACGAGTAATACCAATCACATTAAATATCTAATCAGTTCAGAGCCTCACAGGCATCTCAATCCAAGGCGCATTGACGAAGAAATGGTTATTCCCTTTTAAGTCAATGTAACACGGGAGTGAGATGCCTGTGAGGCTCCCGAAAGGCGGGGTTGAACGGGCTTTATACTGCGTTTAAGGCTTTCGACAGAGCACCACTATGCCTTCAAGCCTTCGCCTTGTCTAAAGCCCGTTTAACTCCCGCTGAATGAACAGATATTTAATACGATTGGTATAAGTCGGTGCCAATAAAAACCCCACAAACCGATTCACGGCTGCGGGGTTTTCTTTATCTAAGGAACTTCAAGCTAGCATTACAATGCTTATGTATCAAAAACCATATCGCAAAATAAGTGAGTCATTACTCATCCCTCACGCACATGCCTTTTGAGGATTTCACATAGGGCGCAAGGATTGGCATCATGCCCTTCATCACTTGTAATGGCAGCGCCGAAGTAAAACTAAAATCGTCCGACTTACTGCCCGGCACAAAGGCGGTTAAAGTGCCGAAGTAGTTATCCCCTAAATAGAACACAAACGTCGCGGTACGGTTCATCGCCGTGGTAGCCACTTTGCGGCCCTGCTGCATCTGGGTCACGATACGGTTGTCACCCGTACCGGTTTTACCGCCGATAGCCAACATAGCGCCATTATCGTCGGTAAAGATGCCTTTAAGACGTCTTGCGGTACCGTTTTCAACCACGTTAGCCAGTGCAGCCTTTAGGGCCTGAGCGACTTCGTGGCGCATCACTCGCTCACCTTGGCTATTTTGGTTATCGAGCCGCACTTCATAGGGCGTATCTTCGGCGAAGTGCAACTGATTGATCCGCACCGTCGGTAATCGGTAACCATCGTTTTGGATAATCCCCATCAATTCCGCCAGCGCCGCGGGTCTGTCTCCCGAACTGCCCAGCGCCGAACCTAAAGAAGGCACCATAGATTCAAAGGGATAACCTAAACGCGCCCAACGCTGATGAATATCGAGGAAAGCCTCCACTTCAAGCATTACTTGTACCCGAACATCACGTGCGTTTTTATGGCGCGTTCTGAACAGCCAGCGATACACTTCCTGACGCTCATCCTTACTCGCCTCTTTCACATCGTTGAGGTTAGCCTCGGGATGTTGATTCAAGTAATCGAGTACCCAGAGTTCGAGTGGGTGCACCCGTGCGATATAACCTTGATCGGGCAGATTATATTTTTCAGGGCCGTACTTGTTATACAGCTCTTTGATCCGCTTATCCGTGTAATTGTTTTGCGGCAAACGCTGCTGTAAAAAGGCCTTAAACGAAGCAATGGACTCATAGGGTTGCAAGTAACGGTAAGCCGCGGTCAGTTGCTGCTCCGCTTGGGTTTGACCATCAAAAAACAGCGCTAAACGCTCATTGGGCGCCACTTTCTTATATTTACGGTAGAACTTATTTACGAAGGTATTGCCTTCGCGATCGGCAAACACCCGCAGATATTCCTCGCGGCGTGGATCTTTATCATTACGCAGCAGGCGCGCCATATTGCCTTCGTTTTGCATACTGCTGCTGTAGTTGACTATGTCTCGCATCAAACGTACGAAGGGTAAGTTGATGGAGTTTTGCAACGCCTCGTACATGGTCGGCACTTTAAAATCTTCTGTCTTTTTAAAGTTGTTAAACACATGCAAACCACCACCGGTAAAGAATTGCTCGTTCGGTGAGGCTGAGTATTCCCGTTGCAGCGCCGCATTCAACATACGGTCGAGACGTCTATCTGGGTTCACAATCAAGTAGTCAATCGCCCAGCGAGTGAGGTGATCGCGGGGTTCAATCTCAATCGACTCCAACTCAATACCATGCTTCTTCGAGTATTTGTCGTGGATCTCGGCAATGATCTCAAGGTACGTCGCCAATACCCTGAGTTTGGCCGTCGAGCCCAGCTCTAACTTACTGCCCTCGTTAATATCGAACGGTTGGTCGGTGCTGTCGGTTTGCACCCGCACGCGGTTCGCCGTTGCGGTTTTTTCATAGAGAGTGAAGCTATAAAGCACATTTTGCAGCTGGCTTGGCTCGAGTAAGCGCTCACCTAAGAGACCGACTTTCTCAGCCGTAGCGGCTTGCCCAAGGCTGCGTAAGTATTGACTCACTTGCTGCTGCAGGTCGCTGTGCAAACTGCTATTCACGGTTAAATCGAGACGGTCTAAATCATACAGACCGACATTTAACATGCCCGCGGTGCGAATACGGATGCTGTTAACGCCCTTATCGGACCCCGACTGCGTATTACGTTGAGGCTTGGCGACTTTAAACTGCAACTTTTGAGCAAGTGCGGCATCCCTCAGCGGTCGGTCAATCAAGTAATATTGACCGAGCAAACGGATATGGCTGTCGACCAGATCCTCTAAGTCCTCGTGCCCCTGCAATAGATAATAGGAAGGACGACGCTGGGCAATCATCAAGGCCACCACTTGGCGGAACACTTGGCCACGCTTAGCGGCATTGGCTTTGATTTGCGGCGAAGCTAACAGTTGGTTCGCCGTGTCGAAATCCGTACCAAACCAGGCCCATAGGCCATCACCAATACCGTGTACTTCACCATGGTTAGGCGCGGAGGATAAAGGCACAGTGTTTAAATAGTCTTGAATAATCCGCTTACGGGCAGGCTCAGTTATTTCACCCTGCTGATAAACTCGCACTGTGGCCGAGCCAATTTGCAGCAACTTATCCTTGATGCTTAGGGTTAACCCTTGGGAGGAATGGCGGAACTTCTCAATTTGTGTCGCCAGCGTACTGCCACCTGCGGTAGAGACATTCATCCCCACCATTTCAGCGATTTGGCTCATCCCCGCCACAATAAAGCGTGGCCAGTCGATCACCGGGTTAAGCTTAGGCTCAGTCGTCCACAGCTCGCGGTTTTCAATAAATAACAAGGTATTGACGATTTCATTGGGGATTTTATCGTCATCCTGGTACACACGTTTAGGATAAGTAAACTCGTACAGATCGGTATTGCGGCAATCCAGCAGCGTTAACCCCGATTGCGCCTTCTCATGGTAAGGCGGGAAAAAGCCCATCTGGGCGTATTCCTGTAGCGCAGGGGAAAACTCCACTTGCTGCGTCACTTGGAAATTACGCTGAAGCAATCTATCGATGTACTGGGGCAACTTACTGTAGCCGTGACGTTCATCGAAGGGACCGTAACTTGGATAGATAATTGACTGAGTGGGCTGATTTTTCAGCTCATAGGTCAAGGTCTTCGCATATTGATGAACATACTTAGACTGGAAATAAGAGGTTTTAACTTCCTGCCCAATTAAAATCGCCACACAGATAATCAGAATAAAAAATAAGAACCAGACACGCCCCTTAGATCTCGGCTTGCGCTGACGCTTAGCCTTAGGTTCGGGTTGTGGCGGACGAGGACGATAATTTTCGAATTGCATTTCTTGCGTAGAATTAGGCAAAACGGCTCCCAAAAATCACTTAACAAATCCTTTCTACGTGGGAAAGTTCCCAACCTATGCTCAACACATCCAGTATCAGGGCAAAACTCACACTTAAGTTCGTCCACTGTGCATGAGTCTGCAAATACATTCCTTTGCCTTCATTGAGCAAGATCTAACAACACAGGATCATTGCGTCTCTCGTTAGATCTCACCGTATTTTAATGAGTTGGCAGCATGCCTCAAAGTGGTTAGCGTAAAAATACTTAGCTGTTTTTTACGAGCTGCTAACCACACTTAAAGCTTCAATCAATCCCAAATAAACTCACGAAAATGCTTACGGCAAACCGATTCGTAACTTTCATTACCGCCAATTGCCACCTGCTCACCTTCACGCATCACTTTGCCTTCACCATCGAGGCGCACCACCATATTGGCTTTACGGCCACAGTGACAAATGGTTTTCAGTTCAACTAATTTATCGGCCCAAGCCAATAAATAATGACTGCCGCTAAAGAGTTCGCCTTGGAAGTCGGTACGTAAACCATAGCACAAAACGGGGATATCAATTTTATCAACAACATAAGTAAGTTGTTTAACTTGCTCTTTGCTTAAGAATTGGCATTCATCCACCAACACACAACTTAAGTGGTTCTGTTGATGGGCAGTGGTGATCATCTCTATCAGATTGTCGTGGCTGCTAAAGACCTGGGCATCGGTTTCAATACCAATACGCGATGCCACCTTACCTTTACCGTATCTGTCATCGATAGAGGCCGTCATCACTAGGGTATTCATGCCGCGCTCGCGGTAGTTATAGGAAGATTGTAATAGAGAGGTGGATTTACCCGCATTCATTGCTGAATAGTAAAAATACAATTGAGCCAAAACGAATCCCTTTTTTAACTTAAATTTATTGTTTCTCTGTTGCCAGAGCTTATGGCGCCTAGTTTACCATTGCGTCGCCCCCTAACACACTAGGCCTGTCTCAGCTTTTCTACTGAAATCCACACTCGATTTCACGAATGCGCATTTTAACCACTATTCCTCCCCCTTCGACGCTTCGATTCATTGTTCGTATTTCCGTCCAAACCGTAAAAGACAACTGGAGACACCTGAGCAAAATGGCAATTGTTACAATAAGCTTAATTTAACCTTAAATATTGTTTTATATAAGAAAAAACACATTAACAAAAGTTTAAAAATGAGATCTACCTCCAAAGTAATAGGACTAAATGCGGTTTGGCTCAAAAAACAAACATATCGATAACAGTAATATTTCGCTCGAGACAAATGTACTCACAAAAACAAAAAAAGTTATTCGAACGCTTGCAAATTAAATCAGCGGCTCAAAGCACTAATCTCCCCTGCAAACTTTAGTGCTGCAATCCGTGCCTTTAAATGCGTATTGGATTAAATGGAGATTATGATGAGAATATTCACATCAAAGAAACTGGCATACCTAGTCGCATTAGCCCTAACGGGCGCACTCGTAGGTTGTGGCAGTGACGGTAAAGACGGCGCCCCAGGCCAACCAGGCGATCCTGGTCAACCCGGTAAACCAGGAGACCCATGGACTCCACCACCAGTCACAAGTTCAACGGTGACTAATGTTAAAGTTCTGGGCTACAGCTTTGCCGAAGGCAGTATCACCTATGAATTTGAAGTCACCGACGAAAATGGCAATTTAGTCAATGGACTGTTAAATGCTGAAGCCAAAGTTGCAGCATTAACAGACAAAGGCTTTATCAATAACCGCGATGAAGCCGATATCAACAATGTCGCCGACAATGTGCACATTGGTGGCGCAGCGACTCAAGCCACTGAAGGCGCAGAGATCAACTCGTTAGGCGATGGTCACTACAGCTTTAAAGCACCGATGAAAGGCGTCAATGCAGGCACTGAGGGCATTGTATGGCTCAGAGTCGGCGGTAACAGCGAAAGCGGCATTGCACGCTCAGCCCCTATGGTGGTGAATAAGCCAGAAGGCACGCATTCAACCACCACTGATAGCTGCTACGCCTGCCACGTGGATTACTCCACGAGCCCACGTCGCCACGCCAGCTATGTGGCAACTGGCATGGACAGTGAAGTCACCTTCGTTGAAGGCTGTTTAGCCTGTCACGGCTCAGTGAGCCGCGGCGCGAAAAATGCCGAAGGTTTCTCAATCGGCGGTTATGCTACTAATACCCTGTCTAAGATTGGCCACATTAATCACCAGAAATTCACTAAGGATTTCAGTGTGATGAACTGTAGTTCTTGCCACGTTGAAGCACCGACCAACATCAGTGTTTCAGGCCCAGGTTGTATCGACTGTCATAACACTGGCGGCGTACCAGGCGCGATCGTGCCAAGTAACGGTGCCGATGTGCGTCCAATGCATGAAGGCAAAGAAGGTATTACCGAGCGTCAAGCTATCCGTGCTAAGTACCAAGTTGCCCTATCTACACCAGTTAAAGTGGATGATATTTCAACCTTAACGGATCACTATGCGCCCGATGGCTCAAGCGTTGCAAAAGCCGAACCCGGCTGGTGTACAACACTTACAGTGAAAGATACTGACGGTAATATCTTTAGCATTAAAGATAACTTCAACTACTCAGATCCTCTGGTATTTGATGCCAAGAAGCCGATTGTTTACGCCGGGGCTTATCTACATGCTTATGACAACAACACCTTAGTAGGTCGTCCAGGTAACCGTACTAACTATTACTATGGTTACAATGCCGATGGCACTAAGAATATCTGTCACTTGCTCACAGATATCAGCGCAGTAAACGCTAACTATGCCTACTCTGCACGGGTCACCTTCAGCACTGCTGGCTGGATGGAATACGACGGTAACCAACGCTATCAAAGTAATGGCAACCTTAGAGCCAACGGTTATGACGGTTCAATGGGTGTTTCCTTCACCGCCTACTCAGATGTGGTAAATCCAGTCACAACTGCAAAAGTCTCAGCTTTTGAGCGTCGCACTGTGATCAGCGATAACAGCTGTACGACTTGCCATAACGATGCTACCGCCTTCCACAAAAACGGTGCATTCGATCAAGGCGGTAACGGTTGTATTGCCTGTCACGATAACGGCATGGCGCGGACATCGGCCACACTGGGTGCAGGCTTTGGTCCTATGATCCACAGCTGGCACTGGGGTAATGGTGCGAATGTTGGTGAGATGAAGGCCGATGGCACTCAAGCCAAGACCGCGAACGGTGCAGGCGCCATCAACCCAGTCACCAGCTGTGTTGCCTGTCACGAAACCGCGATTGATTTAAACAAAGTGCCAAATCAATACATCCTTGAGCCTGGTAGCAAGATGACCAGCCCTGTCACGGCAAACTGTTATGCCTGCCATACTGGCGATGCAGTTAAAGCCCACATGGTAAGCAATGGTGGCGAGATTAGCGTGCCAGCCACTGGCGACTGGTTCAAACAACCAACAGGTGAATCTTGTGCCGTGTGCCACAACACAGGTAGCAGCTCTGGTATCGACAAGTACCACAACTTTACCCGTAAGTAGTTAGTCGTCCCGCTATTTTCCCTGCAAGGAAATAGTCCAAGCGCCCTACGGTTGTAGGGCGCTTTTTTGTTTACTTTTTCTTACAACTTCACCCCATAGGTTTTCAGTCCCATTTAAGTTAGTAACGTTAGAGTCACAAAAAACTACAATTCTAAGGAAATCACTCAACTATGCGTAAAAGTTTTATTGCCATCGCCATTGGCGCCACACTGATGACAGGCGCACTCGCAGGCTGCAGCACTCAAGAGACTAAAGCGACGAATGTGACCGCAGTTCAAACCCAAAATCCTCTGTTCCAAGCCAGCACGCTGCAATACCAAGCGCCTGATTTTAGTGTCATTAAAGACGAGCATTTTCAGCCCGCATTAGAGCAAGGCATTAAAGAGCATTATCAAGAGATTTTGGCCATTGCCAACAATCCTGCCGCTCCGACCTTCGACAACACGATTGTCGCCATGGAAAAAAGCGGTGCCCTGCTGACCCGAGCATCGAGCGTGTTCTACAACCTCGCGGGGTCAAACAGCAATCCTGCCCTGCGTAAAATCCAAGGTGAGATGGCCCCGAAAATGGCAGCGCACTCAGATAACATCAACCTCAATCCAGCGCTATTCGCCCGTATTGAAACCATTTATAACGACCGCAATAACTTAGGCTTAACGCCTGAAGCGGTACGTTTGATTGAGGTGTATCACCAACGCTTTATCATGGCCGGTGCTAAGCTGACCGATGAGCAGAAAATGAAGATCCGCGCTCTGAACGAAGAGCAATCGACGCTGACCAACGAGTTCTCACAACGTTTACTGCGCTTAACCAAAGAAATCGCCATCGTTGTCGATAACAAAGAGCAACTGGCGGGCCTGACTGACAGCGAAATCACCTCGGCAGCAAACGATGCCAAGGCCGCAGGCCACGAAGGTAAGTACCTAATCAACATCACCAACACCACTCGCCAGCCTGTGCTCGCCTCTTTAGAGAACCGTGAACTGCGCCAACGCATTTGGGAAGCTTCGGCAAACCGTGGCTTAACGGGTGAAAACGAAACCGCATCTTTAGTGTCTCGCTTAGCGCAGTTACGTGCCGAGCGCGCTGCCCTCTTAGGTTATGAAAACTGGGCCAGCTACCGCCTCGCACCACAAATGGCAAAAACGCCTGAAGCGGTATACAGCATGTTTGGTTCAATGGTGCCAGCCGTCGTCGCCAATACCGAAAAAGAAGCGGCCGATATCCAAGCGATGATCGACAAGACTGGCGGCAAGTTTGAACTCGCGCCATGGGATTGGGAATTCTACGCAGAGAAGGTTCGCCAAGAGAAATACGCCCTCGATGCCAATAGCATTCGCCCTTATTTCGAATTTAACCGCGTACTCGAAGACGGCGTGTTCTACACCCTCAAAGAACTCTATGGTGTCACCTTAAAGCCGCGCCCAGATTTACCCGTGTACCACCCGGATGTGAAAGCCTACGAAATGTTTGATGCCGATGGTTCAAGCATGGCGATTTTCTATGCCGACTACTTTGCCCGTGAAGGCAAACGCGGCGGCGCATGGATGAGCTCGTTCGTGGGTCAATCCTTCCTCGAAGGCACTAAGCCTGTCGTGGTCAACGTGATGAACATTAAGAAGGCGCCAGAGGGACAACCGACCTTCGTCAGCTACAACGAAGTGACCACTATGTTCCACGAAATGGGCCATGGTACCCACGGTATGTTCTCTAAGGTGACTTACCCAAGCTTGGCGGGTACTTCTGTCTCCCGTGACTTTGTGGAATTCCCATCAACATTCGAAGAAGACTGGGCAGCCCATCCTAAAGTGTTAGCCAACTACGCCAAACACTACGAAACAGGTAAGCCAATTCCAGATGATTTGCTGCAAAAACTGCTCAAATCCGGCAGCTTTAACCAAGGCTTCGATACCTTAGAGTATATGGCTGCGGCGCTCGTCGACATGGAATGGCACTCATTAAGCCCAGATGCCCCACTGCAAGATGTAGCGACATTTGAAGCCAATGCGCTGAAAAAACACGGCTTAAATATCACCGCCGTGCCACCACGTTATAAGTCAACTTACTTTGCCCACGCCTTCCCGGGTGGTTACTCAGCAAGTTACTACGCTTACATGTGGAGTGAGATTTTAGCGGCAGATGCCTACGCTTACGTGCAAACTCAAGGTGGCTTAAACCGTGAAATCGGCATGAAATACCGCAAGACGATTCGCGAAGTGGGCAACAGCATTGCACCAATGGAAGCTTACAAAAACTTCCGTGGTCAAGAGCCTACCACCGAAGGGTTATTGAACCGCCGTGGACTCAACACCGCCCTGTAATTTGGGATGTGTGATAGATAAAAAATCAGCCAGCATAATGCTGGCTGATTTGTTTTGAATGTTAAGTAAATTCACAATGAAGACTCGCGAATAAACCGCTTTGCTGAAGTCAGGCTTATTTCGCGTTGCTTTGGGATTTGAGTCGTAACCACACAATGCTTAAGACAAACAGCACGCCACAGGTCAACAGTCCCGCATTCACCGATTCTGTAAAACCAAGCACCACATAACCTACCATGCTGATCAGCGCCACTATCACAGCGTAAGGCAACTGAGTCACAACATGGTCGATATGGTGACAGCTCGCGCCTGTTGACGACAAAATCGTGGTATCCGAAATCGGTGAGCAGTGATCACCAAATACCGCGCCCGCCAAAACCGAAGCTAGCATAGGTAACATCATGGCTGTATGGCTGCCCATCGCCATATCGGCGGCAATCGGTAGCATAATGCCGAACGTGCCCCAACTAGTGCCGGTAGAAAACGCCGTTAGACCCGCTAACACAAACATCAACGCAGGTAAGAAGGCAAAGGGAATGTTGCCTGTGGCGAGGCTTGCCATAAACTTACCGGTTTCAAGCTGGCCAATCACGCCGGCAATAGTCCATGCAAATAACAGGATGTAAATCGCAGGCAGCATAGAGCGAGCGCCCTGCACCACGCCTTTGACGACCATCGACTTTTCAACGCCTTGTACTAGGTTAAGTACCAGCGCAACCGCTAAACCAATCAGGGCACCAAAGAACAGTGATGAGCTAACATCGGTTTTTTCAAAAGCTGAAATAATATTAAATTCAATACCTTCTTTCGCTAATACCTGGGCACCGCTGTCGATCATAAAATACAGGGTCGCAAATACCAGCACGGTAATAGGTAAGAATAAACCAAGGATCTTACCCGTTTCGGCTTCGGGTAAATCGGCATTCGCTCCGGGCGGTAATCCTTTATTCTCATCATATAAATTACCGCGCTGAGCATTTAATTCATGCTCACGCATAGGGCCAATATCTAAGCCCATAAATGCAACGCAAAGTAATAGTAATAAAGAGAAAATAGCGTAGAAATTCATAGGGATCATTTGAATAAACACACTCAAATGACCAGAATCAGCAAAACCGTGGGCGGTTAATATGCCGCCGATCAGCGCAATAATATAAGCGCCCCAACTGGATACCGGCGAAATAACACAAACCGGCGCCGCCGTTGAATCTAATAAATAGGCTAACTTAGCGCGGGAAATATAATAACGGTCGGTAACAGGCCTTGCGACAGAACCAACGACTAAGCTATTGAAATAATCGTCAATAAAGACAACACAGCCTAAAAACATGGTCAGTAATTTGGCATCTCGTTTATTGCGAATATGCAGGCGCGCCCAATCGGCAAATGCCCTTGCACTACCACTAACGGTAATTAATGCCGTGATCATCCCTAAGACAATTAAAAAGCCGAGAATGTATAAATTCCAAGAATTTACGCCATCTTCTGACCAAAAAAGTCCTTTTACACTGTTAAATAAAAACTCACCGCTGGCAACAGGTGAAAATTGATTGAGTAATAACACCCCAATCACAATACCTAAACCGAGGGAAAGGAGAACGCGGCGAGTGAAAATCGCCAACACAATTGCGACCACAGGCGGCAGCAGAGAAAGTGCCGAATCGGCGTAACTTACTACAGTCATTGATTATTTCTTCGTCAAAATACGAATGGAGGGCGACTGAACTGGTGGGAAAAGGCAATAGATACCCAAGATCACCTGTCCTATCAGTAGCGCTCCATAGTAACTATTCCTAATATCCGTATCAGAAAATACTATGGCAGTGTTGTACCTATTCGGCACAACCCCAGCAGTTGATCGTGATAAATCAAACCACTTCGGCACCAAATCCTTTCGTGAACGATCAACGGAATCACCCTACTGATCACTACTGATATTTGGCGCGCCTCTACTTCTAAGAACGCCCATGCACGGGCGTGAGGCACATAAAAACATAAGCGGCTAAGCAGTTGCCACCGCAAAGCCGCTTACTTTGACTTAGATCACGGATAAAATCAACCTAGAGTTGAAATCAACTCTGGAACGGCGTCGAACAGGTCGGCTTCGAGACCATAATCGGCCACTTGGAAGATTGGCGCTTCAGGATCTTTGTTGATTGCCACAATCACCTTGGCGTCTTTCATCCCAGCTAAATGCTGAATCGCACCCGAAATCCCCACTGCGATGTAGAGATTTGGTGCCACAATCTTACCGGTTTGACCCACTTGCAGATCGTTAGGCACAAAGCCTGCGTCAACCGCGGCGCGAGATGCCCCAACAGCGGCACCGAGTTTGTCCGCCAATTGCTCTAACATACCAAAGTTTTCACCGCTGCCCATACCACGGCCACCAGAAACGATAATACCCGCATTACCTAACTCTGGACGCGCAGAAACGGTCAATGATTGAGATACAAACTGAGTTTTGGCTTCAAACACTTTATCTAAGGTGGTAACTGTAGCACTGTTGCCCTGCGCCGCCGCATCGAAGGCACTGGCACGGACTGTCATCACTTTAATCGCGTCATGGCTCTGTACTGTCGCTAAAGCGTTACCTGCGTAAATCGGGCGAACAAAGGTGTTGCTGCTCACTACGCCAATCACTTCAGAAATTTGCGCAACGTCTAACAAGGCGGCCACACGCGGTAGCGTATCTTTGCCAGCGCTCGATGCTGCAGCGAGGATATGGCTGTAGTTTAGTGCTAAGTCCACCAGCAATTTAGCTACGTTTTCGGCTAAATGCGCCTCATAGGCACTGTTATCGGCGACCAATACTTGAGCGACGCCTTGTAGGGCTTGCGCAGCTTGCGCCACGGCGCCACATTGGTGGCCAACCACCAATACATGCACATCATCACCAATCGCACGCGCGGCGGTGACAACCTTTGCGGTATCCAGTTTCAGTGCCGCATTATCGTGTTCTGCTAATACTAAAATGGCCATTTAGATCACCTTCGCTTCATTCTTTAACTTTTCAACCAGCTCAGCTACCGACGCAACCATGATGCCCGCCTTACGTTCGGCAGGTGGCGTCACCTTCACCACAGTTTGATGGGCTTTTAGCGTCACCCCTAAATCCGCAACAGTGAGCACATCTAATGGCTTACGTTTAGCTTTCATGATGTTAGGTAATGAGGCGTAACGAGGTTCGTTCAAACGTAAATCGGCAGTGACCACAGCTGGCAGCGGCAGACTTAAGGTTTGCATCCCGCCATCTATCTCGCGAGCCACTTGCACTGAATGACCTTCGACTTTGATTTCAGAAGCAAAAGTGGCTTGTGGCATATCCGTTAATGCCGCAAACATTTGGCCAGTTTGGTTATTATCGCCATCGATAGATTGCTTACCAAACAGCACTAATTGCGCTTGTTCTTTTTCTTGTACGGCTTTGAGTAATTTGGCAATCGATACTGGGGTTAACTCTTCTTCAGTATCAATGTGAATCGCACGGTCAGCACCTAATGCTAACGCGGTACGTAATTGTTCTTGAACGGCTTTATTGCCGATACTGACGACCACTACTTCAGTAGCACTGCCCGCTTCTTTTAAACGAACCGCTTCTTCTACTGCAATTTCACAAAAAGGGTTCAACGCCATTTTGAGGTTTGCGGTATCAACGCTGGTGTTGTCAGCTTTTACCCTGACCTTCACATTGGCATCAACTACGCGCTTAACAGGCACCAATACTTTCATAGGGTTTCCTTCCTACACTTTCATGTACATGGACAAAACATTGGTCATCACCAATGCAGGATAGAGCCACTTTACGTCCTGTTAACGTTAACGTCAACTAAACTCAAACGCCTGTTTGCATTTTTTAAGACTGTGGTATTGGCCACATTTTTGAACACTTATCTGCCATATTTAAAAAGTTCAAAAATTAAATAATATTTAATTTCTGTTTATTGCATAATTTTATTTGATTCGAGCTATATTACTTTCTATCATTTAGCTGTTGTTCACCATTATCCTGTAATAAAAATAGAGTGGGACGAAAATAGATATGAGCGAATTTTTAGAGATATTAACTCACGGTCGTCGTTTTAAAGCTGCGGTAAAAGATCTCAGCGTTGAAGAACTGCGTGATTTAGCGGCTAAGCTAGATAAAATTTTAGTTGAGCGTGAGTCAATGGAGGCAGAAGAACAGCAAGCTATTGCTGCGCGTAATGCCAAAATCGAAGAAATCCGCCAACAAATGGAAGCAGTTGGTTTATCAATCGACGACTTAGGTGGCGTAGCAGTTAAAGCTGCAGGTAAAAAACGCGCTCCACGTCCAGCAAAATACCAAATTGAAGTTAACGGCGAAGTGATCCAGTGGACTGGTCAAGGTCGTATGCCAACGGTATTTAAGAACGAAGTCAATAAAGGCCGTTCTATGGATGATTTCTTAATCTAATCCAATACAGTGTTTGTAATAGCCGTTTGCTATTACCACTGAGTAACATAAAAAAGCTCGCGCCCTGCGAGCTTTTTTATGCCTGAATGAATCCCCGTCATTGCATTCAAGCAAATGCTTAAATTGCGTTACAATTCAGCTTTAGTATTTACATCTGCTTTGGGTTACTCTTTATTCACCCTCCGTCTAAGTGAATAAAAAATGCAGATAAACAATAAGATAATAATAAGCTGCGGCATTATAAGTAGTTTGGTATCCCACAACATTTTTGCCGAGGCCAACCCCATCTCCCCCGTCAATAAGTTAACGGCCTTCACTAATGCTGAATTAATCATGGCGCCAGGGAAGCGACTCACAAATGCCACTTTATTAGTAGAAAATAATCGGATCAAAGCCATTATTGAAAAAGGGGATATCCCAGAAGCGGCATTAAAGGTTGATCTCAGTGGCTATACTATCTATCCCGGTTTTATCGATCCCTTTACCGATTATGGTATCGAGTTTGAATATCCCAAATTGGGGCTGACTCGTCCGGTATATGATATTAAACGTATCGGTGGTAATGCCGAAAATGGTGCAATTCACGCTGAAAAAGAATGGTTTAATTACGTTTACCCAAATAAAGAACGCGCACGTGATTGGATCAATAACGGCTTTACCAGCGTGCAAAGCAGTAAACTCGACGGTATTTTCCGCGGTACAGGCGTTAGCCTTTCATTAGCCGATAAAACCGCCAACGAGGTGATTTATCGTGCTCGCAGCCAACCTTTTATGGCCTTCGATAAAGGCACGTCTGAACAAGACTATCCCAATTCTCTGATGGGCAGTATTGCTCTTATCCGACAAACCTTTGCCGATGCTAACTGGTATAACCAAAATAAGCACAAATCGGTTAATAGTTCGGCAAACCCTCAAATTGAATTTAATATTGCCTTCGAACGCTTAGATAACTTAGCCGAGAAACAAATCGTCTTTGAAACAAAAAATCTCAACGATTTGCTGCGCGCCGCGAACCTGCTCAAAGAACATCAACAGCCCGCCAACTTACTCGCAAGTGGTCAAGAATATGCGCGCATCAATGAATTAAAGGCCCTGAATTATCCTCTGATCCTGCCGCTCAACTATCCGCAGGCACCGGATGTGGGTACCGATGATGCCGACCGTGAAGTCTCCCTTGCAGAACTCAGACAATGGGAGCGCGCCCCCACAAACCCAGCAGCAGTGGCTAATGCAGGCATCCCTTTTGCCTTTACCCAATTTGGCATTAAGACCGAGGCATTTTGGCCTCGCCTACGTCAAGCCATCGCCCAGGGACTGAGTGAGGACAAGGCCCTCGCCGCGCTGACGACTCAAGCCGCCGAGATGACGGGTACGGCCGAGTTCGTCGGTAAACTTGCTCCCGGCTATATGGCCGACTTTGTGATTACTAAGGGCAATATCTTTAAAGATGGCCAGATTTACAGTGTCTGGCTGCAAGGCAAAGAGCAGTCCATTCGCTCACTCCCACAGGCCAAACTCTTGGGCGATTATCAGCTCACGCTGAATAATCTCACCTTAGATCTAAACCTTGAAGAAACGGGCAAAGCGGGCAAAACCGCCTTCCAAGGTCAACTGAGTAGTGGTGAGAAGAGCATTACACTCACCAATCTTCAGCTTGAAGACGACGGCCGCGTAAGCTTTAACGCCGATTTAAGCGATGCGGGCATACATGGCATCAGCCGTTTTACCCTCTGGCTCGCTAAAGATGGTATTCAAGGCCGCATGGTGGACGCCCAAAGTCGCAGTATTAATGTGGCGGGTATTGCTATCGCTTCGAGTCCAAAGACGGAACAAGAAGGCACCCCTAAAACCGATTCCGCACCAACCTTAGTCAGTCAACTCACCTACCCTAATGTTGCCTATGGTTTGAGCGAGACGCCAAAAGCCGAAAAACTCCATATTAAAAATGCCACCCTGTGGACCTCGGATAAACAGGGCATTTTGGAACATGCGGATCTGTTAATGGCCAATGGCCGAATTGAAAAAATCGGTCAGCAGCTCAGCACGCCTTCGGGTTATCAAGTACTCGATGCAACGGGTAAACACTTAACTGCGGGTATCGTCGATGAGCATTCCCATATTGCTATCAATGGTGGCACTAATGAAGGTACAGATGCAGTAACCTCTGAGGTGCGTATTGGCGATGTGATCAATCCCGAAGATATCTCCATCTACCGCGCACTCGCGGGCGGCGTCACCAGCGCACAATTACTCCATGGCAGCGCTAACCCAATTGGTGGCCAATCCCAGTTAATCAAGATGAAATGGGGTGAGAGTGCTGAACAGCTTAAATTTGCCAATGCCCCTGCCAGTATCAAATTCGCCCTTGGCGAAAACGTCAAACAGAGTAACTGGGGCGAGAAGTTTGTTCAGCGCTTCCCGCAGACTCGCATGGGCGTTAAAGCCTTATTTGAAGAAACCTTCGATGCCGCAATCGCCTATGAGAAAGCGCTGAAGGACTACGATGACTTACGCAGCAGTGAGAAGAAGAAAACCATTGCGCCGCGCCCAAGCTATCGCCTACAGGCGGTCGCCGAAGTGTTAAAGCAGCAGCGCGATGTGCATATCCACTCCTATGTGCAGTCAGAAATATTAATGTTCCTGCGATTAGCCGAAGCCTATCACTTTAAGGTGCAAACCTTTACCCACGTGCTCGAAGGTTACAAGGTTGCCAGTGAACTAGCCGCCCATGGCGCAGGCGCCTCGACCTTTGCCGATTGGTGGGCCTATAAGTTCGAAGTCTATGATGCAATTCCACAAAACGCCTGCCTGATGCAAAAACAGGGCGTGCTTACCAGCATCAACTCTGACGACTACGAAATGCAGCGCAGACTTAACCAAGAAGCGGCTAAGTCAATGATGTATTGCGATATGTCTAAGGAAGACGCCTGGAATATGGTGACCATCAACCCGGCGAAACAGCTCAGAGTCGATGAGTATGTTGGCTCACTCACCCCAGGCAAAATGGCCGATATCGTGCTTTGGAACGCCGAGCCGCTGTCGATTTACGCCAAGGTGACCCAGGCCTGGGTCGAAGGCAAACGCTACTTCGATCGCGACCAAGACCAGCTTGCCCAGCAGCAGGTCGTCGCAGAGCGCGCCGCCCTTATCCAAAAAATTCTCAGTAGTGATGATAACGCCAAGGCGGGTGAAAAAGTTACACCGCTTAAGGAACCTCAATGGCACTGCGATACCCATTATCAGGCTTGGGGCCAACATCATCAGGGAGTAAAATAATGAAGCACTTACCCACTAGCTTGCTGCTGTCGACACTGGCGATCACGCTGTCAGCCCAGGCACATAATCTCGTCCCTGCGGTCAAGCAAACCCAGAGCGTGTTGATTAAAAACGCCACAGTGCATACTGTCAGCCAAGGGACATTAACCAATACCGATGTGTTGATTGAGCAAGGTAAAATCAGCGCCATCGGGCCACAGCTAAGCGTCAACGGCGCTGATGGCCAAGCGCAGGTCATTGATGCTACGGGCAAACACTTATACCCCGGCCTTATCGCGCTCGATACCAGTCTTGGTTTAGTCGAAATCGAGATGGTGCGCCCAACCGTCGATAATGCTGAAGTCGGAGATTTTAATCCGCAAATCAGCGCGGCAACGGCTTACAACCCGGATTCAGAGCTGCTGCCAACCATTCGCTACAATGGCATCACCCACGCACAAATCGTCCCCAGTGGCGACGGACTCGCGGGCCAATCTGTAGTCGTCGACCTCGATGCTTGGACGATTGAGGACGCCCTGCAACCAAGCGAAGGCCAATTCCATGTTTACTGGCCGCAAATCAAGCGTATGCCAGAGGATGAAAAGGAAAAAGCTAAGGCCATTGAAAAAAATCAGCAGGCCATAGATAAACTGACCACAGCCTTTGAGGATGGCTATCGCTACTTTTTAAGCCATAAGGCAAAGGATTCGGCCAAGACAACCAATTTACGTTGGCAGGCCATGTTGCCCCTGTACCAAGGTAAGGCCACGCTATTTGCCCATGCGGACAACGTCAGCCAAATTGAGCAAGTCATTGCCCTGACTAAAAAATATCAATTTAAATTGGTGATTGTCGGTGGCTATGATGCATGGCGACTCGCTTCAAGCTTAAGGGAAGTGAACGCCAGTGTGATTTATCCGCACACCCTGAGTCTGCCCAAACGTAAAGATGAACCCGTGGATTTACCCTTTAAAATCCCTTCGTTGCTAGCAAGTGCAGGCATTCCCTATGCCCTTGGATTTTCATCTGATTGGAACAGTCGTAACCTTCCCTATGCCGCGGGCTACAGTGCCGCTTACGGCGTCACGCCCGAGCAAGCATTAAAATCGGTGACTTTAGATGCAGCAAAACTGCTGGGGATCGCCGATTTAGGAGCCATCGCCGTCGGTTATCAGGGCAGTGTTGTGCTGAGTGACGGAGATATCCTCGACCCCATGAGCAACAAAATTGATGCGATCTGGATTGAAGGACGGCAAATAGATCTGAATAATCGCCACCAGCAGCTTTATCAAAAGTATCTTAAGCGCTAGAATTTGCTCAGATAAATCGCTCGATACCGCGCAGTCCGTTGGACTGCGCTTATTTACCCTTAATCTCAGGTCAAACCATGAAAATCATCCTCTCAAGTGCATTAGTGCTACTGCTTAGCGCCTGTGCCAGCGATTACAGTTTTAACAGCAATTTGGACGGCGAGGCGATTAATGACTACTTCAAGGCGGGAGATGTCACGTTGTTTGAGGGCGATAGTTTGCCTAAAGGCCATTACGAATTAAAAGGTTTGGTACAGGGTGAATCTTGCCAAGCCGATGTGAATGCAGTGCCCGCTTCCTTAAGTGAAGCCCGAACCGAAGCCCGCCGTGCGGCAGCCGATAAAGGCGCCAATGGTATCATCATCAAACAATGTGTGATGATGGAAGAAGCAGCCCAAGGCTGCGTCAGCCGTGCCCTCTGCGTTGGCCAAGCCATAAAAATGGCCTCTGCCGACTAGTTCAAAGCGTGTATACTGCACGCCAATATTGATGTACTTAACAACCTAGACCACCTGAGTTTGGGTTGTTGCCCTTCGTTTAGGTATTTTTTGCATGACATTTACCAACCAGATTACCGCTGTCGCCACTTGCCGTACTCCCTATAAACAAAAATTTGGCATTCCACGGCAACCCGGTTTGGTGGAGGCGCGCGGTTATGTTGAGCTGGAGCCCCATGTCAATCATCTCGATGCCGTGCGTGGTATAGAGCAATATTCCCACCTTTGGTTATTGTTTTGTTTCCATGAAAATCTCGCCCAAGGGTGGAAAACGACCGTACGCCCGCCCCGTTTGGGCGGCAATGAAAAACTCGGCGTATTCGCGACTCGCTCGACCTTTCGTCCGAATGGCATAGGTCAATCCGTGGTCAAACTCCACGGGGTAGTGCAACGTAAAGGCAAAGTGTGCCTGGAGATTTCGGGCATGGATCTTGTCGATGGCACACCCATTATCGATATCAAACCCTATATTCCGTTCTCGGATTCGATTGAAGGTGCCGTCGGCGGTATCGCGCAAGAAGCGCCAAAACTTATCAGCGTGGTGTTTTCAGAGCTCGCCGCAACCCAGATTGATGCCTACAGTAAACAGGACGCCTATACCGATTTAGCCGTACTCATTCACGGCGTGCTGGGGCAAGACCCTCGCCCCGCCTATAAAAAAGCCAAAGATGACCCCAAGTTATATCAAGTGGCTTTGTATGATTTAGATATCTTTTGGCGGATGGCGGTCGATGAGGATGAACGGGAATACATTGAGGTATTAGAACTCAAACCGGGGAAATGTGGCTAAATGCAGACGCCAATCACAACGGCCTTGCCTGATTATCAAAGCCAACATAAAAAGCGTCTATCTTGGATGCCCTGGCTGTATTTTTCGCTCAAAGAAAAACACTTAGTCTGGGCCAAACCTTGGCAGGATGAAGTGCAAGCCAACCTTTGCGCCCTCGAAACCGTGACCATTGGCGAAAACTGTTTTATTGCGCCCGAGGCACAATTATTTGCCGAGCCAAATCGCGATATAATAATCGGTAATCGCTGTATGATTGCCGCTGAATGCTTTTTGCACGGCCCTATCACGCTCTGTGATGAAGTTGCCATCAATCACGGCTGCTCCTTCGATGGCGGCCGAGTGGGCATTCAGATTGGCTCCCAAACCCGCATTGCTAACCACGTCACTATTTATGCGTTTAATCATGGCATGGCGCCCGATACGCCCATTTATCAACAAGCCTCAAACTCTAAAGGCATAGTGATAGGTAAAGATGTGTGGATTGGCGCACAGGCAGGGATAGTCGATGGTGTCACCATTGGCGACCATGCTGTAATTGGCATGGGCTGTATTGTCACTAAAGATGTTCCCGCATGGGCCATCGTCGCGGGCAACCCCGCTCGGGTGATTGGCGATAGGCGGAATAAATAACTCACTTAGCTTTATCTGTATGCATCGCCCTCTGTGGCGACGCGGCACACTTTGTAAAACGAAAACAGCCATTTGTCTGCAGCTGATTGAATTTAACCTCAATCCATAGGTGACATCATCGAAGCAGGTGATAAAATGGCGCCCATTCAACTCAAATTTGGACATCGGTAATGCGCGTTAGCAAATACCTACTTTCTACTCAAAAAGAAACACCTGCGAATGCAGAAGTCATCAGCCATCAATTAATGCTACGTGCGGGTATGATCCGCCGTAACGCTTCAGGTCTATACAGCTATCTGCCCACGGGCCTGCGTGTATTGCGTAAAGTCGAAGCCATTGTTCGTGAAGAAATGAACAAAGCGGGCGCGATTGAAATCCTAATGCCTATGGTGCAACCGGCTGATTTATGGGTAGAAACGGGTCGTTGGGACAAATTTGGTCCTGAGCTGCTGCGTTTTAAAGACCGCCATAACCGTGACTTCGTTCTGGGACCAACCCACGAAGAAGTAATCACCGACTTAATCCGTAAAGAAGTCAGCTCTTACAAGCAATTACCGCTGAATCTTTATCAAATCCAGACCAAATTCCGCGACGAAGTGCGCCCACGCTTTGGCGTAATGCGTTCGCGCGAGTTCCTGATGAAAGATGCGTATTCTTTCCATTTGGACGTGGATACCATGAATGAAACCTATGAGGCTATGTATCAAGCCTATAGCAACATTCTGTCGCGCATGGGCTTGGCCTTCCGCCCAGTTTTAGCGGACACAGGTTCTATCGGTGGCAGCATGTCGCACGAGTTCCACGTATTGGCGCAAAGCGGTGAAGACTTAATCGCCTACTCTACTGGCAGCGACTATGCCGCTAACATCGAGAAAGCCGAATCACCAATGCCAACCGAAGCGCGTGGCGCGGCGACTGAAGAATTACGTTTAGTCGATACCCCAAATGCAAAAACCATTGCTGAATTAGTTGAGCAATTCGGTTTAGATATCACTAAGACAGTGAAAACCTTGATTGTGAAAGGTGCGACGGAAGAAGCCCCATTGGTTGCGCTGATTGTACGCGGCGACCACGAGCTGAACGAAATCAAGGCAGACAAGTTAGATTTAGTTGCATCACCATTAGAATTTGCCCCAGAAGCCCTGATCCGTGATGCCATTGGCGCAGGTCCTGGCTCATTAGGCCCTGTCGGCCTGAACATGCCTATCATCATCGACCACAGTGTTAGCGTGATGAGCGACTTCGCCGCTGGCGCTAACCAAGATGACAAACACTACTTTGGCATCAACTGGGAGCGCGATCTGCCACTGGCACAAGCAGCCGATATCCGTAACGTGGTTGAAGGCGAGCCAACACCAGATGGTTTAGGTACTTACGCTATGGCGCGTGGTATCGAAGTGGGTCATATCTTCCAACTCGGTACTAACTATTCTAAATCAATGAATGCGACTGTTCTCGATGAGAACGGTAAATCACAAGTGCTGCTGATGGGTTGTTACGGTGTTGGCGTGAGCCGTATCGTGGCAGCTGCCATTGAGCAAAACTTCGATGATCGCGGCATTGTATGGCCAGAAGCGATTGCCCCATTCAGTGTGGGCATTCTGCCAATGAATATGCACAAGTCACACCGCGTCACCGATATCGCCGAGCAGTTATACAAAGATTTAAGTGCTGCGGGTATCGATGTGCTACTGGATGACCGTAAAGAGCGCCCAGGCGTCATGTTCGCCGATATGGAACTGATTGGTATTCCACACACTGTGGTGATTGGCGATCGCAATATCGACGCTGGCGTATTTGAATACAAAAACCGCCGCACCGGTGAAAAGCAAGATGTGCCATTCGACCAAATCGTCGATTTCTTAAAGAATCTGCAAGCTTAAGCAAGGCTTACTGCGCCGGACTTAGTGCGCCGACACGGTCCGTTTGAGCAGATGCTTAAATAAGATTCTCGCGATATAGATGCAAACGCACTTGAGTCTCCCTCAAGTGCGTTTTTTATTCTCGTCCCAAAAACAGATTGCCTTCAACGAGTCCACTCAAGACAAACTAAAGAAATGTCATTGAGGTAACTGCTCAGACTTGCTTTTTTAGATAAGGCATTGCTTTAATAAAATCATAATAACAAGTCGTTGAGTCATAAGATTGCCAACATCAACAGCATTAGTTCTCGGTGGCGGTGGCGCTCGAGCCGCCTATCAAGTGGGAGTGTTAAAAGCACTGGTCCAGCTTTATCCGCGCAACCATGGTGTGCCATTTAAAATCATTTGTGGCACCTCTGCGGGCGCGATTAATGGCACCTCCATTGCCACCCACGCCTCCTGCTTCCACTTAGGCGTCAAAAAACTCGAATGGGTTTGGCGCCATTTTGAAACCAGAAAGGTATATCGCGCCTCCATCCCCGGCGTGTTAAGTCATTTAGCCAAGATGGCACTCAAAGGCCTGCAGGATGATAAGGTGAATACCGACGCTGGCAGCCTGCTCGATAACGAGCCTTTACGGCATTTACTGAATGAACTCATCGATTTTAAAAGAATCGATCGCAATATCCGCAACGGCGCATTGACGGCGCTCAGTGTCGATACTTCTTGCTATAACAACTCGCGCTCGGTGACGTTTTTTCAAGCTTCGCGGGATATTGAAAACTGGACTCGCGCCAGACGCAGCGGTGAGCGGCGGATGTTAAATACCGAACACCTTTTGGCAAGCTCGGCGATTCCCATGGTGTTTCCGTCAATTAAACTTAATCAAGCTTATTATGGTGACGGCTCAGTCCACCAGCTGGCGCCACTTTCAAGTCCCATTCATTTGGGGGCTAATAAGCTTTTGGTGATCAACCTAGACAGTCCCCATAAGCATTTTCCGATGGAACTAGAATATCATCCGAAAACAGCGACCATTGCGGGTCATCTGCTGGATACTATCTTTTCCGATACCTTAAATAGCGATCTTGAGCGCCTAGAGCGGATTAACCATACACTGTCGCTCATTCCCGAAGAGAGTCGTACTCAACTGTCATTACATCCCATACAAACCTTAGTGATAAAACCCAGTGAAGACCTAAGTAAAATCGCCGCCCGTTTCTATGATGATATGCCTTGGGCAATTAAAACCTTACTAGGGTTTATCGGTATCGACAGGCAGTCAGACTCGAGTATTGTGTCCTACCTCTTGTTTGAGAAATCCTACACCAGTGCATTGATAGAATTGGGCTATAAAGATGGCATGGCTCAAATGGATGAGATAAAAGCGTTTTTTAATTTGGCATGAGGTATGGCTTAGCGCTTGTTATAAATCGCCAAATAAATCGATTTGAAGCACCACCCTCGGCGTGGTATAAAATAGGAGTCGCCTAAGAGTTACCCCGTGAATGTGGCAAACCCATTCTAAATTAAGGATTATTTGAAGGCGAATCGGCAGCAAATCAGTCTAAAGTTTGAATAGTGAAACAGATTTAACATTGATCATTTAAGTTGAATCGCCTATCATGCTGTACTAGATTAGCTAAAAATTAGGTTAATTTTTTCTAAAAGGGAATCACGATGAAAAAAACTTCATTAGCACTTATTGCTGCTATTTCAATGTTAGGTTCAGTTGCTGCTAACGCTAACCCAACTACTGGTGGTACAACTACTGGTGGTACAACTACTGGTGGCGCTACTGGTACTATCGTTGCAGGTAGTATCGCAGCGGGTGCCGTAGTAGCTGGTGGTTTAGTTGCTGCAAATGGTTCAGAAGGCAACCCAATCACTACATCTAACAGCAACTCTACATCAGTGTCATCTAACTAATTATCAGTTAGTACATATCGCTAATAACCGCCTTTTGGCGGTTGTTTTTTTTAAAGCATTCAAATGTTCTAAGTAAAAAAGTGAAAGCTTGAAATCACAACCACATATATCTACATTGTTCATCTACCATTATTGAGAATAAGCAACTCGGATGCGTGTATATAAAAAAATCTTACCCGTTTTTGCCATTTCGGCAATAATTGCAGGGCTCTCGGGCTGCAGCCAACGAATTAATGCCTTGAACGAAACCGCCAAACTCGCCTTTTTAGGAAGTGAAGATGTGGTGCTTTCCCCTGAGCAAGTATCTGCCAATCCTTATGCCAGTATCTATGTAAAAATTGAAGATACACCTCAGGCATTTGTGGTTTTAGCTTTTGCGGAACCTAAAACCAGGCTATCGCCAGTAAAAAAGGCACCTGAAGCACTAGAACTAAAATGGTTATCAGCAGATAAAGGTATGTTAGTTACAGTTAACGGCCGCTTAGTCAAAACCCACAATCTACTCACAGGTAATTTAAGTGCAGTCGAAAGTGATGAGCCTGACCCTTTACTACTAGGTTTGCATTTAAGCAGTACACCCAAAACCTGGACTCGCACACTAGATTGGCAACCCGGTTATCATTACGGCTACAAAGCAAAATCAGAATTTAATTTTATTGCCGACGAAAATATTCTAATTAATGGTTCGTCCACTCAAACTCTACATTTTAGTGAAAATGTCTCTGTGGAAGCCCTCAATATCGAATACCAAAATGATTTTTGGCTAGATCCACAAAATGGTAACGTCCTTAAGAGTCGTCAGAAGATTACGCCTAATCAGCCATTTGTTGATATCACCTTACTTAAGCCTTTTGCTACTTAGTGGAGCCATGATGAGATCCTATATCACCCCGTTGGCGCTGCTTATCAGCTCAGTGTTTTTACCTACCGCTAAAGCCAATACTCAACTGTTTGTAAGCACCTCAGCCTCGAATTCGCCGCAGCTACAAATTACCTATCCCTCTGCGATTCGAGTAGGGCAAGCTGTACAGGATGGATTAGCACAGCTTCCACTTTATAATCAAACTACAAGAGACGAAGCTATATCGGTTTACTGGTTAGGCGCAGCTTTGCTAGATCTACAAAATACAGCCAAACTAGAAGCCACTCGCCAGCATGTATTGCAGCAATTGGCAAATATGGGACAGCAAGCTGACAATAGTCAGTATATTGCGAAGCTTTCCAAATTTGCACAGTTCCTCCGAAATATTAAACTAGGACAAAGAGTTAATCAGCCGTTAGATCTCGATTTAGTTCGCATTACCGATGCCTATAACCCCATTATCGACGGTCAATTTTTATTAGTGTTGCCCCCCCCCCCAACAACAGTCACTGTAGTTGGTGCCGTGGCACAAACCGGTGAACAAGAGTGGCAATCGCGAGCCAGTAGTAAAAATTACTTGAAGCAAGCAGGTTTACTCGATAATGCAGAAAATAGCTTTGTATGGATAATTCAACCCGATGGTAACGCTATTCGCCAACCTATCGCCTATTGGAATCATCAAGCTCAGGATATCGCTCCTGGTGCAGTACTCTTTGTTGAGTTTTCAGCTCTCTTTGACGGCTACAGCACATTAAACAACAACATTATTGAATTACTCAAAAATCGGGCTCTGTAATGAAAAACTCGACTCCCACTTTGCATGCGTTCGGGCGTTTATCAGCGCTGTCCTTAGCACTGCTACCTTTATTACATGTTAACGCCGATGAATTTTCCTATCCCACATTGTTACCATCACAGTCAGATTTTGGTGGTGTTGGGCTAATGCAGATGCCAACAGGACGTATGGCACCTGAAGGTGAATTTAACTTTGCCACTACTTACAACGATGACTATCAACATTTTAGCGCTTCAGTGCAGCTCTTCCCTTGGTTTGAAACCACTATTCGCTACACCTTAGTACAAGACCTACTTTACAGTAGCGATCCTAGCTTTAGTGGTAATACTAAATACACGGATAAAGGGATCGATTTTAAGATTCGTCTACTCGAAGAAAGTAACTGGCTCCCTGAAGCCTCCATTGGCGTGCGAGACTTTGGTGGTACAGGTTTATTTGATGGTGAATTTATTGCTGCGACAAAGCGCGTCGGTCCACTCGATTTTACTCTAGGTATAGGTTGGGGCTATATCGGTAACAGCGGTAATCTCACTTCCGATAAAAAGGATCTAAATTACAACTGTGATAGAGATACTTCTTATGGGGGTAAAGGTGGCACTGTTGATTATCAGCGTTGGTTTAAAGGCTGCGCGGCACTCTTTGGTGGCGTTGAATACCAAACTCCTTGGGAACCACTTCGCTTAAAAGTCGAATACGATGGCAACGACTATCAATCGGATTTCCCTGTGGTTCGCGGTGGCATAGCCATGCCGCAAGACAGTAGATTTAACTATGGAATGCTCTATCGTTTTGGAGACTGGGGAGATCTGCATTTAAGTTATGAGCGCGGTAATACGTGGACGCTCGGTTTTAGTCTGCAAACAAATTTTAATACCTTGTCGCAGATTAAACGTGATCCAGAAGCCGCAAAATATAAACCGCTTCCTGCTGCGCCATTAACGCATAGTCCGACAGAAACATCTAGACATGCAGACACGACTAAACCATCTCAAGATATTGAAAATATAAAAGCTTTATCAGTAAAAGATGACGAAGCGCAAGGTTCCGACCTCTTATCTGCCTCATACCAAACCATGCCTGATATTAAAGTGGATTGGAATAAAGTTGCTCAGGATTTACAAACTATTGCTGGTTACGCAAACGCAAAAATTTACCTTGATAATGAAAGCATTACCGTTGTAGGTGAACAGACAAAATTCCGCGATAGAAATGAAGCGCATAAAAGAGCTGCCACCATTCTTGCCAACAATACTGATGCCAACTTTATTAAAGAGTATCGACTAATTGAGACTCGTTATAGTCAACCTATAACGGAAACCCGTATTGATGCCCAGAAGTTTGCCCATGTCGCAAGTTATGGCTACCTCAATGCCAAAGTCACCGATGCAACTCTAGTGAGTATCCCAAGCTTACCTCATGGACAACTAGTCAATAATACTGATAAAGATTGGTTAGATAAGCTTAGTTTTGATGTTTCACCCACCATGTCTCAATCCTTCGGTGGTTCCGAAGGGTTTTATATGTTTAGTATTGGAATGACAGGTAGTGCAAGTTACCGCTTTACCGATAACTTTGAGTTTTCAAGCTCTCTGTATCTTAACCTCTACGATAACTTTGATAAGTTTTTATACGAAGTTCCACCCGATGGCACTGACTTAAAACGTGTTCGCACCCTAGTTCGTCAATATATTCATGATAATCCAATTCGGGTAAATAACCTGCAACTGACATGGATGGATAATTTAACCGACAACATTTCTTTCCAAGCCTACGGCGGCTATTTAGAAATGATGTATGGTGGTGTGGGCACAGAGGTTCTCTATCGACCACTTAACAGCCAATGGGCTTTTGGTGTCGATATGAATTATGTCAAACAACGTGATCCTGACAGCATGCTAGGCTTCTTTGATGATGAGCATCAATTTGACTCACTCACTAACCGCCCCTATCGAGTGCAAACCGGTACAATAACAGGTCATGCATCTGTCTATTATCAACCTGACTGGTTACCCAATACTTTACTAAGGATCAGTGCCGGCCAGTACTTGGCCGAGGATAAAGGGGTAACGGTTGATTTCTCGAAACAATTCGATAGCGGCGTAATCGTAGGAGCCTTTGCAACTAAGACTAACCTCTCAGCGGAAGAATATGGTGAGGGCAGTTTTACTAAAGGTTTCTACGTATCTGTCCCATTTGATTTGATGACCATTAAATCAACCCATAGCCGTGCGACAATCAGTTGGATGCCGCTGACTCGCGATGGTGGCCAAACATTAGGTCGCAAGTACAGCCTTTATGACGTAATGGATGCTAGAGAGCCTTGGTTCACTCGCCCCAGTACTGAAAATCAGTCTGTAAAATAACAAAAAACGCCGTTAGCGTTTAGGCGCTAACGGCGGCGTTTGCATCCCTTGTGGACAGAATCGGAGTTTCGCTTTGCAGGGGCCAGTCAATGGCAAACTCTGCACTATTCCAAGCCAACACATATTCATCATCTGGCGCGTAATAATCAGTGCAGCGATAAATCACATCGGCATATTCACTCAGCACATAAAAACCATGGGCAAAGCCAGGCGGGATCCACATTTGCAAATGGTTATCAGCAGAAAGTACACGCCCTACCCATTTACCATAGGTTCCTGATTGCGGTCTAATATCCACTGCAACATCAAAAATACTGCCTGCACACACCCGGACTAATTTCCCCTGCGGATGCTTGCATTGGTAATGCAAGCCACGTAAGACGTGTTGTTGTGATCGGCTAAAGTTATCTTGGACTAACTCCAGCGCCTTTACCCCCCGACTTTTCAAACACTCGGAAAAAAATGATTGTCTAAATGTTTCCATAAAAAAACCGCGTTCATCACCAAATACTTGAGGTTCGAACACCAATACTTCTGCAAGCTCGGTTTCAATGCATTTCATTAAACACCTGCTTATTTAATAATCCTAAAAGATACTCGCCATAACCACTCTTAAGCAAAGGTTGTGCTAAAGCAGTAAGTTGCGCAGAATCTATCCAACCAGAATGAAAAGCAACCTCTTCAGGGCAGTTCACTTTCAACCCTTGGCGTTTTTCTATAGCAGCAATAAATTGTGTTGCTTCAGCCATCGCATCCGGCGTGCCCGTATCGAGCCAAGCAGTGCCCCGCCCCATTATTTCTACCTGCAATTCCCCCAACAAAAGATATTGATTGATTAGATCAACGATCTCCAACTCGCCCCGCGCCGAAGGCATCACTTTTTTAGCCCATTCACTAGCCCTGTTATCAAAGAAATACAATCCCGGAATAGCATAGGAAGAACGCGCTACTTGGGGTTTCTCTTCGATTGAAATCGCCCTTCCGCTCTTATCAAACTCGACAACGCCGTAAGCATTCGGATTAGCCACATGGTAGCCAAAAACGGTCGCCCCCACTTCGAGTAGAGAAGCTCTATGCAAGTTTGTGCTCAGTTGTTGCCCGTAAAATAAGTTATCGCCCAGAATCAACGCACAGGCCTCTCCAGCCAAAAAAGCCTCTCCGATAATAAGTGCTTCGGCTAATCCCTTTGGAGAAGGCTGTACCGCATATTCAAGCTGAACGCCCCAACGGTGACCATCACCAAGCAATGCCTGAAAAAGACGCAAATCAGCGCGAGTGCAAATAATTAGAATCTCTTTTATGCCCGCCTGCATTAAGGTAACAAGTGGATAATAAATCATTGGCTTATCGTAAATAGGCAATAATTGCTTACATACAACCTGTGTCATCGGATATAGGCGAGAACCGGTCCCGCCCGCCAATAAAATGCCTTTTCTCATTGATATATCAAGGATTAGTGAGTCAAAGTGAAGGGATGATTGTAGCATATAAATGCTGATAAAGCTGAATGGCGCGAGGTCTCAAACAAGGCCGTATTGCTGCCTAAACAATGTGCTTAGGTCATTTCTCAGGGATCTGTATTTCAACCTTCACACCTTGATATGGAGATGAGGTCAGCATAATGGTGCCATGAAGTTTTTGCGTCACTAAATTATAAATAATCGACATGCCAAGACCTGTGCCGCCGTCTTTACGTGCGGTAGTGAAAAAAGGCTCGAAGGCTTTCAGTTTAACCTCATCGCTCATCCCTACCCCATTATCTTGATACTGCATGCAAATATTCGAATCTTGTTTTTGTACTCGAATAGTGATGCTTTTATCCCCCGTAAAACTCTCAGGAAATCCATGGCGAAAGCTGTTAGCCACTAAATTAGTGAAAATCTGTGCGATGGCACCAGGGTAAGATTCGATAAAGATGTCGTCGTCAAGCTCCACGTTCAAGACAATATTCTTCTTACGCATTAACGGCCTTAATGAGCTGAAAATTTGATAAATATAGGTTTTTAAATTAAACCGCTCACATTCTAGCACCGATTGGTCTGCGGCGGTGCGCTTAAAGTTATGGACTAACTCCGCGGCTCGCGAAAGATTGCGCTCAATCAACCCTAAACCATCCTGCATGATATTGATAAAGGATAAAAATCTATCCTCATCGAGATCATTTTGCTCGAAAGCCGTTTTCAATAATGCCACTTCATCTAAACAATGGGTCACGGATGTCACGGCAATCCCGAGAGGCGTATTGACCTCGTGAGCAACCCCTGCGACCAAACTCCCTAAGGCCGCCATTTTTTCGTTTTCAACTAGATGGTGTTGTATTGAGCGCAAATCCGATAATGCGGTTTCAAGTTCTTGCGTTCGCTGTTCAACCTGAACTTCCAAATCTGCATTAATAGCTTTTAGTTGATGCTGATAATCCAAAATCTCTTTTGCGCTCATGGCTCTGCCGAATAAATCGGCCAGCGCTGAAGCAAAGGCCCTTTCATCTCGCGTCCATTCTCGAGCCACACCTTGATGCTCGGAGCAGATAATGCCGACCATTTTTCCGCGATGACGTATGGGACTATCTAACAGAGAACTAATACGATTAGGGACTAAGTAGGTACTAACAAACTCATGGGTCGCCCCATCGGTTTGCGCATGATTCGCGACAATAGCGCGCTCATTATCTAATAGACTGAAATAATGTGGATAATCCTGCCGGGTTAATATCAACGCCTCTTGCCTGTGCATATTATCGAGCAGGTAAAAGCAATGCATACTTTGGTGATCTTCACTCCATAACCAAATACCAGCACGGGTGATTTTTAACCCTTGGCACACAGATGACACGATAAGTTGTGAGGCCTCAATAAGATCGCCACCATCAATGATGGATGAACGACTTACATCGAATAAAATCCTGTCTAACATACGTGTCATAATGCAGATTTACCCCGCGTGGTACCGCCTGACTTAAAAATGAGGCAATGAACTTGGTGACCCAAGCTTAAGTGATTCTCTTTAGTATAGATTCAATCTGCAAACACACTAGTTGAGATGCACTCGCTAGTTACAATAGGTTTTGCAGATCAATGCCTAGTGCTGTTTTACCTAAACACGCCGATAAAAATCATCCAACTCTTAGCACTTTTTTTGCTGAACTCGTAATGAAGTTCAAACACATAAAGTCCGTCTTTAACATTAAGACACTCAAAGAAACACCAGACATAAATAAGGTTGGAACCCGTAATGATGGCGGTTATCATCACACGACAGTCAATTAATCAAACGGTTAAGATCAATATGAAACTTTCACAGATATCACTCGCCCTTCTCGCTTTAATGATTACCGCATGCAGTGAGCCAGCTAAGACAGTGGCTAATGAGCCTGTCGCTGCGCCACATCAAGATACGCAAACAAACCTACCACTTGGCGATACCAGCCAAAATGCGCTCGATTGGCCCGGATTATATGAAGGCGTTATCCCCTGTGCAAGTTGTGAAGGGATCCAAACCACACTCACGCTCCAAGCGGATAATAGCTTTGAATTGAAAAGTATTTACTTGGGTAAAGATGAGTCCATCTTTAAAGTGGCAGGAAAATTTGACTGGGATAGCAATGGCTCAAAAATCACCTTATCCGATGGCACTAAATACTTGGTAGGAGAAAACCAACTGTTTATGTTAGATATGGAAGGTAATCGGGTAAGTGGCGAACTAGCCGATCATTACATTTTGAAGAAGAAACAGATTTAGCTGTGAACGCAGTATGCAGCGATGCGCCACTGAATTATGAGCCGAAGTAGGTATCCTCTTTACTGAAACAATCCATAATCAAAAGAGAAGCTTAAATTGAATCCCAATATCCAGATCATCTGTTATGAAGAATGCGAATCGAGTTTATGGAAAAACGGTGGTGGCAGCACTAAACAACTTTTGATATGGCCAAAGGGGGCAGATCTCAGCAACTTTGATTTTAGGATCAGCATCGCCACCATTTCGAGCGATGGCCCCTTCTCACTCTTCAACGGCATCGATAGACAGCTATGTATATTGGAAGGTGAAGGGGTAAAACTACACATCAAGGGGAATGATTTAGGACAATCAAAAGAAATCGTTCTGCGCCCGAACGATCCTCCATTTTGCTTTAGCGGGGAAACTCAAATCGAAAGCAAGCTATTAGATAACCAGATCCTAGACTTTAATGTGATGACGAGGCGCGGAAACTACACCGCAAGAATTGAGCGCATAGAGTTTAATGGCACAATCCAGATTGAAGCCAACGAGAACAGTGCTCACCAACCCACAAATACCCAGCCTACCCAATTTTTGCTGCCGCTCGCGCCAATTAGCTGTATTTATCAAGGAGAGAAGATAACACTGCAAAGTTACGATCTATTGCAATTAGCAGAAGAGAAAAATACTACTGTGGAATGCTTAACATTGATAAGCCGCCAAACAACGCAGCTGATACGCGTGTGTATTGAAGCAAATCAACCATAGATAGCTGAAACTAAATAAAAACTAATGCCAGAAGCATGAATCGATAAAGTAGCGTCAACGACACTCCCACTGAAATTAATTAGCAGTAGATTCAATATGTTAGAGATTAAGCAATAGCTGTAGAGTGAAATCAAAAGCAAGTGATTTTCCAAGTATTTGCCATTGCTGAAACCTATTGCGCTTGCTGTGAAATCATCCACTCTACCGCCCTTCTAAGACCTGATTCAAACGACTCTAGTGGTTGCCAGCCCAATTCATGTCGAATTTTACTAGCATCAATCGCATAGCGAATATCGTGTCCCGGGCGGTCAACAACATGCTCAATCAAAGCTGCAAAACCGTCTCCTTTCATCGCAAGTGATTGCGGATGAGTAGGTACTAACTCCTCAAGTAATAAGCAAATTTGCTGAACTACAGCGAGATTAGTTCGCTCACAGCAACCACCAATATTGTAGGTTTGTCCAAGCTGACCTCGTGTAGCCACTAAATAGAGTGCTTTTACATGGTCATCCACATACAACCAATCCCGCACTTGTTGGCCATTCCCATAAATGGGCAACGATTTGCCTTGTAAGGCATGATTGACCATCAACGGGATCAGCTTCTCAGGATATTGAAACGGACCATAGTTATTCGAGCAGTTAGTGATCACTATCGGTAAACCATAGGTTCGATGCCAAGCTCGAACTAAATGGTCCGCCGAAGCTTTGCTCGCTGAATAAGGAGAGCTGGGATCATAAGCTGAAGTTTCGCTAAACAATCCAGTATCTGCGAGCGAGCCAAAAACCTCATCGGTTGAAACATGATGGAAGCGAAACTGTAGTTTTTGCAAACTATCCAGTTGTGTCCAATAGCGACGAGCCGCCTCTAACAGAGTGAAAGTTCCCAAAATATTGTTTTGGATAAATGCTGCAGGGCCTTCAATTGAACGATCAACATGGGTTTCGGCGGCGAGATGCATCACAATGTTGGGCTTAAATTGCTCAAATAGAATATCTAGTCTCGCGCCATCACAGATATCAGCCTTCACAAATTGGTAGCGTGGATGATTGCTAATACCAATTAAGGCATCGGGGTGGCTAGCATAGGTTAATTTATCAATATTGAGCACATGACAGTTTGTCGCTTGAATAAGCAGACGCACCAAAGCCGAACCGATAAACCCAGAACCACCTGTAACCAGAATTCGCATTATTTCTTCCAGACCACACTGCTTAGAAAACTACAAGAAATGGAGTATATCAGAAAGTAGAACAGGCTAGCGCCCTGCTAGAGCGCTTTGCTTTTAGGTGCTAGGTGCTAGGTGCTAGGTGCTAGGTGCTAGGTGCTAGGTGCTAGGTGCTAGGTGCTAGGTGCTAGGTGCTAGGTGCTAGGTGCTAGGTGCTACTAGAGCCTAGAACAGCACTTCTTGCAACACCTAGAGGCCAAAGGCCGTCCTAGCTGCAGCCCTTTTAGCTGCGTCCTAACAGTTGCCAAGCAACGCCCTAGATTCTATCTCCTCCCCTATGCCGCTTTAACAGCCTGAGCGATATATTCAGCTTGTTGTTGAGTCAAGCTAATATCCGTTGACTCTACCATCACCCGGATTAAAGGCTCAGTTCCTGATTTGCGTAACAACACTCGACCTTGGTTACCTAATACTTCCTCTGCGGTAATCACTGCCTGCTTAACACAGTCTTTGCTTAAAATACTATCTGCGCTACCCGAGGTTAAACGCACATTGATAAGCACTTGTGGCAATTTAGTCATCCCAGCTTTTAGTTCAGCTAAACGTTTACCCGACTCTAAAATGGCTTTAAGTACCTGCAAAGAAGCCACAATACCATCACCTGTAGAGGTATGCTGTAAACTCAATATATGGCCAGAACCTTCGCCGCCCAATTGCCAACCAGTTTCTTTGAGTTGTTCAACAACATAGCGGTCACCAACTTTAGCTCGCACAAAGGGTATATCCATTCCTTTGAGTGCAAGTTCTAAACCAAGGTTTGACATTAACGTGCCAACTACCCCGCCCTGCATCTCACCTTTTTGATAAGCCGTTTGCGCCAAAATAAACAAAATCTCATCGCCATCAACCACATGACCATTATGGTCAACAAACATCACCCTGTCCGCATCACCATCGAGCGCAATACCTAAATCCGCTTCGTGGATCATCACCGCAGATTGCAAGCTGTCTAAATGAGTTGCACCGCAATGATCGTTAATGTTCACGCCGTTGGGTTTGTCGTTAATGCTAATCACCTCAGCCCCTAACTCGCGATACACATTCGGGGCAATATGGTAGGCAGCACCATGGGCGCTATCGACGACAATCTTTAGTCCCGCCAAGCTTAAATGATTCGGGAAGGTGCCTTTACAAAACTCAATATAACGACCCGCAGCATCATCAATACGGCGCACTTTGCCTAGCTTTTCAGAAGCAACACATTGAAACGCATTCTGCTCCAGAGCTTGTTCTAATAGTGCTTCAATTTCAAGCTCTTGTGCATCATTTAGCTTGGTACCTGTGTTTGAAAAAAACTTGATACCGTTATCATAAAAAGGATTATGAGAAGCACTGATCACCACGCCTGCGTCAGCTCTAAAGGTTGAAGCTAAATACGCCACAGCAGGCGTTGGCATCGGGCCAATCAAAGCCACATTTACACCTGCAGCAGAAAAACCCGCTTCCATTGCAGATTCCAGCATATAACCGCTAATGCGAGTATCTTTGCCAATGAGAACTTCTTTCGTGCCAGTAGATGCAAGTACCATCCCTGCCGCCCAACCTAACTTCATCGCAAAATCGGGAGTAATAGGAAATGTCCCTACCTTGCCGCGCACACCATCGGTACCAAAATACTTCCTAGACATACAAAATCCTTAAAATACCAAAGAAAAAAGCCAGCTTAAGTTAGCTGGCTTTTGCAAAAATAGTCTTACAATTATTCTTTTCTAAACCAAGTCAAAAGTTGCCACACATTAGCAAGCGCCCAATTGTAAGCAGCAAAAATAGCTAAAAAACTAACAAACATAATTGAGTCGGGAACTTGAGCTAAATCCGCACCAACACCAATCACTGCAAGTAGAAGTGAAGCCAGCGATATCCTAATCAAAGTTTGCTTTCGATTATAACCCGCACGCTCAAAAATATGATGCAAATGGTCACGGTCGGGTTTAAATGGCGACATACCCTTTTTAACTCTTCTGTACATAATCGCAGCCATATCCATTAACGGGATCGCGATGAGGTACAATGCCGTCACAGGAGAGAAAACCTGTCCTTGCTGTATATGATTACTATCAGCTTGCGTGCCCAATACCAATAACCAAACAACCGTTAAACCAATCAACATGCTGCCAGCATCACCCATGAAAATCTTATCTAAAGATGCGAATGGCCAACGCAAGTTAAACAGCAGGTATCCTATTATTGCCCCAATGAATAGTAAAGGAAGTACAAACCAACTATTACCAGCCCAATAGAACAAAAAAGCTAATGACGAAAAGGTAACTAGACTCAACATCCCAGCTAAGCCATCAATACCATCCACCATATTAAAGGCGTTAATAGCACCTATCACCGCAACAGTGGTTACAAAAATGCCAACATAGCCGAGTTTAAACTCAAAAAAGTACAAAATATGGCCAAATGTCGTGAGGTATAACCCTGCCCCAAAAATCAAAATAGAGGCTGTAATCACTTGGGCTGCTATCCGCACACGTACAGATAAATCATACTTATCATCAAGCACACCAAGAAAGAGGATTAACGCTGCGGAAATGAGATATAAATTAAAGATTTGGCTTTCAGGCAAAACAACACTCGACACTAGCAAGACACTACAATAGATAGAAACCCCACCAATCAGTGGGATTGCACCTTCATGCAACTTTCGCTCGTTGGGCAAATCAACTAAACCAACACGCTGTGCGATAGGATTTAAGATCTTGATAGCGACACAAGTTAAACAAAAAACACTTAAAAGCGGTATGAGGTATTCCATCACTCTCTTCCTTAAGCCAAATACACCATGTTCAAAATGAGACTAATCACATTTTATTTCAAAAAAATGACACTGGATTATAGCAGTTGAATCGACACCGGATAAGCACCTAAAAGCTAAAAATCTAACAATTTCACTAACGTATTAAATTGATTTAAAAAACTTTACGTCTCTACGCAAAAATGCAGTAATACGCCAAATGTTATTCATTATCGTAAAATAACAAGCAAAAGTAGCCAAAAATGCATAAAACATAATATTTTCATCTATTTTAGCAAGTTCAGACCAAATACCAATGGCTGCCATAGCCCCTGCAGCTATGCAAATCATCATAAGTGATATATGGGAGGTTAATCCAAGACGTTGACAAATATGGTGTAAATGCTCTCGGTCGGGTTTAAATGGCGATTGGCCTTTACGAATACGGCGGATCATGATGCACACCATATCCATCAGCGGTAAAGCAATTAGCCACAATGCTGTAACCGGGCGAATGGCGGTAGCTCGCTCACCCTGACTGGCCACAATCAGCAACCAAATGACAGTAAAGCCGATAAAAATGCTCCCCGCATCCCCCATGAACACCTTAAAACGTCGCCCGAACGGAAAACCTAAATTAAGCATGATATAAGGCAGCATAGCTGTAACCAGCAAACCACAAAAAATAGCAAAACCATACATACCATGCAGGTAAAATAAAATACCTAGGCCACCAAAGGTGACAGACGCTAAACCGCCCAGCAAACCATCAATACCATCGACCATATTAAAGGCATTTATCGCGCCAATAACCGCAAAGATAGTCAGTAAAATACTAACTGGCTCTGGTAAATGTATCGCCTCGCTCCCCATAAGATAGCCAAGATTATGCAAACTTCGCTCCCCTATAACTATCATTAAAAGTGATATAACTGCCTGCACCACTAGCCGAAGTTTAAAGCTAATATCGAAGCGGTCATCAATCGCACCAATAACCACAAGAATAAAAGCGCAGCTCGCATACAATACAGGCTCAATTAACAGCGTAGGAATAAGCCACAACACCAACATCATGGTCATAAATACGCTCACCCCACCGACCAAGGGAATTTGGCCAGTATGATGTTTACGCTCATTCGGTTTATCGACCAAACCAATTCGTTGTGCAACCTTGCGAAATACAAACAAACTGATAAAAGAAACGAGAAAAACAAATAACACAGCGATGTTCGTTGACATAAAAAACTCTGAAAAGCAGGGACTAGGGACTAAAAAGTCGTGAGCTGGGCCTAAAAAGCGGAAACTAAGGAGTCGGGAGCCTGGAGCAAGGGACTAAAGCAGACCGCTCGTAAATTCGCAACTAGAACCTCGAAGCAGCGTTTACGCTGCGCTCTAGAAGCCCGCGAAGCGGGCGCTTTGGCTGCAGGCTTTCGTCAATCACTTCCAAACAAATCGCGCGTATAAACCTTATCCGCCACATCGGCTAACTCTTTAGCCATACGGTTAGACACAATCACATCGGCAACTGCTTTGAAAGCGGTCAAATCTGTCACAACACGAGAATGGAAAAACTCTTTCTCTTTAAGTACTGGCTCATACACAATGACCTCAATGCCTTTAGCTTTAAGGCGTTTCATAATACCTTGAATGCTGGACGCGCGAAAATTATCCGAACCAGATTTCATAATTAGGCGATAAATGCCCACAACCTTAGGGTTGCGGCTTAAAATAGATTCAGCAATAAAGTCTTTACGGGTCGTGTTTGATTCAACGATCGCACCAATAATACTATTTGGCACATCAGCATAATTAGCCCGTAATTGCTTAGTATCTTTAGGTAAACAGTATCCACCATAACCAAAAGATGGATTATTGTAGTGATTCCCGATACGCGGGTCTAAACACACACCTTCAATAATTTGACGCGAGTCTAAACCATGGCTCTCAGCATAAGTATCTAGCTCATTAAAGTAGGCAACACGCATCGCAAGATAAGTATTAGAGAACAATTTAACCGCTTCAGCCTCAGTAGAATCAGTAAATAACACTTGAATATCTTTTTTCACTGCACCTTGCACTAATAAACCAGCAAATACCTTTGCACGCTCGCTGCGCTCACCGACAATAATCCGTGATGGGTACAAGTTATCGTAAAGCGCTTTACCCTCACGCAAAAACTCGGGCGAGAAAAAAATATTATCGCACTGGAATTTTTGCTTAACCTTGGCGGTAAAACCAACCGGTACAGTGCTTTTAATCACCATCACCGCTTTAGGGTTAATGGCTAAAACATCTTGAATGACCGATTCGACAGTAGAAGTGTTAAAATAATTCGTTTTTGGATCGTAATCCGTTGGCGTGGCAATAATCACAAAATCAGCATCTTGATAAGCAAGTTTCTTATCCAGTGTTGCCGTTAACTTAAGCTCTCGATGTGCTAAAAAGTCTTCAATCTCAGCATCAACAATCGGTGATTTGCGAGCGTTAATTAACTCAACTTTATCCGCGATAACATCAACCGCAGTAACTTGATGGTGCTGTGCCAAAAGCACAGCATTAGATAAACCTACATAACCTGTACCAGCAATAGCAATTTTCATTTTTAACTCATATACGTAAAAAAGATGACGACTTAAATATCGACTACACACCCCAAAATCAAATTAACAAGCGAAATAGCCTTTTCGCTAGAATTTGACTCAACATAACAACGTAACTCAGGAGCGTTACCCGAAGGCCGTAAGTGGACAACATCCCCATTTGTCAGTGTGATTCGAAGTCCATCAGTTGTATTAACTGATAGCACCTCAAATTGGCCGAGCGATAACTTAGTTAGTAAGTCTTTTGGCGATGCAATGCCCTGTGCAATTAGCGCAAGACTTCGCTCCCTTGAAAAATTCTGGATTCGATCACTTGCCGTAAAAATAGGAGGGAGCTGTGCTACTAACTTAGAGATAGGGCCGTTAGCAGCCATCGCTAACACAGCAAGAGCAGGAAGCAGAGCATCACGCGTAGGTAACGCACTTAATTTTACACCATTAACATCGAGCTCTGAGCCCAATAAAAATCCACCGTTGGCTTCAAAACCCGCTATGCATGAATACTGAGTCTGCAATGTAGTAAATGCTTCTATCACATAAGGAGAACCAATTTTAGTACGTAAAACTTGCTTAAAAGAATTACAAGCTTCAACTGCAGAATTGCAACTAACAGGAATAGCAAGAGCCTCGATTTCTAAAAACTGAGCTGCGAGTATGCATAAAATGTCGCCACGAAGGTAAGTACCTGTTTCATCAGATAACAAAGGTCGGTCACCATCACCATCTGTGGAAAAAACCGCATCTAATTGATACTCTTTTTGCCAACGCTGTGCCATTTCAATATCTTGCGAACTCACAGCTTCAGTATCTATCGGCACAAATTGATCGCTACGACCAAGACTAACAACCTCAGCACCTAGCTTCTGAAATAACTTAGGATAGAGGTCGCGCCCTGCACTGGAATGCTCATAAATACCGATACGTTTACCCGCTAATAAAGTAGGACTAAATAAATCAAGATAACGACTAATGTAAGACGTTGCAGCAACATCAGAAACGGCGGGTAAATCGCAAACCTCAGCCTGAACCAACTCAGAGTCCGCAGCTAGAATAGCTAACTCATCAGCTTTTGTGATTTCACCATCGGGTCGATAGAACTTAAGGCCGTTACGATCAAATGGAATATGGCTCCCCGTAACCATAATGGCAGGAATGTTTTGCTGCAGAGCCATAAAAGCTAATGCAGGCGTTGGCACAACGCCAAAGTAAATGGGCTGCACGCCTAATGCTATCAAGGCGCTGGCACAAGCCTGTGCCATTTCATAGCTACTAGGGCGGTTATCTATCGCTATAGCAACACTGTTAAACGAACTATGCTGCTGCATCACCCCAACAAAGGCTTGCGTAAAAGCCACGCAAACCTGTGGCGTAAACTGGGTGACTAACCCTCTGGCACCACTGGTCCCAAAGGCCACACCACTTTGCGATAAAATTGAGCTAGTACTTGGCATAAACTACTTCCCTTCAACTCGTCCATATCTATCTTCAAAACGAACAATATCATCTTCACCAAGGTAAGAACCGGATTGAACTTCAATAAGCTCTAGATCAACTTTGCCTGGGTTCTCGAGCGCATGAATAACACCTACAGGGATATAAGTTGATTGATTTTCTGTTAACAGAATATCCTTATCACCGTTAGTCACCTTCGCAGTGCCTGAAACCACAATCCAGTGCTCTGCACGATGATGGTGCATTTGTACCGATAACTTAGCGCCAGGTTTTACGGTAATGCGCTTAACCTGAAAACGGTCACCATTATCGATAGAGTCATACTTACCCCAAGGACGGTAAACTTCACGATGGAATGTTACTTCAGGGCGATGTTCAGTTTTAAGCTGACCTACTATCGCCTTCACATGTTGCGATTGATCTTTATGGGCAACTAACACCGCATCCTTGGTATTTACAATCACTAAGTCCTCAACACCGACTGTGGTAACCAGCTTATTACCACCAAATACTAAGGTGTTTTTAGTATCAACGGCTTTAACATCGCCATTAAACACGTTGCCATCGGCGTCTTTGGCTGAGACTTCCCATAAGGCTGCAAAACCGCCAACATCACTCCAACCGGCATCCATGGGCACGACTACTGCATCTTTGGTGTGTTCCATCACCGCATAGTCAATAGAATCATCTGGACAGGCTTCAAATGCCGCTCTATCAATGCGAATAAAATCGCTATCGTTATTTTGAGCTTGCATTGCAAGCTCGCAAGCAGAATAAATATCAGGGCGATAAGCTTTTAATTCAGCTAGATAACGGCTGGCTTTAAATAAAAACATACCGCTATTCCAGTAATAATCACCGCTGGCAATATACGCCTCTGCCGTCGCCAAATTGGGCTTTTCAACAAAGCCATCAACAAGGTAACCCTGCTCATAAGCGCTGCCACGTTTAATATAACCATAACCGGTTTCGGGCTTATTACCGACGATACCAAAGGTAACGAGTTTGCCAGTAGCAGCTAACTGCGCAGCGAGTGTGACTGACTTTTGAAACGCAGCTACATCATCGATGACATGGTCAGCAGCCAGTACCAAAAGTAAAGGATCACTGCCAGACTCAATGGCTTTAAAAGCCGCTAATGCAATAGCTGGCGCAGTATTACGGCCAACTGGCTCTAAAAAAATACCGTTGTGTTTAACCCCTAACTGCCTTACCTGCTCAGCAGCAATAAAGCGGTGTTCTTCGTTGCAAATCAACATCACCGGCGCATGGTCGATACCGGCCAAGCGGCTAATGGTGTTTTGCAACATGCTCGCCTTACCAGAAAGCGCTAAAAACTGCTTAGGGAAATTGCCGCGAGATAGAGGCCATAAACGAGTGCCGGAGCCGCCAGCCATGATTACAGGTAAAATCATCATCAATCCTCAATTGAATCGGTATAGGTTTTATCAAAGTACCATTTGGTGTGTTTATGGACACTGGCGTCAGCCAACAAGCTAGGAATATCAAACCATTGATAGCCCGCATGTTGCACAGCAAGGGGTAAACTGGTTAATTGACTATCAAGCTGTAAACAAAAAACTATCGCCACATAATGGGTTGATCCCACATTACTAAAAACATTATCAGTATAAAAATGGTCGAATGGCCCAAGTAACTGTGCTTGTTCAATGGTAAATGTTTGCCCAAGTTCATCGCGCGTTAACCGTTTAAAAGCGTCCGCTAAGGACTCATCTTTTAAAATACGGCCACCGGGTACAAACCAATAATTCTTCGCGGGGCGATTTAAACGCTGGCCAAGTAACACTTGGCCATTGGAATTTGTCACCACTAAATCGATGGACACCAGCGGGGTACTTTGGATAACGGTCGCAAAGGTGGTTTGATCTAAAAACATGTACAACCTACTTTCTAAAATTTTGTTGGTTTGCTAAAAACCACTGATATGTAGCTTGCAAACCTTGGGTAAGCTCTATTGAGGCACTCCACCCTAGGGCACGTAAACGCGATACATCCATCAATTTACGCGGAGCACCATCGGGTTTTGTAGCATCGAATATAATTTCACCCTCAAACCCCACCACTTTGGCAACCGTCTCAACCAATTCACGAATCGTGCAATCAACCCCGGTGCCCACATTGATATGGCTTAACATCGGCTCAGTATTGGCATCATAAATGGCTTGTTGTAAATTCATCACATAAATCGAAGCGGCTGCCATATCGTCAACATGCAAAAACTCACGCATTGGCTTACCTGATCCCCAGGCAATAACTTGTGCATCGCCATTTAATTTTGCCTCATGAAAGCGGCGCAGCAACGCAGGGATAACATGGGAGTTTTCAGGATGAAAATTATCGTTCTCGCCATATAAATTGGTCGGCATTACTGAGCGATAATTACGGCCATATTGTCGATTGTAAGACTCGCACATTTTAATACCGGCAATTTTGGCAATCGCATAGGGCTCATTAGTCGGCTCTAAGGTGCCTGTTAATAATGCGCTTTCGGTCATCGGTTGCGGTGCAAGTTTAGGGTAAATACAAGAAGAACCTAAAAATAATAAATCCTGCACCCCAGCTAAATGGGCACCATGGATAATATTGTTTTGAATAGTCAGGTTTTGGTAGATGAAATCTGCTGGATAGGTATTATTAGCAACTATGCCACCCACTTTTGCTGCGGCAAGGTAAACTTGGTCGATTTTTTCAGAGGCTAAAAAATCATGTACTGCCACTTGGTCAAGTAGATCAAGCTCATCGCGCCCACGAGTAATGACGTTAACATCACTAAGCTTAAGCAGTTGACGAACAATAGCAGAACCCACCATACCACGATGGCCAGCAACAAAGATGTTTTTCATGTGTAGACCCATTAAACCCTAAATAAAAAAGCTGAGAGTCAAACTCCCAGCTAATGCTCACTTACTGTTGAACTTCATTATCAGTTGCTTATGCACTTGCTTCGTCGCAATTGGTAAAGCAAACAAAGCTGATGCAAAACAATGCTAACTGATGTTACTCAACGGATACGCTAATGTCGTAACCATGGCTTTTAAGGATTGCATGTTGCTTAGCTTTATCTAAATCGTTTTGCACCATCTCGGCACACATTTGCTCAACCGTGATTTCTGGCACCCAACCCAGTTTTGCTTTAGCTTTTGCAGGGTCGCCTAACAAAGTTTCAACCTCCGCTGGGCGGAAGTAGCGCGGATCAACTTTAACAATCACATCTCCAACCTTAAGGGCTGCAGCATTGTTACCCTCAATGGCAACTACAGTGGCAATTTCATCTACGCCTTCGCCAGTAAACTCGAGGGTAATCCCCAATTCCGCGGCAGACATACGCACAAATTCACGTACAGAGATTTGCTTGCCAGTGGCAATCACAAAATCTTCGGCCACATCTTGCTGCAGCATCATCCATTGCATACGCACGTAATCTTTAGCATGGCCCCAGTCACGTAGCGCATCCATATTACCAAGATACAAACACTTCTCTAAACCCTGTGAGATATTCGCAATTGCGCGAGTGATCTTGCGAGTTACGAAGGTTTCACCACGACGAGGTGACTCATGGTTAAACAAAATACCGTTACAAGCATACATACCGTAAGACTCACGGTAGTTCACCACTATCCAGTAAGCATACATTTTGGCAACCGCATAAGGGGAACGCGGATAAAATGGCGTAGTCTCGCGCTGCGGGATCTCTTGCACTAAGCCATACAACTCAGAGGTTGATGCTTGGTAAAAACGGGTTTTCTTTTCGAGACCACAGATACGGATTGCCTCAAGTAAACGCAAAGTGCCCATCGCATCTACATCGGCAGTGTATTCTGGTGACTCAAACGAAACCGCCACATGCGACTGAGCACCTAAATTATAAATTTCATCCGGTTGAATCTCTTGGACTAACCGGACCAAGTTAGAGGTATCGGTTAAATCGCCATAGTGCAGGAAAAAGTGCGGATTATTATCATGTCGATCTTGATAGATATGATCCACTCTTTCTGTATTAAATGATGAAGCACGGCGTTTAATACCGTGCACTTCATATCCTTTTTCTAATAGCAGTTCAGCCAAATAAGAACCATCTTGGCCTGTAACACCAGTAATTAAAGCAACTTTCATAATCATTTCCTCTGAAGCACAAGTAAAATATAACTAATAAAAAATTTAGGATAATCTATAAATAGTCTTTTTCTAACATGCTTGTGCAGAATAGCTCTATACAACCAACGCAGGCCAAATTTTTTTATCAATCGAGGATAATAATCTGCCTTTATGGAAGTTTGTGTAATAAAACCACCACATGTTATTACACATTTCAAATTAGGCATCTTATTATAAAGCATTATGGCAAAATCTTCTTGAAGTGGACTACCCAACCCAACAATTACCACATCTACATCATTCGCAATGAGAGAATTAATGAAATCATTTTTTTCATTATCAGAAGAAAAGTATCCGTTTCTATGCAAAGAAACTATTAAACTAGGATGTAACACCTTAATTCTTTCACACGCAACACTAATCTCATCTTCAGCCCCTCCCAACAGTCCAACTTTTAGTTTTTTATAAGAACAAAAATCAAAAAAATCAGAAGCAATAGAAGAATAATCAAAACTAGTGCGGACTATTTTCTTATCTTCAAAAAGATTATTAAGCCAGGTCAGCAGCAAACCATCAGAGAACACATAATCAAACTTATATCCATTCTCTAAGTATGTAAAGTAGGAGAAGGGATTTACGAATGTAACCTTAACTTTCCTCCTAGATATATCAGAAAAAAATCTTCAAGATTATCTCCTGAATTAAGTTTTAACATAAGATGATTGCCTTTCAGTTAAAAAGAAAAAAAACAAAACAAAATTAAATGGCACTGTGAATATATAACTCTCCGTTAATCCAACTGCCCATGTAGATATGACAGAGGCGTAAATAAAATAATCAACATCAGAGCCATAAATATTGACATTCCTCAACACCTTAAACGAAACAAAAACCAAAGAAAGAATTAACACCAACCCACCTTGATATAAATATCTTACAATAAAAATATCAAGTGGCAAATATTCTGCCACATCAAAGCCACTTATAAGCGGCGGAAAAGCTTCAAGCAAAAAAATATTAGCAGAATGTTGTATCCTTTGGGCTAATAAAAGATTCAAATCATACACAAATGAGTCACCTACGACATAAAGATAAATCAAAACAAATGGAGCAACACATAAAGAAAAAAGCAAACACGTAGCAACACGATAATTTTTAAAGCCTACGAACCTAAAATAAAAAAGAAGGAAAATAAAAAGAAAAAAATTAATTATTTGAGTTCTAGATTCTACATACAACAACAAAGACAAAAATAAAGGAGATGAAAAAACAACTAAAAAAAATAACTTCTCCCTAGAAAGATAAATTGAAAAAAAAAGGACCGCAACTTGAAACAAAAAAAATATTATATAAGCAGTCGTATTGGGATTCAAGAAACCAAAGGTCGGAACTAGACCTTTATGTGGATAATACTCCTTTTGATTTAAGTCACCGAAGAAAGAAACACATACCATGGCAAACATTAGAGAAAACAATACCGAAAACATCAAGGCAATGATAACTTTCTCTTTTTTGAAGAAAAGACCAAAACAAGAAATAAATACAACCTTAATTAAGGTTATAATGTATAAATTGCCAAAATACACTAAAAAAAGCGAAAAAAGAATGCACAGAAATGCATAAAGTATAAGCTTAATTTCTAAAAATAAGAATAACACTGGAATAAGAAAGGTTGTAAGCGTCGGTATTGACTTCCCCTCTCCATAAACATCAACAAACCAACTAGAAGAATATAAATAGAACTCTATAAAGACGTATGTAAAAATAGTGAAAAGTAAAATAACTTCACGACACATTGGTGTACGTTCAATACTCATATCGAGCCCATAATATCATTAAACAACATTTTACTTGCAGATTTAGGATCAAGTTTCTCTTTGGTATAATAATATTTAGAATTTGAAACCCCACCAGACCCAATAAAATTTAACATTTCTAAAAATACATTTTCAAAATTAGCTACATCAGAAATAAATATACCGTCATCCTTTAATCGATGGTATCCGTATTTATTATATAATGTATTAGCAAGCCCCATACGAGAAGATGCAAATATAATCTTATTCAAAGATAGCGCTTCAACTAAAGCTAAAGAGTAAGTCTCATAAGATATTGTAGGAATAACAACCACATCAGATAATCCATATAAATTTATCATATCAGAATGCTTACAGTTAACTGGGTAAAACACTTTTACTTTATCATTAATACTAGTTTTTTTAAAAAAACCAAACCCCTTGTCTGGCCTACTGATATCATGAGGAAAAACTACGGAAAAGCTACCTTCACCAAACGTATTATAGTCAGTAAACCCAGGCCGAATAAAGGCATGATTTAATTTACTACCAAGAAAATTTACACTTAGAGCATTGCGTGTAAAAATACTACCAACATACAATTCAGAAAGAAAATATGTTTTATGAGATATCAATTGTGGTATTGAATGGTATAACCAAGCGCCGCGAATTAAGTTACCAATCTTTTTTCTTACACCTTTAACAGCCATTTTGTCTCTAAATGAAAACTTAACTTCGCCTTCATGTGACAATGAATAAACCCTCCCCCCCCTTACACGACAAGTTAACAATTTTGCAAACAAAAGATTCCACAAGCACATACTGTGATTAACAACGTAAATTATATCTTTTCGCTGTTCAACATGAGCAATTAAGAATATATTTCTTAAACTCACACCACTTAACTCAATTAACTTGAACTCAATATCATGTTCATGACAAAGTACTGAAAACTCTTGAGCTAAGCAATCAATTGCATCAGACCAATTTTTATTAGACAGAATCTTCAAAAATACAAGTTTCATTTAAATAGCCTTTTGCATATAACAGATAATGAATCCCTGCCTACAACAAAAATAAATATGTCCTTAAAGAAACTCAAAGCAATTTCATATAAAAATAAGACACTAGATACAAAAAAATTTTTATGAACTCTATTTATTCTAAACTTCTCTCTATGTGAGCGATATTTATATTTAGATGAAACCCCTCCACCTTCAGTCAATGAAAGGTAGAAATTTAAATTATGCACGGCAAATTCTTTTTTCAACCTACTATAAAGATCAAAATCAGAACATATTTTGAATTGCAAATCGTAATTAACAAATCTAGTAGGAAAAATAATTGATTGATGACTTGTAGGCATTGAATAACTAGCCAAAGGTTTAGCCATTATTTTTTTTTCTAAGCCATATGAAGTTCTACAGATACAATCTGCAACGTAAATTGAATCACCCTGCTTAACTTCCCTATTTATTTTTTGCACAGAACTTGAGTCAAAAAAACAATCACCTGCATTCATAAATATCACAAATGGACTTGTACAAAATTTCACGCCTTTATTCATTGCATCATAGATACCACTATCATTTTCACTCAGTGAAAATGATATTATATTATGGTAACTCTCTAAAATAGAAGCCGTATTATCTTTTGAACCACCATCAATCACGATTAATTCATAAGCATTATCAGTCTGTTTCTGAATTGATTTGAGTGTTTTTTCTAAGCCTTTAGAATTATTGTAAGTAACTGTTACTATCGATATCATACTTTTCAACCATTTTTTCAGGGAAATTGAATAAATAACACTTCTCTCTTAACTCATCATCACTCCAATCCCACCATTTCAAACCCAACAAACTATCGACTACTTCCGGATGAAATCTGTACTTAATCAACTTTGCAGGTACTCCTCCAACAACTGCATACGGTGGTATATCTTTAGTCACCACCGCACCAGCGGCTATAATTGCGCCATGACCAATATTAACACCATCTAGTATCAATGCCCTCGCACCAATCCAAACATCATTCCCTATATTTACAGGTGAATTTTCAACAAATGGAATTTCATTCTCTCCAGAAATATAAGTTATACCACTTTGTTTCAAATTTGAATAAAACGCCGGATGTGTAGAGACGAACTGCGTAGGGTGTTCACCAAGCCCCCCTACCCTACTACCTGGGCCTATACTACAAAATGCACCGATTGAACAATTGGATATTATTGCACTAGACAAGTATGTAGCCTTTCCAACTGTTGAACCATATATTTCACTTCTTCCATGAAGCTTAACATAGTTACTTAAGGTTGAGTCTTTAGATACGTAACTTAAAGGTGAGGCATAAAAGCCAATCAAATTTAATTTTATAAACTTATTTCTAAACAGCCAATAAAGCCTATCTTTTATACCAGCCATTACTAACACCTCTTAACAAAACACGCTTAATCATATTAATTTTATATAACAAGCTCGGTTTTGATTTCAAAAAAAAATGCAAATGAAGAAGAATTATAAAGAAACTTTCTTTAACTGGCTCTTCAGTAATTTCCTTATAACTATCCGCCAAATCCACACTATAATCTTGGCTTTCTATACAGTTTTCACCACTGCCATCATGGCCAATGTTATTCACTAAACTATACTTAGGAAACAGAGCTAAACCCCCATGCCTAATTAAAGTCAAATACCAAAATATAAACCATGTTTTCTTTATACCATTTTTGTTTTGCTCAAATTGCTCTGAATATCTGTATGCGCCACCAAAATCGATAATGTTTTTCTCTGCCTTCGATAACTGATTGTTTTCAATATCATTATTAAATCTAGCCCACCTATCATCCCAAGTAGCCCACCCCCAACATAAGGGAACTCGTAAAAAATAAGTGTTTGAATTCAGTAGCTTATTAATTATTGGATATGATGAGCCTGATATGTGCATTACTTTATCATTATGCTCATACAATCTTAACGCTGCATTCATGTAGACTAAGAAATATTTACTTAGCAACAGGTCATCCTCAAGTACAATAACCTTTCCATTTACCCGCACTATTTCAGAAACACCTTCACTTATGTTTTTCGCTAATCCATAATTCTCTGTTCTGCAGGTAACGCTGAATGTTTTAAAATTACTTTTAAATTCTTCTACTACAGCGATAACAGCACTGACATTAGAAATATCTTTCTCATTTTTAGGGTGATCAACAAAAACATAAACATCCGTAGATATTGCCAATATATTCTCTTTCAAACTGAACAAAGTTGACCTTAAATGTTCAGGTCTATTATAAGCAAACACTACTACTGGGGATAAGTTATTGGTGTTAAATTTCAATGCGGTTACTCTTTTTTGTAGATGTGGCAATCTTAAGACATAAATACATGCAACAATTATGATTAAACATAAGTTAAAGTTCATCAAACATTATTGAAATAAAAGTCTATTAGTTAAGTTTATAGCATTAGACGCCATTGAATAATTAATAAAAACAGCCATTTTTTCTCAACACATGCTTTGTTGCCTAAATTAATTTTAGGTAAACCTTATAAATCAGCCGGTTTTGTTTGCAGCAACAGTAATATTGTAAAAGCACTTGTTGCTGCACGGCCAAGGGCTGATTATATTTTTTGACCAATACCCCACCAAATTACCTACTACTTGAATTCATCGCTCCAGCATGCTCGGTTAAATTTTTAAGCTAGGCTGGTTTTAGGTGGGTGTAACTACACAAGATTTAAGACTTAGCAGCGTAAAATGGCCAAGATACTGGCGCCATCTTCATCATACATTTTTTGATCTTTTTCTTGAAGAAATAGTGTATCTAAAAGCCAATATTGATTATTCTCAGTTTGCCAATAGGCTCTAATCTCTGCACAAAAGGCTTCTGGTGTTAGCAATGCACTGCTGGCATAAAATGATTATCTATACTGGTTTTTTACCTAGTTTTTTACGATGACGCCCTGCCCCTGCTGCGCGGCTAGGCTCTGGCTGAATTATGAGTGTAGCCTTCAGTAAAAAATTATATTGTGCGAGCAATAATAATCTTAACATCATACGTTCAAATCGTAAAAACACCACTTACACACCTAAAGAAAGCTAAAGTAATCAAACATTCTTATGATTACATTTCAATAAAAACAAACTCTTTATTTGCAAGAAAAATATAAAAGGGCTCAGCAGTACATTAGCTAATATAGTAGAACTAAACTGTGCCAATACAGCACTAACTGCGGCCCCGGCAATACCTAACTCAGGTATCAATAATAAATTAGCAATTAAACAAACTAAAGCACCAACAAATGTCTTATATAAGCTCAATTTAGATTTACCTTCATTTAAGATCCACAAGCTCTGCGCTATTCCCATATTTATAAACAAATTAGCAAAAATCACAATAGACAATACCATCGCACCACTTGCGTAAGCAGTTCCAAACAAAAAATCAACGACATATTGCGATAAGAAAAATATAGGTAGGCATATTAACCAACCTAATAATGCAAACCCTCGGAAAATATTGCTAAGACATGTCCAGTAAGCTTGTTGACTTTGTTGTTTTGCCTTCGCCACCATTGGCGCCAAGCTTACTGAAAGTGTCATCGGGATAAATGTCCAAAGCATTGCTAAAGGTAAAACTGCAGCATACACACCCAATTCGACGTCACCCAGCATCTCCTTTATCATTATCTGATCTATGCGCATATAAACAATAATTGATAGACCACTTAAAATAAAAGGCCATGATTCCTTAAGTAGTTTTTTTGCTTGTTTGCTCAATAAATGCCACGGTTGTTGACAGGTAAATTGATGATACGCGTAAATTAAGGCAATTGCGGCAAGCAAACCTTCAACTGCCATGACTAACGCAAATGCTAACAGTGGCGCATTATTTAGAATTAGGGCAATTTTCAAGCCATTTGAAACTAAATAGGCGGTTAATTTTGCAATAACGGTTCGCTTGCTCTGGCTTTGGCTCTGAAACCACAAATCAATAGTATCAGCTGCTTGAAATACCAAACTAGCCCCAGCAAGGGCGGTAATATATACGCTACGATCTTGCCATCCATTAAAAATGCCCATCATTGCGATGGAAATTAACCAACAGCAAATACCAACCGTTAACCGTAGAATGAATGCTGTACCGAGTATCTCACCTGCCTTAGTTTTATCTTTGGCAATATCACGCACAATAATGCCATCCATCCCTAGCAAGGCCACAGCTTGGAAGAATGCCAAGTAAGCTAAAACATAGGCTAGTTCACCAAATTGCGCAGGACCAAGATAACGAGCCACCCATGCACTTACTAGTAAGCCGAGTAATAACCTGATCAACTTATCGAACATCAACCAACCACTGTTATTAATAGCTGCAAGTAAACTGTGGTTGCCAGACAAACGCTCAGATAATTTATTAGGCAGTATTTTTAACCATAGCGGTGGGGTTTTATGTGGACCTGACAAGCGGATTCCCTGATTTTAATGAAGTGTATCAATTGGAAAAATGAGATTTTGGGCTTTTTTATCTCAGCTTTTTTACCCAACTGAGACAGATTTTAGCCATTTTGAGACAGTTTAGATCAACTATCTCATTGTAATTAATTGAATTAGGCTTATTTTCGAAAACGGTCCCAATGGGCCCATTTTTTTAATCTCTAGTTTTGATCTTTTCTCATAAAATGCCTTACCAGCACTAACATCACCCCCAACATACCGCCGAGCATGGTGCCTAAAACGCATATTAATGCGCGTTTAGGTTTGGCCTTTTCCTCAGGCGCTAATGCGGGATCGATAGTTTTAAATACGTATTCATCACGCACTTCGGCAAACATGATGGTTTTTGCTTGCTCTTCAACCAACTTATAAAGAATTGTCTTAATATCGGCGACATTGGTTAGGGCGATTTGCTTATTTAAAAAATCGCTACTGCGATTAGCTTCTGCTACATCACGCTCCTTCATCACCTTATTAATATCTTGAATCAACCAATTGACCCATTGCTCGGCAACCGTTGGGGATAAATGCTCTACTGAAATAGTCACCATGCCAGATTCTTTATCTTTATTAACTGCGATGATTTTACTAAATACTTTATAGGCCTCTTGCATTGACGGTTCAGGCTTAAATGGAGGTTCGACATCGCGCACCCAAGTATTGGTTTGCTCGTTATATAGCTCAGGGTCGTAGATAATTTTATCCGTATCCTGAACCCATTTTTTTGCGGCCATTAAATCAGCAAGTATGTTGTGCTTTTGAATAAACTCACTGGTAAATTGGCGGGATTTTAATACTTCAATCGCAAGCTGGGTTTTATCAGTACCACCTTTACCGCCGAGGTTAACCCCAGCAAGGCTCGCTAAACCACCAAACTGCGACGCCAAGGCACTTAAGCCACCGCCCTGTTCCTCTGATGCTGGCGCAAGGAGGGCTTCGGATTTATAAATATTGGGCTGTAAAATAGCAAAGGCGACAGAGGCAATGGCAAAAACAGCGGTTATGGCAATAATGAGCCATTTGCCTTGCCAGATGACGGCAAAAAGCTCACGAAGATCGATTTCGTCGTCTTGCGCTTGAGGAAATCTGGCGTCGGATTGGTATGTGTTTGGATTTTGAGTAATTTGTGTATTCATTTGTTCTTCAGATTCTAGATTCTAGTACGCTGCGCGGTGAGAGCGCTGCGCTTCTATAAAGGCAAAAAGCTTAAAGCAGAGCGGGCTGCGCCCTTATAGAAAGAGCAGAGCGTCGCTTCGCGACTTCTAGATTCTAAAGCCACGTAGTGGCGTTCTAGAGGCCGAAGGCCGTTCTAGAGCAGTGCTCTTTGCTGCGTTCTTCTTAGCTTTTACTCTTACTTTGCTTTTGTTTGATAATTGCACCTAAGATTTTGGCTAATTCTTTTGCTTCTTGAACCATAAGTAACGCGGGTTCCTTTGCCAAATATCCCACTTCAATACCTATATAAAGTTGGGTGACTAGCTCTCCTAGAGAGCCTTTGGCATAGTACAAAAAGCGAATTTGATCTTTTAGTGTTTCACGCTCTTCACCTTACTCGGTACATCCATGTACCTCACCTCTTCGAGGCCGATGCTAAAGTCACATCGTTCAAAAGTTGCTCCTGCACTTTTGTCAGCAATATTTGAAGGGACAGATAATCCTGAACGGGTTATTTGATCTTTAAAACCCCAATTACTTACTGATTCTGTCACTTGATATATTTGACAAGATAATCTCGAAGCTCTTTTCCAAACATCCAGTTGTTCGAATCGCATGAGGGCTCCTTTCAGTCGCGAGAATCGAGGAAAAGCAGAGCACGACTTCTAGAAAAACCAGAGCGGGCTGCGCCCTGCTAGAAAGAGCACGTCGCTACGCGACTTCTAGATTCTAGAGCCACGCAGTGGCGTTCTATCTCCTATATCCCCGATATTGCGGATACTGCGACGGCGGTGTTGTAGATAATGCTCGTTACTTGAGTCCATAGCGTGAGGTTATCTTTGTATTCGGTATCTAATGGTACAACTATGGTGTCACCAGGTTCCATTGAGCTACCGCCAGTAAACCACAATGAAGATTCAGGCATTTGTACCGAGCCATCAGCTTTTAATATATAAGTGCGTGATTCGTCAGCGCGTTTACGTGCCCCACCGGATAACGCTAAATACTGTTCGTAGGTTAGACCAGTTTTAAAGCGATGAGTGCTTGGGTGTTGCACTTGGCCCATAACAGAAACCGTCTGGTTAGCAGGTGGAATGTAGAGTGCATCTGCATCTTCTAGCATTAAATCGGCACTTTCGATACCTAATTCAATCGCATTGATATCGACAACTAAACGACCAACCGTTTTAACGTTTTCCAACTGATTTAACATCATTTGTGCATCGTTATAACCAACGGTAGGCGTGTCTTTGGTTAAGGCTTTTGCTGCAATCTCACGGCGCAACTCATCGGCAAGCTTAGCAAGCTCTTGCTGTTCTTTCTCTTGAATAGATTTGCGTAAAAAGACTGCACTGCGGGGTGCAGCATCACTCGTCATCCCCCCTGCACGAGCAAGCACTTGTTTTAAGGTTTCGCCGCGCTGGATACTGTAAGTACCGGGGAATTTGACTTCACCTTTAATGGTGACCCAGCGAGTTTCTTGCCAGTCTGGCAACGTACGTACGGTTAATATGTCACGGCTTTGCAGTTTGATATTGGCAGCCGGATCATTTTGCATAACGCGGTCTAAACTAAGCTGCACATGTTCTACTGTGACACCGTTTTGCTCAGACACTTGTTGGCGAGTGAGCTCTGCAGATAAGGTATATGCACCTTCTTCTAGCCCGCCTGCAGCTATAAGTAAATCTTTAACATCGGCATTAACCGTTATTGGATACTGGCCAGGAAAACGCACATTACCATTGATATTAACTAGCTTCGCTGCATCACCAAAACGGCTTTGCTCTTTTAACTTTTTAATAATGGGCTTAAGCAGCTCCTCACGATCTGCATAGTCAAATACGATGACTGAATCTCGTGGCTTTAGCGCAAGATTATAATGCGATTTTGGTTCACCGATGGCACGCCCGAGGTTGATACGCTCGACTTCGATATCGCCACGTTGGTTGATTTCTCGAACGAGTAGACTGTAATCCAAGTCGGCGGAGATGGTTAAATCCCCCCAAATTGAAGGCAATAAATCGGCAACTGTTAGACCATTTGTCCATTGATATTTACCAGGGCGGATTACTGCACCAGAGACCGTAATAGCATTATCAATACGGCTTGAAGCTGAGCGCACATTAAGCAAGTCGCCATTTTTTGCTAACGTACTTAAGCCTGAGCTTTCTGTTAAATCAACGCTTACCACGGTTTTTACCGCTTCACGACTATAACGTTCGATAGTACTGGCTTTTGGATAAGCTCCTGGGTTTAAGCCACTGGCCATATTAATCACATCGGCCATGGTCTCATTATTTTTAAGTTCGTAAATGGCAGGGCGGCGCACTTCGCCAATGACACTCACTGTGCCCCCTGTAGATGGAACAAAGACCACATCACCGGATTGTAATCGCATATCGCCCGAAGCATCGCCGCGAAGCAATAAATCATACAAGTCTAAACGGCCAATAGTTTTACCAGAGCGCTTTAATTGGATATCACGCAAGCTACCAATTTCGTTCACACCACCCGAGATAAACAAGGCTTGGGTTATAGTGGATAAACTCGATACAGTATAGGAGCCTGGCTTGTAAGCGTCACCGGCAACAAAAATCCGGATTGAACGCAATTCACCCATAGTGATATTGGACTCAATACCTATCATGCTTTGGCTGATCTTTTGCTGTAATAACTCGCGTGTTTCAGCAAAGGTTAAGCCTACTAGTGAAATAGGCCCCAAGTTAGGAAATTGAACCGCGCCATCACGGCCGACGGTTAATGTGAACTGATTATTTTCTTTACCAAAAAACTGCACATTTAAGGTATCACCGGGGCCCATCATATATTCAGCAGGCACTGGTACATCAGAGACGGGAGCAAACGTACTTGGAGAACCAGCAAATAAGTCATAGCCAAAGCGTTTTAGCTGATCTTCTTTTTTGCTTTCAATCGATTCAACCTTAGCTTCCGTTTTGGTTGCCTGGTTAAGTTTATCGTCCTCAGATTGATCGATGACGTTATTACCACTTTCCGTTCGTGGCGTAACTACAGTTGGGTTTTCAACAGCAGTAGCAGTAGTTGAGGCCCCCGTGATCATTGACGGATCAATACCGTATTGGCGAGCTAAACGTTCTTGCTCTGACTTAGGTAGTTGTTTGAATTGCTCTATCATCTGCGGAGAGGGCGTAATAGCTTGCGCCTGTGTGCCCATCAATATCGTGGCAGTGATGCCAACTAATATTGCGGTTTTGGGAACCGCTTTGATGTATTTTTTGAATTGTTGTAACACCAGATATCTCCGATTGGGTAAAGATGATGGAAAACATTAAAAGCTGATCGGGCTTTGCCCTGCGAGAAGATTGTACTTCTAAGGTCTAGGCTCTAAAGCTAACTTGCGAGCTTTGCAGAGCGGCGCTTTGGATTGTGCCCTAGAGGCCGAAGACCATCCAAACAACAGCGCATGGATATCGTTCATCGAAACCTGACACGCTATCGACCCCTTTGGCATCCGCTGAGCGAATAAAACCATTCATTCGATGTCATTCGGACACGCTACCGCCCATAGATTGCGGCCTCTATATTGCCCTTCGCATTGCGAAAAATTAGATTTTTTAATAGGTTAAAGCTATATCTCAAGGTATATCGAACTTTATCACTTACCCATGTTGAGACTTAAGATTTAAGTACCAGGTTCATGCTTTCGGTCTTCGAATAACAGAGAAATAATGCCTGTTAGAAACCTAAGGTCAGAACTTGCTACAGCATAAAATCAAATAAAACGTTTATTGTAAAAACTAAGTTCTAGCGGCTTAAGCAGTGGCAGATTGTACTGCTAAACCACTACGCAGTTTGTTTAATTAATGGCTACCACACCTTGCCTGGTTGCTTTTTATGCACTTTTTCTTTTAACAAACAACGTAAATTCAAAAATAGCCAGCAAAATATTGATTAAAAACAAAATTTTTATTTTAATCCTAATCTTGTTTAAATTTTATAAACTCAACTTATAGCAAATTTCTTACACGTCTCTAGGTTAAAATCCTAAACCAGCAAAGTGAAATAGTTAATAAATCACACGCGCTCAACAGATTGCATTGGAACTGTTAAGGTTTTGATTTGCCCCATGATATTAAATAAAACTTGGCAACGTTTGTTTGGGCATTTTTCTTGAAAAATGCCTTCTAAATCAATAAATGGCCCATCTTTAAAGCGAATTTTTTCCCCGGTTTTTAGTTCTAGTTCGTGGTCTAAAACCGCTTGGGAAGGCGTTAATTCTTTCATGCGAATAGCGTGAATAATACGATCGTCTATAGGCGTCATTTTTTCCTGACAATTGACGATTCGGCTCACGCCGCGAGTAGAGTTGACCTGCTTAACACTGGTTTGGCTTGGGTCGAAATTGATGAACAGATAATTTGGGAATAGAGGTACACGACAGATCCGCTTCTGCCCGCGTTGAGATTTTTCTTCAGAAACCATTGGTAAGTATGTTTCTAAATTTTGAAGTGCTAAGTTCTGTTGTGCCCTCGCTTCACTACGAGGTTTACAATACAAAAGGTACCATGCCTTCATCTACTAATCTCACTACCCTATGTTAAGTGATGTCCATTCACGGCTGGCAATCATAGCAAAGTTGTGAAGATGGATGGAAGCAGTTTTTTGACTCAATAGAGTCATCGCTCGGTATCTGAGCAAGGCTGGATATATTAGTAAAATCAGCATTAACCCACATCAGCGCTAAGTTGCAGATAATCTCACCAGTTAGCAAGCCAAAATTGACTTTAGTTACTTTTAAAGGGTATATAAGATGGGATTTTAGCGAAATTATTCCATTTAACGCTAAAAATATTACTTTTATTATAACAACGTAACAATAACTCATACGTAAGCCGTAGAAATTCTACAAGTTACCCTTGCCGTAAAGCTTGGGTTAATCAACGAATTCTTAGCGGATAAATGAGAAGAGCAACAACCATTTTTCTGTGGTGACATCATCCTGTAACAGGGGCGCCACAGGCAATCACGAGCTTAAGGTGGAAACTTCATGAGCGTAGCAAAACCACAGGGGACGATGCTTGGTCATCCCAAGGGCCTATTCCTACTTTTTACAACCGAACTTTGGGAACGTTTTAGTTATTATGCAATGCGCGCCATTCTGGTGCTGTATTTAGTCGATAAAGTTCAGAGTGAAGGGGGGCACGGTTTAGGATGGTCGCAAGCCGATGCGATTTCGCTCTACGGAACATTTACAGGTTTGGTTTACTTAACGCCTTTACTCGGCGGTTGGTTAGCTGACACCTTTTTAGGTCAACGCCGCGCCATCATGATTGGCGGTACGTTAATGGCCGCAGGTCAATTTATTCTTGGTACTCCTCATGCGTGGGTACCTGGCATGGAAACTGAAGTCTTCTATGTCGGCTTAGGTACTTTAATCCTAGGTAACGGTCTCTTTAAACCCAATATTTCCACTATGGTAGGTGACCTATACGAAGAAGGCGACCATCGCCGTGACGGTGCGTTCACCATCTTCTATATGGGGATCAACGTTGGTGCTTTCCTCTCCGGTATTATCGTAGGCTCTGTTGTCGCAGCTTATGATGGTAACTTCCAAGCCGGCTTTATCTGTGCGGGCATTGGTATGATCCTGTCGTTAATCATCCAACTTCTGTTTGCACAAAAATTACTCGGTAATATTGGTAGAACTCCAGCCGCTAAACTTGAGCGTGAAAAAGCTGCTGAAAAAGGCGAAGTACGTAAAGAACCTCTCACTAAAGTTGAGCGTGATCGTATTAAAGTCATCATGGTGATGGGTCTATTCACTATCATCTTCTGGGCAGGCTTTGAGCAAGCTGGCGGCCTGATGAACCTGTTCACTAACGACTTTACCGACCGTATGATCGGTACTTGGGAAGTACCTACCACTTGGTTCCAATCATTAAACGCGATGTTTATCGTGATTTTCGCACCTGTTGTAGCCTCGATTTGGGTACGCTTAGGTAAGAATGAACCAAACTCGCCTGTTAAGTTTGCTTTAGGCTTAGTGCTATTAGCCGTTGGCTTCTTATTCATGATCGGTGCCGTTGTTGAGATGGGTGGCGATGCTTCAGCGAAATCAAGCATGTGGTGGTTAGTCGGTGCTTATTTCTTCCACACCATGGGTGAGCTTTGCTTATCACCGATTGGTTTATCTATGGTGACTAAGCTAGCCCCATTACGTATAGCTTCATTAATGATGGGTTCTTGGTTCCTGTTCGTTGCTGCAGCTAACAAGATTGGTGGCGTAGTGGGTTCATTCATCGGCCACGGCGGTGAAAAAGAAGAACAACTCGCCAATGCAATGGCCATTTTCTCGGGTATCGCGATTACTGCAGCACTTTCTGGTGTGGTCTTATACTTCATGGCCGACAAACTTGTGGATTGGATGCATGGTGCAGAAAGCAAGCATCACAACGAAGCCGAAGCGTTAGAAGATGAAATCGCCGTTACCGGTGAGCATGAAGCGATCAAACGTTAATTTGCGTTAGGTTCAATCAATAAAAAACGCTGCCATGGCAGCGTTTTTTATTTGTCACTTAGATGATTAACTTAAGCCATCGAGCTAATTTCCGATTACATTTTAGATTAACAGTCGATATCGCCAACCTTCACATTCGTTATCGAAGATACGCACAAAGTCACTGTCGCAGCATAGTGAATTAAGCCACCGTTATAGGCTTAATTGCATAAAGCCACCCGCGGGTAACTGCGGATCATATACAAGGCCTTTAAATTGGTTTTCTAAGAGTTGCTGCTTGTGTTCAGGCTCACTGGTCGCGATACAGAGCTGCTCCTGCGGCAATATAGTGCGAAACTGAATGCTCGGTTTACCCCAATCTAACATCCCCAATTGCAAGCTCTCAGAAAGTGCTAATGGACTCAAACCTTCATCATTACGCAAATAGCACCTAAGCCCCTTACCCGCTTGTGCAATCGCGGCGCGATAGCGTGTTAATTCGATAGCGACATAAATAATATCGACTGTGATATCGAGGCCAGATTTGACTAAACGCTCGTTCAAATAACTCAACATATTGAAGGGCTCGATAATGGTCTTGCTTTGGCCACTACGATAACTTTTGAGCTTTTGGTTAACAAAACTGCGCAGCAATACACAGGCAAAAGCCGCTCTATTATCTTCGGGATAGAGATGGGCCATGTACATGATGAGGTAGTCACTGCCCACCATAGTGGAATCAATAAAGTAACTGCTGATATCGCTACTCTTAAATAAACTGTAATCCACTTTGGCCGTGGGATAGCTGATGTTAGAAGCAGGAAACAGCTGCTGCTGAACTTGCTTAGCTGCCTCGACACTTTGTTCTAACAGAACCAAGTTATCCTTGAGTTCTTGATTAGATAAAGCATCAAATTCGGCTTGAGTCACATCATCGGAATAGTGTCGTTGCAATCCCTGTTTTATCGCTTGTTCGATGATAAATAAATCGGGGACGGGTTTTACAAGATAATCACAGGCACCAACACGCAGGGCTTCGACAACATCCGCCATTACGTTATTGCCAGAGACCACAATTGATGGCACCAGCGGCTCTAATTTACTCATTTCCTTGAGCATATCGAGTCCACCGAGTTTAGGCATGCTGAGATCGGCAAGAATAATATCGAAACGTTGTTGCTTAAAAATGGACAGTCCCTGCTCACCATCGCAGGCCTGCACAACTTCGGCACCGCGCCCAATAAGAAAAGTGGCGACGATTTGCCTAAAGACCGGGTCGTCTTCGACCAAAAGAATAGAAACATCATTTAACGCCATAAAGATTCCCGAATAACATTCATTGCGATAGCAATAACTCCATCATGACATCGGAAGAATCATTCAATACGGCAAGGGCTTGGCTGCAAAAAAGGATTTACAGCCAAGTACAGCGCATAAGCTTACTCAAGTTCCTGCATGTACTGATCGAGCAACTCATCATCTTCTTGTTTTTGAGGAACATTGCCATCATAGACTTTATAGTCCATGTGTTGTAAGTACGCATCTTTCACAAAGGTATAGGGATCGAGCGCATTATCAACAAGCCTTTCTTGGTCAATCGCCGATGCTCTCGCATGAAGACTCTTAAGTCCCCATTTAACAATGGATTGCCACACTGTTAGCTCAGATAGTGGAAAGTATAGACCATCAACCCAATCCGATGCGAGTTCTCGCACCACATAGGGGCCGGCAAAGGGAGCCATAAAGTACGGTCCGTTTGGCACGCCGTAGTAGCCTAGCACTTCGTTAAATTCATCTTGCTTGCGTGGCATCCCCATCATATCGGCCACATCGAATACCCCGAGTAAACCGATTGTGGTGTTCACCGTAAAACGGCCACCAGCATTTGCCGCCCAGCCCCATTTACCCTGTAAGGCGTTGTTAACTAGGCTACTCGGTTCTTCCAAATTCTGTACGAAGTTGTTTATCCCCGTTTTGGCGGGCAATGGCAGATAATCGTTGTATCCATGTGCGACAGGACGATAAATATACCGGTCTAAATACAGATAGTTGAAATCCCACATTGCACGGTTAAATCCCTCAAAGGGATCACGCGGATCATCGTAAGTAATCTTTACTGCTGAAGCCGTATCCTTTGGAGTAGTCTCAGGTACAGTCGCCTCTGCCCCATACACCTTAGGCAGTAATGCAAATCCTAAAAGTACCCCTAGCCATTTCAACTTCATATTGCTCTCTTAAATAAATGTACTGCTTAGATATCGAGTTTTGCTAAAGTGACCAAGGACAAGTGACGATAAAAGATTATTCACCTGAGTGGCATACTCTAGTATGACAGAGAAACTGTCGTTGTTTTTACAAAGCGCATAAGCATACTTGGCAAAACATTTTGGTCAATTGTTAATTTTTCAAAATAGCGTGCCGTTAGATACACCAACAAGGGCCTTACATGGAGTCAATTCCACTTATTAATACCGCCAATGCGCAATTAATCGCTCCAGCCTCTTCAAACGAGGCCGTGAGCGTAAACTCACGTCCCCTTCCAGCTGAAGTGCAAGTCTTCCCCGAGGGCGATAGTATTATTCTAAACGGTACAGAATATAATTTAAAGCTTGTTAATGCACAGCAAAGACAAGCCTTGATTGTAGCGAGTAGTTTCTTAGTGAATCCAATCACCCCAGAAGCCACAGCCAGCACCAGTGCCAATAGCACAGTCGCTAACGCACAATTACTGACGCTAGGGGCGACACTAACCCTAAAATTGCCCGAAGCGATAGCGCAACTTGCGCAGCAAAATGGTATCTCCCTGGATAAGCTCTATACCCTAGCGGCAAGGCCGCTGGGATATCCTCTACCCAATGTCACTGTTACAACGAAAGAATTTCAATTTGCTAACGGGACTGTGGTGCCACAGGATCCAGGTACTCGACTCAGCACTGGAGAATATCAAGCTAAAATAAGCCTCTCGCAAGGAAGGCCTATTTTAGTCCTGACCCCAATACTGAGCAAACTTGAAATCCACATTGGCGCGCCAATAAATGAAACTCAACTTCCCATTATTGATAAACAAGCAGCTAATGTGGTCATCACTAAAACTGAGCCTGCTCAGATAATTGCTGCATTTTTACGTAAACTTGAAGGAATTGCACCACAGGCCGAGCCATCAAATACAGTAAAGCCTAGTACTCAAGCACCTGTGTCCTCGGAGAATAAAGCTGCCAATATGCTAGCTCCTTCTTCCGCAACAGATATGCCAAACAGCAAAGTCAATGTATCGGCCGCTAACCCTCAAACCAGTCTACAAGCCAATACTGAACCTAAGCTGACTGTTGTAAATCAAACGTTAAATACCACGGCGCAATCGCAAGAAACTTCCCAAAATCAGCAAAAAGCACAAGTGCTTGATGCTAAGACGTTAGAATCCAAGGCCTTTGAATCAAAGCCTTTTGAATCTAAACCTTTTGAATCAAAACCCCTTGAATCTAAGCCACTAGAATTAAAACCATTAGAAGCTAAAACTATGGCATCGGGGGCGAGTAATCTCGATAGCAGTCGCAACTCGCTTTTAGCGGCAAAGGCTCAACAGGATCTCCCCCCTACAAGTTCCACTAAAACTGGCTTAGTCGGTAACGAGCTACCACTGAGTCTCAAACCACAGGCGATGGAGGCTCAATTAGGCGAAAAAATCAATAAGTCCACCGAGGCACAAATCAGTGTCAATGAGGTGCTACAGAAAGCTTTTACCAAAGCCGGTGCCTTGCCGTTAGAACAAATGCTCGCGCGCGGCGGAGCAAATCTCGCGGCGGAGTTATTAAAACATTTGCCCCATCTAAGCCCGCCAACATTAGGGCAATTAAGTGAACTGAGCGAATTAAAGGACGCTATGCTTGGACTTTCAGCCTTAAACCTTGCCGCGCCACAGCTTAGTCAACCCGCCGTGTTTATGAATGCCAATGCGATTACCTCGCTATTTCAACTATTGTTGGGGTTTAGGGCCAATAATAGCAACAATACGGTCAGCCAGAAGCTGGCAGATTACCTAGAGCAATTACAGGCTAAAACGGGTTTATCGACCAATCAGCTTGGACAATTGAGTAAAGCCGGAGGGCTTGAAAGCATGGGCCAACTGGCCTCGAGCTTACACCTTTATCAGCAGGCAAGCGGCGAAAACAACGGCAATCTGGTATGGTTTTTTGCCCTGCCCTATGGGATCAATCAACGGCATGAACAGCTCGAAGGAAAATTTGAACGAGATGCCAATGATGACGAACAACAAAAGCACAAAGGTTGGCATCTGCAATTGAAGTTTAATCTTGCACAGGGGCCGCTGCTAATTTCGGCACGCTTCCATCAGCAAGTGTTAGATATTCAATTTAAAGGTAATAGCCAACAACTGCTCAATCGCGTCGATAATTTTTTAGCACCCTTAGGCCAAAAATTATCCCAGCTAGGCTTTACGCCTGGGGAGCTTTCCACGCAAATTGCCCAAGTGCCAGCGACACTGCTCCCGGGCGATCATTTTTTAGTGAAAACACGTGCTTAAAATCGAGAATGAATGATGAATGAAGAACCCAAAACCCAGCAAGCCGTCGCCTTGAGTTACGATGGGAAACATGCACCTAAAGTCGTGGCATCAGGGGAAGGATTGGTTGCAGATGAAATTATTGCGCTCGCAAAAGCATCAGGCGTTTATATTCATCAAGATCCCCACCTGAGTAATTTTTTAAGATTGCTCGAATTAGGTGAGGAAATTCCGAAAGAACTGTATCTGCTGATCGCAGAACTGATTGCCTTTGTGTACATGTTGGATGGCAAATTTCCTGAGCAGTGGAATAACATGCACAAGAAAATTGTAGAGAAAGCCTAAAATAAGGAATGTGCGACTTTGCAGCCTATTTTCGATGAAGGCGAATTAACAGCTCAGCCTCAGCTTTAGGTAACTCACACTCTTTAATCAGTTCGTCCACCCCCGCGCCTAAGGCGACCATTTTCATCGCTCGGGTATAGAGTTTGGCTTGAGGATCCTGCTGCGTCGACTCTTCGATACGCTCGGATTGTTGATGTAAGCGCTTCTCAAGCTCGATAACACGTCGCCCCATGCCAATAGTACCACTGCGAAGCTCCTGCAACTCGCGTTTAAAGGACTCACGTTGGCGATCGCCTTCTTTGACCAGCACGGTTAACGCTTCAACTTTACTGCGCAACTTACTCAATTGTTTTTGGAGATAAAGGACTAACCCTAAACACGCAATCACATAAACTAAGGCTGCGATTAAAAATTCATCGCCCATTAATCATCCTTACGCATCACTATAAACTGAAATCAACAATACAACGGCTTCACCAAACGGCAATCATAATGGTTAAACAATAGCGAAATAAACCGTTTGCATCGTGAAAAGCAAGGACGACAGATTAGCTAATCTGTCGTCTCATCATGGAAGCTTAGAGCTGATTTAACTCAGCCCATTCTTCATCGGATAATAACTTGTCTAAGTCGACGAGGATCAGTAGCTCGTTATCGCGATTGCTCACGCCTTGGATAAACTTGGCGCTTTCTTCAGTGCCGACATTCGGCGCATTATCAATTTCAGAACGGCGCAGATAAACCACTTCGGCCACACTATCCACCAAAATACCGATCACTTGTTTCTCTGCTTCGATAATCACGATACGAGTCGAATCATCCACTTCCGCCGATTGCAGGCCAAAACGTGAGCGAGTATCGATAACAGTCACCACATTGCCGCGCAGGTTAATGATCCCTAAAACGTAATGGGGTGCGCCAGGCACAGGGGCAATCTCGGTGTAACGTAGCACCTCTTGCACCTGCATCACATTGATACCATAAGTTTCGTTGTCTAACTTAAAGGTAACCCATTGCAATACTGCATCATCTTTACTTGCAGCCACGGCCGCGACATTTCTTGTATCTTTCATGTTTACCTCAACCAATGGAGTCCTGACAGCCTAAACCCGCATCAAGCATTTCAACTAAGGCTTGTACGTGCAAAATGCCACACATTTGTTCTTTCACTACACCAGCTAACCAAGGACGTTTCCCCGCTTTGCTGCGCCAGTTTACTTGCGATTTATTAATTTTTACTGCATTAACGAGAGACTCACAAGCTAATCCCCAATTACTGCCTTCTAATAATACAAGATATTGATAATTTACCGATTGCGCCAGTTTATCCGTGTATTTTTCTGGCATCACCCATGCACAGGTATCAACCAGATTTAACTGCTCTTCCCTATGGGTTTGCACTCCTAAAAACCAAGAAGGGCGACCGATAATATGATTAATTCGCTCAACCTTAACGATCCCACCAAGACTCACTAAAGGCACTGCTAAGGTTAACCCTGCCACTTTAAAGAATAGTACTTGAAACTCATCATCGAGTACTTCTTGTAGGTCTTTTGTGATACTTGGAGGGGCAAACCCCACCTGAGTCTCGGGTGTTGTCTCAATGATTATCTCGTCATCTACGACTGCGGATGGCTGCTCAATGGTTACGTTAGCGTCGTTTTGCGTTGCGCCAGACGAAGTATTCTCGTCATGAGCCACCTCTTGAACTTGAACCACTTCAGGTGCAACCTCGGCCATGGCCTCAGCTGGCTTGTCCGCAACCGTCTTTAATACCGGCGCAAGGAGTTTTTCCAAGGCCTGTTTATTAACTAAAGGCGTTGGCTCCTCAAGGTGAGGTACACTGCTGGCAGACTTTGCCTTCTGCGGCTGCACTTCGGCAGCAATGGTCACGCTCGCGTGCACTTTAGCCTGACTGTGCTCGGCTAAAATGGCATCATCGAGCAATTGTGCTTCATTTTTTTTCCCTGCCAACGGAACCGCAGCCTCGTTTCGAGGCGCATTTGGGGAAGCTACAGTTTTACTGTCTTCTTCATGCAGCAATAATTCAAAAAAATCAAAAACAGTTTCATCAACCGATTTTGACATGACCAAACTCCCCAGCTAAAAGAAAATCCAATAATCGCTCGTAAGCTTTTACGCCACGACTGCCGCTTGCATAATGGGAAGCGGGTAAATGTGCCAAACTGGCGTCTCTAAACTTAGTATCTACGGGGATCACATCTCGCCAAAGGCTGTCGCCATATTGTTCACTCAGCACCTGCAAGGCTGCAGGTGATGCCTTGGTACGTTTATCGTACATAGTGGGTACGACGGTATAGCTATAACGGGTTTTCTTTGAGCGTCCCATGATTTCCATGGTTTTCACCATGCGTTCGAGCCCTTTAATGGCCAAAAACTCGGTTTGCACGGGGATCACTATGTGTTGACTGGCCGCCAGTGCGTTCACCATTAATACCCCTAACACGGGTGGGCAGTCCACAATCGCCACATCGTATTCATCGGCAACCAGTGCCAATAAATTACGCAGCACCAACCCCATGCCCTCTTGATGTCCGAGCGCTCGGTCTAACGTGGCTAACGCCATCGTAGCGGGCAGTAAATCTAAGCCATCGACTAAGGTGGGCACTATGTGGGACTTCACTAAGTCAGTCGTCAAACCCTTATGTGCCACAAACACGTCAAATAGCGAACCAGGAACCTCTTCAGAGTCAATGCCAAGGTAATAACCAAGCGATGCATGGGGATCGGTATCAATCATCAGTACACGTTTACCCCGTTTAGCGAGCGCGCCGGCTAAACTGGCTACTGAAGTGGTTTTTCCAACCCCACCTTTTTGGTTCGCAATGGTCCAGACTTTCAAAGAACTGACCTCTTTAATGTTGATTCTCGGCTATTCATATGCAGGTTTGCGTAACACAAACATTACTCGCCTTCCCTCGTGGTGACTCTAATGCCACCATTAGGCAAACTAATCACTTTCACCCCATCGGCATTTTCTGAAATCACCACAGGCACATTATTCGATTGAGATTGCGCTGCCGTCGATAGGACAGATGAGGTCTCTGGCCGCAATAATTCAGGCACAGGATCTACCGTGGCTTGCTGCAACGGTTTATCATCAGCTGGTTTCTCGAGCGTTGGCGGAATTTTCGTTTCGGGTGCCGAAAAAGTCTCGGGGCCTAAAGTCACCGCCTTTTGCTCTCCGGGTGAAGCCAGCTTTAACATCGCTTTGGTTTGATCCGGATGGGAAGCGAGCCAAGACGCAATCGCCTGAGCTTGTTCATCCGGTACCATAAGCAAAATCTGTGTCGATTCTAATCGCTTTACATCATCGCGTAATGCCATGATTTTTCGATGATAATCGAGACTTAACGCGGCTAGGCACAATATAGCGATTGCCATTAACACAATGATAAGCAGCATATTTGTGCTTATCTGTGTCTTGGACTTAGCCACGCGCAGACTCTTTTAAAATCGACTCAGCCATATTGTCCAGCGAAATAGACTGAGTAGCGATACCGGCACTGGCCACCGCCTGCGGCATACCATAAACCACACAACTCGCTTCATCCTGTGCCCAAATGGTCGCGCCCGCGGATTTCAGCATACGCGCACCTTCGCGGCCGTCGGCTCCCATTCCTGTCAACACTACCGCCAGCACATCACCGCCAAAGGCTTTTGAGGCAGAAGCAAAGGTGATATCAACACAGGGCTTGTAATTCATCTCAGCGCTTCCTGCCAACACTTTGACACGGCCCGTGACACCTGTCCGCTCAACCATCATTTGCATCCCGCCAGGCGCTAAATACGCGCATCCTGGACGCAATACATCACCATTCACCGCTTCTTTGACTTCAATCTTACACAAACCATTTAAACGATTCGCAAAGGCTGGCGTAAAGGCCGCTGGCATATGCTGGATAAGCAAAATAGGATGCGGATAATTTGCGGGGAACTGAGTCAAAATTTTCTGCAAAGCAACAGGCCCGCCCGTCGATGTGCCTATCAGCAATAACTTATATTGTTTACCACTTGGACGAATAGATGCAGCATGTGAAGAACGAACTGGTGCAGGCTGCGTATGTGTCGATACCCCACCTAATACTGAACTCGCACTCGAACGAGGTGGCGGCGTTGGTGTGGTAGGACGTACCACAGGACGGAAAATCCGGCGACGACCTAAAGCCTTGACTCTTTGCTGCAATAGCAAAATAGCGTCATCTTTATTGGTCGCGATATCTTCGAATCGCTTAGGTAGAAAATCAAGCGCCCCCGCATCAAGGGCATCAAGCGTGGCCTTGGCACCATCATGGGTCAATGAAGAAAACATCAAGATAGGCGTTGGACACTTCGCCATAATCTCACGGACAGCAGTAATACCATCCATTACAGGCATTTCAATGTCCATTGTAATGACTTGCGGATTAAGTTCGGCAGCCATCTTCACCGCTTCGGCCCCGTTAGAGGCCGTTGCGATCACTTCCAGTTCAGGATCTTGATTGACTATTTCACTAACACGTCGTCTAAAAAAACTTGAGTCATCAACGACTAATACTTTAATGGCCATTCCATTCCTTATTGGAAACTAACTTTTATTTTTCGCATAGTGCTTTAATAATCCGGGAACATCCAAGATGAGCGCAATACCACCGTCGGATGTGATTGTCGCCCCCGCCATACCCGGCGTGCCATGCAACAATGCCCCTAGAGGTTTAATCACCACTTCTTCTTGCCCAATTAAAGCATCGACAACAAAACCAATTTGCATCATTCCCAGCTGTACAATCACCACATGACCGTGTTTTTTGTCGCCATGTTTAAAGCTGGTTCTATTGCGATGTAACCACTGCTCCAGATAGAACAGCGGTACGGCCTTGTTGCGGACAATGACAGTAAGCTGCCCATCGACAATATTGGTCTTGGTGAGATCGAGATGGAAAATCTCATTCACACTGGATAAAGGCAATGCAAACACCTGCTTGGCAACGTCCACCATTAAGGTCGGCATAATCGCCAAGGTCAGCGGCACTTTAATCTCAAGTATGGTGCCCTTGCCTTTCATCGAGTCGATATGCACCGTACCGTTAAGCTGGGTAATACGGGTTTTCACCACGTCCATCCCAACACCGCGGCCGGAAATATCTGAAATCTCGACTTTAGTCGAGAAACCAGGCGCAAAAATCAGGTTATAAGCTTCACTGTCGGTCATCCGCGCCGCGGTATCCTCATCGAGTACCCCACGCTTGATAGCAATTTGCTTTAACTTTTCAGGATCCATACCTGCGCCATCGTCTTCGATTTTCAGCAGAATATGGTCACCCTCTTGGCTTGCAGACAGGGTAATGGTCCCCGTTCTCGGCTTGCCGCTGGCCTCACGGTCATTGGGCATCTCAATACCGTGATCTACCGAGTTTCGCACTAAGTGCACTAACGGATCAGCGAGCGCCTCAACTAAGTTTTTATCGAGGTCGGTCTCTTCGCCCACGAGGACTAAATCAATTTCTTTATTCAGAGTACGGGCTAAATCGCGTACAACCCGAGGGAAACGACCAAAGACTTTCTTGATGGGTTGCATGCGCGTTTTCATCACAGCGCCCTGCAAATCTGCTGTCACCAAGTCTAAATTCGCTAGCGCCTTAGACATTTCTTCGTCATCACGACTAATGCCTAAACTCAATAAGCGGTTACGCACTAACACTAACTCACCGACCATGTTCATGATTTGGTCGAGTCTCGCGGTATCGACGCGAACAGTTGTCTCGCCTTGAGGTACGTTAGCAGAGGCTGCTGCCGCTGCTTTAGCAGGGGCTTTTTCAGCAACCGCCACATCAGTTTTGGCTTTTACCGCAGGAGGTGTTGCTGGTGCAGCAACACTGGCTTTAGGAGCGGCTGGCGTTGAAGGCGCAGAGGCACTGGTACTTGCTTTCGAAGATTCGACTTTGGCAGTGGTTTTTGCTGGCGCGCCGCCTTTGCCATGTAATTCATCGAGGAGACGCTCGAACTCATCCTCAGTGATTTCGTCCGAATCAACAGCAGGTGCGGCAGGCTTTGGTGCAGCGACAACTGCTTCAGCTTTTGGCTTGGCAGGCTCTTCCACTTTACCTTTAAACTTACCAGAACCGTGCAGCTCATCGAGCAGCGCTTCAAACTCATCATCGGTGATATCATCGCTTGCGCTTGCAGATGTCGCTTGAGGCTTATTTTGCACAGCAGGGGCAGCATCGGCTTGTGGAGCAGAAACTCCGGGACCTTTTCCGGCGCCGTGCAGCGCATCGAGTAATGCTTCAAACTCCGCTTCATCTATTTCATCGATACTGGAATCTGAAAGCTCTGACTTCTCAATCGGCATTTCTTCAACTGCGGCGACTTCAACCACAGTTTCTATGACAGGTTCGGGCTCAGGTTCTGGTTCAGGCAGTGACTCAGCTTCGGCATGACTTTGGCCTGATTCGGAAGGAAGCGGCTCTCCTGAGCTCAGCATTTTTAATTTAGCCAATAATGCAGGATCTGCAGGGTCTTGTTGCTCACCTTGTTGGGTTTGAGCAAACATAGTGTTAATCGCATCGACAGCTTGAAGAATGATGTCCATTAACTCGGCGGAGACACTGCGCTTGCCAGTGCGTAATAAATCGAAGGTGTTTTCTGCTTCGTGACAGACATCCACCATGGGAGTGAGACTAAGGAAACCCGCACCGCCTTTTACAGTATGAAACCCCCTGAAAATGGCATTTAGCAAGTTAGTATCATCAGGATTGTTTTCAAGCGCGACCAGTTGCTCTTGCAGCAACTCAAGAATTTCGCCCGCTTCAATTAAAAAGTCCTGGAGTATCTCTTCATCTACATCAAAGGCCATCAAATTGACTCCCAGTTAGAAACCCAGACTCGATAGCAGATCATCGACTTCATCTTGACCGGTAACGACGTCTTGACGAAGCTCGGCATTCATTATCGGTCCTTCAGCTTCAATATTATTTTTCTGAGTAATCTGACTCTCAATCACGGGTTGCTCACCAAATACTGTCAGCATAGACACCAGATTACTTTCAACTTCCATCACTAGATCGATCACCCGCCGGATCATCTGTCCAGTCAGGTCCTGAAAATCCTGCGCCATCAAAATCTGGTTGAGCAATTCGCGTAAGCGGTTGGAATCCAATTCGCTACGTGACATCAAATGCTGCACATTGTGGCAAAGCGCTTTAAAATCGCTCAGGGCTATTTCACGCCGCATCAACTTATCCCAAGATGGCATCACTTGCTGAATATTCGCCGTTAATGCATTTGCGAGCGGCAAGCACTCTTCTACCGCATCCATGGTTTTATTCGCGGCTTGTTCTGTCATGTCAATGACATAACTTAGCCGTTCCTTAGCATCGGGAATTTCGGTATTCGCGAGTTCAACCAAACGATTGTCAACTTGGAAATCCATTAATGCGCTATGAAGTTGTCTAGTCAATTTGCCAACTTCATCAAAGAGCTCCCTTTGGAGTGGAGCCGCGAGTTCCCTAAATAAATCATCTGCTTGAGCTTGTTCATTCGCGCTTAATAATTCAACTAAACGCTGAGCCTTCTCGAGCGTAATGAGCCCTGATGTTTGTGACTTCATAGCTCATCCTTGCTTAAGCGAGTCGTTCGAATATTTTATCTAACTTCTCTTTTAGTGTTGCTGCGGTAAAAGGCTTAACCACATAGCCGTTAACACCGGCTTGTGCGGCAGCAATAATTTGTTCACGTTTTGCTTCGGCGGTAACCATTAACACGGGCAAATGTTTTAGGGAATCATCAGCTCTAATAGCCTTAAGCAAATCAATACCCTGCATACCTGGCATATTCCAGTCTGTCACGACAAAATCAAAGTCGCCCTTCTGTAGCATAGGCAACGCGGTTGAGCCGTCGTCTGCTTCTTGGGTATTGTTAAATCCCAAGTCTCGCAACAAGTTCTTGATGATACGTCTCATTGTCGAAAAGTCATCAACGATGAGAATCTTCATATTCTTGTCCAAGGTTTCCTCCGGTGAGCTGACATTCTGTGCTCAATAAATAATTATACTTATGTCCAATGCTTGAGTTTGCCTTTGAGTCGCAACATTGCCTGACTTAATATCTGGCTAACTCGCGACTCGCTCACCTCAAGAATGGCGCCAATTTCTTTTAAATTCAATGCTTCATCGTAGTATAACGATAGCACTAGCGCATCTCTTTCGGGCAATAATTTTATCGCCTCTACTAGTGCTGAATGAAACTGGGTCTCTGCTAGTGCTTCAAATGTACCATCACTCACATTATCGCTCGGAGTGAGTATATCCTGTGATACGCCTAAGTCTTCTATCCCTATGATTTTACCAACAGAAACATCGTTAAGAATATGATGGTACTCATCGAGCGTCATATCAAGTTTTTCTGCAATTTCTGTGTCGCGTGCATCACGACCCAACACTTGCTCTAACTCATCAATGGCTTGAGCAACTCGACGATTATTACGATGAACGGAACGGGGAACCCAATCGCCACGACGGATCTCATCCAACATGGCGCCACGGATCCGTATGCCGGCGAAGGTTTCAAACTTTGCACCTTTGCCACCATCAAACTTGGATGATGCTTCTAACAACCCCATCATCCCCGCTTGAAGCAAGTCATCGAGCTGCACTGAGGCAGGTAATCTGGCGAGCAAGTGATGTGCAATTCTTTTAACCAACGGTGCATACTGTTCAACGATTGACGTTTTACTGTCTAAACAAGTATACGCTGCGGCTTTATTCACTCGTTTTTTCCTCTTGAAAATCTGGTCGCTGAACTAAACGCTCAACGAAAAACTCCAAATGCCCACCAGGTTGCTGTGGTACTGGCCAGCTCATAATTTTATTCGCTAGGCCATGGTACGCTATCGCAGCTGGAGACTTAGGATAAGCCTCAACCACTAACTTTTGTTTACGCACTGATTTGCGAAGGTTTTCATCAAACGGAATGGTCGCAACCAGTTCAAGTGCCACGTCCAAGAATCTGTCGGTCACTTTACTGAGTTTAGCAAACAATTCCATACCTTCGCGTAAACTGCGCACCATATTCGCAACAATTTTAAAGCGGAAAACACCGTGTTCACGGCTGAGAATTTTGATCAACGCATAAGCGTCAGTGATGGAGGTTGGCTCGTCACATACCACGACTAGTACATCCTGTGACGCACGGGAGAAACTGAGCACCATGTCTGAAATCCCCGCGGCAGTATCCACGATGAGAATATCAAACTGGGTACGCATCTCACTGAAAGCACGAATTAAACCTGCATGTTGTGCGGGGCTCAATTCTACCATGCCTTGAGTACCCGAGGTCGCGGGGACAATGCCTATGCCCTTGGGACCACGGACAATAATATCATCCAGCTCAGCATCGCCTGAGAGTACATGGGAAAGGTTACGTTCAGCACGGATCCCTAACATGACATCGACGTTTGCCAAGCCTAAGTCGGCATCAAGCACTAAGACACGCTTGCCCTTTTCGGCTAATGCTACAGCGGTATTGATGGACACACTGGTTTTACCCACGCCACCTTTACCACCCGTAACCGCGATTACTTTCACTTTTTCGTTATAGGGTTGATTCATCATACGTAAACCACTTGCTTGATCCAGGGTCATAACTCTACTCAAATGCACAGGTCATATTATCTGACCACGCTGTGTCTGGTAACGATTGTTCTTCAGTGTTTTCTAAGGCCGCTAATGCCTGCTCAGCGAGCAGTAAGGTATCGGCGACTTTCATATCTTCGGGCACTCGCTGCCCATCCGTAACATAACTTAATGGCAACCCACTTTGGATCAACACACTTAATGCGCCCGCTAAAGACACGGATTCATCGAGTTTTGTGAGTACAACACCAGATAAGGGAATGCGTTTAAAGTGATTTACAGCATCTTGCAGCACGCGGCGCTGTCCTGTGGCAGACAGTACCAGATAACTGCGGATAGGTATTCTGCTATTTGCAGTTAAATTATCAAGTTGCTGGTAAAGCCGCATATCTCGTTGACCCATACCCGCGGTATCTATCAATACTAGCTTGCGATTTCTGAACTGATACAGAATTTGCTCCAGTTCAGCAAGGTCATGGGCTTGTTTGACTGGACAACCCATAATTTTGCCATAGGTGGCCAATTGCTCATAGGCGCCAATACGATAATGGTCTGTGGTAATCAAAGCCACTTGATCCGCACCATGATGGGCGGCGAAACGAGCCGCTAATTTCGCTAAAGAAGTGGTTTTGCCTACACCCGTTGGGCCAACCAGCGCTACAACACCACCTTGCTTAACGATATCATCACCTTGGTTATCAAGCATATTCGCTAGACTTTGTGGCAGTGCACGAACTAATTCTGCAGGGGTATAGTGTTGACTGAGCGCCGCTAACTTGTTCGCGACAGCTGGAGAAAACTCGGCTTCCAGCAACTTTGACTCCAGCATGGCACCGACAGGGTCGATACGTTTTTTATGCTCAGTCATCAATGCTGAAACCTGATGGGTCAACAAATTACGTAAGGATGATAATTCATCGCGCATGGCTTCGAGATCCGCATTTTGTTTTGGCGAGCTCTGCGGTTTCTTATCGAAGGGATTGCCCATATCGCGACGCTCAGCTTTAGGTGCCACAGGTGCTTGTAATCCTTTAGCCCACGCAGGCAGTTCGGCGTCTTGCTGTTGATGGGTGAGCTGTTGGTTTAAACGGCTTTGTTGCTTCTCGAGCAATGCTTGGAGAGAGTCCGCTGGCGCCGATGGTTTTAACTTAGTTTCAGCGCGAATCGGCGCTTTAGCACCGAGCGAAACTAAGTCATCACTCACATCCATAAAGGTCGGAGCCGCAGCAGGCGCCTTCGCTTTGGGCTCGTCATAGTCAACGGCAGCCACAATCTCAATGCCACCGTTCACTTTTTTATTTGACATAATCACGGCATCGGAGCCGAGCGTGTCCTTCACTTGGGCCAGTGCAGCACGCATGTCTTTGGCAAAAAAACGTTTAATCTTCACTTATGCGTCCTCTACTGGCCGACGGCAGACACTATGCGTATTTGCTTTTCATCGGGGATTTCTTGGTAAGAAATCACTCTGAGATTAGGAATAGTATATTTAACAAAGCGAGACAGTGTCGCACGTAACATACCTGACGTTAGCAAAATAGCCGGCTGACCAACCATTTCTTGCTTTTGAGCGGCATCCGCTAAGGATTGCTGCATACGCTCCGCAAGACCGGGCTCGATATTAGGACCATCGCCACCGGTTGCCTGCATCGACTGATGCAACATCTGTTCCAACTCTGGCGCCAAAGTTATGACAGGTATTTCGAGTTCAGGACCGGAGATCTCTTGAACTATCATGCGCTTCAATGCGATACGCACCGCGGCCGTTAATACTTCAGTATCGTTACTCTTAGTGCCGTATTCTAACAAAGTTTGCACTATGGTACGCAAGTCTCTGACAGAAACTCCTTCATTTAATAGGTTTTGCATCACTTTTACGACATTTCCGAGCGGCATCACATCAGGAATAAAGCCATCCACCAGCTTAGGCGAATGCTTGGCAAGCATATCCATCAGTTGTTGCACTTCTTCGTAGCCTAAGAGTTTCGCCGCGTTATTCGTCAATATTTGGCTGATATGGGTTGCCACCACTGTCGCGGCATCCACCACGGTATAACCTAAGGTTTGTGCATGTTCACGCAGCTCTGGGGCAATCCAAACCGCTTCGAGACCAAAGGCAGGATCACGCGTTTCGATACCATCGAGCTTGCCATAAACTTGACCAGGGTTGATGGCGAGTTCGCAGTCATGGCGAATATCCGCCTCTCCAACCACCACGCCCATTAACGAGATGCGGTAGGCATTGGGTGATAAATCGAGGTTGTCACGAATATGTACCGCAGGCACCAAGAAGCCCAGTTCTTGAGAAAGTTTTTTACGTACTCCTTTGATCCGGCTCAGTAATTCACCACCTTGCCCCTTATCGACCAATGGGATCAAACGATAACCCACTTCCAGACCGATAGTGTCAACGTGGTGCACATCGTCCCAGCTAAGTTCTTTAGGTTCTCTTTCGGCTCTTTCAGTTGGGCCCGTTTTGACTTGCTCAAGGGCTTTGGCACGTTTGGCTTCATTACGTTTAAATATAAAGTAAGCGGCACCACCTGTGATCACGGCAAAGCTTAAAAACGCCATGTGTGGCATGCCTGGCACAATACCCATGACAAAGAGTACGCCAGCCGCAATACTGAGTGACTTGTGACTGTCAAACATCTGACTAATCAACATCTGGCCCATATCGCCAGATTCATTTTGACGGGTCACCATCAACGCCGCAGCAATTGACAACAACAGGCCGGGGATTTGTGCGACGAGACCGTCACCAATGGTTAACAGGGTATAAATTTCAACGGCTTGGGAGAATGTCAAACCGTGCTGCACAATCCCGATAATAAACCCACCGAGAATGTTGATAACCAAGATCATGATACCGGCAATCGCATCGCCCTTTACAAACTTAGACGCACCGTCCATCGCGCCATAGAAGTCGGCTTCGCGGGTCACCTCGGCGCGTCTGGTTCTGGCTTGATCCTGATTAATAATACCTGCGTTCAAGTCGGCATCGATGGCCATTTGCTTACCGGGCATCGCATCTAAGGTAAAGCGAGCACTCACCTCGGCAATACGGCCAGCACCTTTAGTCACAACGGCAAAGTTGATAATAATCAAGATTATAAATACAACTAGACCCACTGCATAGTTACCGCCAATGACCACGGAGCCGAAGGCCTCAATCACCTTACCGGCGGCATCACCACCATTGTGACCTTCGAGTAATACTACACGGGTCGATGCCACGTTAAGTGCGAGTCGCAGCAATGTCGCGACTAATAAAACAGTTGGAAAAGCAGCAAAGTCTAAGGGTCTGTCGGTATAAATCGCGACAAGAAGAACAATCAAAGCCAAGGCAATGTTAAAGGAGAATAAAACGTCGAGTAGAAATGGCGGGATAGGCAATACAATCATAGCCAATGCCGCAAGCACTAGCATTGGCGTACCTATGCCCTTGAAAGAGCTCAGTTTCAACTGTTTTACTTGGCCTAGGGAGGCTTTAACATCCATTCACAGATACCTAAACTTTGACGTATAACAGCCTGGAAGCAAAAAGCGCGCCAACCGCTAACAGTTCAAGTTATGGTTTTATCTCTGTGAACTATCTCTTCGTTAACCTAACACTTAACTAGTGCTTCAGCTCGTCAGGAATGGGTTGATTAGCAGGGATTGGAATAGGTTTACGACCACGACCTTTTTGGTACTGGCGTAACTGGAACACATAAGCCAGTACCTGTGCCACCGCAGTAAATAGGCCCTCAGGGATCTGCTGCTCAAGTTTAGTGGTGTGATAAATGGCCCGCGCAAGCGGTGGTGCAGAGACAATCGCAATGTTATGTGCCCTTGCCACCTCGCGGATTTTAAACGCCACTTCGTCGACGCCTTTAGCGATCACAAAAGGCGCTGCAGAGCGCTTCACATCGTATTTAATGGCCACCGCATAATGCTCAGGGTTCACCACAATCACATCCGCATTGGGCACTTCGGCCATCATGCGCCGCTGCGCTAACTCACGCTGCATTTGCCGTACTCGCCCTTTGACCTCGGGTTTACCTTCGGTATCTTTATACTCGTCTTTGACTTCCTGCTTAGTCATTTTCAGCTGTTTGTTGTGGTTCCAGATCTGAAACGGCACATCGATGACCACTATGACTAAGACGGAGGAGCAAAGCAGAATGAACATCCACACCAATAAATCCAGCGCATGATGGACGTTACCGGGGAGATGATCGGCAGACAGGAGCAGAATATCGTTAAAATAATGACTGAGTAGCAAATAAGCCGCGATTGCTACCACGGAGAACTTAGCAATCCCTTTGGTTAATTCAACCAAGGCCTGCACACCAAACATCCGCTTAAAGCCTGCAATCGGGCTCATCTTACTGGCTTTAGGCATCATGGCTTGGGTGGAGAAATTCATCCCGCCAAGGGATACGTTACCGATAAATGCCACCACCACAATCAGTAACATAATCTTGAGTAACGGCCAGCCAATCTCGCTCCCCACGACGCCCCATACATTAAACATCTGGTTCGTATCGAAAATCGCAGCGCGCTCCATGGTAAATACACGCTCGAATACGTTGGATAAGGCTTTCGCAATTCCAGGTCCGAGCATATATAAGCCAGTCGCCGCCGAGAGTAACACGGTCGCAGTACCTAACTCTTTTGAACGGGCTACCTGCCCTTTTTCTCGCGCCTGTTCGAGGCGCCTCCCGGTGGGTTCCTCGCTGCGTTCGCCGCTACTTTCTTCAGCCATTACGCGTTCCTATCCGGTTAGAATATGCCATTGGCTTGGCACTGAAGCCCTAAAATATCACACAGCAAAAGCTGTGCCGACGCCCAGACTTCTTCGAAATGGGCCATTACGGGAGTCAAGGTCAACCATAAAATCAGCAGTCCACCAATCATAGTGATGGGGAAACCTATCGAGAAAATGTTCAGCTGCGGCGCGGCGCGGGTCATGACCCCAAAGGATAAGTTAACGAGTAGTAAGGCAATAATCGCCGAGAGCGACATAGTCAGTGCCGCGCCAAACATATAGGAGCCCCATTCCGCTAGCGAGCGATAACTTGTTAAGGTTAATCCTTGATTCGAAATCGGTAAGGTCTCAAAACTGGCGACGAGCATGCGGATCATCAACAGGTGTCCATCGACGGCGAGAAAAATCAACGTCGCGAGTAACAAGAAGAAATTACCTATCACTGGTGTTTGTTGACCAGATCCAGGGTCGACCATAGAGGCAAAACCTAAACTGGTTTGCATACCAATGATCTGGCCCGTTAACACAAAGGTTTGCATCACCATTTGGGTCACAAAACCCATGGCGACACCAATAATAATTTGCTGGGCGGTAATAAAAACAGCGCTTAAGGAAAAGAGTTCGGCATCCTTTACGGGCGGCAAAACTGGCGCAATGGTAAGCGTGATGGCAACGGCTAACAGTAAACGTACACGAGTCGGAGTTGTTGTAGCCCCAAACACCACCATGACCATCAACATGCTGGTCACGCGAAACAATGGCCACATGTAAGAGGCGATGGTTTGCATTAAGGTGTCGAGCAGCAGCTCCATGGACTTAACCCACCACTTGGGGAATGCGGTTAACCATTTCGATAAAGAAATCCATCAGGGTTTGCACTAACCAGTGTCCCATGACCATCAAGGCCAGTAAGGTCACTATCAGTCGAGGTAAAAAGCTTAAAGTCTGTTCGTTAATTGAGGTCGCAGCTTGAAACACCGCCACAATTAAGCCAATACCCAGCCCTGGCAGTACGATGGCCGAAACCATCATGACTATCACGGCTAAGGCCTCACGGAAAATATCGATTAGGGCTTCTGGCGTCATCGCGAATCTCCGCTCGTCTAACCAAAGCTATTGGCGAGTGTGCCCATTACTAGGCCCCAGCCGTCGACAAGCACAAACAACATGATCTTAAAGGGTAAAGAGACAATCATCGGCGAGAGCATCATCATACCCATGGCCATCAAGATACTGGCCACCACGAGATCGAGCACTAAGAATGGCACAAACAACATAAACCCAATTTGAAAGGCGGTTTTCAGTTCACTGGTAATAAAAGCTGGCACCAACACGCTCATTGGCGCTTCTTCTGGGGAATTAATGTTTTGATACCCCGAGATATCGATAAAGGTTTTCAGATCTGTGGTACGCACTTGCCCTAACATGAATGCACGTAATGGCTCTTTGCCCTTATCGAAGGCCTGTTGCAGCGTGAGCTGCTCATCAATATAAGGCTTGACCCCTTGGTCATAAATTTTGTCGAACACCGGCGCCATAATGAAAAAGGTCATAAACAGGCTCATACCAATCAAAACTTGGTTAGAGGGTGTCTGTTGTAAACCAATGGCTTGGCGCAAAATCGACAGCACCACTATGATGCGAGTAAAAGAGGTCAACATAATGACCATCGCAGGGATAAAGCTCAGCGAAGTCATTAGTAACAGGATTTGCATGGTCACCGAATATTCGGTCGAACCATCGGCGGCGGTTTTTACGGTTACCGCAGGCAATACACCATCGGCCGCGCCCACCGATGCGGCAAACAACAGGGTACTGACCCCAATTAAGGTGAGTATGTACTTCATCATTGTTTTAATTTCGCCTGCCGTAGCTTGTCCGCAAAGGAAGTGGACTCAATTTCGATAGGCTCAGCTAATTTATCAATTAAATTAACCTGTTGCCCGCTAACGCCCAACAAATACTGCTGTTCACCAACCTGAACGAGTACCAAACGCTCCTTCTGCCCAAGCGATGTTACCGCGAGGGTTTTCAGTACACTGTGATTAGTCGGCACTAAATTAAATCGCCGCAGCAGGTAGGCTAAGGCGAAGATAAGCAATAACACTAAAATAAGACCGCCAAGCATGCTCGCTGCGGCGGCCATTTGCGAGGGTTCTGCCACTTTCGTTGCTGTCGCGGTACTTTCGTTAGCAACGCCAGCAACACTCGCCTGAGTCGCTGCTACTAGACTGAGAATTACCGATGTGCTCATCTCGCTCCTTCAGGCTTCGTGTTTATCGGTGAATTACTTAAGCTTTTTAATCCGCTCAGTTTGACTGATCACATCCGTTAGGCGGATACCAAACTTATCGTTAACCACAACCACTTCGCCATGGGCGATAAGCGTGCCATTGACCATCACATCTAGCGGCTCACCCGCGACCCTGTCCAACTCTACGACAGAACCTTGGTTCAACTGCAGCAGGTTACGAATGCTGATATAGCTGCGACCGACCTCCATCGAGATCGTCACAGGGATATCTAAAATAGTGTCTAGTTTGGCGGCTTCGGCCTTACTAATTGGCTGCGACTCGTCTACCAGCTCGTCAAGGTCAATGGCATTAGCCTCTTCCAATGCCTGCTCGGCCATGGCTGCTGCCCAATCATCATCTGTACTCATCTCACTTCACCTTTATAATTCGGATATGTCTCTGGCTTTGCCTTTACGTGTCACTAATTGCAGTTCGGATTTGACCGTTTCAGGACGTGGGATTTTTTCGTAAATTTTAAGTGCTAGATTATCGCGTGAACGCCCCATTTTACAGCGATACGTCGGTAAGTCTTCGATTTTCATCATAATGTATTCAGGCAGCTCGATTGGAATAATATCCCCGGCCTTGAAGTTCATGACGTCTTTGAGTGTGAGTTCATGCTCAACCACACTGGCATCAAATCCGACTTTCACATCCATAATTTCGTCATGCAGCGCCTGTGACCAACGCATGTCCGTGTCTTGTTTATCACTCTGCACACCGGCATCGAGTAGTTCACGGATAGGTTCAATCATCGAATACGGCATAGTGATATGGAAGTCACCGCCGCCGCCATCCACTTCGATATGGAAGGAGTTAATCACCACCACTTCAGTGGGACTGACGATGTTCGCCATAGCGGGGTTGACTTCGGAGTCTAAATAATCAAACTCCACATCCATCACCGGCGCCCACGCATCTTTATAGTCTTCAAAGATAATCTTAAGCAAAAGTTGCACGATGCGACGTTCGGTCGGGGTAAATTCCCGCCCTTCAATCTTGGCATGGAAACGGCCATCGCCGCCAAAAAAGTTGTCCACCAGAATAAACACTAAACGCGCTTCCATGGTGATCAGTGCCGTACCTTTTAAGGGATGAAAGCGCACCATGTTCAAGCTGGTCGGGACGAATAAGGTGTGTACGTACTCACCAAATTTCAGCATTTGCACGCCGTTAATCGACACTTCGGCCGCACGACGCATCATGTTGAACATGCTGATCCGCAGGTGACGGGCAAAACGCTCATTCACAATCTCGAGCGTGGGCATACGGCCACGCACGATACGGTCTTGGGAGGAAAAGTCGTAGGAGCGAGCTTCCAGCCCCGCGGCATCAAGCTCATTATCCTCTTCGACGTCATCGACTCCGTGTAAGAGCGCATCAATTTCGTCTTGGCTTAATAAATCACTCACAGTATTGTCTTCGCCTCTTTAAGGTGCTGAAGATAAAAGGTTATTGCATTACAAAACCGGTAAAGAGTACTTTCTCAACCACTTTACGTCCGGTCACGGATTGCAAGGTATTTTGCACGCTCAGCAGCGCTAATTGCCGCAATTCATCTTTACCCGCCTGAGTACTCAATTTTTGTACATCGGCGCCACTAAAGGTGGTTAACAGCGCATCTTCAATCAACGGAATATGCTTTTGAGTCAAAACATCATCGTCTTGGCCTCTAACCATCAATTGCACTTTAATTTCAACGAGACGAGCGCGATCTGGCCCAGGGAGATTAAATAAAAAGGGTCGTGGCATTGGTACGTAGGCCGCCATTGCCGCATCGGCGGCAGGAGTGGTTGCCTCAGTAGGCGCAGTCCCTTCGGCCGCTGCTGCAGGGGCTTCATCACTGCTACCGAGGAAAAACCACAGCGCACCACCTATTAATAGTGCCACTAAGACGCCCGCACCGATAAAAATAAACTTCTTCTTACTTTTAGGCGCTTCGGTGCTTTCAAGTTCTAGTGATTCTTCCTTGGCCATTTTATATACTCTTTAATTGGCTAAATGCGGGAATGGATTAGGATGCGGATTATAATCCGCATTATTACTATAGGTTACCTTCTTAAGCGTAATAATCTATACCTGAATTTAAACTAGTTGCTTGATTTAAACCTAAATCTAGCTCTTCTGCCGAGAAATCATCCACATTTCCACCACTCGAACCACCCGCTTCACCAAATCCCCCCTCACGGCGTTGACCTTGGTCACCTTGAGAAACATGACTGTCGGCCAATTGCATGCCTTGTTCCTGTAATAATTCACGCAGGCGGGGAATGGCTTGTTCGACCACATCGCGGGTTTGCGATTGTGTGACATGGAACTGCACTTGTGTCTGGTCGCCATGGACTTGCACTTTAACCAACATATGCCCAAGTTCTGGCGGATCTAAACGGATTTCCGCCTGTTGGATACCCTGGCTTACCATAGTCACCAATTGCTGCTTCATCACAGGTGAAAAGCGCTGGATCATCTCCTGCATTTGGTTTTGAGTTTCTACACCTTGGCGCAAGGAAAGCTGCACTTGCGGAATATCTTGACGCTGGGTTGCTGGCGTTGCCAAAGAATGCAGTGAAGATACTGCTTTAAACTCCACAGGCTTAAACTCGCTGCCCGCCTCTTCGCTGCCAGGACTTAAAGCAGCAACTTGGCTATCTTGCTGCGCATCGAGAGTAACCGCTAGCTTAGCGTCTTTTAGCAAAAAGCCTGCTGAAATCTCGGCGCGGGATGGGTTGTCGGCAGTAAGACTCGGATCTATGGCTGTGGTACCTGATACATTAGTCGCGGCATTAGTGCCTAAGGTATTAAGATCGTTAGCATTAGCGGCTGTGGCTGCATTCGTCGTTAATACATCACTCGCAGAGGCATTGGCCGCTTTAATTGGTGTTTGATTATCAACGACTTGGGACACCATACTTTGGGGTGCTAGAGCTTTATCTGCTGGCTGCGTCGACACATTTATTGCCTTAGCGCCAATTGTTGCACCAAGCTCTGTTGTACCAGGCTCTTTTGCCCCTAACAAAGGTTCACCCTCAATGGGTAAAATATGATTTTCGGGCGGTTTAACGAACTTTTCGCTGCGCAGACCTGAAAGTAGCGCAGCATCATCAATCAAAAGCGAATCATCAACTAAAGCACCTTGAGTATCCGTTTCCGCCACTGTCGCGGCCGCAACCAAAGCATCAACATCAACAGCTGGGATCTGTGGTTCTACACTCTCAGTAGCAGCAACATCAGCCGCGTTCTGTTGTGAGGCTTGCTGCTGTATAAACTTTGCGGTGACTTGCGCAGTATTTTGTCCGGTCGCCTTTGAGGTGACTGACTCAGAGTCTGGTGTTTCAGAACTCACATCCACTTTTGTATTGCCAATGCTTATGTTGGAGACCTCGACAAACTTAGCCATTTCATCGGAAAAAGTGCCGTCAACAATAGAACTGTCGGTCTGAGATGGGTCATCGACTAATAATGAAGATGTAGAGTCTGCGTCCACCGTTGCCGTGATATCGGCCTCAAGCGGCAAAGACTCGCCCGGAGCTGCCGCTTTCTTCATCTCATTTGCCATACCAATCTGGGCGAAAATCAAGCTGATATCGGCTTCATCATCGGTATTGGTATCGTCAGTGCTGGCTTCCGCTTTAGCAGATTTGACGGCCACATCCTGAGATATAGGGGTTTTAGTCGAGGGGGATGATACGGATGTAACTGAAGCCAACGCTGCAGAAAAGTCTTCACTATTAGCATCTTGAGTCAATGCTTTACTCGAGCTAGCGCTGTTTTTCGCGCTTGACGCTAATAGGATGTTGTTCATTTGTTGCATATCAGCTCCTAAACATTCACCCCAAGACATAAAAACATGCGGGCAAACGTCAATTTATGCGGCTTTGGCCATATCTTGCATAAAGCTAGCAAATAAAATGCCAACAAATGGAGCTTACTGATTGAAGAAACAACTTAAACAAGCAATGGCTAGCTTGGGTTAGGGTTTATTGCGGCGAAAAAACTGCTGAGAGGCAAATTCATCTGTCATCTTTTGCTCTTTCTTCAACTCAAGTGCTTGGCGTTTTTTCTCTTTATTCTCTAAGAGTAGTTCTACTGCCTTACGTTTCTTCTGCTTCTCGAGCCAATGCTGCTGACGATAATTTTTTTGCTTCTCCCCATCGGCGACCACACGATTTTGCTGCGCAATGGCCTCATCGATTTGGCGGATAAAACGGTGGAATTGGTGATAATGGCTGGCGCTGATGGCTTGTCCCTGCTGAGACTGCATCTGCTTCATGTAGTCCAAGCGATAATTGTTGAGTGCATCCAACTGATTTTGACGCTTTTGACACTCTAATTGTGCCGACTTTAGCAACAACGCAGCCTGTTCCTCTGCATCGAGGGCTAATTTTAACACCAGCAATAAAGGATCGGCATTCGCCATAACAGTCTCGATTATTTACATTGCGCCGCGAGTTGCCCAAGCATGACTTGGCTATCGGCAAAACTAAAGGCATCACGCATGGTTTGGCGTAAGAAGGCATTCATCGCAGGTTGCAGGCGTATGGCGTTATCGATTCGCGGATCGCTGCCTTGGGCATAAGCCCCGATCGAAATCAGGTCCTTATTCTGCTGGTAAAGGGAATAGGTCTGTTTGACGCGGCGCATGGCTTCTAAGTGCTCGTTCGAAATCACCATTGGGGCCACACGGCTAATGGAAGCCTCAATATCGATTGCGGGATAGTGCCCGGAATCAGCTAATGCACGGGAGAGCACAATATGGCCGTCGAGGATAGCCCGAGATGCATCGGCAATAGGATCCTGTTGGTCATCGCCCTCGGTCAGTACAGTATAAAATGCGGTTATAGAACCTTGCCCGGGACCACCATTGCCTGCCCGCTCAACCAAACGTGGCAATTTCGCAAATACCGAAGGTGGATAACCTTTCGTCGCCGGTGGCTCACCTACGGCTAGGGCAATCTCCCGCTGCGCCTGGGCATAACGAGTCAAACTGTCCATTAATAACAATACGTTATAGCCTAAATCCCGAAAATACTCGGCAATACGAGTAGAGGTTTCACAGGCGCGAAGGCGCATTAATGGTGAAGTATCGGCGGGCGCCGCCACCACAACCGAGCGTGCTCTGCCCTTTTCACCAAGGATTTCTTCAATAAATTCTTTAACTTCGCGACCACGCTCCCCCACTAATCCCACCACAATAATGTCAGCGGTAGAGCCTCGCGTCATCATGCCGAGTAGCACACTCTTACCCACGCCAGAGCCTGCAAATAGGCCCATACGTTGGCCCTTACCAACGGTGAGCATGGCATTGATGGCGCGTACGCCCACATCGAGTGGTTCGGTGATCGCTCGGCGAGAAAGTGGATTGATGGCGTTACTGTGCCTCGGCGCCTGTTGCTCAGTCGATAAAGCGCCAAGACCATCTAATGGCACACCATTACCGTCGAGTACGCGCCCCAACAGGGATAAGCCCACATTGAGCCCCGCCTGCTCACCGAGGGGAATAACCCGTGCGCCGGGTAACACACCGCGCAATTCCTCAATCGGCATCAGATACAGCAGTTCATCGTCGAAGCCAACAACTTCGGCGATCAACTCTCCCGCCATGGTTTCGATAGAACACAAGCTGCCAACGGGGGCGCGACAACCACTAGCTTCTAAGGTTAAGCCAACCACGCGCACCAGTTGGCCACTGGCGACAGCACGGAATGGCGGGACTTTATCGATGCAATGATTCAGCTTATTCAGCAGTTGATGGCGGCGATTTTGCATCTTGCTCTCCATCATGTTGTGGCTGGCTACTTTGCGCCTCGTCACCTAGCTCGGTAGTCGAGGCAACTTTTGCGGCGTTTTCCTCATCGAGGACCGCTTGGCGCTGTTGCTGCTGATGACTCAAATGGGATTGTTGATTACGTAAGGATTCAAATACCGCATCAATGCGCGAGGATAGGGTTAAATCCACCAACGAGCGTTGGCTACTAATGATGCAGTCGCCGACAGAGAGGGTAGGATCCGCCTCTAATTGCCACTGATTAAGGTTCAATTGAGTACTGGAATATAGCTTCTCGACTAAAGTGACATCGTCGGGATGGAGACGAATACTGACGCTTTGCTCCTTGATCGGCAATGATTCAACCCCTAAACGCAGTGCAGATAAAATTTGCTCTGGATGGGTTTTAAGTTCATGACCAATCACAGATTTAGCCAGCGCCATGGTTAGCGTCATTAAAGAATGTTCAATATCGCCATCGAGTAATTGCAATGGCTTTTCAAACTGACTCAGCAGTCCTTCGAAGCGAGTGACTAATGCCTTCGCTTCGGCAAGCCCAGCTTCGAGCCCCTGCTCATGCCCTTGGGCTAGGCCCTCGGTATGGCCTTGCTCTAATCCTTCGAGTCTGCCCTGCTCTAGCCCTTCGGCATAACCTTGGGTCTTGCCTTCGTTAAAGCCTTCCTCCTCGGCTTGAGCGCGAATGTCTTCAATCTCGGCCAAGGTTGGTGGAGCAACCGTTTCAACGGCCACGGCCTTCGGCGATAGTTGCCCTGCATAACCAAACAGGTTGGAGACACCCTCTTCCTCGGCTTCGGTGACATCGGGTAATGACCAATGACTGAACTCAATATCGGCGTCGCTGACGACCCTGTGGGACAATTTATTGTCGCTATTGTCACTCCGATTAGAGGAACTCATCGCCACCACCGCCGCCTAACATGATTTCACCGCTGTCACTTAAACGACGTGCAATTGACAGAATTTCTTTTTGAGCAATCTCCACTTCGCTGATCCGGATCGGGCCCATGGCCTCTAAATCGTCACGCAGCAATTCGGCGGCCCGTTTTGACATATTGCCCAGAATTTTATCTTTAAGTTGATCGTCGGTACCTTTAAGTGCCTTCATCAACACATCCTGCTGCACTTCACGCAGCAAGGTTTGGATACCGCGGTCGTCTACATCGATCAGGTTTTCGAACACGAACATTAAGTCTTGGATTTGCTGCGCCATTTCCTCGTCGGTTTCGCGCATGGTTTCCATCAACTGGCTTTCGATACCGGTATCGAGGTAGTTCATGATGTTGGCAGCCGCTTTTAAACCGCCCATCTTCGCCGCCTGTGCGCCACCTTGGCCGGCGAATTGTTTCTCCATGATATCGTTCAATTCCTGCAATGCCGCAGGCTGCACTTCTTCAAGGTTAGCAATACGCATCATTAAGTCTAAGCGCGTGTTCTCAGGGAACTGGCCGAAAATCTCCGCCGCTTGATCTGGCTCTAAATACGATAAAACAATGGTTTGGATCTGAGGATGTTCGTTTTGGATGATAGTTGCCACTTGGCGCGCATCCATCCATTTGAGTGAGTCTAAGCCTTTGGCGCCGCTGCCCATGATAATTTGTTCAATCAAATTACCGGCTTTGTCTTCACCTAAAGCCGCGGTTAACGCCTTACGGACGAACTCTTCACTGTTAAAACCAATAGAAGAATACTTTTGAATATCATCGAGAAACAGCTTATGCACCCCGATGACTTTTTCCTGCCCAAAGTCTTCCATGGCCGCCATCGCCATCCCCACCTTTTGCACTTGTTTAGGTTCTAAGTGCTTTAAAATGGAGGCGGCATCGGCTTCACTCAAACTTAACAGTAAAATTGCCGTTTTTTCGATACCGCTGAGATCCTTTACATTAAAGCCAGAAGTTTCAGCGGCGTCTTTTGATTTATTCTCAGCCATTGTCTTGTAACCAGTTTTTCACGACTTGGGTAGAAAGCTCGGGCTCATTGGCCACAAGCGCACGGATAGCTTTAATCATATCATCATCTTTATGCAGATTAGGGATAAGAATTGAGCCATCGTCGGCATAACTATACTCTGCTTCTTTGGTATTGAGCATCCCTAAGGTATCGGCGGCGTATTGGTCTTCAATCTCGGCCAGCTCATTACCCAGTCTTGAATCTTCTGGCATGTTCACATTGTCAGGATAGATTAAGCGTTTCAACATTGGACGCACTACAGCAAGAATGAGCACTAAGATCACTAAGGCACCAACACCTAACTTGACCGCACGCCAGAACCAAGGTTGCTCCCAAAGCTCAGGCGCAGGAACATCTTCAACCAATTGATCCATAAAGGGAACAGTGACCACCTCTAAAACATCACCACGCTGGGCGCTAAAACCTACCGCACCTTCCAGTAAACGGCGGATATTGGTGAGCTCTTGCTCGGTACGAGCAACGCGCGCCACTTGGCCATTTTCACCGGCGGCGCCCGGTTTAAAGTCCACGGCAACCGATACACTGACGCGGCGCACAACGCCAATTTGCTGACGGGTATGGCTGATAGTGGTGTCTAATTCAAAATTACGGGTTGCTTCGCGGTGCGAGTTACCCGCCGTTACGCTTTCAGTCGCCTTAGCCGCTTCCTGTGGAATATTAGACTCCATCGGTGGCTGGTTCGATAACGCGCCAGGAATACCACCAGTCGAACCGCCAGTCGAATTATTCTCGACCGTCATTTCGCTGCGCAGCGACGGTAAATCGGGGTTAAAACGTTTTGCCGTTTGCTCGACCGCGGTGAAATCCATGCTCACATCAACTTGGGAAGTGAAGTTATCAGGACCAAGGATGGGCGTCAGAATGGAGTCAATTTTAGTGCGGTATTCGGCTTCTTTTTGTTGTACTAGTTCAAGCTCACGGCGTGCCCTTGCAGACACACCATCTTGACTGCCTGAATTGAGTAAACGGCCATTAGAATCTGTAACTGTGACGCGAGATGGCTCTAAGCCCTGAACCGCAGAAGCGACGATATCCACAATCGCATCGACTTCACCTTGGCCTAAACCACCACGGCGAGTGTTAATGACAACGGTCGCACTGGGTTGCGAGGTATTGCGGGCAAACACGTTTTCTTTCGGGAGCGCTAAAATCACCTTGGCGCGGCTAACACTTTGTAATTGTTCGATTGCGCGGGCGAGATTTTCTTCTTGGCTATGCTTGAGACGAGCCTGCTCCATGCGTTGGCTCACGCCAAAACCACTGTCTTGGGTCAAGAAGTCTTTGCTTGAGGCTGCGGCACTATCGATACCCGCACGGCTCAGCATCATTTTAACTTCTTGATATTTGTCTTCGGGCACCTTAACAACGTCGACATCGATTTGATATTTGATCTTGTTTTTATCGAGTACATCGAGCACTTGCACCATTTCCTGAGTCTCCATTTTACCCAATGGACGATACTCAGGTTCCTGTGCCCAGATCATGACGAACACGGCTAATGCCAAACAAATGGCAAGGGCTAAAATCATGGTGATTTGACGCATCATATCGACGCCACCGAGACTCCCCAGCACGCCGGATTTATTTTCCTGTTGGACCCCTTGGTCCACTGCGCCGGCGTTTGATCCGACAATCATTTCTGTGCTCACGATTCGTACCTGCTAATTGCGTTATTCACTGGCCTAAACAGGCATGCTCATTATTTCTTTATAAGCTTCAACGAGCTTATTGCGCACTTGGACTGTGGCTTCAAAGGCAACACTGGCCTTTTCGCGGGCGATAACTGTATCAGAAAGGCTCACAGTGGTGTCACCCATTTCGAGTCGGGTCGCAAGATTCGATGAGGTTGATTGCAAACCACTAACATTGCCAATGGCTTGGGAGAGGAGTTGTCCAAAGTCAGCACCGCTGGTGTTATTCACTTGCTGCACAATGTTATTGGGTGAAATCCCAAAAGAAGGTTTAATTTCACCTTGAAGTGACTGCATTTCTTGCAGTAATGAATTCGCGCCAATTTGCATGTCGTGCTCCCCATCGTCGAGTTATTGACGATTAAACTCTCTAGATAAACAGGATATGCAAAAGCACGGCCAAGTTTTCACTTAGCCGTGCTAAAAAGAATTGAGGGAATCGTCAGATATGAAATTGCCACAGGGTAACCCAGTGGCAAAGGTGCAAGTTAGGTTGCAAAAACCGACTTAGTTGGGCAATTGAATCCCCATATCGCGCATTCTGGCCATCTTGTATCTTAAAGTACGCGCACTGATCCCGAGTTTCTCGGCAACCAACTTACGGCTACCCTGGCATTGCGCTAGGGTTTCGAGAATGATCACATGCTCCTGCGCCTTCAACTCTTCACCTAAACCTTCAGGCTCACTGGCGAATTCGGCTTCATCGGATAACAGAGGCACATCTTGGGCATCGATAATAATATCGTTGGCGCTAATCACAGCTCCAGCACGTAAAATTAACGCGCGTTGGACAACGTTATCCAACTCGCGCACATTCCCCGGCCAGCGGTGGCTGAGTAAACGACGACAAGCTGCCTCATCAAACTCAGGCAAATCAAGCACATTGAGCGCCTTCGCGTGCTTGGCTAGCAAATGCCGAGCTAAGGGCAAAATATCCGCAGGGCGTTGATTCAAAGCTGGCCATGTCAGTGGAAACACGTTAATACGATAATAGAGATCCTCCCGAAATTGCCCCGCAGCAACGACGGCCTTTAAATCGCGATTCGAGGTGGCAAGCACCCGAACATCTAACTTAATGGTTTTGCGACCGCCTAAACGCTCTACTTCACGCTCTTGCAGCACACGCAGCAGTTTGGCCTGAAGTCCCAAATCCATCTCTGAAATTTCATCGAGTAATAAGGTGCCGCCCTGCGCCTGCTCAAATTTACCAGGACACGCCTGATAAGCACCGGTAAAGGCGCCCTTTTCATAACCAAATAAGGTCGCCTCAAGCATATTCTCGGGGATAGCCGCACAGTTAATGGCCACAAATGCTTGATCGGCACGGCTGCTGTGCTGATGAATATAACGGGCTAACACTTCTTTACCTGAGCCGCTTGGCCCAAGGATCATCACTGAGGCATCGGATGCCGCCACTCGCTGCGCCAGAGACAAGAGCGCGAGACTCTTTTCATCGGCAACGACTGGCTTATCACTATTTTGTTTGAGCGGTAAATAGCGGGAAACTTGGTTGAGCAACACCTCTGGAGCAAAGGGCTTAGCCAAATAATCGACGGCGCCCAATTTAATTGCACTCACCGCACTGCCAATGGTGGCATATGCCGTCATCAATAACACTGGCAGCTTAGGGTGATGCTGCTGTAAGTAATTTAATAAGCCTAAGCCGCCAATACCCTGCATCTGCACATCGCTGATCACTAAATCAAACTGATGTTGCTTCAAGGCGATAATGGCTTCCTCGCCGGAGGCCACATCGATACAGTCGTATTGCGCCAACATCAAGGTATCGAGCAAAGCCTCACGCAGGGATGCATCGTCTTCGACTAAGAGTAATTTGGCTTCAGACATAGGGTTTCTCCAGCGGCAATACAGTCGCCGATTTCGCCTGCGGGAACGTCAGCGACACAGTACAACCTTTATTAGGCATACAACTCAATTGGATTTGTCCGCCATGATTGCGCACCACCGACTGCACAACGGCTAAGCCTAGGCCCGTTCCTTGCGCTTTGGTGGTAAAGAAAGGCTCCAACACTTTTTGTTGCATCTTGGCATCCAGCCCTTTACCATTGTCGACCACATTGAGGGCTAGCTGCTCGCCGATATCATTAGCGACGATTTGGATCTGCGTTGCTCCGGCTTCAAGGCTATTCATCACCAGATTATTCACGGCGGAACTGAGCGCGTTCACATTCGCCAGCATTAGGCCATTGGACGCATTGGTGACGGTCAATGCTGCGCCGCGCTGAGCCACAATCGGCTCACAGTTCGCCATAACAGTATTAATCACCTCATCAAGGTTAACTAACTCGCCCAATTCATCCTGCCGCCCTTTAGCCATCAACAGCATATCGTTAACTTGGCGTTCAAGCTCATTGAGTCTATCGACTAATTTTTGCTGAAATTTTGCCTTAGCAGATTCAGATAATTTGGGACTGGCCAGATTCGCAGCATAGAGCAGTGCAGCCGACAGTGGCGTACGCACCTGATGCGCCAGCGTCGCGACCATTTTTCCGAGGGCTGATAAGCGCTGCAGATGGGACAGATTTTTTTGCAGTAGACGGGTTTCGGTCAGATCCGTCAGCACAATTAATTGGCCTGGTTCCGGCGTTAATGGGGTAATAGCTAATTTGACTCGGCGGCCATTACGTAATGACACCTCATGGCCGTCATCGTCCTGCGGTGCAAACGCCGTATGGATCACATCAATCCAGCGCACGCCGCATAACGACTGCTCCAGCAATTCCACGGCAACAGGGTTTGCATCGGTGACAATACCATCACCGTTCAAAATCACCACGCCAGAGGGCATAGCCTGTAAAATATGCTCCATTCGATTGGACATATTGGCGGCCTCACGCAGTTGGTTCCATTGTTTGCTAGTGTGCTTGAATGTTTCAAGTTGCGCTAGTGGATGGGCTGACATAGTCACTCCGTCAAAAAATTGCTTCTGACGGAGTGCTTGCAGATTCTATGCCAAATTAAGAAATGAATTTAGATAGGTAAAACAATAGGATAAACAACTGGAATATGACTATTCTTTCGTCATTCCGTACTTACGCATTTTCTCAACTAAGGTCGTGCGGCGAATACCTAGCATCTCGGCGGCGCGCAACCACGTTATCCTGTTGTTCTAACGCTTGGCGTATCATGTCGATTTCAAGCTCAGCCAACAGATCCTTAAGGTTGACCCCTTCCGGCGGTAACTCGCTCGGGAAACGGGTTTCAGGGATTTCAACCGGCTCTTCACTGGTGAAGATGGATGCTAATGCATCACGCTCCTGTTGTTCTTCACTGAGTTCGATACTGTATTCGGGCACATCGATATGACGATACTTAATAGGCAAGTCATTCACATCGACTAACCCGCCCGGATATAAAATCGTTAAACGCTCGACAAGGTTAGACAGTTCTCGCACGTTACCCGACCAAGCGTGTTCTTTTAACGATTCAATCGCCCGTTGAGTAAAGCGAACTTTGCCACGGCCTTCGTTATAGACTCGGCTTACCAGCTCTTGCAACAGTAAGGGAACGTCATCCTTGCGATCGCTTAGTGCTGGCATCTCGATCGGAAAGACGTTGAGACGATAATACAGATCTTCACGGAACTCATTACCCGTGATCATACTTTCAAGATCTCTGTGGGTTGCAGCTACAACGCGGACATCGGCATTAATAGTCTTAGTGCCACCAACACGCTCAAAAACACGCTCCTGCAACACACGCAGTAACTTGACCTGCATCTGCAAAGGCATATCACCGATCTCATCGAGAAACAGTGTGCCACCTTCGGCAAGCTCGAAACGGCCCTTACGTGAGCTAATAGCCCCCGTAAAAGAGCCCTTCTCATGACCGAACAATTCGCTTTCGAGTAGTTCTGGCGGAATCGCGCCACAGTTAACCGGAATAAAGGGACCATCACGACGTTCAGACAAGTAATGGATATTACGAGCAACCACTTCCTTACCCGTGCCTGACTGCCCGAGCACCAACACCGTCGCATCAGACGTCGCAACCTGACTGATCAAATGACGAACATTCGCGATGCCTTCACTGCGGCCCACTAAACTACGGAATAATTTGGTTTGATTCGCACTCGTTGGGACTTGTGGACGCTTAACCTGGCCATACACTTGGCAAAAATGCAGCAGCTCAGTGAGTTGCGGATAGTTTAATGGCTCTTCGATTTGACCTAGGATATTTGCAGCCTGTAACTCGCCCACATTGCCAAAGGACAAGATAGGTTGCCATGGATACTGATTCGCGATCGACTTTAATTCGTCAACGGACACAGTCTCTGTGCTGATCACCAAAGCGCGATAACGGGTATCTTGGAGGCTAGTGCTTAATTTTTCGATGGCGACAATCTCGATTTGCTCGCCCAAAAATTCAAAAATGCAACACAGGCGATTTAATCGCTCTGATGGGGTTCCGACAAGTAAAATTCGTTGATCTGTTTGCATCATTCAGTAGGCCGTAAAGCGCTAATTAGGTATCAATTCGCATTAATTATTTATGATTAGTTGCTGTAAAAGCTTAACAAATTCAATGTAACAATCTGTGCCACCATCACTACTGTGATGAATATTGTATTATCAGCAGTCGAGAAGCAAGCTTCGAATGCGGATTATGCCAAACTGAATTGATTTTAGTTCATTTATCCCATGATTCTAGTCAATTATGTCAATAAATTGACGAAAGCCAAAAAAAAGACGCACTCTGTGCGTCCTTTTTCCTGTTGATCTATAACACAATTAACGAGCTTCTGAATGCGAAGACATATTGTGTTTATCGGCAGGAATGGCATCCCAGCCTTCTTTGATGGTACGTAAAATATCGCACACATCATCAATCGCTTTTACATCATTATTGAGGTTAGCTTCGGAAATCTTACGCAGCATAAAATCATAAAGATCGCTGAGATTTTTAGCAATTTGCCCGCCTGCATCCATATCCAAGCTGTTATTTAATCCAGTAATAATACCAATGGCCTTGTTAATGTAAATGCCTTTACTTGGTAAGTCGTTTTGTTCAATTGCATAGCGACTCTGTGCTAAACGTTGTAACGCACCAGCAAACATTAACTGAATGATTCGATGTGGGGAAGCAACGGTAATTTCACTTTCTAGTGAAACCTTACGATATGATTGCAGTGACCCTCTCATAAACACCTACCTATTTGAATCTATAGTCTCATAAACACTTATCTGGCGCTTATTCTTACTGCTTGCATGTAATAATGCTTGCCTGTCAGCCATGATAATACTCGCCTTTTTTGAAAAGGCCTGAGTATGAGCAAGCTGACTATGAAGATAATTAGCATCCGTCATATTGGTATCGGCGACTAATACATTGAGTAAAAGTTGACGCTCTTCTACCATGCTTAGCAAGTTTGAGACCAAGTCATCGGTTCGAACATCTTCTGCAGGAATTCGTCTTAACTGTTCTAGCACTTGCTCCAGTGCCACATTCAGCTCATCGAGTTGCTTCACAAACGCCCCCTTAACTTACATAAATCGATTTAGCTCTTTTTAACCGCGCCAGGTAATGAGTTTAGACGATCAACTAAACCGCTACTCTGTTGATTTAGTTGACCAACTACAAGGTCCATAGCATTAAACTGTTTAGTTAAGCGAGCAGTCAGCTGGTCCATTTTAAGCGAAAAAGCTTCACGTTGGTCATCTAAGCGATTCTGTTGATTGGTATAACTTGTTTCCCGATCGGCAATCAAACCGCGAGATTTAACATAGCTATCAGCAAGATCATAAAAACGGTTTGCAAGCCCTTGTTCTGGCGTTGAAAACAATGCTTCGATGTTAGGCATATCTTCAGAAAGCGCTTTAGTCAGCTTAGTATCATCAATAGACATTTTTCCATATCTATCCGTTTTAATACCAATATCATAAAGTGCGATGGAACCACCATCCTCAGTAGGAATTCGCTCACTGGCAATACTTCGAAGTTGAGATTCAATGGAACGGATCATTGAATCACCTTGCAGTGCTGCTGCAGTCTTCTTGTCTTTATCGTAAGAAGACATTTTATCAATTGCTGTCGCTAAACTATTATAAGCGTCAACAAAGGCTTGCACATTGGTTTTAACAGCGTCGTTATCTTGTTCGATTTTTACCGTTGTGGTTTTAGCAACATCGGCATCTGTTAAATTCAATGTCACACCCGTAATCGCATTTTTCACTTCATTGGTTTGCGAAGTAACTTTTTGATTATCAATATAAAGCACGGCATTTTTAGCATCTTGCAGTGTAGTTGTATTACCAGTACCAAACATATCTGTGAGCCCTGTGCCAGACGTATCCGTGGCAGTGAGGTTTATCTGGTTATCTTCACCGGTTTTATTTGAACTAAACACTAAGCGACTGCCTGCATCACTGGTAATCACTGTAGCTGTGACACCAACATTATCCGAAGCTTCATTCACTTTTTTGGCTATAGCAGCTAAGGAGTCTGTTGCGGCAATGTCGACCGAAAAACTTTCGCCATTAATATCAAAAGCTAAACTTCCCTCACCCACAGACAGAGTGGGATCGGTAACATTGGTTCCCGCTATCTTATGATTGACAGCCAATTGCTCAACTTTAATCCCATAGCTACCCGTTTGGGCCGTTTTATCAGCTGTAGCACTTAGGAAAGAGTCGCTACTAACAGAAATTTTCCGTTGATTTAATGCATCGCCTGTTTGAAGCTTTTTTACGGCATCCTGAAAAGTAGACAGTGCACTTTTTAATGTTCCCATCGCAGAAACTTTAGCTTTAATGCTGTCTTCAGTTTTATTAAACATCGCTTCTTTGGGTGTTTTCTCTGCATCGACTAGCACTTTTACGATATTAGTGATATCTAAACCAGAACCCATACCTGTCGCTGTTAATGCCATACAAACCTCTCACTCATCAACGGGTAAATTACTGTGCGAGCTTTAAGCCTCGGTTTTCATTAGAAGACCTGTCACTTCTGACAGTTTCTCAGCTAATTTAAGCGCTTCCTCACTAGGCATCTGTCTAATGACATCACCTGTATCTCTATCTAGGACTGTTACTACTGCTTGCCCCGAGTTTTCATCCACTTTAAATGCCAAGCCTTTACGCATCATTGACATCATATCAGAAAGCTCAGTCGCGACTTGGGTTAACTTTCCTGGCTCTTGTTCATTTTCTGTAGCACTTTGCTCTGTAGACTGTTCAACCACGGATACGGCAGCATCACTTTTTACTTCAACATCCGCCGTCGGTGCTTTCAGTGGTACTTGAGCTAAATCAACCCTGCTTTGAAGCGGAGCTGATGTACTGGCTATATTGATATCCATAGCTATACCTCACCATCAGGAGCATTTGTCTTATAACAGCTAAACAAACACTATAACTTTAATGACCATTTATGCGGCAAAGGGAGATCCGTCACCGAACCTCCCTTATAACCTTATACTTCAGTGTGTTATTAAAGTAGTGATAAGGCTACTTGAGGTAATTGGTTAGCTTGCGCCAACATTGCTGAGCCTGTTTGTTGCAACACTTGGTTCTTAGTCATTTGAGACGTTTCTTTGGCAAAGTCGACGTCTACAATACGACTCTTAGCATCGGCTACGTTAGCTTGAGTGTTAGCACTGTTGCTAATGTTGTGAGCTAAACGGTTTTGAATAGCACCTAACTTACCACGTTGAGTGTCAATAGATTTTATCGCTGCATCGATCTTAGTTAATGCAGTACTGCGAGCAGCAGAAGTTCCCGCTGATAGCGTCTTAACCGATAATGCTGTTGCGTCAGTTTTAGATACAGAGATACTGATGGTTTCACCATTTTGAGCGCCAACTTGAAATTTCTTCCCTGAACCAAAACCACCACTCAATAGCTTGGTATTACCGAACGCAGTAGTTTTACCAATTTCTTCAATCTCATTAGCTAACTGAGTAAGCTCTGCTGTGATTGAAGCTAAATCTGCAGTACTATTCGCACCGTTCGTTCCTTGAATAGTTAGATCACGCATCCGTTGCAACATATTAGTTTGTTCTTGCATCGCGCCTTCAGCGATTTGCGCAATCGATATTGCATCATTCGCATTACGCATGCCAACTTCGAGACCACGAACTTGGCTATTTAGACGGTTAGAAATAGCGAGACCAGCAGCATCATCTTTTGCGCCGTTGATGCGAAGACCACTGGATAAACGTTCCATTGAAGTGGCCAAACCGCTAGCTGAAGTATTTAGGTTTTTCTGTGCTTTTAAAGATGTAACGTTTGTGTTTACTGTAATGGCCATGATCGTTTCCTCTTTATACCTGGCTTGTCTAAACTTGCCTGTCTACATAAGCCAGGCGGGTCTTAGTGGTTACAGTATATTTAACGGCCGCACCTTTTTTATCTTTAGAATTATTTTTCAAAAATTTTTATCTATATAAAAAATCTTTTTTTTCATATAGATAAAAATTTACCATTACAAAACTTTGCCTACTTTTCTAACCTTGGCTAGAACTAGAAAAAGTAGGCAAAAGTACTCGACAAAAATACACTAACTTAAGCTTAGCCCAATAGTGACAACGCCACTTGCGGCAGTTGGTTAGCTTGAGCAAGCATCGCAGATCCGGTCTGTTGTAATACCTGATTCTTAGTCATAACTGACGTTTCTTTCGCAAAATCGACATCCACAATACGGCTCTTTGCATCAGCTACGTTTGCTTGAGTATTAGCGCTATTACTAATATTGTGCGCTAGGCGGTTCTGAATTGCACCTAACTTACCTCGCTGACCATCGATAGTTTTAATTGCAGCATCAATCTTAGTTAACGCTGTACTACGGGCTGCAGATGTACCGGCAGATAATGTAAGAACCGATAACGAAGTTGCGTCTACTTTTCCTACAGAGATTTTAATATTTTCACCATTTTGATGCCCAACTTGAAACGTCTTCCCAGCAGCAAATCCACCACTTAATAGTTTTGTATTACCAAAAGCAGTTGTTTTACCAATTTGTTCAATTTCATTAGCCAATTGTGAAATCTCTGCAGATATCGAAGCTAAATCAGCAGTACTATTGGCACCATTCGTTCCTTGAATAGTTAAGTCCCTCATACGCTGTAACATGTTGGTTTGTTCTTGCATTGCACCTTCTGCAATCTGTGCGATAGAAATTGCATCGTTGGCGTTACGCATACCGACTTCCAGACCACGTACTTGGCTGTTTAAACGGTTAGAAATTGCTAAACCAGCCGCGTCATCTTTAGCACTGTTAATACGCAGACCGCTCGATAGACGTTCCATAGAGGTAGATAAACCACTATTGGAGGTATTTAAATTTTTCTGTGCCTTCATTGAAGTCACGTTAGTATTAACGGTAATAGCCATGTTGAGTTCCTCTTCCTAGTTATACTGCCAAGGCTTGGAGCTTGGCTAAATTTTTAACAATTTATCTTACAGAGGGTTAGGTCTTTGCTTTCTGTTAAATAAAGTCAAACAGGGAAACAGAACCCACCTTACTAAACACGTTAGAGACTGCGTTCAATGCAAGCTGCTGCTTTTCAAATTCCGTAATCGCTGACGCATAATCCAGATCTTCCAGTAGTGAAAGGGCTGAAGTATTCACCACCTTCTCTTCTGTATGAGTATCCTTGTAACGCTCGACGACTTTCAGATTATTACCCGCCACACTTCTGGCAGAACTGATCTGATTGACGCCACTATCGATATTATTCAATATCTGTGCCAACTTCGCCTTACCTTGAGGTGTATTTGCAGAACTGGGATCTTCGATCAAAGCGATCGCATTATTGATCGTATCGAAAATACTGATTTCAGCCTGTGGCGCCATGCTGAAACTATCGCCAGCACTGGGTTTACCGTCGATCTTGACTTCAATACCATTAAAACTTACAGGGTTAGTGGCATCGAAGTTAGCGACGTTTGCAACAGGATTGTTTGCAGAATCAAGTACCTGTAGATTGACACCACCAGAACCATTGTCAGAGAAATTAAAGGTATAAGTATCAGCAACATAAGTTGACTGATCGACTATTTTGGCTGTATCAACGTTAAATCCACCTTGCTGGCTGGCCAAATAATTGACGCTATAATCGCCAACCCCATTAGGCGCTTTCATAAACGCGAGATCGCCAGGTACATTGGTGCCGAGGGCCACACCGGACTGAACTAAGCTATCACGCACGCCAGAATCACCGCTGTAAACGATCTTTGGCGGCGTAGAATTATCAAAAGCAAAAGGTTGTTTGTCTGTGCTATATCCTGAAAACAGATAATTGCCTGATTCATCCTTACTATTGGCAATAGAAAGCAACTCTTCGAGGCTATCTTTCATCTCATCGGCAATCATTTGCCGCTCTGAGTCGGATAAGGTGCCGTTCACTGCACGCATCACTTGTTCACGAATAGATGCCGTTAAATCTTCGGCACTGCCTAGTTTGCTTTCGGTCACCGCGAGACGGTTATTGGCATAGTCGATATTCTTCATAAATTGATCGACTAAGGCATTGCGTTGATTCAGGTTATCGATACCTAAAGCCGCAACAGGGTCATCCCCTGAAGTACTCACCTTTTTGCCACTGCTGAGTTGCTCTAAAATTTTGCTCGTGGCTGTTTGTTTTTGCAGCACACTACTAATGCTTTGATTAAAGAGCTGCGCACTTGATAGTCTCATCGTCACTTCTCCTAACGCACTGAGGTCAGTAGGGTGTCAAAAATTTGCTGAGCGGTTGACATGATCCGCGCAGACGCTTGATAGGCCTGTTGAAAACGCATCAAGTTGGCCGCTTCTTCATCTAAGTTCACGCCCGATTCGCTCTCGACTCTTGCATAAGCTTGTTGATAAATGGCCTCGGCGGAATCGACTCGCACGCTCGCCGCCTTGGTTTGACTACCAATATCTTGCTTGGTCTGTTCAAACACATCGGCAAGCGTTGATTTACCGCCATTCATCACTTTGGTTTCACTGAGTTTGGCCATTGCCAAGGCGTTAGTGTTATCCCCTTCGGCAAAGGATAAATCGAAGGTAAACTTGTCACCCGCGGCCGCCGCACTGCTATCGACTTCAAAGGTAAAGCCAAACGCACTAATGCTCGGTGGTGTGTACGCCGCTGGCGCGCCAAGGGATGTGCCATTGGCATCGAAGGCCTCAAAGGTTGGCGGTACGGCAGTGGTATCTAATTGAATCGTTAATTCGCTACCCGTTGTCGGGAAGTTTGCCGCATTACGGTTGGTAATTTGCGTTACCTTCACTTGAGTATTGCCTGAGTTTGCCGCATCAGGGGTGATTTTGGGCGCAGCCGCGGCAATGCCTTTCGGATCTGTCATCACCACTTCAATACCATTCGCCGCACCTGCTGTGGGTCGAATAGCAAATCGGTCACCCGAAGCCATGGCTCCGGCTTTAATATCAATCGAGAATCCCGCGCCGCCTTCGAGCTTAGTGCCGTTTAAAGTCAGTGGCGTAATAGCGCCAGTTTGTGTATCTCTGAGTTCATAGGTGGCTGGCGCTGTAAAAGACAGCTCGTATGAGCCACCCGATAAGGCGCTGGTATCGTCAATATTCACACCTAAAGTTGCATTGCCAGTGTTACCTGATAATCCACCAACACGACCCAGAGACATCAGAGGATCGTTGATATCCTTAAAGATATTGCCGCCCACTTGGCCGTTAAGGTCGAATCCTTGGGCCTGCAACTTGTTAAAATTATCGGCAACCCCGAGTGCCAGTTGGTCGAGTTCTAAACTCGCAGGCACTAAAGTTTGCTCCCGATACTCAAATAGTGCACCGAGCTGGCCACCTAACTTACTCGGATCAGCCTTTACACTCTGCGAGCCAATAGTCGACATCAACTGTAATTCGTTGGGGAATGGATCGCCTGTCGCTGTACTCATTGACATAGCGACTTCGCCCGAAACCAACATAATAGAGCCGCCGAGCATAATACTCTTGGCGCCATTTTCTAAGGGGATCACATTCACCTGCGCGTACTGACTCAGCTCCTGCACCAGTGCATCTTGCTTGTCCAGTAACATGGCGTCTTGGTTGGGTGACTTCATCAACTCGAGGTTAAGATTGGCAAGTTCAGTGCTGATCTCATTAATACGCTTGGTCATGCCAGTAATTTGATCATTGGTTTGACTGAGTTGTCCGTTTAGCGTCGACTGCATCTGGTTCAAACTGTTTGCCAATTGTTTGGCATCGTTTAAGGTCGAGCTACGGATACCTAAATCAGCAGGTAAGTCCGCTAAACTGTTAAGGCCAGAAAATAGATCGTTCAAACTCTGCGGCACCACTTTGCCGATTTGCGAGAAGACTTGGTCAAGTTCGCTCAGCTTGCCATAGCTCGCTTCGGCCGCACTCAGCGTGGTTTGGCCAATACGTAATTCACGCGCGGCGTAGTCGTTATAAATACGTTTAACGTCAGAAACATAAGTACCTGTGCCATAGAAACTATTGCCAAGACGTTGAGACTCTAAGGTGGTTTGTGTCGCCACTTGTCTGTGATAACCCGCGGTATTGGCGTTGGCGATGTTATTACTGGTCACGCCCAGTTGCGACTGAGATGCGAGCACGCCGGTACGGGCGATATTTAATAGATCGATAGCCATCAGCCGATACTCCCCAACACTAACATCCTATGAAGAATGATCATTTGTCTTCTCCTGGCAGTATCGATTTCAGCTCTTCACTGATGGACTGCATGACTTTAATGACTTTTTCAGCATATTTAGGATCGGTGGCATAGCCAGCATCCTGCAATGCACGAATAAACTGAGTCGGTGACGCCGCCACTTTCTTGGCATCTTGATAACGTTCACCGTCAGCAATAAAGGATACGAAATCGTTAAAACTGTGCTCGAAATCGGCATACACCCTAAAATCGGCTTTTTGTCTAACGGCAATACCCTGCTCAAATTCCAAGGTACTCACGTTAGCCTTATCACCTTGCCAACGACGGTCGGCTTTAATGTTGAACAGGTTATGGCTAGGCGCGCCATTATTGCCGCGGACAATTTTTTGACCCCAGCCCGTCTCAAGGGCCGATTGTGCCAATAACACTTCGGGTTTAGTGCCAAGGGCTTTGGCGGCTTTTTCCGCATGGGGGTAGAGCGTCGCCAAAAACTCTTCCCGACTACCAAACTTAAGGGTCTTTTGCGTCTCCCTAAATGCCGCCGTCGGCAAGATTTGGCCGCTGATCACAGGTTCGATTGGCGATAAGGGCTGTTCTGACCAAGTAGGCCTTGGCGTATCTATGGCCAACAAACGCTCGGGTCTATCAATATCTAAAGAAGACGTCACGCCATCGGCGTTATCCATCTCAACACTTGGGCGCGCAATCGAGACTGGCACGCCTTGGGCTGCAACGACTGGCGCAGCAGCGCTTTGGGTGTCTGTAGTTGATGAGCTTTGCGCGGGAATGTTGAACGCTTTCGCATCATGTTGCAGCTTCATGCCGCCGTCATTACGCAACACGGATGCGGGTGTAAACTGGCTCGACTCGGGGGATAATTGCTGCACCATCATGTCTGCAAGTCCCAGCACACCTTTATCCGATAAATCGACGGATAACTGCTGATCCCGCATTTGCTCATAAAACTTAGTGTATTGGCTGTTGAGGGGGCTGTCGGATTCAAATACTGCGTTAGCATCACGCATGCTCTTCATCAGCATTTGCACGAACACGCCTTCAAATTGTTGGGCGACTTTTTTCAAGGCGCCCTTCTCATCTTTCTGAGCCTGGGCGCGCAGGGAGTCGAGCCCGCCCAGATCAAGAAAATGTGATGAACTTGAAAGCTTTTCCATGATTTTCCCGACAGAAATTAGATGATGATAAGTTCACCATGCAAAGCACCTGCCACTTTTAACGCTTCGAGGATAGCAAGTACATCTGAAGGGGCCGCGCCCACCAAGTTTACGGCTCGCACTAACTCATCTAAGGTCGTGCCAGGATTGAACATAAACATACGGCGATTGCTTTCGCTCGCATTGATAGTGCTGTTGCTGGTCACCGTTGTTTGACCATTCGCTAACGCATTGGGTTGAGATACCTGAGTCGCTTCGGCGATAGTCACAGTCAAGCCACCATGTGTTACCGCGGCTGGCAATAACTTGACGTTCTGCCCAACCACAATGGTGCCTGTACGGGAGTTCACGATCACTTTGGCAGACTCTTCAGCAGGCTCCACTTCGATATTCTCGAGCGTGGCTAAAAAAGATACCCGTTGTGACACATCCCTTGGCGCACTGACCTGCACAGAGGTCGCATCCAATGGCCGCGCCATATCGGGGCCAAGCAAGTCATTGATTGCATCGGCCATACGCTGCGCAGTGGAAAAGTCCGAGCGACGTAGGTTGAACGTCAAATAATCGCCAGTTGAAAATGGTGTTGCGACGCTACGTTCAACAATTGCGCCGTTAGGAATACGACCCACGGTTGGCGTATTTTGAATGACTTTAGAGCCATCCAAGCCATCGGCACTAAAGCCGCTGACCACTAAACTGCCTTGGGCAATCGCGTACACATTGCCATCGACCCCTTTGAGGAAGGTTTGCAATAGCGTGCCGCCGCGCAAGCTTTTAGCTTCACCTAGGCTAGATACGGTGACATCCAATTCTTGACCGGGTTTGATAAAGGCCGGCATATCCGCATGCACCGCCACCACAGCTACGTTCTTAATTTTGGGTCTGAAATTATCGGGCAAGTTAATCCCAAAGTTTTTCAGCATAGTCATAAAGGTTTGTTCGGTGTAACGGGTCTTTTCGCCCGTACCGGGTAAACCGACGACCAAGCCGTAACCAATCAATTGGTTACTACGAACCCCTTGAACATTAGCAATATCTTTAATGCGCTCGGCTTGGCTAGGCAGTGAAAACACCAGCATGGCAACGGCTAAAATCAGTTTCAATTTCATGATACGACTCCTTAGAAGGGCCACCAATCGCTCATAAAGAACTGGCTTAACCAGCCCACTTTTTGCGCTTCGGCGAAGGTACCAGTACCGCTGTATTGAATACGCGCATTGGCCATACGAGTTGAATCGATAGTGTTATCCGGCTTGATATCCTGCGAACGCACAATCCCCGTTACCCGGATAAACTCATCGCCGTTGTTGATAGAGATCCATTTTTCGCCGCGCACCACTAAGTTGCCATTATTCAGTACTTGCATCACGTTGGCGGAGATACTGCCATCTAAGCTATTGCTTTGATCGGCATCGGATTCTCGCTTAGTGTTCATGCTGTCTTTGTAACGTAAGTCGAGGGGAACCCCGCCAATCGACACATTGCTACCACCGGCATAAATAGGGTCGAGCGACATGTCAGAGCCTTTTTTGATCTGATTACCCGCACTCTTTTTCGCTTGAGTCGCTTCCTTCAACACGATAGTGATAATGTCACCCACTTTATGGGCGCGAATATCCGAATAGAGACTGGCCGCTTGGCTGTCTTGGTAAATTGACCCTGTCGCGGCAATTTTGGTTGGCGGCGCTTCGGGATATACCGGCGCATAGAAAGGATCATCTGCAATCGGCTTCTTGGGGGTAGAGCTACATGCCGTAAGCAAGAGCGCAGCGGCCAATATAAAATATCTAGCCATGATAATGTGCCTCTATAGATTCTGATTCACATAAGCCAGCATTTGATCGACCGCCGAAATCACTTTGGAGTTCATTTCGTAGATCCGCTGACTTTCAATAAGATTCACCAGCTCTTCGGTCACGTTTACGTTAGAGGTTTCTAACGCGCCTTGACGAATCGCCCCCATACCATCGAGTGATGCAGTGCCTTGGATAGGCGTGCCACTGGCACCGGTTTCGGTGTACAGGTTTTGTCCCATAGGGTCTAAACCCGATGGATTAATAAAGTCGGACATGCTGAGCTGCCCCACCACTTGGTTTTCCGCCGTGCCCGGTGTTTTCACCGAGACTTCCCCCTCGGCAGACACGGTAATGCTGGTCGCATCATCGGGAATCGTGATTGCAGGTTGCAGAACGTAACCCGAACCTGGCGTTACAATTTGCCCAGTATCATCTAAGGTAAATTGACCATTACGGGTATAGGCTGTGGTGCCATCGGGTAGCTGTACTTCGAAAAAGCCAGGGCCTTCAATCATCAGATCGAGTGAGTTATCCGTGGTCAACATATTGCCTTGGGTAAACATTTTTTGAGTGGCCACCACTTTGGTACCCGCACCAATATTTAACCCATTGGGTAACTTAGTGTTCGAGGCACTAATGCCCCCCGCTTGGTTAACGGTTTGATAGAGTAAGTCTTCAAAGACTGCGCGGCTCTTTTTGTAGCCGACGGTGCTGGCGTTCGCGACGTTGTTTGAAATCACCGCAATATCGGTTTGCTGTGCGTCTAAGCCAGTTTTACTAATCCATAACGCTGGATGCATAATTTATCTCCTAACTAATCCGCATTAATGAAGATGAAGCGCGGTCATTTTCTTCCGCGGTTTTCATCATCTTCACTTGCAATTCAAATTGTCGCTGTAGGTCGATTAAGGACACCATCTCATCCACAGGATTGACGTTACTGCCCTCTACAGCACCACTCTCAACAAACACGTTTGGATCGGTTGGCGCCGGATTACCCGATACCAAACGGAACAGCCCATCCTCACCGCGCATCATTTGCGCGTTACCGGGATTGACCAGCTTTAATCGCCCCACCTCTTCGATCACTTCCGTTGTCGCGCCCTGAGGACGTACCGAGATAATGCCATCCTGTGAAATGGTGACTTTTTCAATCGGCAGCGGTAACACAATCGGCCCCGCATCGCCCATCACTGGATTACCGCGGTCGTTATGTAATAACCCTGTTGAGTCGAAACTTAAGCTTCCTGAACGGGTATAGGCCTCACTGCCATCCTTTGCCTGCACAGCGAACCAACCATCACCTTTAATGGCAACGTCAAGATCCCGCCCTGTGGTTTTGATGGGGCCTGCTCGAAAATTGGCGGAGGGGGTTTCAACCATGGCAAAAACCCTCGATGGCAATCCTTCACCAAAGGCTTGCATCGATCTGGCTTGCGCCATATCCGACTTAAATCCATCGGTATTGGCGTTAGCTAAGTTGTTGGCACGCAATGCCAACTCATTCATGTTTTGCTTAGCTCCGCTCATGGATATGTAGAGGAATTTGTCCACAGACTGCTCCGTCAAATTTTCAACCTGACAATAGCAAAGCAAGCATCATGCCAATAAAATTAACGGCTAATTTACTGATAAATTGGGAGAAGATTATGAGGAAATGGCTACAAGGCCAAAAGAGGCTAAGTGTTGCCGCCAGCGGCAACACTTAGAAAAGGGAGAAATCAGCTTAACGAATTTGCAGTACAGTTTGTTGCAGGGTGTTGTTCACTTCGAGGGTACGGGAGTTGGCCTGGAAGTTACGTTGCGCCGAAATCAAATCCACCAGCTCAGTCGTTAAGTCGATGTTAGATTGCTCTAACGCCGAAGAACTGATGCTACCGAATGTACCACTGTTTGGTTCACCCGCGAGCGCTGGACCCGACTCAAGGCTGGCCTTCCATGAAGTGTTACCTACTTGGGTCAAACCTTGCTCGTTGGCAAAGCGAACTAAGGCAACGCGGGATAATGGCACGGTTGAACCGTTAGAGTAGCTGGCGGTGATCAAACCATCTTCACCGATTTCAACGTTTGTTAAACGGCCTACTGTCGTACCATCCTGCGTTAATTCGGTTGCCGCAAACGGCGCCGAGTACTGAGTCGGTGCATTAAACTTAATGGTCACATCTTGAGTGCCATCGGCACCTGGGCCTAACACGCCAGCACCACCCACGCCTAACGCTTCGGTCGTCACGACCGCTGGATCACTGCCGGTATACACGCCGACAGAGTTAAACTTCAACACTGAACCTTTCCAACCGCCAGTGGTTTGGGCTGTCCCAGTACCATCGGCCGTACCGTCACCATTGGTATCAGTCTGATAAGTCCCCGCAGGGCCAGATACATCCACTTGCTTACCATCAATCGCGTAGTAAGCAACCCAGTTGTTTTCACCGTTATAGGAGCCGTTATTTGGCTTCACAAAATAGGTGGTCATGATATGCGGCTCACCGAGTGAGTCGTAAATCGTCATCGAGGTCACGCTGTTATAGGTTTTGGAGTCCAGCGGGTCAAAGGCTGCAGGATCGAGTGAACCTTCTTTCGCGTTCAAGTTCATCTGCATAGTCACGTTTTCAGTCTGAACAGGGCTACCGGCAGTATCAGGAATTTGTACTGGCTTAGCGGTGGTTAAACTGACGGATGTCGAGTTACCGTCTTTATCTACCGGGAAGGTTTGTAAATAATTACCAGCTGAATCAACCATATAATTATTTTTGTCGACTTTAAATGCACCAGCACGGGTAAACTGATGATCTAAGGTACCAATCTCAGATGCGGTCACAAAAAAACCGCCCCCTTTGATCGCTAAATCTAAAGAGTTATTGGTCAGCTGCAAACTACCTTGGTGGAACTGCTGCGCCACTTGGCTCGTTGCCACACCACCACCGACGGCGGTTTTAGAGTTAGAGAAAATTGAATTAGCGTAAACATCCGCAAATTCAGCACGCGATTCTTTAAAGCCAATGGTATTAGCATTCGCGATGTTGTTCGCTGTAGTGTTTAAGTCTTTCTGTGCAGCAGAAATGCCACTCAATGCAATGTTAAACGACATAATTCACCTCTACATTTCACTCAATTCAATTAAGGACTCAGGTCCAACTTAATACTGACAAATTAGGTTTCTGATACCGCGAGTACATCAGAGAGCTTAATACCTGCACCACCGCGAAGATTCAGAATCGCCCCAGTGCTTGCAGTGCCTAACGAAACACTGGTCACATGGGCATAGGTCGAGACGGCAAGCTCTTGAGATTTACCATCGACCAGTCCACTGGCTTTAATGGTGTAATTACCGGCACTGACAGGCTCGCCATTCTTATTCAGGCCATCCCATGTCACAGGAATGTTGCCGCCATCACTGCCATCGATGTTAAAGGTACTGACCACTTGGCCTTTATCATCCAGTACACGCACGTTAATCACAGGAATTTTATCTGGCGTACTCACCACACCACTCAAGGTAGGGCTTTCGGTCGACACATTGCCGGTATCGGTTGGGATCAATACCTTACGTCCAACTAATCCCGATGCTTGCAGCGCCTGACTCGAGGTCATCACACTGTTTAAATTGACGATTTCATCGTTAAGCTTTGAAATACCATCCACGGTCGAAAAGGATGCCATTTGCGCAATCATCTGATCGTTGTCGACGGGCTTAAACGGATCCTGCATCGACAACTGCTGACTGAGTAATGAGAAAAAGTCTTCCTGCGTCAGCTGTTGGCTCTTGGCTTCTGGCACAACCGATTGGCTAGGCAAGCGGATCCCATCTAAAAATGGATTGCCGGTTGATGTACTCGTTGTGCTCGTTGTGCTCGTGGTATTAGTCGCCACCGTATTCGATTGGCTCTTAGTTTGAGTCGTCTGAGCCGTATTCTGGCTAAGTTGGTTAATGAGGCTCACAGCTTACCTCCTAAATCGCGCATGTTATTTACCCATCCCAAGTGTTTGTTGCAGCATAGATTTTGCGGCTTCAGCGACTTGAACATTCATCTGATATGAGCGAGAGGCAGAAATCATATCCGCCATTTCTTCCATGACATTCACATTCGGCTTATAAATAAAACCATCCGCATCCGCCATCGGATGATCGGGCGAATACTCTTTTAATAGGGGTTTATCGCTCTCAACGATGCCTTTTACTGCAACACCTTGAGAAGCTTGCTGTTGGCTCTGCGCTTTCGCCATTTCAGCTTCAAAAATGGGATGACGTGAGCGGTAAGTTTTATCAATACTGCTAGAAACAGAATCGGCGTTAGCGATGTTACTCGCCGTGGTATTGAGTCGGACGGACTGAGCTGACATACCAGAGCCAGCCACATCAAAAATGCTAAATAAACTCATGATTAATCCCCTCTCAGCGCTTTTTTCATGCCGCTAAACTTACTGTCCAAAAATCCCAGAGACATTTGATATTCGAGCGCATTTTGCATAAATGCCGACTGTTCCTGTTGAATATCCACTGTATTTCCATCTCCAGTATCTGGCTGATTTGGCACACGGAACTTCACGTATTGTCCCGTTAACTGTGCGAGGCCAAAATGCTGCTCATCGCCGGTCATCTCAAGGCTATTGCGTTGCTGTTGCTGGGTCTTCGCAATATTTAAGGCCGCAGAAAAATCGACGTCACGGGCTTTATAATGTGGCGTATCGGCGTTTGCGATGTTGCTTGAAATCACTTCGGCACGCTCGGCACGTATCCCCAAAGTGAATTGGTGCACACCTAGTGCCTTATCAAAATTAATCGCCATAAAATTGCCTCCATCGTGACTCTCACGGGAACAAAGCAATTCATGTGCCAAAAAACAGAAACTATCAGAAATGTGTAGAAATGGGGTTTGGCGGGGTAAAAAATTACCGACTCATGTCGGTAATTTTTATTTAATATCAGAGCATTAAGTCTTTTTCTGGTAATAGATACCAGGGTTGCAACGAACCATATCAAATTCATCCGTCAGACCCGCAATCGACTCTGACGCGCCGAGAAAGAGTATGCCCTTCGGATTTAATGCGGCAGCAAATTGCCGCAAAATTTTTGCTTTTGCCTCAGGGGCAAAATAGATCAGCACATTTCGGCAGAAAATAATGTCGAACTTGCCTAGCAAAGTGTAACTCTCAAGCAGATTGTGGGCGCGAAAATTGACTAAACGCTTAACGTTGTCCTTTACCCGCATGTTGCCAGAGGGCAAAGCATCAAAAAACTGGCGCTTACGTTCCTCCGATAGGCCACGTGCCAATGCCAAACTGTCGTACTCGGCATTTTTGCAACGTTCCAACATCGAAGGCGAAAGATCGGTCGCTTGAATTGAAGCGCCTCCCGGCAAAGCTCCCGGCTTCTTCTGTTGATATTCTAAAATCGTCATTGCCAACGAATAAGGCTCTTGGCCAGAAGAACAGGCAGCCGACCATATCTTTAATGGACGGCCCAACTTACTGTATTCAGGTAGCAATACATTGCCTAGTAACTCAAACGGATAGCGGTCACGGAACCAAAGCGTTTCATTGGTCGTCATCGCATCAATGACTTCCGCCCGCAACGCGCGCTCCGTTGGCTTCATCGAATGTTTCACCACATCGGATAACGAAGGCAGATTATATTTGCCCATCAAAGGCGCGAGACGGCTACGCACTAGGTACTGTTTATTTTCCCCCAGTACGATGCCGCTGTGTTGTTCTAAGAACAACCTAAATTGATTATATTCGGCTTCTGCGAGTGATTTGTCAGGCACATTCACGTCCTAGATCCTATAGCAAGCACCCAAATAAGTGCCAACAATCATGTAATAAGGGCTAGATTATAGCGTAAAGCACCACTAGGCACTAACCCACACTTTCACTACAAACTTAAATGCTTGTTCACTGCCGCAGCTAATTCGTCTGGGTTGAATTTAGCGATAAAATCATTAGCGCCTACTTTTTGTACCATAGCCTGATTAAACACGCCGCTTAACGAGGTATGTAGTACAACCTTGATATGCTTAAGCTTTGGATCGTCACGGATCTCAGCCGTTAAGGTATAACCATCCATTTCTGGCATTTCAATATCCGAGATAATCAGCGGGATTTCCTCGGCCACATTATTCATTTCACCCGCAATAGCTTTTAACTTATCGAGCGCTTCACGGCCATCTTTTGCCGTATCAATCTGTAAGTTTAACGACTCGAGCGCGCGAATAATTTGTTTACGAGCCACTGCCGAATCATCAATCACCATAATATGGTAATGCTGACTTCTATCGATTGTCAGTTGCTCATTGACTTCTTCACTGATTGCAGTTTTGACTGGTGAAATTTCATCGAGGATCTTTTCAACATCAAGAATTTCAACCAGTTCACCTTCGATTTCGGTGACAGCGGTTAAGTAAGAATAGCGACCAGCCCCTTGTGGTGGCGGCATAATGGCTTCCCAGTTCATGTTGATGATACGTTCAACTGAACTGACTAAGAAACCTTGTACGCTGCGGTTATATTCTGAAATGATGATAAAGCAATTTTCAGTGCTGGCTAACGGACGCCCGCCGGTTGCAGCACTCAGATCGATTACCGAAATAGTCGTGCCGCGAATATGGGCGACACCTTTGACGTAAGGATTAAGTTTAGGCAAAGTCGTTAACGGTGGACATTGCAAAACTTCTTTTACTTTGAATACGTTAATCCCAAAACGTTGACGACCATTCAACTTAAATAGCAATAGTTCTAGTCGGTTTTGACCTACGAGTTGGGTTCGTTTGTTGACTGAATCAAGAATACTCGACATAACTCTGCCTTGTTGTTCTGTTTATGTACGGCCCTAAACTCGTTTGAGTATAGGCATATTAATTGCTTACGTCTTGTTATCGATAACCATAGTTGAAACTGAGTCAAACTTCTGACACGAAATCTTGGCCGTTATGGCATGGAACAGTTTCAAACTTGATAAAAGTATAGGTGCATTCTGGCGTTACAAGCTAGTCTCTTCATTATGAAAGTAAATTTAGTCTATTTTTTGAGTATCATCGCCCTTTCCTTCGCCACTAAGGCCAATGCCGAGCCCGTGGTACCTAGCATATCGGCGATATCCGAATTAGCTAAAGCTCTTATTAATGAAAAGATTTCAGTACCATCTAACGCTAAAGTTGAGATCCTTCCGCAAACGATAGACAGTCGTTTGCTTCCTTCTCAATGTGCCTCTCCCATTCGAGTCGAGCTCGCCTCCGACCGAGAAATCAGCCGCAACAACACGGTAAAAGTCAGCTGTGATACACCCGATTTAGCCTACCCTTGGCAGATTTTTATGTCGGTGCGGGTCGATATTCTTTTCCCGGTTGTGGTCGCTAGCGAAACACTGGCGCCAGGCGAACTGATCAGCCCAACACAGGTTGAAATCCGTTACGTCGACCAAAATAGTTTACGCGGTATGCAATTTAGCGATACCAGCCAACTTTCAGGAGTACGGGTAAAACGGCGTGTCGCCAAAAACTTCCCTATTTTTGCCAATAACCTTTGTTTTGTTTGTAAGAATGATTCAGTATCAATTTATGTGCGTTCCAGCAATTTTGTGCTAAAAACCGTAGGCGAAGCGCTACAGGATGGTAATATTGGTGACCAAATTAGGGTCAAAAATAGCAGTTCAAACAAAGAACTAGATGCCATAGTCACGGCCATTGGCGAAGTCGAAGTTAGAATGTAAAATAAACTAAAGCTTTTCGATGAGCTGCCGATACCCCAGTTAAGAAATCCCCGTATACACGACGCTGGAGCCTAAAATGGCAATTGATATTAGCAAATTTAACGCCGGAGCGGCCGCGCAAGTCCGTTCAAACACAACAAAGAAAAGCAGCGAAAGTGAGCAATCGACTCAGGTTGCGGCTAAATCGACTCAACAGAAAGGTGACTCAGTTGTCATTACGGCTCAAGCTCAACAGCTACAAGGAGCTCAAACCAAAATGGCCAGCCTACCTGAAGTAGACCAAAAGAAAGTCGCTGAGATTAAACAAGCGATTGCCGAAGGTCGCTATAAAATTGACCCCGAAAAGTTGGCTGCTAACATTGCCAGCTTCGAAGCTGAATTGAATGACCTCAATAAAGAGTAACTATGACAGAAATAGCTAAACTGGTAGATCAACAACACGCCCATTTGGCTGTTCTTAAACAGATTATTCTTAAGGAAAAAGGCGCTTTGGTTGACCAAAACGCCGATTTGCTTTTATCGCTTGCGGATCAAAAATCATCATGCCTGCAAGAACTCAAGGCCAATGATGACTTACTGGCCAATCACAGCGATAAATCCTTACTCACCTCGCAAGTAGAACTATCCCATAAAATGGCCGCCGTAAAAGAGGCCCTTGCCGAATGTAAGGATCTAAACGCTCAAAATGCTAGCCTCATCGAGATGAATCTAGCGAGTCTAAACCGTTTTGCCCAAGCCTTACAGGCGAGCCGAAACGCGACTACTCTGACCTATAACGATAAAGGCAGAACCTCGACCCTTTCAAGCTTAGGCAATGATTTGAAAGCCTAAGTCATGCATCATAAGTAAACGGGATATAAACAAAAGCCGCGCTAAAACTTAGCGCGGCTTTTGTTTATTGGTACAGCACGACGAGCAGTCATCCAGACCTAGCTCTAAAACCAACCCTAGCACCAACCCTAGCACTAAAAATAGGTAACATCTTTAATTCTTTGTGGGCGGCTCTGCTGTTGGTAAATCTGCCATACCTTGGCAAAATCAAGTTCTAACTCAGTCACATAGTGGTCCCCTGCCGGATAGCTTTTTACCACTTTCGCGCCGCGGATCACCCCAGTCACAGACGCTTTAACATTATCATCTGTCAGCATCCAATCACTGACACTACTGTTGGCGGTGATCTTCTGTCCATACACTTGTTCAGCCAGTTCACGGTAGGCCACGATTTTTGACGCCTGCATCGCCATTAAAACTCGTTGGGACTGCTCTTTGGCCGGTTGAGTCGCTAGCGGGGCGTAACCTATTGCCGTCAGTTTAGGAAAACTACTTGGGGGCACATCTTCCCACTGAACATATCTATCTTTAGTTGCACACCCAGTAAGAAGGAGCGCCGCAACAATTAGTAAGTAGCGTTTCATTTTCCATCTCCTAGTACCCGAACCTCATTCATACCAGGGCTCGACTGGCGATATAAAATCCCATCCTGAGAGATAACTTGCTCGGAGGGCTGCATGTAATTACTCAATTCTTTTTGAGTCACAAAAGTCTGCGATGCCGATACCACACGATTGTTACTTAGAGTGACAATCCGAGTATTGATTGCCATGCCATTGGTTGTCGGGCTCATGGTCGATACGACGATATGGTCAACGGGTAAATTGGTCGAAAGCTTTTGCCAATCGCGCGTCAAAATAAAATCGCCATCAGCCGTCACTCTCAGCCCATCACCTAAATTCAAATCCACCACATTGAACATAAAGCTATGCAAAGACGTCATCAGCCCTTGCTGCAGCTGCTGCGCCAGTGCATTGGTGCTACTCAAATTCCCAACTAACACAGGCGTGGCAACAACGATAGGCTGGTCGGGACGCAGTGCATCATTCTGCTTGACTAACTCAGTCACAATTCGCTGCGCGAGATGATTAATCGTCGCCGTAGGCGGCAAACCATTGCCGTCAGCTAAGCTAGGTTTGGGCGGTGCCACGGGTTTAGTCGCACACCCAACCAGCACTAACAGTGCCAGCGGAATGAATGCACGCTTCAGCATAAGAGTAACCTCGTCATCAATATCAATGTGGCCCAGTGGGAGCCGCAATCTTTGCCATAAAGCAAGCAAGTATTAGACCAAGTCAAAATATTGCGCTTAATGAACTCCCCAGATTATCGACAAATCCATTGATAACTTTATCCCTATACCTCGATAAATCAGGCATAAAATTTGCTTAGAGCCATAAAGCACTGCCAGTAAACTGACTCATCCCAGCAAATTTAGTTAAGGGCTTATTGATGAACATACTAAGAAAGAACTTGCTCATAATCAGCAGCCTACTGCTATTTGCTGCACAGGCAAACGCCGAATGGGTCGAGGCCAGCGGCGAAGCGGTGATCACTAATGGCAACATCGCCCAAGCGCGTGAAGAAGCCATCAATCAAGCAGTGAGTTATGCCACGCTCAGTACGGGTATCCAAATCAGCAGTGAGCAGCAAACGACTAACGGCAATCTGACGCAAAACAGCTTTGCGATTAATCGTTATGCCCAGGCGATTAGCATCCAATTAGTGAGCGAGCGTATTGAAGGCAGCAAAATTTATGTTTCCCTCAGGCTCGATCTTAATGATGACCCCACCCAGCAATGCCCTGCTGGGCAGTTAAAAGCCGCCATCTTAATCCCCCAAGCGCAAATAAAAGACCGTGCACAGTTACGCTACGGACAACTCTCTGGATTTGAAGAAGTCATCTCCGAGAAACTGGGTAATAGCATCGATGGCTACTCATCCACTGGTTTTAGCCATATCCATGCCAAAGAACGGCTTGATATCGCACAGGAACTTGTCGATATCCGCGGCTATCGACTCCCCAGTTGGTTAAGTGAAATCACCGATAGCCAATATATTTTATTGCCACAAATCATCGATATATCGACTGAGCCTGTGCAATCTACCTTTATGGGATGGTGGGATGAAGCGCCACTCAGACAATTTCAATTTAAACTCAGTCTCTATCACGGCATTAGCGGTGAGGAAGTGTGGAGCAAAACCTACAGTACCTCTGCCCCGTGGGAGTTTGAAGAACAGGCCATCATAGCCCCTAATAGCGACCGATTTTGGCGTTCATCCTATGGCAGAAATATCAGCCAAATCATGCAAGAAGCAACTCGAGATATAGACAACACGCTCAATTGCAGGCCACTGCTAGGGCAAGTCGTCAGCCGTCAAGGTGACAGGATTATCCTCAACTTAGGTCGCAAACACGGCATTCGAGTTGGCGATAAATTCCAGGTCGTGTTACAACAAAACTTACCCGATAGACTCAACGAAATGCGTGCCGTCGCCACCAAGAGCCGAGCAACGGTAAAAATTGAACAAGTCAGCGAAGAAAGTGCAACGGCAGTCCTCGTTGACCAAAATGCGGCTTACAATGTACAGATAAACGACATCGCGCTTAAGATTTAAGCAACTAAATCATAAGCCTTTTAATCAAAGATAAAACCAGTATAATCACAGGCGTCTCTTCATAGCTCAACAGGATAGAGCAGCCGCCTCCTAAGCGGCCGATCGGGGTTCGAGTCCCTGTGGAGAGACCATAAGTCACTTTTTATCTATAAAATTCAATAATTTACGAAAATCGAAAAATCCTGTGCCGCCTATGTGCCGCCATAGGAATGACGTTTTTTAGAATTTTTTTTCGTAACATTTTCAAAAATCCCCCTTTTGCCCTGTTCATTTCAGTTATGGACAATTAACCCTATTTCTAATACTTTTCCCTATGAGTTAACGAACAGGGAAAATAGCTTTATGACGGAAACTTCATCGCAAGAAAAGTTCACTCAAACACTCGAAGGGATCATCGAGCAATATTCAATTTCCGAACCACCCGAATTTTTGAAAGTCCTCATCGCTCTCCCTGACTCTCCAGATAAAGACAAAATGTTTGAAGATATGCATGAAGTATTTCGCGCCATAACTTCACCCTCTGAACTATCCAGCAAACTCCCCAAAGGCACAACTGAAGATACGGTCGCAAAAGAGCTGGCAAAAATTCCAGACAGTCAGAAAATCCTTAGTGAAGAACAGCAGAAAATGGTGGAGCTATTTATTGAAATGCTATCTTCATCATCGAGCAATGAATCTCAGATCGATATGAATTATGTACGAAGGTTCGCAAATGCCGATTTTCCGCTTTCATCGGACACGAGTGATGAAGATGAAACTGTATTAATAAACTTACTCAACAGCCAACCAGAGGCCATAGCTGAGTTTATGCAAGCGATGATGGCGTGCCACATGGCTGGAATGACCAAAGCAGCCAATCTACTAAGTCGCCTTTTTGCAGAGCACGTATTGGTCATTGAAAACGAAAGCTATCTGACACTTCAAGCTGACATAACCAAGCATAAAGAATTATTCGACAAAGCTTCTAAATCTGGAAGTTCAGGAAGAAATAAGCGTCATGGCACTAGAGATAAAGTCGTGGCCTACGCCATCCAACTTTATAATCAACGAAATTACGATAATCCTCACCAAGCCGCACAGATGATTACAGAACAAGTCCTTGATTTCGCAAAAAGCGTTGGCTACTCATTTTCATCTCCATATCAAGCAACTAGAACAATTAATAGTTGGCTTAGTTCACAACAAACTAATAAATAATTTAAATGGATTTGTCCAATGATTAACCATAAAACTTCTTTAGTTACTGCGCTATTCTCCACAGGACAGTATCCAATTTTTAGCGCATACGCTGACCTGTTGATTGAATTTTTTACCGAGGATGAAAGCAACATTTGTGAATCCGATATGGAGATGCTCTCGATTGCATTGGGCGATGGCGCTCATAAGTTGTACATAGAAGCTCGGTCAAAAACCAGTCCATCTGATAAAATTGATTCTATTTTCAATAATTTCATTAAGCTAAAAATTGAAATTTTGACCTCAATCTTTACTAGAGGAAGTGAGCTATCAGCAAGGTCAAATCAAGCGGTTGCAAAACTACTATTTGGGCAATATAAAACCGTTCTCGACAATATTGAAATTAGAAGACAACAAGCAGTCCAAGAAAAACAAACTAAAGAGTTAGCCGAGAAAAAAGCTCAAGCAGATGAACTCCTGAAAAAACAGCTAGCAGCGGAACAAGCATATCAAGCAAGTCACATTGATTTTGATGATTTCGAAATTCACGGCGTAAAGAAAAACTCGCGAGTCGACAAGCTTCTGAGCCAACTTCGCAAAAAGCCAATCACCCAAGAAGAAATGGCATGGCTTTCTGACGTAGGCTTTTACAATGAACTTATTGAGCAAAAAAATCATATTCAATTAGCTCACCAGCATTATCAAAACTGGAAACAGAAAAACATGCCTTGGGAGCTGGTCAATGCAAGTGCAGCCTACAGAAAAGGTGGCGAACTAAAGAAAATCCGAAAGACACTAAATGAACAGTATCCATTTGCCCATTCAGGGAAAGACAAAAAGCTGAAATCAGCTCTATTGACGACCTTTGGCGGGGTCTGTAGAGATCAAGAAGACTTCACCAGAGGAATAGAACTTGGGCATGAAGCACATAAAGTGACACCTTTAAATTTCATGCCATGCACCTTGCTTGGAGCGATTTATCTATCAACTGGTGAGTTTGACCTAGGTCATGAATGGTACGGTAAAGCAAAAGATAGAGGGTTTACTCAAAATGCTTATGACAACGATATCAAATCCGTTTATTTCAGAGCCTGTGATGAAATAAAAAGCCGCCTTAAGCAAAACCTTATTGCAACTGGTCACAAATATGACTGGCTTAGTAAGCCTTAAGTATTACCGTGACAGGGTGTGACGGTACTGTCACACCCTGTCACAGTACTTTCACACCCTGTCACGTGAATACACACTAACCCCATCGACTTAACCTAACTCCTGACAAATCTACTTTAATCAGGAGTTACTATGAACGATCTATTACTTAGCCCGACCGAGGTCGCCGAATTTCTCGGCGTCACCATCGGCACCCTATCCGTTTGGCGCTGTACTGGCCGCTACCCATTGCGCTTCGTTAAAGTTGGCCGCAGCGTTAAGTATCGCCAAAGTGATGTTGAATCCTTCATTAACGGGAGGGTTTATGATCACACTCTTTAAATTCGGTTTCCTATTTTACGTCATCATTCAATTAGCGGTGATCGACCACACACTTCAACAATGCCTAGAAACCATTAGGTTATATAACGAGTCCAAGTACCCGTTAACGGGTACAGAGACCGAAATCGAAAAGGTGTACCCGTTAACAAGCACTGACTCTGTTAACGGGTACACCTTAAAAGCCACTGACCAAAAGCAAACAGTTCCGTTACATAACGGGGAGGTTAAATAATGATGACCTCCTCTTCTATCCCCATGCCCAAGCTCACCGATGAACAACAGGAGTTTGCCCAATGGCTCTTACAGGGAAATAGCCTTTTCCTGTGCTCAGAAATTTGCAGCGACTTTGGCAAAGTTGACGGTATTGAAACCTTTAACGGCCATTTTCAAAAACGCACCCTCTTTAGATTAAAGCGTGAAGGACTACTCACAGAAAGCACAATATTTGAGATGGGCATTCGTTGGCAAAAGTTCACGCTTAACGAGCGAGGTAAGCAATTACTGACTAACTGCGAGGTAAAAGTACATGCTTAATGTCCATGAACACGATAAGCAATGGCTTGATAATAAGCTCTATGGTCTGCCCTCGCCTCATCGTATAGCGATTATGCGGCAATATCGTAAGAAGCCAAACCGCCGTGAGGCCAATCTAAGCGTGTTACACCTGACTAAACGCATTGCCGCCGTTATGGGCAAGGACAAACATTTCTACCATGTGAATATTGAGCAGCAAGATATAAGCGCAAAGGCAAAGCAACACGCCCGCCGCTGTATACAGATCACAGCGCAAGCAGAAGGTAAGGGATTACTCACTATCTACAACACGCTATTACATTACATGGCGTGCTATAGCATTAAGCCGCCAAAACTGAGCGAGACAATTATCAACCATCTTAAGTTGGACACACTTGATGAGATTGAGCTTGCCCAAGTCTATGGCGCACTCGCCCGCGCTGGTGATGAAATTTGGTGGAAGCGGAAATTAAGAAAACAACGCAATCTGCAAATTGAAACCATTTCACGGGAACTCAATCTGGTCAGTAAACAAAAAGGCATTTATGCCAGTAACATTACCGTCAGCAATTTTCAAACCCAATGGCAGAGCAATCAACAGCTTTTAGAAAACACCATAGCCACCAACGAACACGGCTATAGTGCAAGTCTTGGCGAATTATCCAAGCTCAATGTCTCTAACCCTGCTATTCGCAAGGCCGAGTTGATGGTTCGCATCCGTGGCTTTGAAGATTACGCCAAAGAAATGGGCTATAGCGCCCTATTCTTAACCATGACTACACCGTCTAAATACCATCGCTGTTTTGCCAGAACGGGCGATGAAAATCCCAATTGGAATGGTGCAACCCCACTCGATGCCCAAGAATACCTTAACCGCACCTTTGCCCGCATTCGTGCCGACCTTGCCCGTGAACAAGTCACCCCATTTGGCTTTCGTGTGGCAGAGCCACACCATGACGGCACCCCGCACTGGCATTTACTGTTATTCGTCCCTACCGAGCAACAGCAAACCTTAGTCGATACCTTCACACACTATTGCTTAGAAGAAGATGGTGGCGAGCAAGGCGCAAAAGAGCGCCGCTTTAAGGTGGAATATATTGACTCAGCCAAAGGTTCTGCCACTGGCTACATAATGAAATACATCTACAAGAATATTGACGGAGAAGGCATCGAATACGATAGCTACGGCAAAGATGCAACAAGCTCAGCAATCAGGATAAAAGTATGGGCGTCATGTTGGGGCATACGGCAGTTTCAACAAATTGGTGGCGTTGGCGTTACCCCTTGGCGCGAGTTAAGACGCCTAGACGCAATTAAAGATCCGTCACTTGATTGGATAGAGGCCATTCGCCAAGCAGCCGACAGCAGCAACTGGGCTTTATACACTCAGCTTATGGGCGGCGTGTTTTGTAAACGTGTCGAGCAAACCATTCGTCCGCTATATAAAATCCAAACCAGCGCGCTTCAAGCCAGTACCTTCAGCAGTGGAGCAACTAACACACAAAGCAAGCCAATTGCCGCATTAATCCAAGAACAATCCCGAAACGCATTGCAGGAATGCGGGAATAGCCAGAAAGAATACGGAAATCATCCCGAAAATTCCGAGAATCAATTGCGTGCGGGAATCAGCCAATCGAATGCGGGAAATTACTTCAGGAACTTTTGCAGGACTTTCGGGATTAGATGCAGGAATTGCAGAAACCAATCCCGAAATTGCCCCTGAACACTATCAGCCACTCAAAACCAATCGCTATGGCGATGCCGCACTAACTCAGCTTAAAGGGATTGTGTCCTTCGGCGTTGAGATCATCACCCGCGTACACACATGGACACTGGCAACTAAGTCTCAGGTTCAGAAAAACGCTTTTTGCTCTCACTTGGAGTTCTGTCAATAACTGTACATCTGGAGTTCAATCACCATAAGTAGGTCTCCCAAGAGAATAATAAGACCTCACTCTAATTGAATAAGCATTTATAAAAGAGTAGGATAAAGAAGTTAACATTCTAATTACTTGAGACAAAATGAATCTACCTAAGAACCCTACTCTATTAACCCCTAGCAACCCGCTGGAGAAGTTACTTCGTGGTCTTGAAGCTACTGAAGAACTGCACTACTTCAGCTTTATATCAAAAGAGTTAGGGTTCAAGGTATCGACTGATTGGCCGAGAACAACAGCCCAAATATCTGAAGATATTCAGAAACCAAGTTCAATTCGACCAAATGTAACAATGGCAAACCTCGAAAAACTAATTGATGAAGTTATCATTGCATCAGATCACTCATATAGGATCTATAGTGCAGATGTAAGCTCAATAACTGCGATTAACAACATTCCCAATAATGTTAAGAACACAGATTTCAACACAACGTTAGCTTCTTTGTATCCTGGAAAATTAGACTCAAGCGCAAGCATTACAGACGGAGCATCATTAGTTGCCATCAAAATGTTAGATGCTGGTACGGCATTTATTTTCTCATATGTATATACAACAGCTAGCTTTGATAAAAAATCTCAAACACTGTCGAGAGAAAAGAAGCAATATTTTAACAATGTCTTTATACCTAAAGGCAAGAACAGAATTGAAGTTAGAGTATCTAACAAAATCAATAAAAATGATCGTGATGATTGCTTCAGACAGGTATGGACAGAGTTTTTAAACCTCACAGGTTCACACTCAGTAAGTTTGAGTACCGTACAACAATTAGACTTTTTCAAATCTATTGAGTCATATTATGCAGATAAAACTGCAGGTAGAGTCGCATCAGCCACAATGACTACTAGTGAAGTTAGTAGTGACGCCATTTTATCCAACAAAAGAAATCGAAATTACTGCGCGAGAACACAGTCAGTCACAGACGACAGCGGTAAAAATCACATTTACAAGTGTAGGGCTGTAAAAATTCGATGGCAGCATGAAAATGAAAAAAGATGCGAACTAGAGTTGTCTGTCGAGCCACACAAGCATCATTGGGACGCAGAATTCTGCAAAACTGTTGAAATAAAATTTCCAAAATCTCTTCTGAGATTAAATAGGCTTATTGATGACCTTATCGCACGAGCTAAATAAAGTTAGGAACCGTTTAGAAAGACTTCTTCAGAGTAAATACGACCTTAACAAGGTCGAGAACTTTCGTAGGTTTTTGACTTATATTGAGAATAATCTTGATGAATCATATTACAATATAGCTAAAATCCAAAAGATATCGAACGCCACAAACATAGACGAAGTAATTGATATAGTTGAGTTTTTCTCAACCGTGCTAGAAATCGAATACATATATCTTACAGCCGATGACGAGTTACATATATCAAGAGAGTCTTATATAAATACCATAACAAATGGAGTTCCACCAATAAATATGGAAAGTGGCATAGAAATAACGGATTTTGAAATTGAAAAACTGAGCTTTTATTGCACCTTAAACTCTTAACTAAAACTATAGATTATTGATAGGTCACCGATTGAACTTAACAATATCAGGATTAACAGCACAACAACATGATCGACTAGTAAAAGCCGAAATACGATGTAGGCCGCCATCAGAGTCAGATTTTGTGAGCTTATTAGAAGAAGATATCGCTAAAAAAATAACTCTGATGGAGAATTCGTCAGATAAACACTTTTATTCGATGGAAGATGATATCACAAATGAAATTGTTGGCGCTCTGATTACTCTTGGATATGATGCTTCAGAACAAACTAAAACAAATGGCGCTGTAGATATAACGGTGAAAAATGGTGATTATAAATGGATTGCCGAAGCAAAAATTGGTAATTCTGACTACGCAATCTTTGAGGGCTTTTTACAACTTTTAACAAGGTATATAAAAAGAGACACTCAAGCGGGTGTACTAATTTACTATAAAAAAATAGGCGCCACTATAGAGTTAAGTAAATTTGTTACCTACCTCAAAGAAAAGAAATGGAAAAAAAGCAAACTAATTGCTAACTCTGAAACAGCCATGGAGATTATTGATTTTGTTTTTGACGAAATTCAGATAATTAACAAAACTGACAATTCATTTACCCTACTAACAAAAACCACCTCAGGAAATAATATAAAAGTAAAAGTATTTAGTGCTGACTTTTACTTCTGCCCTGTCGATAAAAGTGGTAGAAATGCTGGAAAGATAAATAAAAATGCTGCTCATAATGAGCTAATGATATTACACCAACAATGGAAAGAAAGTAACTACGAAGAATTAAATCTAGACACTTTGAAATGTGTTCTTTCTAGAATATCCCAGTATGACAGCGGTGACTACCTCCAATAAATTTCTGATTAACTTATCAGCATCTTACCAACTCTCGCCTTTCATCTGGTGAGAGTTCTCCAATCTAGCTAACAAGCAGTCCCTTACTTTCGCTCTCTCTTTGAGCAATCTCAACTCCAAAATCCAGTAAAACCATAGTGACGCTTTCAAGCTATCTCCTTACCTGCTCGATATCCAAGTGGTGATAGCTACTGGCTTTAATACAGGTTATTGCTTAAATCTTTCCCTACGGCAGATTGAATCAGAAAATTTTCATAGTTCTAATGCATAATGCTGACTATGCTTATTCATAAAGGCTAGTAAGATACGTTCTGGATACATGCTGGATTTTAAGAAATAATCAAAATTCAACATTCTTAGAGCAATGCAATAAACTGAATTTTTCACAAAAAAGGAATTGAAATGAAAATAATACATGGAAAAGTCTGGGATACTATAATTGCAGAATCTCAACAATCTAAAATTAAAAGAGTAGCTGTTTCATATCTTACAGATATAACTTTATTAAATTTCAACAAAGGAGATCAACTGATAGTTGATGCATCTCATGAGAGTATAGCCTCAGGAAAAACTTGTGCAATCGCATTAAGAGAATTATTTAAAAAAGATGTAATTTTGAAGTCTCTAAATAATTTTCACGGAAAAATGTTTCACTTTGGTAAAATTCTAATTGTTGGCTCAAGCAATGTATCTACAAACTCTAAATCAAATCTATTAGAAATAATACAAATATCTGATGATAAAGACATATTGTTAGATGCACTAAAAGTATTCAATGAACTTTCTGATATGGCCATCGAAATTAACAGCGACTTTATAGACTTAGCACTAACCATTGAAGTTGAAAAAACAAATACGAACTTAAACACTGCCTGTAATGAATGTAGATTCGTTTTGTACACCCCCCCTAATTCACTAAAAGAAAAGAAATTATTGAGAGCATACTTTATCGCTTTAATTGAGTTGCAAACTGGAAAAATTAATACCGAAAAAGCGTTTAGATTATGGAAGACAACCCCGAACCTTCAAACTCATATCGATAATGGAAGATTAGAGTGCATTTCAGATGGGGTCTACAAGTTAAAAACAGAAGGTGTCAAATACTTTAACCGTGAAAAACAAAAAGCCTTACCTGATTACCACAACTCATTTACAAAAGCACTCTGCTCTGGAAATCAGCAAGATTTGCCAACAGAGTTAAAAGACAAAAGATTGAAACCTTTCAATCCGAAAATTAAATAGAATGAAAGAGTTCTCTAGTATTGTCCTTCAATTCTTGTAACTCTTCACTCGAGAGCTGTTCAATCTCTCTCACCAGCTTATCAACCCTCGACTCTTTAACATAAGTCCCCAGCAAATGCGCTGTGGTGATCCCCAACTCTGCCCTGACATTTTCAATGTCTAAATGAGCATAGGTACTAGCAGTGATACTAATATCGCTATGCCCCAACAGCTTACTAGTCGTCTGGATATTGCCGCCACGCATCACACTCCAACTGGCGATGGTTCGCCGTAGGTCATGGATAGTGACGTTATCCTCTTTCGCTGTTGCTGACTTTTCAGGACTCCTAAGCCCTGCACGCTCGGTAATGCGATACCAAAAACTGCCCTTACCCGCATTTTCGGTGATGTGGCCTGAATGACTACGTTCGGCAGGGAATACATATTTAACGCCGTGAGCGGCTTCATGGCTTCGGCGTTCAAGAATCGCCATCACCTCTTTGGTTAATGGCACCGCATGGGGCTTTTTCGATTTAATCTTACTGGTCGGGATAATCCACACCCCGCGCTGGTGATCTATCTCGCGCCACTCCATGCTAAACACACAGCTTTTACGCTGCCCTGTTAACAGCAATAACATGACTACATCACGGTAAAGCGGCGCTTCAAATTCTAATGACTCGAGTAATGCCCTCACCTCATGCTGATTCAAAATCCGCTCACGCTTCACCGCCGCCAATTTTTTGATGCGGCCAAAAGGATTAATGGCTTGCTCGTTAAACATCGATTTGAGCAAGGTCAGGCATTTGTTACGCACAGCAGCAGAGTTTTTAGTGATAATCAGTTTAAGTAGGTTTTCGGCTTCGACAGTGGTGATACTCTCAACAGGTAAGTGAGCAATGCGCGGCTGAATATGGTTCTTCCATGTAGATTGAATATCCTTAAGGGAATTGAGTCGCCGCTCACCCGTTTTAATTTTGACCATAAACTCGGCTTCGAAGGATTCAAACAGTTGTTGAACCGTCATCGAGAGGGCTTCTTTAAGCTCAGCCTCTTGTTTTGCAAGGCGCTTTGCTTCGTTGGGATTGATACCTTCGGCCAAGTCTACGGCGATATATTTGGCCTGCTTGCGAGCGTTCTCTATGGTTAAATGCGGGAACTCCCCGATCGTCACTGTGACGTCTTTACCTAACTGCTTGCGGCGAAAGCGAAAAACCTTTTTTCCCGATGGAAAAACATCTAAGATTAAGCCATTAATCGAGTCTCGATGGCCGAAATCGGCGATTCTGAAGCGTTTTTGACCGATTTCGAGCTGTTCGAAAGCACGTTTTGTGAAGGTTGTTTCAATAGCCATAGTCACTTAGCCCTAAATCCTGTGCCGCCTATGTGCCACCACAGGCATTAATTTAGACTAAAATACAGTAATTTTGGTTAATGTCAAAATCGCAAAAACTTTCGTAACATTATGTTTTATATTGATTTAATAAATTTGGTTAATTTCCATTAACGTCGCTAACTGTCTCCTGTGGAGAGACCAGATAGTGATGTCGGTGATATCAATTGACCAAAGCTTCCGAGGAAACGGATGACTGAACTATTTGCCACTAATTTGAGTATCATTACTAAACGCTGGCCAATTGTGGCTGCAGCCCTACAAAGTCAATCGATAGAACACCTGGATGCCTTCCTAGTTACTGGACGCAATCAAACCATAAGTGTAAATGGCATCCAATTAAGTAGCCGTCACGATCGTATTGCTGAGGCCCAACTCTTTATCAGTACACTGCCCCTCGATGCGACCCAAGTAACTGTCTACGGTGTAGGTATGGGTGATGTTCCAAGTTTATTAATCGATAATCCGCAATATCAAACAATCAATGTATGCATTCTCAATCTTGCTGTCTTTGCACTACTGATTAGCTACACAGATCAGAGTGAATGGCTGAGTCATCCACAAGTAGAATTGCTCGAAAACCTTAGCCAAACAGTTAATTTTCCAAATATCGCGATTACACCTGATCTCTCACTTGTCAGTGATGAAAATGCAACATTACGCGATTTATTAATTTTCGAAAAGTGCATCGAATTTTCGAATAAAAAACATCAAATAGACTACCCCAAGTTACAGATTCGCTTTGAAGAAAATAGTATATTTTTAAGAACAGATCCTAGCGCTGAACTTCTAAAGTCAAAATACAATAAAAAATCAGCATTTATAATAGGATCTGGTCCATCTCTTGAAAAAAAATACAATTACCTAAAGAAATGGCAGTTAAAAAATGAAAGCGAAAAACCATTAATAATATCAGTTGACACAGCATTTAAAGCATTAGAAAGTCAAAATATATTCCCCGATATTGTAATTAGTATAGATAAGAATATAACCAATGAGCATTTTCCAACTTACATCCCAGATAACATTAAATTAGTTTATTTTCCTACAACATCTCCAAGTGTTATTCGTTCATGGCCAGGTCCAAGATTTAATGCTTACTCTAAGGGAGGTATTTATGACAATTTTAACTTTAAAAACCCCAAAATTAGATTATATACTAATGGAAGTGTTATTCATCCTGCTATAGATCTTGCAGTGTCTTTAGATATTCGTGACATTACACTTTTTGGTTGTGATTTCAGCTACCCCAACAACAAGACACATGCATACTGGGAAGATGGGCAACTCGGACCGACTTCGAAAAATGCTAAGCATTGGGTCATTAATGGCTATGGAAAACGTGTACCAACAGACCTAAATTTCAGAGGATACTTACGCAGTTTAGAAAGTTATATAAAAACTAAGCCTAGTGTTAAATTCTATCAATCTAGTTTAGATGGTGCATATATCCAAGGCACTCATTTCAAGGAGTGTTCCTGATGGATAATCAAGAAAAAACTGAATTAATCCAGCTATTGATTTTCACCGCTCATCAGTTCCGTCTTGCTAGAGAGGCTGAAGGTTTAGATCATTTTAAGCTTTGCATCGATGAAATAGAAAAAAAACAATTTTATATGATGAAAGAAGAATTTGAAATTTTACAATATTCTATGCTTACTGCAATGGAAAGGCATGATTGGCTAAGTCTTGCGGATGACATTGAGTACGAGTTGTCTATGTTAATAAAATAACTTTTTACATTTAAGAACTAAATTCAGTAAATTTATTTAAACTTAAGGTGAAAATATGATTTTAAACAAAGAAAAAAATACTGACACTAAAAATAGCGACCTTATCATATCACCTAAATTAACCACCAGTAGATTTGGAGAATATTATTTAGCCAGCGTTAACCGTAAGAGCTTTGAAGTTATTGACTCAAGAACTTTATATAACAAAAAATTTAAAGAAGAATTTGAGATTAATGATAACCTAAATATCATTATCGGCTCTGACTCCGGATTACTTATTAAATACATAATGGAAAAATCGATACCAAAGGGAAGTAAATTTATTTTCATAGAACTTCATGAAGTATTAAATATCCTATCAATAGAAATACCTAATAAATATAAAAAAACAATCACCATTTGCAATGAAAATAACTTTATTAAGTATTTCAAGAAAGATAGTTTTGACATTTATTTCTTAAAAAACAAATGTACTCTACACCCTTCTATCGCAGTATCTCATGAACATATAGAAAATTACACACACCTTTATAATAAAGTAAAGAAAATAATAGAATCAATAATCAGTGAACATCAAATAAGTTTTTCACAACAAATATTTACAAAGGCTCAATTTGAAAATATTAGTGAAATGATACACCCTGCAAAAATCTTGAAATCAATCCTCCCAAATAGAACGGCAATAATTATTGGTGGTGGTCCGTCAATGGATGAACATATTGACTGGATTAAGATAAATAGAGCTAACTTGGTAATTTTAGCAGTATCACGCATTGCTGATAAACTAATTTTAAATGATATTATACCTGATTTTGTAATCACTGTTGACCCTCAAGATATTAGCTTTGATGTTAATAGTGAATTAATGAAACATTTTGATAAATTCATCTTGATTTTTTCTTATCACGCTTGCCCAAGAATTGTTAACCAATGGCAAGGTAAATGTATGTATTTGGGCAATAAGTACCCATGGGAAGAAGAGGGTAATATTCCAACAATTGGCCCAACCGTGAGCAATAGTTCGATTAGAATTGCATTAGAAATGGGATGCACGCAGATATTATTATCTGGCGTTGATTTTTGCTATTCGCAATCTGGATATACGCATGTAAAAGGAACTCTTGAAGCAAACCTTGGTCCCAATCTGGGTCAAATTGGTGAATGGGTCGAGACAAATGGGGGCTTGAAAGCTGAAACTCCAATACAGCTTCTATATGCACTTGATGCGCTTCAGAGTGAGGTTGCATTATATAATGATGTCGATTTTGTAAATTTATCTATAAACGCTGCAAAAATAAACGGCGTACGATACTGCCCAATAGAAAACATTATCCTTAAAGATACAAATAATATTTCCAATATCATAAGCAATATACATCTATCTGAAAACCGGATGGATGTTATTTCAAAAACAATAAATAATGTGCAAAATTCATTAAATAAGCTCTCCACATTACTTGAAAAGATCAATAGCGCTATAGAATTAGTAAAAAAAATGGACCGCACTGAAATCTCCCACAAAGAACTCATGCTTCATTCAAGAGAAATAAGTAAAATCGAAAAAAATATTCAATTTAAATTCCCAGAACTGATTAGTTTAGCAAAAAACTATGGATTATATGAAATCTCAAAATCCTTATCATTACAGGATAGTGATGACTGGGATCAGAATACAGTGAACTCAATGCATAGAATTTATTTCTCAGCATTAAAAGAATCGATTAACGCATTAATTAAATTGTCATCTGACTCTTTGGAAAGGCTTAAATCTAGAATGATTGAATCTGAGGGGGCTGAATTATCCAGGCTCTTTCCACAATGGAAAAATGACAATCAACCTGGTCGGGTTCTTATATGGTTAAAGAATGTCTCTAATAAAGAAATCAAACTTACCAAGAGTGAGATGAAATTAATAGAATTACTAAAAAACGATTACAAAAACCAAGTCAATAAAAAAAATTTAAATTATGAGAACAAAATAAAAAATTCTAATAAACTTGAAAGCATATTCAGAAAGGCATCATATTTTATTGAAAACAAGGACATCTCAGGTCTATATTATTTATTATCATGCTTAAATCCTGTTAAAAACAAAAATAAAGAAATCAGAAAATTATCCACTTATATAGAAGCTAAAGCTTTAGAGCTGGAAAATAAATTCAACTTAGCATTAAATAAAATTTTAGAAATCCCTATCAATCAATGTACAGAATATGAGCTTAAGCTCACTATAAAGCTTGCACTTAAAAACTCAAACTTACCTATCGCTGAGAGATATCTAGTTGAAACACTAAAAATCTCAAAAGAATTTATGCCGCAATATGCTCATCTATTACAGGTTGAAGGAAGACTAAAAGAGTCTTTAAATGTGTATTTAGATTATTTAGAGGAGTATCCTTCAGATGTACCAATTTGGTTAAAGCTTGGCACTTTCATGTTAGATTTAGAACAAATAGAATCAGCTAGGTTTGCTTTTTCACAAGCTTTAATAGCGGATCCCAAAAATATAATTGCTATTGAGTTTATTGAAAAAATTAATACCCATTTATTGAAGTAAAGAATCCACTTTCTTAGAAGTCAACTTTGATTTTCCTCTGAAAGGGTAATCCTCCGATTTTTAACCGTAGTTAAAAGTAGAGATTAAGCAGCCATCAAAGGGCTATTTCCTTTCAGCAACTTCATCGGTAGCGACAATTGAGCCTCATGCTCTGGATCTTGCTTATCTTGATGGCAAACATAGCGTCTATGATTTCCTCATTTACACCTACCGTATCAACAAAATAAGCCCTCGCGCAAAAGATATTTCCCCATATTTTTTTGCGAACATGAGGGAATTCGTTAAAAACTCCGCCCTTCAATACCCCATTAATGTGGATACTTACAACTTTTTGAATATTATCACAACTAGATGCACGCGATCTATCTGGATAATTTAATTCTAAGAGCTCACAACGTTTCATATTGCATAGAATATAAATCAACCTGTATAGCTCTTTTACAAGTTTACCTTTTAGAATGTTGAATCTGTTCTTAGGCGTCCAAACGAGATGATATTTACAACGCCAGTAAACATCAGATGAACGTCTGTTATCGCCCATGTTTTCTCTTATTTGTGGTTAATAATAAAATCTCTTTTAACATGGACGTTATTCAGGCTATAGCCGGACAATCACCACCGCCAGAGGCGGTGGTTTTGGGATACCAATAAATAACCGTTAAACTATTCAGT
>NZ_JAMDJO010000009.1:0-129049 GCF_023475885.1 Shewanella sp. 10B
TCAACGCGGTTGAACTGATGGTCGGCACATCGTTGACGTTCGCCACCACTATCGTAAAGCTCTGGTCTGCGGTTAAGCCATCCACATCCGTGGCGCGAAGCAATACCGCATAGCTACCCACGTTAGCGTTAGTTGGGGTACCACTCAGCACGCCCGTAGCCGCATTGAAGCTCAGCCAGCTTGGCAGTGTCACGGCGCTTAACGTGAGACTGTCGCCTACATCGCTGTCTGTCGCCACCAAGGTGTAGCTATAGGCCGCATCTTGGGTTGCACTGGTCAACGCGGTTGAACTGATGGTCGGCACATCGTTGACGTTCGCCACCACTATCGTAAAGCTCTGGTCTGCGGTTAAGCCATCCACATCCGTGGCGCGAAGCAATACCGCATGACTGCCCACGTTAGCATTACTTGGCGTACCACTCAGCGCGCCCGTCGCCGCATTAAAGCTCAGCCAGCTTGGCAAAGTCACGGCGCTTAAGGTCAGACTGTCGCCCACATCGCTGTCCGTCGCCACTAGGGTGTAGCTGTAGGCCGCATCCTGAGTCGCACTGGTGAGTGCGCTTGAACTGATGGTCGGTGCGTCGTTGACGTTAATTACACTCAAATTAAAGGGAGGAAGACTCGCGGACAGCGAACCATCTGACACGCTGATCACAATACCATTAATCACACCCACATCTTGATTAGAAGGCGTGCCAGATAAAGCTCCCGTTGCGCTATTAAAGGTCAACCATGAAATAGTCTGATTAATGCTAAACGTTAGACTATCTCCAGGGGAGTCAGTCGCTACTGGCGCGAAGTTATATAGCGCCCCCTGGTTAACGGTTAACGTTGGTGTGCCATTAATAACTGGTGCGCCATTGGGTTTTACCGTGTTACTCGCCGATGAGGCACTACCTAAACCAGCCGAATTTGTCGCAGCTACAGTAAATGAATAGGAAGTACCGTTGGTTAATCCAGAGATAACAATGGGCGAAGAGCCGCCCGATGCAGTAATGCCGCCAGGAATCGAGACTAAGGTATATCCACTAATGGGCGCGCCACCACTAAATCCTGGAGCGGTAAAACTCACAGAGGCTTGAGCATCACCCGCTGTCGCAGTGCCAATTACAGGAGCCCCAGGAACAACAGCATTCACTGTAAAGGAACGACTAACTTGGGTCGCAGGTAAATAACTGGCGTCACCAGACTGGTCTGCATTAATAGTACAAGTTCCCGCAGTGACGAATGTCACAGCACCAAGGCTTGTGATCGTACAAACACCAGTTGTGGATGAAGTAAAGGTAGGTAATAAACCAGAATCAGAAGTCGCACTAAACATTGGTGACGAACCAAAGTTCTGCGCACCGGGGTTATTGAAAGTAATGATCTGAGTCGCTTTGGGGGTTATCGAGTTGGATGCTGCTGATGCAGGACCAGTTCCTGCTGAGTTATTAGCAGTGACAGTAAAAGTATAAGCCTGCCCGTTAGTTAAACCCGACACTACTATCGGTGAACCTGAACCATTAATTGGTGCAACATCCGCAGGGCTGACTGTTACTGTATAACCTGTAATACTCGTGCCACCAGTATTGACCGGAGCGGTAAAGGCCACACTTGCCTGAGCATTCCCAGCCGTCGCAGTTACACTTGTAGGAACACTAGGCAATGCAGGATTAACTGTAAAGGTTTGGGAAACTTGAGTTGCAGGCAAGTAGGATGAATTACCCACTTGGTCAGCGTTAATGGTACAAGAACCAGCCGTAACGAACGTCAGGGTTCCGCCCGTTGTGATAGTACAAACCCCTGTAGTTGATGAAGTAAAAGTCGTTGTTAACCCTGAGTCGGATGTCGCGACTAAAGTTGGCGAAGAACCAAAACTCTGTGCACCAGGATTCGTAAAAGTAATTGTCTGAGGTGACACAGGAGTAACAGAATTGGACGCCGCGGAAGCAGAACCTGTCCCGACAGAGTTGGTCGCGGTAACGGTAAATGTATAGGACACTCCATTTGTCAAACCAGTAACAGCAATTGGCGAGCTGGTTCCTGATCCAATAAAACCACCGGGATTAGAGGTAACTGTATAACCGGTAACCGCTGCACCGCCATTACTTACAGGAGCGGTAAAGCTAACCGATGCTTGAGTATTCCCTGCGGTTGCAGTACCGATTGTTGGTGCCGTCGGTGTTACCGCATTAACAGCAAACGAACGCGTAACCGTCATAGCGGCATTAGTCGCAGCGTTACCGGATTGATCGGCATCTATAGTACAAGTACCAGCAGTGACAAAGGTAAGCGCGCCACCGGAAGTGATAGTACAAACGCCTGAGGTTGACGACGAGAAACTTACTGTCAGTCCAGAATTAGAAGTCGCCGTCAGCGTTGGTGTAGCACCAAAGTTATAATTGGCAGGTTGCGCAAAAGTAATGATCTGATCAGCTTTCGGAGTTACTGCATTTGAGCTCCCTGATGCCAAGCCAGTTCCAATAGCATTGGTCGCAGTTACAGTGAAGGTATAGGCAGTACCGTTAGTTAATGAGCCAACTGTAATGGTGCAGGCTGCAGGACCAGCACAGTTTCCTGTCGCCCCTCCAGGATTAGCTGTTGCGGTGTAAGTGGTAATATCCGAACCACCATTACTGCCAGGAGCTGTGAAGGTCACGTTTGCTTGACCATCCCCCGCTGTAGCCGTACCTATCGTAGGTGCATTTGGTGCAGTAGGAATTGCGACCGTGTGGGTTGTACCGCTGCTATAGGCTGCAGGACCTGAATTACCTGCGGCATCTGAAATGTTTGTTGAACCGTTCAGATTGAGCTTGATCGAGCCATTCCCACTGATACCACTGACCGTCACTGTCACACTGGAACCAGTACTAGCAGACACACTGGCAATTGTGCCCGTTGCACCGCCAGTTGTTACTAAGCTGAAATCATCGGTGGAAATATTGCTCACCGACTCACTGAAGTTCACCGTGAAATCCACACTGGTATCAGTTGATACTGCTCCACCACTGGGGGCGATACTCGTCACCGAAGGTGTCACCGCGTCAATAACTATCGCTGTATTCGCACCTAAGGAGTTTGCTGCTCCAGGCGATGCAAGAGTTAAAGTCGCATTGTTGCCTGCAGCATCTTTAATTGTACCCCCATTGGGTGCAAGGGAATTTGTTGCCACATAATCCAGATCGCTGGAGATATCTCCCGCTTGTACTGTGTAACTGAATGTGAGCGAACTAGTACCTGTTCCAGTCGAATAGTTCACAGTCCTATTACTTGATCCATTTTCCAGCGTCAGTTGTGGCGTACCGGTCACATTAACTGTTTCACTGAAATTCACCTGGATACTAATCACATCACCAGCTTTATAAGTGCCACTGCTTGTGCTTGACGTGACCGAGGAAACAGTAGGCACCACGCCATCTATGACGATGTTTTTATTGGCCCCTAGAGAGTTGGCAGCACCCGGAGATGGTAATATCAGTGTTGCATTATTGGCCGCAGCATCTTTGATAGAACCGCCGTTGAGCGACAGGGGATTCGTTGCCACATAATCCAAATCGGACGTGGTATCCCCTGCCTGAACCGTATAATTAAAAAGCAGTGCACTTGTCCCTGTACCACTTGAATAATTCACTACCCTATCTGTGGAGCCAGTTTCAAGGGTTAACTGTGGAGTACCTATAACGTTTACAACCTCACTAAAGTTCACCCGAATACCAATAACATCACCCACTTTATAAGTAGCATTTGTGGCACTCGAACTCACTGAATTTACTGTTGGCGGCGTATTATCCGGATCGGGCACGGTAAATGAGACAATACCCGATAAACCAGCACAACTAGAGAGTTTAATAACAAACTTATCGATAGCTATTCCGCTAAAAGCGGACATATTAATATCTGTTCTAAAGTTCGAAGGATCTGGAGGATTGTTAGTCGACGAAGCCACTAATGAGTTACTGTTATAGCCATAGACCTTGTTAGTTGGACAAGTCCCACCACCTATTCGAAGTTGGCTAAGATTAAAAACTCCGTTATTCCCTGTCACAGTAATAGTGTGTGTGGATGGCATTGGATTTGAGTAACCGACTTGCCCGAATTGGCCACAATATAAACGATTAGGAGAGGTCGCAATGGTATAGTGTGTATCTGTAGAAGTGATATTGACTGCGTTGGCAACATATGTGCCAGGACAAAAATTCAAAGGCGTATACTGACCTAAGACCGCAGAAAAATCCTTAAGCGCTTTTTCGGTAAAGGCCAGTTCAGTTTCAATATGACCGCGCTGAATTTCTAAGTTCCAGTCACCATGTTGCCGTGAATCTCCGGTTAAATTGTTTGATGCAGCCACATCCAGATGAGTGTTGTGCTGAACTATATCCAGCAACTCCTCACCAGCAGCATTTGCAGCTAACTCACAACCGTAAAACAACAGGTCACCACCTTCGCGTACTGCACCATTTAAGGCAGCGAAAACCTCCACTTCTTGCTTTATATTCTCAGCAGTGATGCGAGAGTTACCTAGTAATAAGGCCCCCTCTTGTGCATGTGAGACAATGTGAATTGCAGCAAGATCATGATATTTAGAGAGAATAGTCTTTAGTTGACGTACCCCAGATTGGCTCGAATCGATTTCAACAATATCAATCCCGGGTTTAAGGCCACGATAAAAGAGTTGTTTGTCCGGTACGGCAGAATCAATAACCACCAACTCCTTAACGGGGTAGGCACCAATTATATCTAGGTCATTAGCCTTTTCAGGCGCCAATCCGCGTAGCACCTTTGAAGATGCTGCAGTGCTTACTGGAAGTAGGTTTCCTTGAGCCGTAGCCGAAAGATACGAACGTGAATAACCAGAAGAAAGCTGCACGGGCGCGCCATAAAGCCCAAAGGGAAGCAACAGAGAAGACAACCCGGTAAGAATTTTGTTTGCCATAGTACTCTAAGTTCCTTAGTTTTTAACTGGTATTACTGGCGACTTTTTACTGGCAATAATATTGGCTGCAGTGCCAGTAGTATCCAGCCAGAAGTCCATTTCTTGGTACTTCACAAATAAATCTGGTGGCAAAATGCTACGTCGATTTTTAAACTCCACCTTTCTGCCGACGTTATGCAAACCTTTTACACCCAGGTTTTGATCAAATTCATTCTCTGAATAATCGACATTATCGAAATCATGCGCAAACAAAGGCTCGCCAATAAAACGGTAAATTAATTCTAGAGTGCGAGCTGGATGCTGAGTCAGCAGATCGTAATCCACTAATAACAATCGATCTGAATATTCGCCGTAATAAGCCTCTTTTAATGCCGTCCAAGCGGCCCCCACACTCCCACCCGTATTAATAAGAGCTTCGCAGCGGCTATATACGGTTTGGCGAGTAGCTGCGTTAAACATCCGACTGTAGTCAAAAGGGTTTTTACGGTAAATTTTTTCAAAGCTATCCATAATCCATGCAGGATTTCGCACACAACAAATCACTTTAAAATCATCAACTAATTCAACTAACTGATGAAGACGCGCTGTCCATAGACGATTGGTATCAAAAATAACTGCTTGGCTTTTATCGCTGTAGTAGGCATCGATCAATGCTCGACAAATGGCTTTGCGCTTTTGTTCATCAAAAAAGGAATAGCTTTCACTTCCTGCGCCCATTTGCTCCAAGGCACCATTCACAAGTCCCGCAACAGGACTACTCATAGCAGCGTGAAAGAGTGGATTTTGCCTCAATATTCCCGCAAGCAGCGTGGAGCCAGAACGAGGTAAACCCGAAATAAAATGTAATTGAGCCGTCATTCAATCCCTTGCTTTCTGAAATCATTATTTATATAGAAATGTCAAAGCGTACGACTAAGACACCTAACCATAATCTGGGTAAAAATTAACTTATGTGGATAAATAGAGCTCTTACCCACACAATCTAGAGCAGTTATCCAAAGCAGCGTTGAATTCACGGTATAATCATTTCGACTTACCGATTTCAACTCGCGAAACTTAACCAATAATAAACAAAATAGCCACCAAATAAGGATAGTGCAAAACAAATACGAAACATCTGAAAACATATTTTGTCGTTCGGAATATATTCACCACTTTTTGTTGGACAAATAGCAACCACACAGGACATCCCATGTTTGACTGGAAGAAGATTGATACTGTACTGCTCGATATGGATGGCACCCTGCTCGACCTACACTTTGACAACCATTTTTGGTTGAGTCTGGTGCCGCAGGAGCTGAGCAAGCAGCGGGGATTAAGCCAAAGCCAGGCACAACAACTGGTGGAAGAAGCCTACGGCAGAGTCGCGGGCACGTTAGATTGGTATTGCCTCGATTATTGGCAGTCCGAGCTGCAGCTCGACATTATGGGGCTTCACCGCAACTTAGTTGACCGTATTCAGCTGCGCCAAGACAGCATGCCCTTTCTTGATGCCCTCGCCACCGCGGGTAAAAAACGTATCTTAGTCACCAATGCCCACCCTAAGAGTCTTGCGCTTAAGCTGGAGCACACTGAACTGGCAAGCGGCTTAGATGCGATGATTTCGAGCCATGAAACGGGTTATCCCAAGGAGCACCCACAATTTTGGCAAACGCTATTTGAAAAATTCGCCCTAGTGCCAGAGCGCTGCCTGTTTATCGATGATAGCGAGCCTATTTTGAATGCGGCGCGCTTAGCGGGCGTGGGCCATCAGCTCGGGATCAGCAATCCCGATAGCCAAAAGCCCGCTAAGGCCTTCCATGATTTTCCGGCCATTAGCGACTATCGCCTGCTGTTTGCCGATCTAGCGGGTTAATCCTTTAAAACAAAAGGCACCCTAAGGTGCCTTTATCGAATCATTCTCAAGCTTATCTAAGATTAAAGCCCTGGAATACGGCCCTGATAAACCACAGGGAAGTAACCATCGCTGCCACGCTTGCCGAGCATCCCGAGGGATTTACGCATATCTTCTGGCTGTTCGTTGGTTTCTTTAATCTTAGCGGCAACCTTAACCATATTGCCTTCATCTAGCTGTAGCGTGCCAATAATCCCCAACTGGTTTTTACTCTCATCGGTTGTAAGCTGGGCTTTACCCTCAACACAACTCAGCCCCAACTCGATATTACCCAGTGGATAATTGCCGAATTGGTTCTTCACATTGGTTTGATTTAAAAACAACTTGCCCGATAACTGCTCGCACCAAGGTTTACCTTGTTCTAGAGTTTCGACCAGCAGGCTGACTTCACCGTTAATTTCGGTTCTGAAGGGCAGTTTAGCATTGCCAATCAAGAAACTATCTGGCGCCTCAAAACGCAATCCTTGAGCGCTGATACCACCCATAGACCAAGTGATTAACCCTTTGGCACTCACTGGGGTTGCACGGCTGCCCACTTGAAAATCCAGCTTCACTTTACCCAAAAACAACGCCCAAGGGCTCAGCTCCCAGCGTACTTGTTCCAATTGGCGTTGCTGCAGATTTAAGGTTTCGATGCTGCCTGACCAAATACTGCCGCTCACTCCAGAAATCCCCACGTTTGCAGGCAGTGGCGCGAGGCGCACAGCGACACTGGCGGGAAATAACGCCAGCAAAAACACTAAATAAACCAGTACACCTATAATGATTTTTTTTATCAAACTCACAGCTACACCTTAACCTATTGCGCTAGTTGGATACGTCTTACTTTGACATAGCCAGGCGCGTCGGCCTCTGCCAAATCAACACTCTCAAGTGATAGGCCTTTTTTCTGCACTAAGTCACTCAAATAATTGAGTAAGGCATCGAATGGCACATCATCCATCCACACTTGGATTTTATCGCCCTGGGGCTGCATGCGAGTGATCACTAATCCGTAAGTGCCCGCCGTTTGGTTAACGACCGAGCTTAAGCTGCCTGACATTGTCGGCTTAGCGCCGCTTTGTTTTAAGCCAGCGATTTTATTCGCCGTTTGCTTTACATAGGTCAGAGTCTGCTGCTGCGCCGTTAAGTTGCGCAGTGCATTAGCTTCGGCATTGGCAATGGGTGTCCAGATGCCCCAGTAAAACACACCGATCACTAAGAAAACGGCGCCGAAGCCGACGATTTGCTGCTCGCGCGATGCGAGCCCTTGCCACCAAGTCCGCAAATTATCCATCTTATTTGCTCCTCAAGGTTAAGGTGCTGGTGACCTGATCTTCACCGCTATTCATCGTACCGCCATCCATTTGGAAACGACGGCCGACTATCTCTTTAAACTTCTCAATTTGCGCGTAATTCTTGGCCGTGACTTGCATGCGGATTTCATTACGGGCGCTCTCAAATCTTAAGGTGTTTGGTTTCAGCTCGGGCACTTGTTTAAAGGCGTCCTGTAAACCATCGAGCATCGCAAAAAACTCAGCACCACTGCCTTGGCCCTGGAGTGCGCGCAGCTGGCTTTCCATCTGCGAACGTAAATTCACGATGCGTGAATTCCCCGGTACCACTTGTTGGTAAATGGCTTCACTCTGCGCCTTCAGATCGGCAATCTGGCCATTCACCTGATGAATGGTTAAGCCTTTATTCACTAAGGACAAGACAATGGCAACGCCTAACACGATTGCGGCATTTTTCCATTGCAACAGATGCTTACTGTATTCGCGCTTCGGCGTATACACACCCGTGAGTAAGTTGATGGGCGCATGTAAGATACCGCGCGCCAGTACCAACATAGGTAAATCGAGCGGCTGTGGCTTAAGTTCAACGCCGTCCAGTTCCATCTCTGTGTAACTGGCGACCGACACTTCGTCGGCCTGCGCCGTCAGTTGCTGCATCGCGACTGGTAGCCAAGGTAAAGGCAGACTGTGACCAGTCCCTAATCCTGTACGCAGTAATAACTCGTTACCGAAACGCATGGCCGCCCATTGGCATTCCTGCAATGGCAAGGCGAGGCAATCGGGCACGATACGCTTCACTTTTAAACCCGCTTCGGCCAAACAGCTGAGCCAAGTTTGCATTTGCTCATGGGCAACGGCCACCACACTGAGAGCATCGCCATTGCGTGGGCCAACGGTAAAGTGCATCGCATCCACATCATCGGCGATGGTTTCTTCCAGCATAAAAGGCAGGGCTTTTAAGGCTTGGCGTTGGCCTTTTTCGGGCAGATTCACGCTGGTGAGCGTCATGGCGGAGGCTGGCACCAATACATCGATAGGCCGATTTCCCGCGCGCTCGGTTAAGGTTGATAAACCTTGGGCGTTGGCAAGTTCACCAGAGGCGATAATTTCTTGTTCTTGTTCGGACCAAACCAGCCAAGAGCATGCCTGCTCTGCGGTTCTGCCTAAGCGAATAAATAGCCGTTCACTCACAGTTTTTCTCCACCAGCTTCCATCTTAAAAGATTGAGCTTGTTTGATATTATTTTTGTCCACCAAACTGACGGGTGAGCACATCCATTTTGTTACCGCTGCCCTTTTTGAGCACACTCTCCATCCTAAAAATGGCGTTATCGACCTTAGCGCCCGAGGCGAGGAGGAAGTACTGACTGTCCACCACAAAACTGGACTTCATCGCATCTTCCCACTTAATCGACCCCATTGAGGAGGATTCATAAAAATCATCGATCTTGGCAAAACCATCGCCGGGGCGTTGGTTGATAATGCTTTCGGCCTCACCAACCGAAATCTGATTATCCAGCATGGCCGCCAGCAGCGCCGCTTGCTCGACATCTATGGTGTTCACGTTTAACAGTTGTCTGTCATTCCCTGGAATGACGCAAATATAAGGCAATAATTTCAAATAAATATCTTGGGTGTAACCTATCACAGCCCGCAACTCACTCCTGTGATTCATCAGGGTATTCGCGGCGCGATATGGCACATTACGCGCCTCGTATTCGGCGTCTTCGGCGCCATATGGGCTCGCGACTGTGTCCTCGTCGATATAATCCTTTAGGGTTTGAGTTAAATGATCCGCGGTAAAATCATCCATCCCTAAACTCACTAATAAGGCTTTGTATTGCTTTGCCGCTAACGGCAATTTAGGTTGACCGTTTTCCACATCTTTTGTGGTGACGGACAAAGCATTTAAGTTAAAACACGAACGCATATCGGTGATCTTGCCTGCAATCTCACCATATTCCGCCGGAAACACTACGTCGCTCATGGCCCAATATTGTTGTTTGTGTACACGACCTTCCGAATCGTCCAAGTCCTGCTTCAGGATCTTCTTCGCCAACTCTTCGGCGGAAATTGCGTACCAATAGGCCTGATCGTACTGGGCTAAGTTTAAGGTGCGGCGCATCGACAACTGATTTCGGCTAGTAATATTGGTGGCGATAATCACCACCATGGCTACGATCAGCAACACCACAATCAGCGCGACGCCACGTTGTTTAGCAGGATTTCGCCTTATCATGCGCCATCCTTATTTTCAGGGTCACCTTTGCCGGGGTCTTCTTCCCCGTTACCCGAGCCATCGCCATTATTGTCTTGGTCGCCGTTGTCGTCTTTATTGTCATCGGCGTTGTCGTTCTTGTTGTCCTCATCATTGGATTTCTCTGGCGCCGCCGCGCCCAAGGGCAACATAAACTTGCGTTGAATTTTGCCTAAGCCTTCAATCTCAATTTCCATTGCGATGGCTTTGGGTAACTTGGTCGCCTCGACCTTGCGTTCCCATTTGTCCTCCATAAAGAAGGAATACTCGACCGAGAGCACCTTGTCGATAATTACAGTCTTCATTGGCTCGGCGCCAAATTCGGGCTCGGGATACGGAAAGTACCAACGCTCTAATTTTCCTTCTCGTACCACATAGGCAACCGACTGTATGCTGCCACGGGGCAATAAGCCGTCGGGGTTGAGCCAGCCTAAGCGGTAGAACACTAAGGCCTCTGATTCCGAATCTAAAATATCGTTACCCGTTTGGAACACTGTGGTACCACGGCCGCCTTCGAGTAATCTGGGTGTCCGCGCCACCATCTGCCCAAGGTCGCGCTCAATCGCGCCAAAGCCTTGCTGCAGTGCCTTTAAACGCACCGAGAAGTTACGGGTCACTTCATCATTGGTCAGCACAGTGCTGAGTACCGCATTGGCGGCTAAACCTAACATGGCAAAAATCGCAATCGCGATCAGCATTTCCAGCAGGGTAAATCCCTTATGAGCCTTAGTTTGTTTTAAGGACATAACTGCTCACTTGTGCTGCAATACGCTGATAACGCTCATCTTCACTGACACTAATGCGGATCATGCGAAAGTTATCATCCGTGGTTTTCACCACTTCTTTACGCCAGTACCAATCCTTACCCGCGAGTTCTACTTGCCCTTCTTTTTTGCCTAATTCGGGAAATTGCGGATCGAGTCTGGCATCCACCATTTGATTATCCGCCACCCATTGGGCAAGGGTGCGCGACTCCAGAATCGGCATGTTCGCCATCTGTTCACCTAAGCTTTTGGTGATAGAGACGGCGGCGATGGCAAATACCGCCAAGGCCACAATGACTTCGAGTAGGGTCATCCCCTTAGCGTATTTCATCGGGTCGCCCTAGGGTTAAACGGCCAAGGGCATCGCCCACCACTAACACATCGAGTGGCCCATTGTCGGTCTTGGTCATAAAGCTCAGCTCAAAAGCGCTCATTTCACCACTCGGCAACAGCAAAATCTGCGGCTCTGGATGCTTTTTCTTATCTTCCGCAGAAGGCTCGATTAAGGGTTCGTCGAACCACGACTCGTCCTTCTCATCCTCCTGCACTAAGGGTAAACCGTCGAGCACTAGGTTCAACACGACGCCGGGCTCCATTTGTTTTTCAGACAGAATCCTGTCCTTCTCCAATGGATTCCATTTACCATCTTTATAATAAACAAACTGATAGCTGGTCTTTTCCACCACGATACCGATAAATTGACCGCTCAAGACGGTTTCATCCAGCACTAATTCTGTGGCGGCGATAAATTGCTGCGCGTTTTTTTCCAGCGCCTGTTGTGGACCTGAATTGCCAATAGACATAGTCACCGCCGCAGCGGTGAGTCCCATTAACAAAATCACCAGCATCATCTCCATCAAGGTGAAGCCGGCGTGGCGCAGCGTTACCATCTTATTGGAAGTTCTGTAAGTTCCAGTTACCGATATCGTCTTCGGTACCTGGCTGACCATCTGGGCCTGCACTAAAGATATCTAACTTGCTGTTTTCGCCTGGGCTTAACAGTAAGTAGTTATTGCGCCATGGATCCTGTGGTAAACGCTTTACATAACCTTCTTCACGGTAGTTACGTGGCTCGGGTGAAATGGTTGGTTTTTGCACTAAGGCTTCTAAACCTTGTTCAGTCGTTGGATAAACACCGTTATCTAACTTGTACATATCTAAGGCGTTTTCGAGCGCTACTATGTCAGATACCGCTTTCTGTTGGTCGGCTTTATCTTTGTTGCCCATCAGGTTTGGCACTACCATAGACGCCAAAATACCGAGGATAACGATAACCACCATCACTTCGAGTAAGGTAAAACCCTTGTGCTTTTTGTTCATTTGCATCGACTACATCTCCTAAAAAACCTGCGCCATCTCTGAGTCCAAAGAGGCAATAATCCATAAATTTAATAACTAGCCACTAATCAAATTGTTCAGTGCCAAAATAGGTTGCAGAATGGCCATCACGATAAAGAGTACAACCCCCGCCATGCTCACCACCAACATGGGCTCGAACACACCCAGCGCCAGTGTAACATTACTCTCGAATTCCCTATCCTGGTTATCCGCAGCACGCTCAAGCATTTCCTCGAGCTGACCACTCTTCTCCCCTGAGGCGATCATATATAACATCATCGCCGGGAATAGCTTAGTGTTAGTCAACGCTGCGCCTAGGCTAGTTCCTTCCCGTACGCGTGCCGTGGCATCATCCACCGCCGCTCGCACCCGCACATTTTGCAATACTTCGCTGGCAATGCGCATCCCATCTAACAAAGGCACCGAGCTGGCGGATAAAATACTTAAGGTACGCGCAAACCGCGCGGTATTGAGTCCTTTACTGACTCGGCCAATCACCGGCATTTTCAGCAAAAACGTATGGTATTTCATCTTGAAAATCGGTGACTTAAGCAGACGCTGGAACACCACCAGCAGAATACCGATCGCCAAGATAACAAACAGGCCATAGTGTTGGACAAATTCCGAAGCGGCAATTAAGAAGCGAGTCGTCGCGGGTAACTCGGCGCCCATATGCTCAAATTGGCCAACCACTTTTGGCACCACGGCCGCCAACAACACCGACACCACCCCAATGGCCACTATCGTCAGCATAATGGGGTAAATCATCGCCTGTTGCAGTTTCGACTTCAGCTGCTGACGACGTTCGGTGTAATCGGCTAAGCGGTTCAGTACCACTTCTAAGTGACCGGATTTTTCACCCGAGGCCACCATGGCGCGGTACAAGTCATCGAAAATATGCGGAAATTCGGCAAGAGAGTCGGCCAGACTATAACCTTCCACCACGCGGGAGCGCACCGCCATGATCATGCTGGCGAGACGCGCCTTCTCACATTGCTGGCCTACAGCCTTAAGACATTCCTCAATCGGTAAGCCCGCCGCAACTAGTGTCGCGATTTGACGGGTGATCAGCGCTAATTCCGCCACCGAAATCCCGCGTTTAAAGGGCGAGAATCCCGTACCTTTCGCCTTGGCTTCCTTTTCGGTGACCGGCAAAATTTCCAGCGGCATCATACGTTGGTCGCGCAGCTGACTACGGGCATGTCTGGCGGTATCCGCCTCAATCACCCCTTTTAGCTGTTTTCCCTTGGCGTCCAGCGCCTTATATTCAAATGCTGGCATAGCTTACTCCTCGCGGGTCACCCTTAGGACTTCTTCCAGAGTGGTGATACCTGAGAGCACCTTGCTCATGCCATCGTGGCGAATGCTTGGCACCGACTGGCGGATATATTTCTCAATCGCCAGTTCGCCACGTCCACCGTGGATCAGCTCGCGCACATTATCATCGACCAGCAATAACTCATGGATACCCGTACGACCACGGTAGCCACTGCTACCACAGGCCTTACAGCCATTGGCGCGGTAAATATGGCGATGATCGTCCGCCGCCATTCCCAGTAGCTCACGCTCACGGGCATCGGGCACATGTTCCGTCTTACATTTTGGACAGAGAGTACGGATTAAGCGCTGGGCTAATACCCCAAGCAAACTCGATGAGACTAAGAAAGGCTCTACGCCCATGTCCTGCAAACGGGTAATCGCGCCAGAAGCCGTGTTGGTATGTAGAGTTGAAATCACTAAGTGGCCAGTCAAAGATGCCTGCACCGCAATTTGGGCGGTTTCTAGGTCACGGATTTCCCCGATCATCACCACATCCGGGTCTTGACGCAGAATTGCACGCAGACCACGGGCGAAGGTCATGTCCGCCTTAGTGTTCACTTGAGTTTGACCTATACCTTCTAACTCGTATTCGATGGGGTCTTCAACGGTTAAGATATTGGTATCTTTAGAGTTAATCTCGGTAAGACCCGCATACAGCGTGGTACTCTTACCCGAACCCGTAGGGCCTGTCACCAGAATAATGCCGTGTGGACGACGGATGATCTCGTCGAACTGGGCACGGATACTGTCGGTCATCCCCAGTTGTTTTAAGTCCAAATTGCCGGCATTTTTATCTAACAGACGCAGCACCACACGCTCGCCATGGCTCGATGGCATGGTCGATACCCGCACGTCCACCGCACGACCCGCAATCCGCAGCGAAATACGGCCGTCCTGCGGTACACGTTTCTCGGCGATATCGAGGCGCGCCATGACCTTAATCCGCGACACCAACAAAGATGACAGCTTACGATTCGGTTTAAGCACTTCCTTCAACACACCATCGATACGGAAACGCACGACCAACTGCTTCTCGTAGGTTTCGATATGGATATCCGAGGCTTCTTCTTTAATCGCTTCAGATAACAAGGCGTTAATTAGCTTGATAATAGGCGCATCATCATCGCCTTCGAGCAGATCTTCGGTTTGCGGCAGCTCTTCGGCGAGGGTGAATAAATCCATCTCGTTGCCAATATCTTCCATCAGCTGCTGCGCTTCGGAGGAGTTGGCTTGATACGCCTGAGTTAATTTCGCCTCAAACTTGCCCGGTTCGAGCAATACCAGTGGCAAATCCGCGCCCGAGTAGCGGCGCGCTTCGAGCATGGCCGCTAATGGGGTCTTAGCGGTATAAAACAGGTTCAAGGCGCCATCATCGCCATAGGCTAAAATCACCTCATGGCGGTGGGCAAAGGCAAAGGGTAAACGCTCTTTGCTGCTGGAGCGAAATACCTCATCACCTTCGGCTTCAAGCCCTAGTTCGTTAGAAACTAGGCTTAAATCCTCGACTTGGGTTACTTGTATTTCACTCATTGTGTTTTGTCTTTGTTCTTGTTTTCATCCAGCGACTTGAGGGTCGAGTCCGTTTTACGCATATTGGTATCTAACCCTTTGCCTTCTTTATAACGCTCTAAAATCTCATTCACTTCCGGCGGCAGGTATTCAGATTGATTCCATTCTTCCAGAATTGGCACTTGAGTATTTGGCATTAAGTTCACGCCGCGCTCTTGCTGCTCAAGTTGTAATGCTCTGAAATAGTTGTATTTACGGCCTGCGATACCTTCCATAGTCACACCATCACGGATAATGGTAGGCTTGATGAAGATCATCAGGTTCTTTTTGGTCTTCTTACTCGAAGACGACTTGAATAGGTGCCCGAGTACCGGAATGTCACCAAGGAATGGTACTTTCTGCACGCTTTCTTGGACTTCTTCGTTAATCAAACCACCGAGCACCACAATTTGCCCTGAATCGGCCATCACAGTGGTAGTTAAACGGCGAGTCGCGAAGGAAATATCCACACCCGTGTTACCGTTTACGCCCGAGACTTCTTGCTCAATCGCAAGCTTAACCGCGTTGCCTTCGTTGATCTGAGGCACCACTTTTAACTTCACCCCAACCTCTTTACGTTCAACGGTTTGGAATGGGTTGCTGTTGTTTGAGCTAGCGGTAGAACCGGTTAGAATCGGCACTTCGTCACCGACGATAAAGGAGGCTTCTTGGTTATCCAAGGTGGTGATAGAAGGTGTTGCCAGTACGTTCGAGTTGGTATCGGCCGATACAGCTTGTATTAGGGCGCCAAAGTCACCCATGGCCACGCCCCACGCCATACCATTCACTTTACCTAAGGCTTGGGCAAGTAATGTCACATCACCTTTGGTATCAGGGTTGTCTGTACAGGTCTGATTATCCCCAGAACCAGTACAAGTTTGGGAAGCTTTCACATCCTGTGCCTGCCAAATACCGGCACCAATTTCACCAATGGTTGGACCTAAGTTATTGAACTGAGTACCACCACCTGCTTTAGATGCCCATTGCACACCGAAACCGACGTTATCGCCTTCGGCGACTTCCACAATAATGGCTTCGACTAATACTTGGGCGCGACGAATATCGAGTTGGTTGATCACGCTCTCGATAGTGCGCATCTGATCTGGCTCGGCGCTGATCACTAAGGCGTTGGTATCAGTGTGGGCCATAATGTTGATTTCATTACGACGTTTAGCTCCGGCCTGGGCGCTAGGGTCTTTTTCACCCTCAAGCTTTTGCGCAAATCCGGTCAACACCTCAACCAAATCTTCGGCCTTGGCATAACGTAAGTAACGTACCTTGGTATTACCTGTGCTGGCCTGCTCGGCATCGAGGCGGTGGATAAGCTCAACCACGCGTTGGCGGCTCTTTTCATCACCACTGACCACTACGGCGTTAATCCGCTCGTCGGCAACCACCTTAGGCGCTTGTCCTGGGAGCTGCGCCTGGTTAGCCGTCGCGCGGTAAAGGGTATCGATAATACGCACCATTTCACCGGCTGAGGCATATTCGAGTGGCACCACTTGTACCGAGGTATCGCCCTGCTTATCAACACGGCGAACGATTTCAACTAACTTGTTCACTACCGCGGCGCGGCCTGACAGCATCAGTACGTTCGATGGGTCGTAGTTCACTACGTTACCGCCACCGGCGTTATCGTTTAACTGGCGTAATAACGGCGCTAACTGCTTGGCTTCAGTGTTATACAACGCCACGATGCGGGTGACCATTTCATCGCCCAAACCTGGGTCGTTGTCGTTGGCGACACGAATCGCCGCGGTTTTCGCATCTTTGTCTTTAATGACCTTGATGACGTTGTTTTCCATCTCGACGATGGCATAACCGTACACTTGCAGCACGTTGAGGAAGAATTGGTAATACTGCTCATCGTTGAGCAGATCATAACTGCGCACGTTGATCTTGCCGCGAATGGTCGGGTCAACAATGATAGTTTTATTCAGGTTTTTACCAACGATGTTGATAAATTCTTGGATATCAGTGCCTTTAAAGTTGGCCGCATATTGTTCAGACCAAACAAATTGCGAGGTCAGCATAGTGGCGCCAGCCACAACTCCAGCAATCAGTTTGCGTCGAATCCGTTTGTTATTCATTATTTTACTTTCCTCTAACGCGTGTTATTGCGGCAAACTAAACATGATTTCAACCAATTGTCCTTCCCGCTCAACCATGATGGAAACTTCAGTTAATTCAGGTAATTGGCTCATCATTTCTAACGCCTGACTCATCACAGTCAGGTCGTATCCATTAATCGATTTCGCAAGGTCATTGGGTTTAAAGCCCGCTTGCTTAAAAAGATTCACATCTTTACCCGGATTTAAACGGTAACCCACGACGCTTTCGCCCTGTCTGACGGGAGAAATCGCGATGTAATCGGTGATTTTGCTGGGGTCGGCTAAGAGTTCGCTGCGGGATTCGGCCAGCTCTTGGGAAATTTCAGCATTTTTGCGCTGATCCACGCGGCTAACCACCTCGGCTTTTTCACTCTTAGCCTTTTGTAATTGCTGATTCGCCGGGCTTTGGCTGGTGTAAACCAGACCATCGAGCATCAAAGTCTCGTAACGGCCCGCGTTGGTGATGATAATCCGGTCGGCGTAGACTTCTTTTAACGAAGCCGAAGTGCCTTTGATCTTATCGCCTAGGCTATAGGTTTCTTGGCTGCCGCTGGACTCGATAATCGCGAGGCCTTTTTGATCGGCGGTCGAGGCCACCACACCCGTTAATTGAATCGAGAGAGAAGTCTTAGGCGCATCGGTCACAGTCTCAACCACTTCCACTTTCGGTTTATCGGTTTTGGCGTCGGCTCTGCCAAACAGTGCAAGCTGCTGTAATCCCGCCAGATCAACTTGCCCAGCCCCTTTACCTGTCGTGGTGACAGCCGTAGGAGACCAAGCCGTTGGGGATGAAGTGCTAGGTACGAGTTTCCATGTAATTTGCGCGGCTAAGAGTAAACACAGAATAAAACCAAACCAGAAAACAACCTGACTCAATGGCTTATGCGGGATACCTGCAGCTTTAGCGATAACTTTATCTAATAAATCCATATTTATGTGGACCCTCAATACAGGTCTCTGTTCTGATTATAAAAATTAGAATGTTCGCCACATGCTAACCTAGGCCGCATTTGGCAACAACCCCATAACAGTATTGCAATTGGCGAAAATTGGCCATTTATGCTAACTTTGCCCGCCTAAAAAGGGTGTGAAGCGCACCACCCTTTAACATCATCGCAATGCGACTTAGGCATTTTATTACTCAGCATGTGAACTCATCGATCTTTTATCTTGGAGACACTATGACGCAAAGTGTAAGCGACAGTGGCAGCGTTCGACTCGATAAGTGGTTATGGGCCGCACGTTTTTATAAAACCCGTGCCATTGCCAAAGAAATGATCAACGGCGGCAAAGTACATTACAACGGTGCTCGCACCAAATCTAGTAAGAATGCCGAGATAGGTGCCGTCCTTAAGATACGACAGGGATATGACGATAAAGAGATCGTCATAAAAAAATTATCTGAAATGCGCCAAAGTGCATCGATTGCGCAGGAATTGTACGAAGAAACGGCCGCCAGTATAGCCAAGCGTGCGGTAAATGCCGAAGCAAGACGATTGAATATTCTCAATAATCCTGCGCCCGACCATAAACCGGATAAAAAGCAACGACGCCAACTTATCCGATTTAAAGAATGCTAAGAATTACGTAAAAGTTACCTAACAGTGAGATACAAGATGATACAAGATATTTTAAACCGCTACCTGTTCGACAATGCCGATGTGCGTGGTGAACTCGTACAGTTACAAGACAGCTATCAGCAGGTGATTGGCTCACACGCTTATCCACCCGTGTTGCAAATCCTGCTGGGTGAATTGCTGGCGGCGACGTCTCTGTTAACTGCCACCTTAAAATTCAGTGGCGATATCAGCGTGCAGCTGCAGGGCAACGGCCCAGTATCACTGGCGGTGATCAATGGAAATAACCAGCAGCAATTACGCGGTATTGCCCGCTGGGAAGGCGAGTTAGCCGACGATGCTAGCCTCGCCGATCTGTTTGGCCAAGGTTATATGGTTATCACCCTGACGCCAGATGAAGGCGAGCGTTACCAAGGCGTGGTCGCCCTCGACAAACCAACCTTAGCCGCCTGTGTCGAAGACTACTTTAACCAATCAGAGCAATTACCTACTGCACTCTGGTTATTTGCCGACGGTAAGCAAGCTGCGGGTATGTTCCTGCAAGTCTTGCCAAGCCAAGAAGACCACAATGCCGACTTCGAGCATTTGTGTCAGCTGACCGCGACCATCAAGGCTGAAGAGTTATTCACCTTAGATGCGCAGGACGTATTGCACCGCTTATATCACCAAGAAGAAGTGCGTTTGTTCGATCCTATCGAAGTCAGCTTCAAATGCACTTGCTCACGTGAGCGCAGCGCAGCCGCGATCAAAACCATTGATCAAGCCGAAGTTGAAGCCATTCTGGCCGAAGACGGTAAAGTCGAAATGGGTTGTGAATACTGCAATGCCAAATACGTATTCGATGGTATTGATATCGCAGCTATTTATGCCAACGGCACAGCTTCAAATACCCAGCAGTAAGTCAAAATTGACTGTTAAAAGGGCACCTTAGGGTGCCCTTTTTTGTACCGCCTCAATGATCCAGCTCACACTTTACCCGCGGATAGGATACAATCGGCACACTTTGTCCCCTAGCACGCCTCGGGCGATAAATAAAAACAAATCGGCAGACGATCGATAAAAAAATAACCTTACAAATACAAGTCAATGGAGACCTCACTATGGCGGATGGATTAAACCGCGTTCATTACAACCCCTCAACAGCACAACTGGTCGAATTTGCCCTGCTACGCGGCGAAGGTGAATTGACTGCAAACGGCGCACTGGTCGCTAAAACCGGTACCCGCACAGGTCGCTCTCCTGGCGATCGTTTTATCGTAAAAGAAGACAGTTCAGCGGCTGACATCGAATGGGGACCCGTCAACCAAGCATTTGAACCCGGTGCTTTTGAAGGATTATGGGCGCGCGTAGAAGCATTCCTCGCCGATAAAGAGTTGTTTGTATCTGACCTCGAAGTCGGTGCAGATCCAGAACATTACCAGCCAGTGCGCGTGACGACTCAATACGCTTGGCACCAACTGTTCGCCCGCAACCTTTTTATCATCCCAGAAGAATTTAACCGTCAAGACAAGCCTGTATGGCAAATCATCAACGCGCCAGACTTCGTCTGTGTTCCTGAGCGTGATGGTACCAATTCAGATGCGGCGGTGATCTTAAACTTTGCCGAGCGCAAAGTGTTGCTAGCGGGCCTGAAATACGCTGGCGAAATGAAGAAGTCGATGTTCTCTGTACAAAACTTCCTGCTGCCAGCCCAAGGCGTATTGCCAATGCACTGCTCGGCTAACGTAGGTAAAGACGGCGACACTACCCTATTCTTCGGTCTGTCAGGCACGGGTAAAACCACCCTGTCTGCTGATCCAAAACGCTTCCTGATCGGTGACGATGAGCACGGCTGGGCACCGGGCGGCGTATTCAACATCGAAGGCGGTTGCTACGCCAAGTGTATCGACCTGAGCCAAAAGAACGAGCCTGTGATTTGGGATGCGATTCGCTTCGGTACTGTGCTGGAAAACGTGGTAATGGACGAGCACCGCGTGCCTAACTACAAAGACAGCAGCCTGACGGAAAACACCCGTGCGGCTTACCCACTCGAGCATATCGCCCAGCGTAAAGAAGACAACCGTGGCGCCGAGCCACACGCTGTTGTGTTCTTAACCTGCGACGTGTCTGGCGTGTTGCCACCGGTTTCTATCCTGAGCAAAGAGCAAGCGGCTTACCACTTCCTCTCTGGTTACACCGCTAAAGTCGGTTCGACTGAAATCGGTTCAACCTCGGCGATTCAGTCAACCTTCTCTACTTGCTTCGGCGCGCCTTTCTTCCCACGTCCTGCGGGCGTGTATGCAGAGCTGCTGATGAAGCGTATCGAGTCATTCGGTAGCCAAGTGTACTTAGTGAACACTGGCTGGACTGGCGGCCCACACGGTATTGGTAAACGTTTCGACATTCCAACGACGCGCGCGATTGTCGATGCGATTGTCAGCGGTGAACTGAAAAACGTCGAAACCGTACACTTAGAGACGCTGAATCTGGCCGTGCCTGTGGCGGTACCAGGTGTAGACACTAACCTACTCAACCCAGTGAACACTTGGAGCGATAAGGCACTGTACGCCGAATACGCCCAAAAACTGGCCGAAGCCTTCACTAAGAACTTCGCTAAGTACCAAGTGTCTGATGCCATCCGTAACGCGGGCCCAAAGGCATAAGCGTAGCGAATTCATTTAGATAATCTAATCAAACACATTGTTGAGTAAAAAAGCGCGGGTTCAGCGATGAACCCGCGCTTTTTATTTGCCTATGGATTTTATGACTAATACCAATCGTATTAAATATCTGTTCATTCAGCGGGAGTTAAACGGGCTTTAAACAAGGCGAAGGCTTGAAGGCATAGTGGCGCTCTGTCGAAAGCCTTAAACGCACTAAAGTCACTGCGATAGATTTTTTGTGTTTTATTTCTTATCGATTAGTTAAACCAAGCTTAAATTAATGCTGCGTTTTTATAATCATCGATAACAATCATCATTTTTAGGAAGCGGCACCCAAATGGAAAACCATAAACCTGTCACTGGATTCCAGCGATTTCTCAATGGCGTCGAAGTCGTCGGCAATAAACTGCCCGATCCGGCAGTGTTATTTGCGATGTTTCTGGGCTTAGTCTGGCTGATCTCCTGGGGATTATCGGGTGTCAGTTTTGATGAAATCGACCCTCGAACTGGTAACCCCATTCAAGTCGTGAATATGCTCGAAGGCGGTGCACTGACAGCCTTTACCTCGACAATAGTCTCCACCTTTGTGACTTTTCCGCCGCTCGGCGTCGTGTTGGTTGCTATGCTGGGTCTTGGCGTGGCTGAGCATACCGGCTTTATTAATGCCGGGCTGCGCTCGATTTTATCTGTTACCCCCAAGATGTTACTCACTCCGGTATTGATCGCCGTGGGTATCCTGAGCCATGTCGCGGTTGATGCGGGTTATGTACTGGTTATCCCGCTCGGCGCGGTGATCTTCTATGCCGCGGGTCGTCATCCCCTAGCCGGCATTGCCGCCGCTTTTGCTGGCGTATCCGGCGGTTTTTCTGCGACCGTGGGCGTACCATCTAGCCTTGACCCTATGTTAGCGGGCTTAACTCAAGCTGCGGCAAGATTATCCGCCGACCCAGCGGCCGCTACATTAACGATTAACCCACTCAATAATATCTTTTTTACGTCGGCTTCAGCCGTATTAATCATCTTAGTTGGCTGGTTCTTAACGGATAAAGTGATTGAGCCGCGCCTAAAAAACACTGCGGTGAATGGCGATCCCAGCACGCTCCCAACGCTTGATGAGCTCGCGCCCCATGAGCGCCGTGGGCTTAAATTCGCCATGGGCGCCATGTTGTTATGTGCCTTAGGGCTGGTGTTTACCGCCTATGGTGACAACTCTGCCTGGCGTGGTACCGATGGCGCGCTAACCAGTGCCTCGGCTCCCTTAATGCGCTCCATTGTGGCGATTATTTTTGTGTTCTTCCTCGTGCCAGGCATTGTCTATGGCTATGTTGCGGGCACGGCGAATAACCACAGGGCCATTATCCAAGGCATGAGTAAGTCCATGAGCGGCATGGGTTATTACATCGTCATGGCCTTTTTCTGCGCCCAGTTTATTTATGCCTTTGGTCAATCCAATTTAGGTGCATTAATGGCGATTAAAGGCGCGTTGGCGTTGAAAGAATTGGCCCTTCCAATGGGTGTGACTCTGGTGGGGATTGTGTTTCTCACGGCGTTCGTCAATCTATTAGTCGGCTCGGCGTCAGCCAAATGGGCCTTGATTGGTGCCATCATGGTGCCGATGTTAATGGAACTGGGCGTATCGCCCGATCTGACTCAAGCTGCTTACCGCGTGGGCGACTCGTCGACCAATATCATTACCCCACTGATGCCTTATTTTCCGTTGATTGTGGTGTTTTGCCAAAAATACGTTAAGGAATCAGGCATAGGCACCCTAGTGGCACTGATGCTGCCGTTTTCAATCAGTTTTCTCCTGCTTTGGAGCGGTTTCTTATTGGCTTACTGGGCCCTAGGTCTGCCATTAGGAATTGGCAGCTCGCTAACCTTCCCCGCACTATCTTAGCCTTAGCCTGAATATCGCTTGGCTGAGAGCGTCGGCTGAGCGACTACATATAAACAAAAATGGCGCCAACTCGATAAGAGCTGACGCCATTTTTATATCTATTGAATCAAACGATTGGGCTTACTTAGTATCCGATCTCAATACTAACTCGACACGGCGATTCTGCTGCTGCCCCGCCTCATCACTGTTGCTAGCAACGGGAGCATGTTCACCTATGCCTACGGCTTCCAATTGTTGAGTTTGAATACCATGACTCGTGGTCAATAACTTCACAATTGCCGCCGCGCGGCGTTGGGATAGACCTTGGTTATAGGCTTGATTACCTTTGTCATCGGTATGACCCACCACATAAAAGGCACGCTTAGGATTTGCCTTTAAGTAACTGGCAAGCACCTCGACAACGGGCTGCGCCTCGGGCAATAACTTGTCGCTATCGTACTCGAATAACAACCCTTCTAAGGCAACATGCCCCTTAGCTTCAATTTGGTCGGTCAGCGCCTCAAGATTAATCCCCACGCGGTCATCCTTAAGCTCAGTCTCCTCTAACACCCGCAAATCGGTCCATAACCCGCCGATATAACCTATGGTATAAGTGCTCACATGCACATTCCCCTCGGGACGCGTTAAGGTATACCAAGCATAAAACTGGCTGTCTTCATTACCGATATTCACTAGAGAATCGATAGCTCTGATAAACCTGTCCTCCCTACCACAGGCCTTTCCCTGACACTCAAATTGCGACTCGAATCCGAGTTTAGTTAATGCCACCTTATAGTTAGTGAACACCTCGTAACCCGAATATTCCTTTGGTATTGAATAGCCATTTTGAGTCAACTTACCCGCACGCTCCACCAGCACAGGCTTATTGCTTGTATCCATTGAAGACACAAATACTGTGCTCGCAAAGCCTTGGCGTTTAAAGTCTTGGATATAGCTTCCCTTTAAGCGGCTGATAAGCGGATGATCCTCGGCGCCATTCGTATCCTTCTTTTGATTATCTTTAAACTCGATTTGCTTAGGCGCCTGCTGCAAAAATGCAGCATTAACTGTGACTAAATCTAACGGCTCGGGGATCACCTCGAGCGTTGTAATATGAATACCCGCAGAACTCTTCAGATTTGCGGCTTGTATGGCGGTATAAAACTCTTTTTGCTCATTCTTCACTCGAGCAAACAAGTAACCACTTTCAACACCTATAACGCCATCCAACAGGGCAATTTTCTCTTCCAATAAGCGAGAATCACCACAGGCCTCAAGCAGACACTCGAATAGGACTTCGCCACCAAGTTTTTTAATCTGTTCACGGTAATTATCGAGAATATGCGCAGGGCTATATTCGGGCGCTAATTTGTATTTTTGCTGATAGACCTGACCGAAGATAGGCTTAAAACGATAGTCAGACCTTTGTTCACCCGCGCTGATAATAAAGGGATATTCGGCATAATGGCGCGTCAATTCATCCTTTAATTTCGCCGTAGGAAAAGGCGTAAATAATCCCTCATCCGCCGCCATTAACGACAAAGGCAACAGGCTCGTCGAAATAGCCAATAGTCCCGCTAAATAACTCCGCTTAGAAACACGCATCAATATTTACCCTCCATAGAAATACTGCTGTGAAAAGTAACACTAAACGGATTGCGCAATAACAAATATGAAACAAGTTAATACTTTAGCGTGATTGAGGCGATGGGTTGTACAAGCAAAAATAGCTGTCGAAAATGCAGACTGATTTAAAAACAGCCGCATTTTGACCGGAAGGATGCCAAACGTTGTCGTGAAAGGGATTTCACATCAAGCCGCATGTTTTATCACAAGCGGCGTCGATTTTTATCCACTCAGACCGATACTATCGCCCTTCTTAGTCACCTAGGCTCATGCTATTTGGCTTGGCCACGAATAACACTGCAATACGTTGAATACTCGACGTTATCAGATGACTCCACGCTAACTTAGTGCAATGGAAATTGCCGAATTGATGTAAGGACACAAGATGTTTAAACCTAAACTGCTCTCATTGCTGATCGCCACCAGTTTGCTGACGGCATGTTCTGGCTCAGACGATAAAGATGACACCACCACGCCAGAGCCGACGCCACCCACAGAATACGCCCATAAAGTCACAGGTCAGGTCACTTATATCGGCGCTATCGCCGGGGCCAACGTGTGCGTGGATCTCAACCAAGACTTAAGCTGCTCAGAGGGTGAACCGAGTACCACTACGGACACTGACGGTAAGTATCAAATCGATTGGAAAAGCGCGACCGAAAAACCTAACTATTACCTGCTGGCCAATTGGATTGATAACGCGCCTTCATCTGCACGCTCGGCATTGGCGGTGAGCTCCGCCGCTGCTCACACCAACGCCACCACAGGTGGCATGAATATCGTTGCCCTGCCCGATCATGCGGGTCATATCAACGCGCTGACCAATATTGAGTTTTCACGCTATCGCAAGATGATTGAAGCCGACTTAACGCCAGAGCAAGTGATTGAGTTCCGCGCCAAACTCAAAAACTTATACGCCACTGGATTTAAACAAGTCGAAGCCGATTTATTTAGTCTTTCGCCCGAAATCACCCTGCAACCCACATTTCTCGACACCCTGCTGTTACACGATTACCTGCTAAACCTCACCAATGAGCGCACAGTGGAAATTTTGGCGGCTATCGAAGTGTTAATCGCCGCATTTGAAGCCTTCGAGAATTTAATCCTAGGGTACGGCTTTGGCACTGAGGCTTATCTGCAAACCAATCCCGTTGCCGTCACCAATAAGGTAGAGAGCACCTTAGTGTCCTTCGGTTATATGGAAGCGCCGGTTGATGGTAAGGCGATGAACAGCACTGACTGGGATACAGTGTTTAGCAGCATGCTCAATCATACCGACGCATCTCATGTGCTCAATATCGCCACCGTTCGCAACAGCCACTTTGTCAGCTTAGATTATGGTACTGCTGATCAAACTCTTACTGGCGTATTTTCAGGTAACGCTGTGATGATCTTCGACAACACGTCTGGAGATGAGGTCCCTACCGAATGCTGGAATGAGCCAATGAAAAAATGGATCAATGCCTCGCGTAACGACCAAGGGTATGTGCTTAAAGAACCTGTGATTGAAGGTAACAAAATAAAGACCGTTTATGCCGGCACTGAAGTTCCTGTCGAAATGAATTTCCATAAGTATCAAAACACGGCCGCTGACTGGCAGGATTTGCTGGCAAACCTCCCAAGCGACCTTAAGCTGGCGTCACTCAGTTGGCCTTCGCAAATCTATCGCATGGATATAAAACAAACGGCTGATGTGCTTTGCCGCGAAGAAGATCCCATCACCTATGAAACGGGCGTTGAAACCGCGAGCGAGCTTTCCTCTAGCGTGATCGTTGAGCTATTGTGGCCCTTCGCTTACCCCGAGAGTTTCGTTGAGGACTCAACGAATAAATTCACCATTCTCGATAGCTTCGGTCAGCCTGAAAGCCAACATGAATGGAGCATTAGCACCAGCCCGAACGGCGGCAAGCTGCTAACTATCACTGAAATTGTTGAGGATCCGATTGCTAGCCAGATGGTGCAACCGAGCTACTACCTTGTGACCTCAAACTTGCTGACCGAAGTTGAGCTAAACACGGCATTTGATACGACTGACAATAAACAGTTATATCGCTTTACCTACGACCAAAGCTTCAGCAACACCCTGCACAACCACTTTAAGTCGCTAGCAAAGTAAACCTTACTCCCTCCGCGCCCCTAAGTTGATTCCTCTGGGGCGCTTATCTCAACTTAAGTCGCGATGCCTCGCAAAGAGCCCATCAGAGGCTGATAAACGCATCTCGCTCATAGTAAAAGATAATCGCTTCAAGCAGTTCCTGTTCACTGGGCTGAGCAGTTTGCTGCTTAAGATTATCAATCACGTCCTCTATTTGATCCGTGTTTAGCAGGTAACCATAGTCACTGTGGCCTAAGCCATCCTCAAAGGCATCAATTTCGGCATCTGATAGATCCCTCATTAGGGCGTGTTGACGTTTCAGGGTTATTTTTGCAGCAATTTGGCGGGCTTTTATGCAAGGCAAAGTCCGTACAGTGTAGTTATTCTACATAAACGGACGATAACGCGGCAGAAACGCCAGCCAAATGCTGCCCGAAGGGTTCGCCTGGCAAGCCCTTGCTCTTTGTCACTCGTCATTTGAGTAGAATAACTACACATCATTCCTCGTTTCGCGAGCACGTGCTTGCCAGAACGAACAAAATCTAATCTCGAAACGTCAACACGCCCTAACCACTATCGGAAACAATAGCGTGGTCAGCTGTAGGGATTCACCTTCATCAAGATCTTGATAAACCAGCCAATAACTTAATCCGGGTTGTTCGATACACTTTTTTATCCAGCGCTGTAACGACTCGGGCTGACCAAAAAATGAGGTGATATTCATAATGTCCTCGAAATAGCGTTGTCATAGGGAAAACTGAGTGAGTCACTAAGTTGATGGTCATAGAGGCTATTCACCACTCTCAAGATGCATACAAGTAACTGATGGAAGTTCTCGCGACTCAGCCCCAAGAATACGAGAGGATATCTGCGTCCATCAAAGCCAAAATCACAATTCATCAATTCGATGGGCAAAACCCAAACCAAAATTAAATAAACATCATTTTATGATATACATTTTTAAACATTATCAACTTAGGCATGGTGTTATTTAGATTTTGGTTATTTTCAAACCAAGCTTGGTGATGTTTCACAAAACCCGTTACGCCAACTGTGATACCTTAAGCGCCCAAAAAAAGTGTCAGGGCTGAGCTTTTACGCCAAAAGCGAGGGCAGGCCTGTAAATAGATAACTAGTCTTAAGACACAAAATGCCGCGGTAACTGGGGAGTTTCGCAAGAATGAAGAGCAAGAGTTTATTAGGCAACATTGGTGTGCAAGTGGTTATTGCCATGATGATTGGCGCACTGGTTGGTTTTATGATGGGCGAAAGTGCGAGCATCTTCGCACCACTGGGCACCATCTTTATCCATTTAATCAAAATGCTAGTGATCCCACTGGTGCTGGTTTCTATCATCAGCGGCGCCGCCAGCTTAGGCGATAGTCCCTCAGCGGGTAAGATTGGTGTCGGCACCTTCGGTTTCTTTATTGTCACTTCGGGGATTGCCGTTGCCTTAGCATTAGTCATGGGCAATATGTTTACCCCCGGCGCAGGGGTCGACTTTACCGCCCATAGCAGTAGCGGCCTGATGGAAGTCACCGCTGAGCATGGCGCACTGCCTGGGGTAATGGACACCTTTATTGGCATGATCCCAACCAATGTGTTCGAATCGCTGACTGGCGGAAATATTCTTCAAATTCTGGTATTTAGTATATTTTTCGGTATCGCGCTGACCAAGGTCAAAGGCGATGGCGCTAAGCCCATCATGGCGGCGTTAAATACCGTCGTCGACGCCTTTGTGTGGATGATTAACTGTGTGATGGTGATTGCGCCCATTGGGGTATTTGGCTTGATGGCCGATTCCGTCGGCACCTTCGGTTTCGATGCCTTAGAAGTGGTGTTTAAGCTGTTTGCCGTGTTTGTGGCCGCGATTCTGATCTACGGTTTTGTGTTCTTCCCCTTAGTGGTACAGCTGTTTTCTAGGGTATCGGCGCGCCAATTTATTTCGGCGATGAAAAAACCTCAGGTGATGGCACTGTCGACGGCTTCATCCATGGCCACGCTGCCTGTGAATATGGAAACCTGCGAAGAAGATCTTAAGGTTTCTAAGGCCACCACCGCCTTTGTGCTGCCTTTAGGTGCCACCATCAATATGAGCGGCAACGCGATTTACTATGGTTTAGTCGCCATGTTCTTCGCGCAGATGTACAACGTCGATCTGTCGATGACCGCCTATGCCGCGATTATCTTTACCTCTACCTTAGGCGCCATTGGCCAAGCGGGTGTACCCGGTCCATCGTTTTTAGTGGTCGCTGTGCTACTGGCCGCCGGTATTCCGATTGATGGTTTACCGCTGTTATTCGCCCTCGACCGGGTATTTGACATGATCCGCACCGCGCTCAACATCACGGGTGATGCCGCCTGCGCCGTGATTATGGATAAGTACACCACAGAGCCAAACTCGAACTAACTGTGCGAATACATTGATATACCAAGGCTTGAATAGGCTTGCTTATTCAAGCCTTTTTTATGGTTTAAACTTCGAGATACCGCATCTTATCCCACTGATTTTGTATCACTTAATGCAGATTTATGTGATCTTGGCGACGCCTTGGGCTAAGCTCAAACGGCGCCGCCTCGCAATTTGTATTTCTTTATCCGCCAAGCCACTCGAGCACGATGCCTTTCTGCGATAATGGCTTGGCTACTATCAGTCCAAAGGAGTGTTGCATTATGTCCGTTTTTGCCCCTGCAAGCCCTTTTGCCGACTTTATCTATCGTCATTTCCGTGCCATTCACGCCCTTAAACTCGGCCTCGCCCTGCTAATTGCCGTCACCATTAACGCCATTTGGTCGCCGCCGCATTTTATTTGGAGCATGGTGACCATAGTGATCATTATGATGAGTCTGCCGCAGGTGGGCGGCGCGATTGAAAAGTCCCTGCAACGGGCGGTAGGCACTTGTTTAGGTTCGGCTTATGGCGTGATGTTAGTGGCCACTATCGACAGTTATTGGCTGATTATGGGGCTGCTGATCTTAGGGGTGACGCTGATCTGTTTTATCTCGGCGGGGCGCTACAGCTATGCCTATCTGGTGGCGGGATTCACCATTATTATCGTGGTGGGCGATGCGAACCACGACACCTCAGAGGCGCTCTGGCGCACGGCGAATATTCTGCTCGGTTGTGTTATCGCCATTCTGGTGTCGCTGTTTATCTTCCCGATTAAGGCCAAACAGGACTGGCGCAGCCAGCTCGCTAATGCCATCGACAATATGGCCAAGGTACTGACCCAACATCTACAGGCCGCCGCCAACCATGATTTAGATTTTCGCGCCGAACTCGAAGCGGCGATGAAGGCGGTATTAACCCAGAAGAAACTGTTTTTCTCCCTCGAGTGGGAAAGCCAAACCCTGAAAAAACATAAAGTGCTGCTGGCGGAATTAGTCAATAAACAAGTGCGGCTGATCACCCTACTCGAGTTATTACCTTTGAGTCGCTGGCAGGAGGCCGACAAAGAGGCATACCACCAAATCAACAAAGTCGCCGCCGAGCTTACTGCGTATCTTCACAGACTGAGTGAATTTGTTGCGGGTAAAACAGCCACATTGCCCACACTACCAAATGCATTAGAGCAAGAGTTGCAACACAGATTACAACTCAGCTTGGCCGTTCATACGCCAAATTCGGCCCCTTTAGCCAATGAAGTCGCGCAGGGATTTGCCCTCACGGGATACGGCTGGCTTATCTATCAACTCGCCATTGCCGTCGAAGCGCTCTACGCCGATATCGAGATTATCGAAATCGCCTATAGCGGACAAACCGTGTTACATAAAACCGCCAAACCTTCATAGACTGTTACCACGGGGCATGGCAGCGAAAATCACTCAGTCATATCAAGATAAACCCTTGGCAGCCCTTGCACTCGCAGGGGCTTAATGAAAAGATACCGCCCTAATAAAAATTCGATGTGTGGACTGTTTTCATGCGCTTGTTTTCCCCTTCCGTTATCGCCATAGCCTGCTTATCGGCGGGTTCACTATTTACAGCCCAGTTAGCCGTTGCCGCAAATGCCGAAGTCGCGCAGCCTGAAGTGACGACTGGACCTGGCAACGCTGAGGCCGCTAAAACTGACACGGTTGACACCAGTGCCGAAAGCAGCGTTTCGCCCGCAACAGAAGCGGCTCCCGAAGCCGCAGTGACAGCGACACCGACTCGCGCCAATACCTTTGTGAATGACGCCATTCTACCGCCGAGCATCACGTGGCACGGTGCCAGCGAGTCGTTGTTACTCAGCGCCGATAACGAATGGGCGACGCCCTTCGAGCAAAGCAACGGCACCGAAAGCCCAAGCTATGACGACACCATCGCATGGCTCGACCGATTGGCGGCCGAAACCACCAAATTGCAGAAAGTCAGCCTAGGTAAGAGCCCTCAAGGGCGCGACATTTGGATGTATGTCGCCAGCAGTGAAGGCATTAACGAATCGGCACGTCTAAAGCAAAACACTAAGCCGACGATTCTGGTGCAGGCGGGGATCCACGCGGGCGAAATCGACGGTAAAGACGCCGGCATGATGCTGCTGCGGGATATAGTCAAAGGTGATAAAAGTGACCTGCTCGAAAAGGCTAACTTGCTGTTTGTGCCTATGTTTAGCGTCGATGCCCATGAGCGCAGCGGCGAATTTAACCGTGTTAATCAACGTGGCCCAGTCAATATGGGTTGGCGCACCAATGCCAATAACCTCAACCTGAACCGCGACTACGCCAAGGCCGACACCTTAGAAATGCAGCATATGCTGCGGGCGATTAATGTGTGGCAACCGGATCTGTATATCGATGTGCATGTCACCGATGGTATCGACTACCAGTACGACATCACCTTCGGCTACAACCTCGCCCAAGGCTTGAGCCCCGCCAGTTTCCGTTGGCTCGAAAATAGCTACCGCCCAGCGGTAGAAGCTGCGCTAAGCGCCCAGGGGCATATCCCAGGTCCACTGATTTTCGCCGTCGACAATACCGATATCACTAAAGGCATGTCACTGTGGAACCCTAGCCCACGTTTCTCTAATGGTTACGGTGACGCCCGCCATCTGCCGACTATTTTAATTGAGAACCACAGCTTAAAACCCTTTAAGCAGCGCGTACTTGGCACCTATGTGATGCTAGAGCAAACCCTAAAAACCGTCGGCGACCAAGCCACAAAATTAAAGAGTGCGATTCAAGAGGATAAATACCGCGCCTCGCCACTGATCACCTTAACGTGGAAATCGGCGCCACTGGCTAAAGGCTGGGATTTTAAAGGCATAGATTACAAGTTAGAGCAGAGTCCGATTAGCGGCACCGAGGTTGTGCGTTGGACGGGCGAGCCTAAGCTGTACCCGAATTTACCCGTGATTGCCGAAACCGTGCCCGATATTAAAGTCACTCGCCCGAGTGCTTACTATATTCCCGCCCAGTGGACACAAGTGATCGACCGCTTAAATCTACACGGCATTCGGATGACGCGTTTAAGCAAGCCAACAGAGCTTAAACTGCAGCAATACAGCCTGAGCAATCCGGTGTTTAATACCAAGGCGTTCGAAGGAAGACTCACGGTGAAGTCCGACTCGACACTGGCGAAACTGACCACCACCTTGCCTGCGGGCACAGTGAAAATCAGCACAGATCAACCCTTAGGCGATCTGGCGATTTTACTGCTCGAGCCACAATCACCGGACTCGTTACTGCAATGGGGCTTCTTTAACCCTATCTTTACCCGTACCGAATACATTGAGGACTACGCAGTAGAGCCGCTGGCCGCCAAGATGCTTAAGGAAGATCCTAAGCTACAGGCGGAATTTAACAAAGCGCTGGAAAACCCAGAGTTTGCCGCCGATCCAGAGGCACGCTTACGCTGGTTCTATGAGCGCAGCCCTTACTACGATAATCAATATCTTAAGTATCCGGTCTACCGTAGCCGTTAATCCATGCGTTAAAAACGGTAAGGATTAAGCAGGCTTACGCGCACTAATGCTATACACCAAGGGCACCTGTTGCCCTTGGTGTGTTAGCACATAACGGCCATCGGCTTGCGCCTCTAGCCCTGCGAAACAGTTATAGGGGCTAAACGCAAATTCGTGGAAGAACTCCAACACTAAGCCCGCCTGCAACAAGGCATTGATCACCTCAGACAAGCTATGCGACCAGCACATTAAGGTCTGCTGCTCATCGCCGGCATTATCGGTATAGGTCCCTTCCTGCTCTATGTCTGGCTCACCGCGATTAAAATAGCTATACCCATCGAATAGCTGCTGCGCCGGATGAAACTCGGCCATGTAAAACTGTCCGCCGGGCTTTAAACACGCCGCAATGGTCTGCGCCCAAAGCGTTAAATCCGGCAGCCACACAATGGCACCATAGGAGGTAAAGACAATATCTTGCGGCTCAACCTTGCCCGCCACGTTGCAGACATCGCTACAGATAAACTCGGCGGACAACTGCGTCTGCTGCGCCAACTTGCGCGCCTCAGCAATCGCCACCTCGGATAAATCGACCCCAGTCACCTTTGCGCCCATTCGCGCCCACGACAGGGTATCTAAACCAAAATGACATTGCAGATGCAGTAGGCTCTTACCCGCCACCGCAAGCTCATTTAATTCGATTTCCGTTAAGGAGGTGTTGCCACTCAAAAAGCCTTCAACATCATAAAAATCAGAGGTTAAATGCACTCGAGTGCGAGCATCCCAAGCGATTTTATTGGTCGTTAAGTAATCCATATGAATCCTTTCTGGTTATGCTGTTAGCCACGCGGGCTGAATGGACACACGCTAACCGAATAAGTGAGTAATTTCACCACTCTTTGGGAAAAATCACTCATTCAGCGGACATGTCCGCCTACGGCCAAGCGGACACATTTGAAGTATTCAACTGATAATTAAGGAATTTAAAAGTTGGCATAGGATGTGCTATCTCTCGACATAGCACTTATCGCCATAGACTCCGCACTCTGCAGTTTATCGAGTGTCGATAACAAGGAAGAAGAAAATGTCACTACGCCCTTTTATATTCACCCTCGGATTTGTCGCCGCCTTTACCATTGGCGTGTCACTCACTGGCTGCATTATCAATGTGAACGCCGCTGGCATGCCGGATTTAGACCACCAGCAACGTGAACTCAGCCTCGATGCTCAAGACCTGCAAGAGCTCGTCGCCGAAACCGGTGCGGGCAGCCTTGAAATAATCGGCGTCGAAGGCCTAAACCAAATTAAGTTAGTCGCTGATATCTATAGCAATGACGATAGCAAAGTGATTCTTACCCTTGAGAAAAAGGCCAACAAAGCCCAGCTTAAGGCCGACTTTGAATCCCATAGCAGCTTTAGTAATTACTCACCCTATATCGACCTTAAGTTACAAGTCCCCGCAGGATTAGCACTGGACATTGACGATGGTTCGGGTGCGATTTTGATCAACAAGATGACCGCGGATATCAAGGTCAAGGATGGCTCGGGCGAACTGGTTATCCATGGCGGCAATAATGTCAGCATCGACGATGGTTCTGGCGCGATTGAAGTCAGCCAAGTGAACGGCAACCTCGCGATTGTCGATGGCTCTGGCGGCATCCAAGTCAATGATATTAAAGGCAGCATCACCATCGATGACGGCTCTGGCGAAATCAACGTCGCCAATGTGCAAAACACAGTCACCATCAACGATGGCTCAGGCGATATCAACGTGGTGAACACTAAGGGCTTAACCATTCTCTCGGCAGGTTCAGGGGATGTGAGCTTCGATAAAATCGATGGCCCAGTAAGCAAACACTAAGCCCGTTAGACCAACAGCGTTACCGCTCCACCAACTTCCCGGCGTAGAGACTGATGTTGCAGTACCCAACCAAATGTCAGTCTTCTACCCACCCCTTTTGCGTTACCGTTCCATGGACATTCTTATGCACTTTATGCCACTAACCCCTTGTAGTGGCATCTTTTTTTGTGTCTGAGACTTTCTCAGGCTCAATTCAGGTAAGCCTTTGGTAACGTTTTACCTAATTGTTTTCGGAGCAAAATTTGTTGGTATCTCAATAAACTATCGCTGGCTTTTGAAGTAAAGCGATCACTTCACATCGAGATCAAATACCACACTGATAGAAGCTGAAAAAACCATATTCTCCTGCAGATATTGCCCAGTCACTTGAGGTTTGCCCAAACGTGAACCAGTGACCTCTATTCGCTCGATTCTATTATTAGCGCCATAACGGCCAATGCTGTCATCTGTTGAGGAACCAATGCTGTAAATTTTGCCAAGCATCGCCCCAAAAGCACTCGCCAATAAACTTCCTTTCTCTTTTGCGTCAGCGACAGCCAAGGCTCTAGCCTCATTTTTAAGCTCCACTTCTTTCGATGACTTCAGCTCAACGCGGGTGATTTCATCAAGTTGTACACTTAGAGCAAAATCCATAAAAGCGTTTAGTTTCTCTAAGTTATTGAGGGTCACTTTTAAGTTACGGCTTGCTCGATAACCATCAAGCACACGCTTTTCATTGTCCCCGTAGGAGTACTCAGGCGCTGTGGAGATTGAGGATGCTGAAACATTTTTCTTATCGACATTAAATTTACCAAGGCCAGACAAAAACTTGTTAACCCTATCATCGACATCATTTTTAGCTTCAGCACTTGTTGCTTTTAAGCTTTCCACTTCAAGATAGACCACTGCAATATCAGGGCTTGCCGTTATTTGAGCGGTCCCAACCACAGCAATATGACGATTATTCGGCAAGCTATTATTTGAAAGGGCTAAAGTTGGCAAAAATAACAAAACAATCAAAAAAATATATTTCATAAAACCTCCATGTAAGCAGGACTGACAATATACCGTATATGACGTAACAAGCCATAGCATCACCCGCAAAATTTAGTCGTGGGCGACCTGATATACTACGTCTTAGACTTTCTCAAACTCAATTTTGTCCAATAGCGTCGGTAACGGTTCGAGGGGCTAATGGGCGGCATCATGGCTTCTGGCTATCGTATTCCCTAATTGCCTGCCGCAGGCTTTCGCACTGTTACACCAGTGACTCGCCGTGGATACGTCCTTGTAGGCTCTACTAAAACATCCATGTTTTAGAAGGTCACTGGCGCAACAATGCTTGATTTGGTGCAACCATTGATAGCCGAGTAATACCTGATCTAACCTTCATTATTTCGTAGCCGAGATTAATAATGGATGTATCATTACACTCGCGAACATAGCTCACAATCCATTTTGAGGAATACTTAGAATGGGATATCTATCAGTGCAATCAATCTGACGCAGAATAAAAAACGCCTTAGGATAAACTATATGAACATACGTGGGTAACCCAAGGGGAAAGTAGAAGCTAAGTTGTTTTAAGTTACTATTAGGTATATGTTTCATATAATTAAATAGACATTAATTAGGATCAGAAATGCCGTCATGGTTAACAGCAGAAATAGTAATAGCCATCATGTCAATGTTCGTAGCGATACTGGCTTTGGGAACAACAATTTGGCAAGGTAAAGTCACCCAAACTCATAATAAACTTACAGTAAGACCCTATTTATCATGCCATGTATTAGTTTCGACACATCAAGATAGTGCTGGCGTTTACATCAATAATGATGGAATTGGACCAGCTATAATAAAAGCAGTCTCTTTTGAAAAAAACGGTATTGTTTTAAGCCTTGATGACTTCGATTACAAAGAAATATTTCCACAGCTTAATTTTGGTCATTTCCATTTCAATATTATTGGTATACCTGGATCAATTTTACCAGGACAAATGCAGTGGATTTTTTCAACAACTAAACACAAAGAAAATGCAACACTAATAAAAGACATCCTCAGTAGTTTGAAAGGCACTACATTAAAAATTGAATATGAATCTATTTATAAAGAGTCATTTGTTTTTTGTCAGACATTCTTCCCGAATATGTAATTCAGCGCTGAATTGATCGAAGCACCAGCTATTAAAATTTGCTAATTAACAACAGAATCGAGGCATGTACAAGCTAAAGGATACTCCGTGCTTAACGGGATTAAGCACTGACATGGAGGTGACCGTTGGCGGCATGGATGCCGCCGTCGAGCATACAAGGACGTACTTGCTGCGTGTCACTGAAATGACTGTGCTTAATCGTTCCCCACTATCATTCCAAACTCAATCATTGCCAGCTTTTGACTGCGGCTTAACTTTTTAACCGCGATTTCACGCTTGAGTGCATCACTGCGGGTGCCGACTTGCTCTTGATACATCAGGGTTAATGGCCCTTTGCCGCGCAGGTACTTTGCTGCTTTTGGGCTGCTTGATTGATGTTCGTTAAAGCGGCGGGCGACATCTGTGGTGATGCCTGTGTATAAGTGGCCATTGGCGCAGCGGATGAGATATAGATGCCACGTCGAGACTTGTTCTCTCTCTGATGTTGCGCCTTGCTCCGAAGTCACAGCTTGCTCAGCACCTTGCGCTTCTAGCTTGCACGAAAACTGAGCTTTGTTAACAGCTTGCGCTTGGCTAGCCCCTTTGGAGGGGCTAGCCGAGGGAGTTGAATTAGCGGCTTCAATCACTAAATCGGTCACCCGTTGGCGCCTACTTAGTCATGCCGAGCAGGCTTAAGAAGAAGGCATATTCCTGCGCTGTGTCTTGATACTGGCGGTAACGGCCACTCTTACCACCGTGCCCAGCATCCATATTGACGTCGAATAACAACACCTTATCGTCCAGTTTGTACCATTTATTTTGCACTTCACGCAGTTTTGCTACCCATTTCGCAGGCTCGAAATACTGCACCTGTGAATCATGCAAACCTGTGGTGACCAACAGGTGTGGGTACTCGTGGTCGGCAACATTGTCGTAGGGCGAGTAGCTGAGCATATAGTCGAAATAGGTCTTCTCGTTTGGATTACCCCATTCATCGTACTCGTTGGTGGTGAGCGGAATTGACTCATCGAGCATGGTCGTGACCACATCCACAAAGGGCACGTGTGCTGCAATGGCAAAGTACTTTTCAGGCGCCATATTAGCAATCGCGCCCATTAATAACCCACCAGCACTGCCGCCCGAGGCCACCACTTTATTTTTATCGCCATAACCTTGCTCGGTTAAGGCGGTGGTGACATCGATAAAGTCATAAAAGGTATTCTTCTTATTCAGCAACTTACCCGCATCGTACCAAGGGCGACCTAACATTTCGCTGCCGCGCACATGGGCGATGGCATATACAAAGCCGCGGTCGAGCAGACTGATCACCGACGAAGAAAAGTCAGGCTCTACAGTGTAACCATAGGAACCATAACCATATTGGTACAGAGGGTTGGTGCCGTCTTTCTTGAACTTATCCTTACGATACACCAAGGACACCGGCACCTTAGCGCCATCACGGGCGGTGACAAATAAACGTTCGGCGCGATATTGGCTGGCATCGAAGCCACCGAGCACTTGTTCCTGCTTAAGCAGATCGCGTCTATCGGGATTGCTTAAGTGGTACTCATAAATCGCCTCGGGCGTGGTCAGGCTCGAGTAGAAAATCCGCAATTTGTCGCTATCTTGCTGGGCGTTAACATCTAAACCCAGCACATAGGCGGGTTCATCAAAACTTAGCTCAAAGGGCTTTTGACCATTGAATGGCATCACTTTAATGCGCGTCAGGCCATTCTCGCGGGTTTGAATAATCAGGTAATCCTTCAGCACCAGCTCGTCTTCGATGCGCGCATTGGGATTATGGGCAACCACTTCCTGCCATTTGGACTTATCGGCAGCATCCTTAATCGCTACTTTCATCAAACGGAAGTTAGTCGCCTGCCAGTTGGTCAGAATGTAATAGCTGTCGCCCAGTTTAGAAACGCTGTATTCATGGCCTTCTTCCCGCGCGAGCACAGGTTTGAACAGGCTTAGTGGATCGTTAGCATCCAGCACCGACACTTCGCTGGTTGTGGTGCTCTCGTGGAACAGCACAATTTGCGACTCGTCTAAACTCTTGCCGAGGGAGATGTAGTAGGCATCATCTTGCTCCTCATACACCAACACATCGCTCGATTGTGGCGTGCCGAGTTCGTGGCGATATACACGGTAACCCAGCAGGGTTTGCAGATCTTTGGCGATATAAAACACATGGCGATTATCATTGCCCCAAACGATGCGTCCCTCTGTGTTTTCAAGCACATCGGTGATCATGGCGCCGGACTCGATATCTTTAAAATAGATGTGATACACGCGGCGGCTTAACACATCCTCACCGAAGGCCAGCATGGTTTCATCTGGGCTGACGCTGACGCCGCCTAAACCATAAAACTCATGGCCCTTAGCGCGCTCATTCACATCCAGCATCATTTGCTCAACCCCGTCACTGCCTTTGCGGGCGATCAGCGGATATTCGCCGCCCTCTTGGTAGCGGCGGTAATAGCTGTGCTGGTGCCATTGGTAAGGCACGCTCGACTCATCGGCAACGAGGCGCCCAGTCAGTTCGTTAAACAGCCCATCCTGCAATGACTTAAGCGGCTTAAAGTAGGCTTGGGTGTAACGGTTTTCGGCATTCAGATGCGCCAACACCTTAGGATCTTGGCGTTTATCGTCGCGCATCCAGTAGTAATCGTCGGTGCGAGTGACCCCGTGCAAGGTCATCACATGGGGGATTTTTTCCGCAACGGGCGCAGAGACTTGCCCTTTTGGAGTGGAGCAACCGGGTAATAGCATAGCGAGACCTAAAGTAAGCAGCAGAGTGCGCATGTATACGTCCTTGTGACGTTCAAACACCATCGTGGGGCACGACGGCAAGCCAATAAGTTGATGTGCCGGATATGATATACCCAAGCTAGCGCTTGTTGCGAGTTTCCTAAAGATTGCGCTTGCTTTAGGTTCTCAAGGCATTGTGCGCTTGCGCAAACATTGCCCAATTTATGGCGCGATTTTATTGCCATTCCAACTAAATAGGCGCAACATAACCGCGTTTTTAGGCCAAGGCCTAACAACAATTCTCAGGGCGGGGTGAAACTCCCCACCGGCGGTAAATAGTGTCGTGAGCCGTTTTCACTCCCACTAAAGCCCGCGAGCGCCCGAACGCAATTTCGGGGTCAGCAGATCTGGTGACTTAGCTTGTCTCGTGATGGTTAATGCCTATCGAGCGCTACTATTCCAGAGCCGACGGTAATGGACTGTTTGCAAACATAGCAACGGTACTGAGTCCGGATGGAAGAGAATGTAAGACAACATTAGGATGCAGGCGCTTCGTTTCAGCCAATGAGCGAAACCTATCGCCATCTGAATGTTAGCCTCATATTTTGCAATGAGCCGACGTAAGCCATTGAGCTTAAATGGGTCTATTGCTACAGCTCAATCCCTTTGGGGTAACGGCTGTATTTCTGCACGCCCTGATTCTGGAAATTCCCATGTCGTATTTTTGAAGGATATTAACCATGAATCAGTCTTTACTTGCTCCTTTTGGTACAGCTATCGAACGCGTTGAAGCGGGTCTTGAAGCCCTGCGCCAAGGCCAAGGTGTGTTGGTCGTCGACGACGAAGATAGAGAAAACGAAGGCGACTTAATTTTTGCCGCCGAGTCACTCACCAATGCGCAAATGGCCATGCTCATTCGCGAATGCAGCGGTATCGTGTGTTTGTGTTTACCGGATGAAAAGGTCAAAGCCCTTGAGCTGCCACCTATGGTAGAAAACAACTCGAGCCAATATGGCACTGCCTTTACCGTGAGTATCGAAGCTAAAGTGGGTGTCACCACTGGGGTTTCGGCTGCTGACCGTGTCACAACCATTAAAACCGCTATCGCCGACAATGCTAAGCCGAGTGATTTAGCGCGCCCAGGCCATGTGTACCCACTGCGCGCCCAGCCCGGCGGCGTATTAACTCGCCGTGGCCATACCGAAGGCACTATCGATTTAATGCAACTAGCCGGACTCAAGCCTGCGGGCGTGTTATGTGAAGTCACCAATCCCGATGGCACTATGGCGCGTCTGCCAGAAATTATCGCCTTTGGTGCCGAGCACAATATGCCTGTGCTGACGATTGAAGATATCGTTATTTACCGTAAGTCGTTATTAGCCAACGTTGGCTAATGAATCCCCAAAGCGGGATGCTAGTTAAAGGACGTCGGCTCTGCCCACGTCCTTTTTTATTGAGCAAACATCATGCTAAAAAGCGGGAGAATTTGTATCAAATTAAGCTCAATATCACAGACAAACAAAAGATTCGTTTGCTAGGAGAGCAAATACACTAATAAAAATAGTATGTTAGTTATATATAATAAATCTCTGAATTTCGTGAGCTAGATTAGATATCCATAAACTAGGGGTCGCGACCCTCTTGCTTCTATGTTAAATATCCACACCCAGTGCCCGGTCTTTTTTCACTTTTAACACATCAAGGTTATGCCTTGATTTTTTATGTCTCCAACCGGGCAAAAGTAGGAGTAAGTTTACATGCCATCCACGCTACAGCATCTCAGCCTGAAGCAGAAGTTGATTCTGTTTTCACTGCTACCTTTGCTGATGATGAGTATTTTTGTGTTGTCGCGGATGTATGTGCTGGTGAAGGAATATCGCTCCGCCAATCAGAACCATCTGGCTATCCAAGCGACCGCCCAAACCACCGAACTACTCTACCAACTGCATAACGAATACGGCCTCAGTGTCCAGCTTTCTGCCCCCGGTTACCCCCAAGAAGAAACACGCCTGCTACAGCAACAACAGATTACCTCAGACGCCTTAGATACCCTGCTCAATGGCTCAGCCTTAAGCGCTTTAATGTCTGCCTTGGGTCGCAATCAACTCGCCGCCGCGCAGTTGCAGGAGCAGCTCAATACCCTAACACTGTTAAGTCATAGGCTAGCATCGGGTCGCCAAGAGGCGCTCGACCAACATCCTAAGGCCTTTATCGATTTGTATAACCAGTTCAACACGGAATTGGTCAAACTTATCCAGCAATTACAGTTACAAACCAACGATATTGCGCAATCTCGCGCCTACACGGATTTGCTTAACTTATTGATGGTGCAACAACTGGCGGTAAAAGAGCGCAGTGCGATTAATCGAATGCTGCTGTCGCAAACGCTGAACATTAACGACTACCGCGCGATCAGCACTATCATGTATGAATATGGCCAAGCCATAGAGCATGCCAGCAACGCCTCGATTTCTGACCGTCAGTCCTTAATCCGCAAGGTACAGACCTCCCCCGAGAATCTGCGCATCCTCAAGATTAGCCAACAAATAGAGCAACAAATCCGCGTCAGTACCTTAGTGCAAAATATTAATGCCCATTTAGGCTACGGTGGCTTGATTGACAGTTTTCAGGATTACCTCATCAAGGGCGATGCTGCAGCGCTAGAGAAATTTACTAAGGCGCAGGCAATTATCCAGCTGAATCTCGATGAACTTAATCATGAAATCCGCAATATTCCCGAGCTCAAAGCGGCGGTCAGGACGATTGAAGACAGTGTCGATCAATATCAATTCTGTATGTCTAAGCTGCAACAGTTGAAGCAACAGCAACTGTCACTCGAAGAAATCACCGCCCTCGCCCAAGTCAATGATAGCGGCCTGAGCGAGGCCATAGACAAGCTGTTAATGCCACCGCATCCGGTCAGCAGTAAGCATTGGTGGTCGCTCACCAGCGATAGGATTAATAAGCTGCACGCCATCAGCGATGAAATCACCGAAAATATGGCGCACCAGAGTGAAGTACAACAAACTAAGTCACTCAGTTTGCTCGGGTTATATTTATTCTCCGCATTTTTTACCGCTGCAATAACCCTCTGGCTGGGGCGAAAAATCATTCGCAGCTTTATGGTGAAAATCACCAAGATTGCCAATGATATGCAGCGAATGGCCGCCGATCCGCAGCTCAATATCAATATTGATGCTTCCGGCTCCGACGAGTTGGCCCGCATGGCACAGGCGATGAATAGGATGATCAGCGAACGCCAAAAGGCCAACCACGCCCTAAGCCGCGCCGCCGCCGTGTTTAACTATTCCGCCGAAGGCATTATGGTCACGGATGCCGATAACCATATCGAGCTGATTAACCCCGCCTTTAGCCAGATCACTGGCTATAGCCTCGAAGAAGTTAAAGGCCGCAGCCCCTCGATTTTAAGCTCGAATCGCCACCCTCATCATTACTACACCGCCATGTGGGAAGCGCTGCATAAAGAAGGCAAATGGGAAGGTGAGATCTGGAATAAGCGCAAAGATGGCCAAGTGTATCCCGAGTACCTCGCAATTACTGTGGTGCGCAATGAGCAGGGCGAAATAATCCAACATATTGGTTTATTTATGGATATCAGTAAGCGTAAACAATATGAGCAGGATCTCTGGTATCAAGCCAACTTCGACACGCTAACCGGACTGCCCAACCGCAAGCTGTTTAACGAGCGGCTACAGCATGAAATCCAACTCGCCCAACACGACTCCCGCAAGCTAGCGATTCTGCTAATCGACTTAGACCAATTCAAATATATCAATGATGTGCAAGGCCATGCGACAGGCGACCTCTTACTGCAGGATGTGGCCAAACGGTTAGAAAATATTATGGGTAAAAACGATTTTATCGCCCGTATCGGCGGTGATGAGTTTGTGCTTATTTTACCAAGATTAACCAATGAGTTAGCCATCGAGCATATGGCGAGCCGGATTATCGAAACCCTAGCGACTCCCTTTAATTTAAATGAACGGGAAATCCAGATTTCCGCCAGTTTCGGCATTGGCGTCTACCCAGAAGACGGACTCGATGTCAGTTCGCTGACCCGTAATACCGAAATGGCCATGTATCAAGCCAAGGATGCTGGTCGCAACAACTTTAAATACTTTACCTCTGGCATGAACCAGGCCATGTTTGCCCGCATGGAGCTTGAACAGCGCCTGCGCCGCGCCGTGGCTCAGGATGAATTTACCCTTCACTATCAGCCAATTGTGGATATGAAAACGGGTAAAGTGTGTAGTCTTGAGGCACTGATCCGCTGGCAAGACCCAGACTTAGGCCTGATCCCACCGGATCACTTTATTCGTATCGCCGAAGAGACTGGCCTTATCGAACCTATGGGCGAATGGGTACTCAACCAAGCCATGCACGACCTGAGGCAATGGCAACATATGGGGTTCAAACTCAATGTCGCGATCAATGTCTCGAGCCGCCAATGCATTAACACCCGCGGCATAGGTTTCGACCAAGTGCTGCAGGAATGTTTTAATCGTCACCATATCAACCCGAGAAACGTGCATATCGAGATCACCGAGAGCATGCTGATGGGCGATGCCAGCCACTGCCTAAGCACCTTAGAATCGATTCGTCACTTAGGCTCGCAGATTTATATCGATGACTTTGGCACAGGCTATTCATCCTTGAGTTATCTGAAGAAATTCCCGATTTCCGTTATCAAGATTGACCGCAGTTTTGTCGAAAACGCCCTCGATAACAGCTCGAACGCCAATCTGGTCAAGGCCATTGTAATGATGGGGCAAAGCCTTGAAATGGAATTGGTGGCCGAAGGAATCGAAACCGAGGCGCAGTGGAAGTTTCTGCGTGACCTAGGCTGCCACTATGCCCAAGGCTATTTACTCTCTAAACCACTGCCATTCGATGAGATAACCCCATTACTCAGCCAGACATTGCCGAAAATGTTGCACTTAGAGCCGCGTGAGAAGTGTGTAAACAGTTGATAGATTTACCCTATAGCCACAAATTATAGACATTAAAAAAGCAGCCTAGGCTGCTTTTTTATTATCGCGTTGAATATCGCAATGGCTTAAGCCTGTGGTTGGCTTTGGGGGTTCATAATGCTCTCACCGCCCTTTGATGCCAACTTAGCTAAATCTTTATCGATAAAGAACAGAGCTTTACCATCTTCGCCCACTAAACGGATCTTATCGACAATCGACTTAAACAGCTTTTCTTCTTCGTGCTGCTCGGCCACATACCATTGCAGGAAGTTGAAGGTCGAATAATCTTGGTTTGAAAAGGCTGCATGGGCCAAGGCATTGATCTTACTGGTGATCAATTGCTCATGCTCATAGGTCAGCTCGAATAACGCCAGCAGAGAGTCAAACTGTGACTGCGGCGCTTCAATGGCACCCAGTAGAGGTAAGCCGCCAGTTTCGCTCACATAGGTGAACAAACGACGCATATGGCCCATCTCTTCGTCCGCATGTTCGCGCATAAATTTTGCTGCGCCTTCAAAGCCTTGATCTTCACACCATGCACTCATTTGCAGGTATAAATTAGAGGAGAAGAACTCCATATTAATTTGTTCATTCAACTTTTCGATCATGGTTGCAGACAGCATAGTTAATCCTCTTGGGCATTCGAACTGAAATCTTGGCACACATTGTCATGAAGGGCGTCGCCAAAAGCAACAAAATTTACCTTTGTTTATAGAGCTAAGTTAATGATTCATTGATAAAAATGATTTTCATTTGTTCATAGACTCGTATTTAGCAGCATATCCAAGTCATCGCAAAATGACGTCTTGCAAGCGTTTTCTTTAGGCATGACTTAAGCAAAACTGTCTGACAAATCACATAAACCCCTATGCAGATCATAGCCAAGCAAGCACAGCGTGGCATAATAGCCAGCATATTTGCCCAACCTTTTGCCCATAAGGAAGACCCGATGTCCGTGAAAGCCGATCCTTGTTCGCAACCTAGCTTAATGCATCCAGATCAAGCCATTCCCCTTCTGCTTGAGCAGGTTAGCCCAGTGTCAGACACAGAAGTCGTTACCCTTCCCCATGCGCTTGGCCGCGTATTGGCCGAGGATTTGGCCTCTTGCATCGATTTGCCGCCCTTCGATAACTCCTCAATGGACGGCTACGCCTTTCGCTTCGCCGACTTAAACAGTCAGACCAATCAAACCACACTAACCCTGATTGGTAGCTCCTTTGCTGGCCATGGTTTTGAAGGTGAAATCACCCCTCACTCCTGCGTGCGTATTATGACGGGCGCACCAGTGCCAGCGGGTTATGACACAGTGCAAATGCAGGAAGAGACCCAAGCGCAGGGCAATCAAATCCAAATCAATCACCCTAAGGCTAAGGGCGCCAATGTGCGTTGCCGCGGTGAAGAGCTGCTGCAAGGCACTAAAGTCTTGAAGGCGGGCATCGAAATTAAAGCCGCCGAACTCGGCGTATTAGCCACCATTGGCGTGAGTCAGGTGCGGGTTTATCGCCAACTCAAAGTCGCGTTTTTCTCCACTGGTGATGAACTGCGCCCCGTGGGCAGCGACTTAGCACCGGGACAAATTTACGATTCGAACCGTTATTCCATCCAAGGTTTACTCAGCCGCGCCAATGTGGAATGGCTGGATTTAGGCGTGATAGCCGACGACCCAGAGGCCATTCGCCACGCATTTCGTCATGCCGCAAGCCAAGCGGATATGGTATTAACCTCGGGCGGCGTCTCGGTCGGCGAAGCAGATTTTACTAAGCAAATTCTTGATGAAGAAGGCAAAATCACCTTCTGGAAACTCGCCATTAAACCGGGCAAACCCTTTGCCATGGGACGCATAGGCAAGGCGGTATTCTGCGGCTTACCGGGCAATCCCGTCTCTTCCATGGTGACCTTCTACAAGTTGGTGTGGCCCATTCTGAATAAGATGCAGGGCTTAACCCCTAAAGCACCACTGATGCTGTCAGCCACTCTGACAACTCCCGTGCGTAAACAGCCCGGCCGTGTCGAATATCAGCGCGGCATTTTATCCCGCAATGCACAGGGCGAATTGGAAGTGGCCATCACGGGCAGCCAAGGTTCGGGCATGTTGACCTCTATGAGTCTGGCAAATTGTTTCGTACTGCTGGAGCAATTCCAAGGTGACACCCCAGTGGGCACGCAAGTGACGGTTGAACCTTTTAATTCAGTGCTCTGCTAAGGTACGCCTCGATGAATGAACAACTAGAGATCCTCAGCGACGGCGAACTCACCCGCTACAGTCGCCAAATATCCATCAAGGCGATGGATATCGACGGCCAAGAGCGCTTAAAACTCGCCAAAGTCTTGATGATTGGCGCCGGCGGTTTAGGCTGCGCGGCGGGGCAATATCTCACCGTTGCGGGCATTGGCGAGCTGACTCTAGTGGATTTCGATACGGTCGAACTTTCTAATTTGCAGCGCCAAGTGCTGCATCAGGATGCGACTATCGGCCAACCTAAGGTCGAGTCGGCCAAGCAGAGCCTTAACCGACTCAATCCTCACGTTAAAATCAATACCATCAATGCGGTATTGGATGACCATGAGATCGACGCCTTAGTCGCCAGCCACAGTATCGTGGTCGATTGCACCGATAATGTCAGTGTGCGTGAGCAGTTAAATCAGAGCTGTTTTAAGCACAAGATACCACTGGTCTCAGCCGCCGCGATTCGTATGGAAGGCATGGTTACTGTCTTCGACTATCAAGGGCAAACACCTTGTTATCATTGCTTTAGTTCACTTTTTGGCGAACAGCAACTCAGCTGTGTGGAGTCCGGCATTCTCGCCCCCGTGGTCGGCATGGTCGGCTGCTTACAGGCGGTTGAAGCCATTAAAGTGATTGCGGGGATGGGCAAGACACTCGCTGGACGAATATTGATGATCGATGCCATGACCATGGAATTTCGCGAAATGAAACTCCCTAAACAACCCCACTGCAAGATTTGTGGTGAGTGACAGATTAACCTTTACCACTTAGCACGCTTTCTACAATTAAGGATATAAAAATCAATGGATTCTGAAAACAGCGTATTTGACCGCCGCACTACCGATGATACTCTCATAGGTGCGGGTCTTTATAATTTAGTGATTGGCTTAACCCTACTTTGGGGTTTTGCCGTGAACTATATAATGGTCAGCCATATCGACCCCGAAGCGATTGCCAGCGTTAACCCTTGGGTTTTCTTTATCGGTTACTTCGCTTCGTGTTTCTTTGGGATTTACTTATTTCAAAGTTCGAGTAACCCCCTCGTCAGCTTTATCGGCTACAACTTTGTGGTCGTGCCCTTTGGCTTGATCATTAATATGGTCGTTAGCCAGTACGACCCTGAGCTGGTGACCGAGGCGATTCGAATCACGGGTTTAGTCACTATCGCCATGATGTGTTTGGGGACTATGTTCCCAGCCTTCTTCCAGAAAATCGCCGGGGTGCTGACTATCGCATTGTTATTAGTGATAGTCGTTGAACTGATTGAAATATTTATCTTTAAAACCCACCACGGCATTTTGGATTGGATAGTTGTGCTCATTTTCTGCGGCTATATTGGCTACGATTGGGGCCGCGCGAATCAAATCCCGAAAACCGTCGATAATGCCGTCGACAGTGCCGCCGCTTTGTATATGGATATCATCAACCTATTTCTGCGTATTTTGCGGATTTTAGGACGTAAATAAGTCACTCAACGACAAGGAAAACAGCATGAAATTTACCTCACCACTGTTAATCGGCCTGATCATGTGCGGCAGCTTAGTCGGCTGCGGCGAGAAGACTGAGCCGACAACTCAGGCGCCCGCCGCAGTAAAAACCGAAGCTAAAGCAGGGACTAAAGTGCAAATCGCCAACCCAGCCGCCGAATATTGCGTCTCACTGGGCGGCACCTCAGAAATCCAAAAGACTGCTGAAGGAGAACATGGCATTTGTACTTTGCCAAGCGGTGAAAAAATTGATGAGTGGGCGCTATTTCGCCGCGACCATCCACAGGAAAACGCCCAGTAATTGAGGCTAAGTAAAAAAACAGGCGCTCTCGGCGCCTGTTGTTTTATGTCCCGCTGATGACCTGATTACGCCACTGCAAACGTTTAGCCTGCGAATGGAAACTCCATGCGAGCACCCGAGTGACCTTATTGCCCTGCTGCATCTCAATGGTTTTTACTGTATCGACACCTAACTTTTCCAAAGCCTGATAACAGGGCTTTAGATTCTCCTGCTTAGACACTAAGCTGGTAAACCACAAACATTGCTCGGCAAACGCGTGGCTCTCGCGGATCATAGTGGTTAAAAATTGCTTTTCTCCCCCTTGGCACCATAGCTCCGCCGCTTGACCACCAAAGTTTAAGGTCGCGCTGGTCGCTTTAGGCTGCTCACCACGATTAAGTTGCAGATTACGCACCTTGCGCAGCGAGCCTTCACTCGCTTCTTTTAACGAGCCATGAAAGGGAGGATTGCACAGGGTTAACTCGAATCGATCAGAGGCCTGAATGATCCCCTTAAAGACCGCCTTGTCATCCTGCTGCCGCCTTAAGGATAAGTGCCCCTTCAAGCTCGGGTTATTGTCGATAATCCGCTGCACATTGGTGAGCGACTGAGGATTAATATCCGAGGCGACAAACTGCCAGTCATACACTTGATGCCCTAGGATGGCATAAACGCCATTTGCTCCAGTGCCAATATCTAAGGCATGAATCGCCGCAGCGCGCTTAACTTTGCCGCCCTCAAATAACAGATCGGCCAAGTAATGTAGATAGTCGACCCGCCCAGGGATTGGCGGGCACAGCGCGCCCTTGGGAATATCCCAAAACGCCAGCCCATAATGATGTTTCAAGAGCGCCGCATTCAGGTTTTTTACCGCGAAGGGATCGGCAAAATCGATAGATAAGGCGCCATAGGGCGTGGGCTGGACAAAGGTTTTTAGCTTTGGAAAACTCGCCATTAGGGCCGGAAAGTCATAACCATTAATGTGCAAATTACGCGGATGTAAGCGCTTCTGCTCGCCGTGCTTCGCCTTGAGCTTAGTCGCCGTTTTAGGTTTGGTGGTTTGAGGTTTAGCTACTGATTTTGGCGTGCTTGGCTTGCCCCGTTTACCTGCGGATGACATCACGGATTTAGCGGCAGTTTTAATGGCAGGTTTAGGCATAATGACTTATCAACAAGGGCGGGCTAATCCAAGGATCAGCCCTCAACATAGTGGCGGAATTAATCGTAAAGATAAGAGGTAAACAGTAGGTTGACCACTAAGGGCTTACCCGCTTCTTTGGTCAGCAGATTATTCACAGTATCGAAGCACTCGCGGCGGATTTCTTCACGGCCAGTGAGGGACTTAATCTTTTCTTCAGCCTGATTACCCAGCACTTCGATAATCGCGGCGCGCAGCAGCGGATCATGGCGCTCGACGATGACGAGATCATCGGGATTTTTGACCATCAGCTCGACACTGATCTTCACAAACCCCAGTTTTTTGCGGTTTGAAATATAGTTAGTCACGATTTCGGGTTCGAAACCGTAGTAAGCATAATCCCCAGCGGGAGTCGCTTCTTTCTCGTCGGCCGCATATGCACTCAATACAACACTGAATAAGATCAGGCAGGCTGATAATAATTTTTTCATCGCGGTTTACAGCTCCCTAAAAACAATAATGGTCAATGGAAGAAACTTCCCAATCTATCTGGTAGACTGCCGACGTTTGCTTATATTGTAACGAGTATTTAATGAATGTGACCAGCTTAAGCTTCCCCTATGGCGAATCTATTCAATGGTTTTGTGCCGATAACGCCAAAAATCTTCCCTCTTCTCCCCTTAAAGAATGGTTGCTGGCACCGGGAAGCCTGACACAAAAGCTCAAGGGCTGTTGTGATAAGTTCGAAGTCAAAATCCTCGGTGAAGGCCAATGTGCCCCGCTCGAAGGGGAATATCCCAAGCAAAATGCCGTTTGGGTGCGAGAAGTGTTACTCTGCCTCGATTCTGTGCCTTGGGTCTTTGCTAGAACCTTGATCCCACAATCTTTATTATCGACCCGCCAAGCCGATTTTTTAGGCCTAGGTACACGTCCTCTGGGCGAATTATTGTTTAGCCAAGACAGTTTTGTGCCCGGTCGCATCGAAATAGCCCGCTTTACCACCGACAGTCGCCTCGCTCAGCTCGCTCAGAGTTTAGCGCAAAACGTCGAACACGAGCTCTGGGGCAGACGCCGATATTTCCACCATGACGAGGAGGAAATGTTTGTCAGCGAAATGTTCCTCCCGGCCGCGGTGCAAACGATGGCTAGGCTATAGTCCTAACCTCTACGCTAAAACAAAAATGCCTCTATATCAGAGGCATTTTTCGTTAACACATCCGCTTATTGACGCTGGCGTCGCCACGCAAAGCCACCGAGCAGCATCAAACTCAGCCAGCCTAGACTGCCACCACCGCCGCCACTCGATGTTTCAGCAGGTGTCGTTGGTGCTGTCACGGTTACGCTTGAACTGCTGCTTGCGGTAGCGTTTTGAGTATCTTTCACCGTCAGCGTGACAGTGTAAGTGCCCGCGCGAGTGTAAGTGTGGGTTGGCGATGCCGAAGTGCTTGAGGTGCCATCGCCAAAGTTCCATGTGTAACTTAGGCTACCAACGCCACCTACCGAGGTGTTGCTAAAGTTCACCGTGAGCTGGTTGGCAATGACACTAAAACCAGCGGTTAAGGGAGTTAACGCTGGATCGGCATTCGCATTGGCTAAACGGATCACCGCTGTGCTGTTATCGCTGGCTTGAGAGACCACTTGCATCGTCAAACCCAGTTTTTGCAACACCATACCCGATTGAGGTTGTAGCGGTGCACTATAATCGAAACTATCGTCAAACAGGCTCACAGGCTCGAGGTTATTATCGCCGCTGTAAGCCGTTTGTCTTACCGTACTAAAGGCTGCATCGCGGATTTGTACATCGGTCGAGTTGTTGCCAATCATGTTCTGATCCGCATCAATTACCCCAATCAAACCGTGGCCAGGATGATCAGACACATTGTTATCCTGGTAACTAAAATCCTCTAACCACAGGAGTACTCCGGGATCAAAACCTTTACTCTTTAATCCAGCATCGACACCATTATGACTGCGTAACTGGATAAGATAACGGGATGCAGGACCAAGACGAGTGTCGGTAATACGATTGTAACCTGCCAGAGTGGCTTTACCCGCAATCTCAGCATTATCGGCATACAACTCCGTTGCACCTTGCTTGATGCTGATATTGTCGATAGTGATACCCGACTCGGTTGTCGCCTCATCGGTCACATAGGTAAATTCAATCGTCACAGCTTTGCCAGCGTAGGCTGATAAGTCATATTCCAACCCCACCCAAGCATCACTGCCTACTGCGGTCGAAATACTCGATGAGTTACCCGTAATAATATGTCGGGCACGGTTAATCGCGTTGACGGACTTAGTGTAATTACCCGCAATCGCCACACCGTCAACTCTGACCTGCATATAGTCGTAATCGGCTTCAATTTCCCAACTCGCCTGCATCGCAAGAGTGAGTTTCTCACTCGTCGCCGGCAGGTTTGCCGTTAAGCTCATGCTATTACTCAGCATATTTCCTTGGCCCGAATAGTACTGGTAACTCCCTTGATAGGGCGTTTTAAAGGCTATCGGCGCTGCGGGGAGAGGAATCGAGATCTGATTCACTAGGTCTTGATTTGACGCCTGATTCAGTGTCACTTCCATACCAGATCTAGGAATACTGTCTAAGCTGATTTCACGCTCATTCAGCCATTTACCTTTATATTTTGTCTGCAAATAGGAGCGTGCATAGGGGCTAAAACCGCTAGGCTTAGTTCCCGCAAGAGCGCCTGTCCAGCTACCCGAAGACATTAAAGACCAATAACCCACTGGTGAGCCGTCTTGGTTATCGTTTTCTGTAGTGTCATACTCATCGGGCAAACCCAGATCATGGCCAAACTCATGGGTACATACCCCGGTTGCCGCATCGATTGGTTGTATGGTGTAACCAAAGAGTTTTTTGGACGACCCAGGTAGGCTATAACCTTGCGTGCTTTGGTCAACATAATAGCGATGCGACCAAATCGCGTTATCCCCTAATTTGCCGCCCCCAGTCTCTTCCCCAATACTCGAGTGGAAAATCATCACATGGTCAATTATGCCATCGGGCTCATTTAGATTGCCGTTATCATTAAAATCGTATGGGTCTTCAACATCATAGGTGGCGAGTTCCGCCTCCGACATATTAGCAACCGCTTGGCTGACCGCCTCTTTAACCAGCTCAGTCACATTTGCATCGCTTCCCCTGCCAGCATTATTCGCGCCATAGTAATCGGCATTTTGGCTCGCGGTGTACCAACCTTTCACATCGCCCGTGAAGAAGAAAGTCTTGCCCGAAACAGCTTGGTAATATTGATAGGCCGAATCTAAGGTCTGCCCTTGAGGACCATTAAAACCTGTGGTGGAGAAGAGTAAATTTTTATAGTGAGAAGCGGGGTAACTGGAGTAATACATGTCGGTATCACTCGCCGTTAAACCATTGTTGTTATACTTTAAATCAGGAAAATCAATTAGAACGGTTAATACCTTTACCGTTTTGGTCACGTCGGCATCCGCTAACACCCGCTGTGCAGGGGCGCGCATCATCGCCGTCGACTTGGCTTTTTGCAGCCTATCCTGCTCGGCCTCAATCACCATTCTAGGCTCTTTGGGCTGGGCTAGGTTGGCACGGGCAATATAGGCTTCAACGGCCGCTTGCTTAACGCTGTCGCTGGCATCTGCGGAGACTTCTCCCCGCTTGATCAACCAATAGAGGATCCTTTCTTTATTGATGACCCCTGCATCCGCTGGCGTATGATTGGGCGCCGCAATACTTGCGCCACTCAGCAAGGCCAACATCAATCCTAACGCTGTGATACTTCTTGAACTTCGCATTACTCTTCCTTCCGTCACAATGTGCGCTGTAGCTAAGCTATTTTCTAAGGCTAGTGCCTATTTGCTCTATGGCAAGTTTGTTTTTGGCGGCTCGCGATCTTGAATACCATCCCCAATTTCGGGGGATGTAAAAACATATCAGGACTATTTTTGCGTAACAACTTGATACATTCAGGGATGGGATTCTTTTTATGTTTTGTCAGCCGTTATTCAGCAAACGCTCCTCATCGCCCCTTAGGCATAAAAAAACCGCATTAACGGGCGTCAATGCGGTTCTTGCAAAACAAAGCTAGGTTTAGCTGGCGGTTTTCATATAATTTGAAACCCCATCGAGGAACATTTGCACCGATATCATCACCAGTACCATGCCCATTAAGCGCTCAACAGCCGTTAGGCCTTTTTCACCCAACATACGGGTAAAGAGCTTATAGAACATTAGGATAACTGCACTCGCTCCCCACGCAGACACTAGCGCTATCGTCCAGTCCCCCATGCGAGAGCTGTCGGTGTGAGCAAGTAAAATCAGCGCAGCCAGAATCGATGGTCCCGCCATCAATGGAATGGCCATAGGGACGATAAAGGGTTCCTCTCCCGCCGCAAGACCAACCACGCCGCCCGGCTGAGGGAAAATCATTCGAATGGCGATCAGGAATAGGATAATCCCGCCAGCAATACTGACTGACTCGGAACGTAGATTTAAGAAACTGAGGATGGCTTCGCCGGCATACAGGAAGGCCAACATGATCAATAATGCGAAAATCAGTTCGCGGATCAAAACCCTACGACGTTTTTTCGGGTCGATATGCCTTAAAATCGACGCGAAAATCGGTAAATTACCGAGGGGATCCATGATCAAAAACAACATTACCGCAGCAGAAAATATATCCATTTAACGTTATCAACACCCAAGCCAACATGAGCCGATATTGTATAACTTTTTCGCGTTACAGATGTGAAAAATTATCTATAAAATTCCTAATGATGGCCCTAAGCCAGCATGCCATTGTCAATTTCCCCCGCCAAATGCCAAGCCGCACTGAGATAAGGCCCTCGAACGCTGAATGGATTTCTGCGCCTACAATGATAGGTCATTGTCGCTTGAGTAAATTGCCAGTAAGTCGCTGCTCATTTTGATTACAACTGGTATACTATGGCGTTTTTTCAGCAAAATTCGTGGAATCCATGCTCTATCTTCTCGCTAGCTGTATCGCACTCTTAATCGGACCACTGTTTTATCGCTACTTTTCATCGGGCAGCGGCTTACAGAAGGGACTCGATGGCTTTATCTTCGTCTCTTTAGGCGGGCTAGTGCTGATCCATATTTTGCCTGAATTGCTCGAGCATGGCGGCCTATTGGCCATCGTCTTTGTCGTCCTCGGCCTCTGGGGACCGACCGCCAGCGAACGCTTATTCCACCGCTACTCAGAGATCACCCATAATCTCACCCTGTCACTAGGCATTGGTGGTCTTTTACTGCACACCATCACAGATGGCGGCGCTATGGTGCTGGCGCAGCAGGATGGCAATTCCAGCCTATTGGCGCTCGGGGTGATATTGCATCGCCTGCCCGTCGGCCTCGCGATTTGGTGGTTACTCAAGCCTCAAGTCGGAACCCGTTGGGCAAGTCTCGTATTAGTCGCCATGATGTTGCTCACTGGCGTGGGTTATTTCGCGGGCGAGCAATTATTATCCCAGCTAAGTTTAGATAATACCGTTTATTTACAAGCCTTTGTGACAGGCTCAATCCTGCACGTTGTGCTGCATCAACCCCATGGTCAACACGATACCGATAAGCAAGGCCAGTATGAATATCAGGCCGGTATCGGCAGTTTATTGGGGATTGGATTGTTGATGGTGCTGTTACTGATGGATTCTGGCGGCCATGACCATGCTCACCACGATCACAGCACCGAACAGCTAACCACTTGGTTAATGACCATAGCGCCGGTACTTTTACTCAGCTATGCCGCGGCCGCGCTGCGATTCCAGTTAGGCTTAACTCCGCAGGATAACAGCCTCGCTCGCCGTTGGTTCCAACGCTTAGCGGGCCCAGAGGCACTTGTGCTCACCGCTCTACTGCTCGGCCCTTGGCTGGCGCTATTCCAGCTACTCGTGGTGTTTATTATGAGTGCTTATCTGGCCCACGCTCGGGTCGAGATAACCGATCCCCACAGCAAGTTGCCCAACAATGCGCTGCGCTTTGGCTTTGCCCATCTGGTTGATCGCAGTGCCCCTTGGGTGCTCCTCAGCCTAGTGCTAGTCAATCTAATCGGCCATCCTTCGGTACCGTTAAGCAATCCTATGTTGCAGATTGCCGTACTCTTGTTGGTCTTTTTACCTATGCGCTTCTGTAATTTAGGTGCAGCAGTACTGTCGATTGCCCTCGCCTACAGCGGCTGGAGCCCAATTGCCATCATACTGCCTCTGATTGCAGCGCCCGTACTGAACATCGCCCAACTGAAACTCATGAGCTGGCCGCAGCGCGGTGTTTTACTGGCGATAATTGCCGTCGCCCTCGTCGCCGCTATCAGGTTACCTATGTGGTTCTCTTTAATCACCTTGCCTGAGGCAATTAACTTGGCCGCCTTGCTGGTTCTATCAGGCTTATTTGCCGCGAGCTTACTGCGCCTAGGGCCACGTAAGTTCTTACGCCGCTTGATGATGTTAAAACCGGCTAGCCATGGTCATAAGCACGGCCATGATCATGCACACGCGCATACCTCGGTAGCAGAAAGCGCCCATAGTCACAGCCATACACACTCTCATTCACATCAGAGTGGCGGCCACAGCCATAGCGATGCAAATAAGCACCATCACTAGCACTGTTCATTTGATCACAGACAGGCTAAGTTAATCCTACTCCTAGGATTAATTTAGCCTGTTATGTGCATACTCTTTGTCGCCCTTAAAACACATCCCCAGTATCCGCTGATCATTTGCGCCAATCGGGATGAGTTTCACCACAGACCCACAGCACCAGCACAATTTTGGCCACCGGAGCAGAATATGCTCGCGGGCAAAGATTTGCAGGCAGGGGGCACTTGGCTTGGGGTGAATAAACAGGGGCAAATTGCGGGAGTCACCAACCTAAGGGTGGCGCAAAAGTCCCAAGAGCCGATGCGCAGTCGCGGCGAGCTGATCATTAAGGCCTTAAGCTCGGGTTCGCTTATCTGCCCTAACTGGCTTGAGGAACACGCCGAAGATTATCAGCCATTTAATCTCGTGTTTGGCCAAGGTACTAATCTCTATTGCTTTAACAGTCTTAAGCGGAACACGGTGAAACTCACGGCAGGATTCCACGCCATAAGCAATGGCGCGCTCGATGATATCTGGCCGAAAATGGCTAAAGGTCAACGCTCGCTAGAGGCCCTCATCCAACAATCAGGACCGCTTGAGCTGGAGTCGCTCATTCAATTGATGCAGGATGATTCGCGGCCAGAGGATAACGAGCTCCCCGACACTGGCGTCGGACTAGAGTGGGAACGCCGACTCGCGGCAATTTATATTCGTCACCCCGACTATGGCACCCGCTCCACCAGCATTTTACTGCAAAATGCCCAAGGGGAAGTCCAATTTACCGAGGTAAGATACGACGGTAAGGGGCGACGACTAGGGCAGCAGGATTTTCACTTCACCCTGCCGTCACAATTACCTAAAGAGCCGGACTGTCTCGCCCATTTTTAGTGGTTCAGTCCGAACTGTGGTCCATAGTGATCACCCAGCGGTCATCAATTTTTTCCACCAGCAGGGTAAACACCCCCGTGGGCGCATCCTTTTGCCGCTTTAAATCCCAGCGCCCAACGACCATAGCGGCGTAGTTACTGAGCATTTTGATTTCTTTGATGGTGAACTTCAGCTCACCCAGCGCCTCTTTATTCGGATAGTTTTTCTTGTAGGCGGCAAGGGTTTCATCCCAGCCGTAACGAAACTTTCCATTAGAGACAAATCTAAGCTGTTCGCTCTTCCAATAACCCTGCATGTAAGCGTCAAGATCGCCGCGGTTCCACGCATCTTCCTGACCTTTTAGCATTTGGGCAATGTCATCCGTCGGCACCGCACTCACCTGCCCGACAAACAGCAACATCAGTACCGCGAGGCACTGTAAAATGTGTTTTTTCATCAATCCCTGTCGCAACATAGTATCGCTCCCCAACTATCAGGTTAGACTGTACTATAACCAAATTGGCGCAGACTATCTTGTCAAAGCCGATTTATAATTAAAAAAAGCTGATGATATTATTCATTTTTCGACTCTGAGCACCAAATTATGTTTACACATTTATGCCGCTGGCTACTCAAAATTTCAGGCTGGCAAATCCAAGGGCAGTTACCCTCTCAGGCCAAATACATTGTGATTGTTGCACCACACACCAGTAACTGGGACTTTATCATCGGCGTGCTTGCCCGCGGCGCCTTAAACACCCGTATACACTTCCTCGGTAAGCATCAGTTGTTTATTCCGCCTTGGGGTTGGTTCTTCCGCGCTATCGGTGGCAGCCCTGTGGATAGGCGTAAAAACAATAATTTAGTCGATGCTGCCGTGCAGTTGTTTGCCACTCAGCCCGACTATAAACTAGCGCTCGCCCCCGAAGGTACTCGCAGCCCAGTGACCCGCTGGAAATGCGGCTTCTACCATATCGCCTCCAAGGCGCAGGTACCCATAGTGCCAGTGGGCTTAGACTTTGCCCGTAAGGCCGTGGTGATCCAGCCGCCACTGCAACCAAAAGAAATAGAACAAGATATGGCGGAAATCCTCCGTTTTTACCGCAGCATTAAAGGGCGTCATCCCAAAACGATCCCAGACTATACGCCAGACAACAGACGTTAATGCCTGAGAAATTACGGAGCAAAACATGCAGACCGAAACTTGGTTACTCTATCTTTTTGCGATTGTTTTGATTGGGATTTCCCCCGGGCCTATCGCCATGTTGTCTATGTCCCACGGCATTCATTTCGGTAAAAAACGTAGCATAGCCACAGGGCTTGGCAGTGTCAGCGCCGCGCTGGTGCTGATGGCGGCTTCGGCGGCAGGATTGGGCGCCATTATCAGCGCCTCGGAATACGGCTTTAGCTTGCTCAAATGGTGCGGCGCCGCCTATCTGGTGTTTTTGGGCATTAAACTCGTGCTCACCAAGTCGCAGGGGCAAAAGCTGGAAGTGACGAAAACCGAAGGAAAAGGGACTGCTAAACAACTCTATAAACAGGCATTTTTAGTGGGGATCAGCAATCCTAAAGACTTACTGTTTTTTGCGGCGTTATTTCCACAATTTATCGATTTAACCGCCCCACAAATGCCGCAACTGACGATTCTTGCCCTCACTTGGGCGCTGGTCGATTTTAGCTTTGTGATGCTCTACGCCTCTATGGCCAATGTGCTGGCCCCGAGCCTAAAGGCCAACAACAAACTGCATTGGTTTGACCGTACCAGCGGCGGTGTGTTTCTCACCCTCGCCGCCATCTTAGTCAGTCGGGATTAGCCCTCGACTTTCACCGATTTTAGACTGCGGATATCGTTGCCCGTCGGCGCTTGGAAGGCCTGTAAACCAAATTCGGGCAACACGGCAAAGATATGGTCGAAGATATCCGCTTGTATCGCCTCATAAAAAGCCCAACGTGTATCATTGGTAAAGATATAAATCTCAATCGGCAAACCTTCGGTCGTGGGAGCCAGTTGACGCACCATCAGAGTCATATCTTTGTGCACTTTATCATGGCGTTGCAGGTACTCCTGCAAATAGGCGCGGAAGGTGCCAACGTTGGTCAGATGGCGGCCATTGACCTTCATATCCAGATCCGACACTTTGGCATTCGACTCTTGGATCTCGCTGATCTTGGCGGGGAAATACTCCTTCAAGCAATTGATTTTACTGAGTCGACTACGCTCTTCCTCAGTTAAAAATTTAATGCTGTTGATGTCGATATTGACCGCACGCTTGATACGGCGACCACCCGACTCCGACATACCACGCCAGTTACGAAACGCATCCGACACTAACGCATAGGCGGGGATCATAGTGATGGTCTTGTCCCAGTTACGCACTTTGACCGTAGTTAAGGACACTTCCTCCACCGCACCGTCGGCGCCGTACTTGTCCATTTGGATCCAGTCGCCCTTGCTGACCATACGGTTGGCCGCCAGCTGGATCCCCGCCACGAAGCCTAAAATGGTGTCGCGGAACACTAACATCACAAAACCCGTTGCCACACCTAAACCGCTGAGGAAGTACACGGGTGATTGATCCGCCAGTACGGAAATCGACACGATCAGACCGACAAAGAACAGGAACAGTTTAATCAGCTGCACAAAGCTTTTTACCGGCAAGCGGCGGCTGACCAAATTGACATCGGAAATCTCATTAACCGCATCGAGCCCTGCGTAAATGGCGCGGATCATCAGGATCACCAACCAAATACTCAATAGACGGTCGACTAAACTGCTGAGTACGGGATGTTCGGTTAAAGTGATTGGTACCAGCAGGTTTAGCACGATAGCAGGCACTAACATTGCCAGCTTTTCCAGCACCCGGTAACGCATAAATACGTCGTCCCACGTCGCCTTGGAGCGCAGGATCACCATGTTGACCGCACGGATCACCCCACGGCGCATAATAAAATAGGCAATGGCCGCCACCAGCACACAGGCAAGCAGCATAATGCTGGTCGATATGCCGTCGGATGGTTGGCTGTCGATCCCGATACTCGATAACCAGTTCGAGATTTGAAGGCGAATTTCTTGATCCACAATCTACTCCTAGAAAAACGGCTGGGTTATCTGCCCTGGTCAGCCATGCCAAGATAAGGGCTCAAGGTTGCGAGCACATGACGTGCGACTGCGGCATACCCGCAACAAATATTTCACAACCATATATTTTTAAAACGATTTTAGCATCCGAGACCCAGTGCTCAAAGGGCGTATCTATGTAAAATGCCGCATGAGTCGACAATGGTTCCCTTTCAGCTCGGTTTTACCGCCGTTATTGCTCCAATTCGGCCTTGGCTTGATGCAGCTCAGCCTGCGCCTCTGCGACCTTTTGGCGTTTTTTGCTGATCTTCTCCATAGACTGGCCACTAGCGATGGCTTCGCTGAGTTCATTTTGGCGCTCGACTAATTTAGCCTGTTTGGCCTCGACCTTAGCTAAACGCTCGGCGTATAGGGAGTCATCCTCACAATCGGCGACAACCGCCTCCAGTGCTGTTGTTAATCCATTGACCTTGTTTTGATTTCCCGCCGCTTTAGCCTCAATAAGCTGCGCCTCAATTGCCGCCAATTTTGCTCCGCAGCCCTTGGGCGCATCCTCCTGCGCAGCGGCAATCCCGCTGCACAACAATGCGATTAAACATCCATATCGACAAAACATGGCAATCTCCTTTAGCGGACTTAAATACAGCTCTTGGGTTGATAGTGCCACAGCCAACAAGCACAAGCTGTATTGTCGGGATTTAAAATCGATTTTATTGGTACAAATGCGACTTAGACAGTGACTTAATGGCAGTAAATTGTTTATGTTAGGGCAAAATATTGACTCAGACGGATATCGGAGCCAGAAACCATGCCCAGTTCATTTCGCCTCAGCGCGCTCAGCTCATTATTGTTGCTCTCTTCATCTGTGATGGCGGCCGATGTGGCGACCATCACCCTAGAGAATGGCGCTCAAGTCAGATTAAAAGATGACTTCACTTGGGAATATATCATCACAGAGACTAAAGTCGCCGAAGCGCCTGCGGTAGCCACTGTTGCCGCCGCGCCCAGCGTCGCAGCCGTAGCTTCAACCCCTGTGGTCGTTGAAGCAGCCAAACCTGTCACCACGCTAACGGCGAACGCCATTGCGCGCCCCGAGCTCTTAGGCTCTATCGCCAAAGATGGCATTAAAGTCACCTTCAACGAAAGCCAATGGAAGGGCGATAAACTCGGCCTGACCTTCGAGCTTGCCAGCACTAGCGGTGAACACGTGACCTTAGTTGAAGTCGAAGCTAGCTTCTTTGCCGACGATGGCACCTTGCTAAAAACCGAAAAACTGGAAGTCTGGGAAGCCATTTTCCGCATGCCAGAAACCTACCTACGTAAAGGCGAGCAACGTAAGAGCCCAGTGATTTGGGTCGAAGGCGTCGATAAAAACCGTTGGCAGAAACAACTGATTAATCTCAAGATCACTGAGATTAACTCGCGCTAATCCGACGAATGAGATAAGGAATTGGAGTTAGCTTTCAATTCCTTACAAACTCAAACGGGTGTTATCAGACGAATAAGCTACAATTGCCAGCATGCCCTTATTCCCCATATGAGCCAGATGCAAGATGCCCAATAGATATTCATCTCTCGCTCTCACACTCTGGCTCTGTGGTGTTAGTCACCATGCCATTGCCGATACGGTGTTTCTCACCAATGGCGATAAAATTACCGGTGAGATTAAAGCGCTAGATGAGCAAAATCTGGTAATCAAACCTAGCTACGCCCCCAAAATCACTATCGAGCGCAGCGCGGTTCGCAGCTTTGAAACCCGTGAGCAACAGCCCTGGAGCATCAATCGCTCAATCAAAGAGGTAACGGTTCAAGCTTCTGAATTAGATAGCTTTGTGCTGATAGACGATCAGCAGACCCCTATCAGCGAGTTAATCTATTCGGAACTTTTGAGTGACTCGGATTGGCACTACAGCGGCAGTGTAGAGGCCGCCATTGATGTCACCCATAACAGTAAAAACACTCAAAAGCTGCATGCTAAGGGAGATGTGACCGCCGAAACCTTAAACTGGCGTCATAACCTCAAGAGTGAAGTCCGCTACGAGACCGAAGACAAAACCACTAAGCGTAATACCCTCGAAGCCCATTACAGCCTCGACTATTTGATCAGTGACCATTGGTTCCTGCGGCAAGAGGATTATTATCAGGAGGATAAGCTCAACCTCGATATTCGCAGCTACTACGCCGCATTGGGTCCGGGCTATCGTTTTTGGGGCGTCAACCGCGACAAGCTCGACTTTGTACTCACCTACAACCACTTCTGGCTAGATTATCAAGTATTTACCTATGAGCTAAATGCTTGGGCGGCAACCATCAACTACAAACAATATTGGTTCGACGGTGTGTTAGAGACCTATGCAGATTTGCAAATTGCCTTTCCCGATATTCCTACCATTGAATATATTTCTGACTCGACGTTTGGACTTAAATACCTGCTAACACAACAGATTTACCTCTCATTTAAATACGATATCAATGAGACTAAATCCGCTGTGCAGCATTCGCGGGATATTTCCTACAGCCTAGGTTTAGGGGTTAACTTCTAAATTTACTGAGGTTTTACCACGCAGGTCATTTCTGGCGCTTCGTATCCCCAGACAATTTTGGCTTCGCCATGGTGTTCCCACAGACTCTCATTTCGGCCTTGATACTTAGCGCCGCTGCCACTGGGCTGAACAAACATCAAGGACGTTTGATCGCCACGCTCGGCTATCAGAGTGGCAGGCTCAGTCTTAAAGTAACTGACTACTACTTCATTCGCCGGATTACCGTCGCAGGCGTAAAATATCGGCCCGGTCATTTCCACGAGACGATACTGCGCCTGTAGCTCTGCAATCCGCGTCTGGTAACTCGACTCAACACAGGCGCGTTTATCTTCGCTCTTCCAACATTCATTACGGCCTTTGACCCAGCCCCGCTGCATGGCTTTTAGCATAGGAGGTTGCTCATTCTTTGCCTTATCAGCAGCTTGAGAATAAACCTCGGCCAATTGCAGGTCGAGCTTAGTCAAGCCCGCATCCTGGCACACCAGCTCTTCGATACTGCCTGCTTGAACCTTGCCACAGTCAAAGGAAGGCTTTTCTGCGGCCATCGCAGGGACACTTAAGGCCACAGCTAAAAGCCCCGCCACACCCACAGTTTGCATATTGATTCTCTTGGTAAATGTCATACCCGTGATTCCCTTTATCTTTTGCTTATGGCTATCTATTGCCCATAGCTAACGCCACCTTGGCTTAACCTAAGCTGACTTAAGCTAAATCCCCCTCTTGGAGCGAGCAAAAATCAGCACTTAGCCACAAATATCTGCCAATGTTAGCTCTACAAGCTAACGGCTTTGCACAAACTCGAGTAAGTGTAGTGCAGCCACAGACGTTATCCCAAGAGTGTCCACTGAACGGACAGTCGCGCGGACACATTTAAAGCCATAGTGCGGACACTTTAAACTTTTCACGCGGACACAATTTTTATCATACTGATAAATAAAGAATATTTAATTGGCACATATTCTGCCTAGTCAGTAGGTCACCACACTTATCCCAATACAAGGAAGCATTATGAACACTCACACAAAAGTATTCGGCGGTTTATTGATCCTCGCACTTATCCCCTGTGGGATTTGGGCAGCCCAACAGATAAGCACTCAGTCATCTAGCGACACCAACATCTCGATCAATAGCCGTAACTATCCTGACTTTTCGTGGATTTATGTACGCCAAGATGGCGAGCTCACGATTGGCGCGGGTGAGAGCCAAGATTGGAATAAACTCAAACGCCAAAGCAATGCTTATCAAACCGACTATCTGTGGGTCAAAACCGCAGGAAATAGCTATGTGATTACCGATCCGGCCTTAGTCAATCAAGTAAAAGAGGCGTTGCGCCCAATGCAGATCCAAGGCGAGAAGATGCAGCGTCTGGGTGAACAAATGCAGGTTAAGGGCGATGCCATCAGCGCCGAAACCAGCAAACTCTTAATCAATCTCGCCTCAAGTGAAAAAGATGCTGAGGTTAACGCGCAAATCGAAAGCCTAGGCGCGTCGATGGAAGTGATGGGTAAAGAGATGGAACAACTCAGCGAAGAGCACCAAGCATTAGTCGATGTGGCCGAGAAGCAGGTTTACGAACTGGCGCAAAACGCGATAAAAAATGGCACCGCAGTACTAACACCTTAAGCCATTTTTAGCACTTAAGGGTAAATTATCGGTTATTCCAGTTATAGAGATTGAATTTCCTAGTGAAATTGACTATTTTCACGCCGCTTTGTTATTTCACTAGGAAAAGGATCAACATGGAACAAGCGATTAGCACAGGGAACGACAACCCCATTCAAATGGCCGATACCGTCTATTCGAAAGAAAAGTCACTGTTTGCAATTTTAGCGATTATTTCGGGACTAATTTGGGCCGTGCTGATCTTAGCCACCAAAGGTCTCGCCCTGATTTATGTGCTGATGTTTTTTATCATTTACCTCTTCACCCACTCGGCGTTTATCAGCTACTTAAAGGGTACGGCGGTTGAAATCAGCCCTGAGCAGTTCCCCGATTTACACAAACAATACCTCGCCTGCTGCGAGCGTTTAGAGATTAAAGAACCGCCCCGCGCCTACCTGTTAGCCGCCGATGGCATGCTAAATGCCCTCGCCACCCGCTTTCTGCGTCGTAACTACATAGTGCTGTTCTCATCGATCGTGGATGCACTCGAGTCCGATAAAGATGCCCTTAACTTCTATATCGGCCATGAGCTGGGCCATATTCGCCGTAACCATATTGGTAAAGAGCCGCTGTTAGTGTTCGCCACTTGGCTGCCGTTAGTGGGCGCAGCCTATGCCCGCGCCTGCGAGTACACCTGCGACCTGCACGGTCTGCGTTGCTGCAATAGCCTACGTTCGGCCACCAATGCGGTTGCCGTATTAGCCGCTGGGGTTGAGCAGTGGAAGCGGATGAATGTCGATCAATATATTCGCCAAACCCAAGAGTCGAGCGGATTTTGGATGTCCTTCCATGAGCTTAATAGCAGCTATCCATGGCTGACTAAACGTATGGCAAGAGTACAAGCGACCGCACAAGGCAAAATGTATGCAGCGCCTTCTCGCAGTGTATTCGCCTACCTCTTTAGCCTGTTTATGCCACGTATGGGCACCGCGGGCGGCGGGATTATCATCCTTGCGGCCATTATCGGTGTGGCCGCTGCGGTCGCGATTCCCGCATATAAGGAATACCAAGAGAAAGCGGGCGCAGCCAGCATTAACTATGATGATGCCAACTACGCCACCAGCACCCCGCAAATGGACTCTGAGCCCGCTAACGTGCCCGATGCCGCACTGGCAATCGAGCATATCGATCAGTTACATCAATCATTAGCCCCGATTACCGGGGTGCTGACTCAGTACTACCAAAACCATAAAGCTTGGCCGACCGAGTTAGAGCCGCTAGGTTTTAGCGATGAGCAGCTAACCACCTTTAACCTTTATTCCGAGGGGATTGTTGGTTTTGTTGCCGGCGAAGCCTTAGGAGATTATCAAGATTATGAGGTGTATCTGTCGCCCCAAGTTGACGAGCAAGATAATGTCACTTGGGTATGTAGCAGTAACGGTATTCCCGACGAATATCTACCAGCCGATTGCCAAGGCTAAGAGCAAAAAGCGCTGCCAATGCAGCGCTTTTTATTTTAGGACAAATTAACCTTTTTGAATCGTCATTGTCCAAGCAGCATCACCCTTCTGCGCAAAGTGAATAACTTCGTGCCCAGCCTCTGCGGCCCAGCGCGGAATATTTTCAGTTGCTTGGCCACAATCGTAATCCAATACCACTTTATCACCGGTCTCAAGATTGGTGATTAAACGTTGCAACTCAATTAAAGGAAAAGGGCATAACTTACCCGTTGTGTCGAGATAGTGTTCCATATACAGCTCCTTTATCGAAATTAAATCTGCGCAAGGCGCATCGGCCTCAGTAGCGCAAAATAGTTAAAGCACCAACTACCCAATAAAATAGCAGGAATAAATAGCCAGCCTTGCCACGACAAATAGGCTGTACCAACCAGTGCGTTACCCAGCATACAGCCACCAGCAAGCCCACTGCCTACTCCCATAAACAAACCACCTACAAACCCAAACAATACGACTTTATGTCCAGGATAGCGCCAGCGCTGCTCAGCACTACCTCGGGCGGCAATGAAGGCACCGGCAAATAGCCCTAAGAGGAAATATCCAGGCCAACTAAAAAACTTAGTGTTGCCTGTGGTGATAAGATCCCATAATTGCGCACTTGGGCCACTGATCCCCACGCTACCAACCCGACCGCTCTCAAGGCTGGCTGGCCAAGCCAGCAGCGCTAGCAAACCAATCATTAGAGCTGTTACAAAAGGATGCCAACGCGCCTCAAACAACCAATGAGCTATCCCCGTTTTACGAGGCGCCATTAGCGCTACCGGACGTTTGCGGCGTTTGAGATAACTCAATGCCAACCATAATGTGAGTGAGACGAGAGCAAGCACGATCACCCAAGGGGAAACACCTAAAGTTTGATAGAGGGTTTGTTCCTCAAGTTGATGCTGTTTCAAAGGCTTAAGAAGCCCTTTCATCTCATCAAGGCGCACAAATTTACTGGCAACAATAAAACCAAGCACCGCCATCACACTGGCTGCCAATCCTTCGGCTGCACGGTAATAGGCACCAGTAGAGCAACTTCCCGCTGCAGCCATCCCTACACCAAACAATATTCCACCCACTAAGGTGGCCAACCAGGGAAAATGCCCTTCGGGCAATTTAACCCAGCCCCACTCATAGAACAGAAACAGCCCTAAACTTTGGATGCTGATGGCAATCAAAATCGCGATCACCATGGTAAAGTCACGTTGTAGATAGGTATCGCGGATCCCTCCTGCCATACAGAATCTGCCCCTTTGCATCACAAAGCCCATAGCCAAACCAATCCCTAAGCCACTGATGATAGTCAGCATAGCCCTATCCTCAGCGCTGGATCAGATAACGAATCGTTGGCCCATTTTGCTCAATCTCTAGCACTTTATAGCCATGATTCTTGGCATCGAGTGGAATATTATTGATTGACTGCGGACAGTCACTGATCACTTCTAATATCTCCCCCGGTTTCAACGTTGGCATAGCCTCAAGGGTCGCCACTGCGGGATAAGGGCAAGGCTCACCCACCATATCGAGTTGATAATCTGGAATATATTGACTCATTACGCCGCCTCCGCGATCAATTGTTCATCCCGCTTTGCCTTACGGGCAAAGAAACGTTTTTCCCACAGCAACATGGCCGCAAACGACAGCGCCAGCAGCAGATAGGTCAGCAATAAACCGCCCTTATCGCCAAAGCTAGAGAGCAAGTTAACCTTGTCCCAACTTGTGGCTAATGGCTGGGCTAAATCATCCCAGTAATAGGCCAGCAGGGTTGAACCGAGCACGTTACCTAAACCAACCCACCAAAAATGCACTTGTCCTTCGACGGCACGATACATCCAACCCGTCTCACAACCACCCGCCAGTACAATGCCAAATCCAAACAGCAGGCCACCAATCACCGCATTCGGGCCGGCCCACATAATTTTCGGCGGTACACCTAATTGCACATAGCTATAAATCCCGATGGCACTCACCGCCATACCGAGAATAATCGCCTTGGCCATATGGGTGCGTCCGGTGATCCACATATCGCGAAATGCCGAGGTAAAGCAGATTTGCGCCCGCTCAATCAACAGACCAAAACCCACGCCGCAGAGCATGGCGATACCCAACTTAGGCGCATTGAACATAGTCAGTAATCCCCAGCCGATAATGGCCGCAAACACCAACATGCCGATACGAAAACGACGTCTGGCTTGGTTTTCATCCTGTTTAACCGACGTCGCCTTATCGACTTTCTTCAATTTCACCGGAATGCGAAACATAGGCAGTAGCGTAAAACGCGCACCAAAGTAAGAACCCGCCGCCGTCGCCAGAGCAAAAAACCACGCATGTAAGGAAAACTGCGGAATCCCTGTGAAGAAGGCCGCCAAGTTACAACCCATCGCCAAACGCGCCCCAAAGCCAGCAATAATGCCGCCGATTAACGCCTGAGCAATGCGAATACGGCTCTGTGGCATACGCAGTTTGACGTTATTCGCCCACAGCGCCGCCGCAATACAACCACCAAACATGCCGATGATCATCATGCCGTCGATACGGTCTAAGGGGGAGCCCTGTAAACCAATCACCTTGAAATAACCCCAAGTTTCAGGATTGGCACCAACCAGTTGCAGTAAGTGCCCGCCCCAGCGCGTAAATTCCCCCGTAACAGCCCAAAAAGTGCCAGTTAACCCAAAATAGTAAGTAGAAAGGATACCGGCGGCGATAACCGCAGGCATAGGAGCCCAAAAACGGACTAAATATTGTTGTTTAAATTCTTGCCATGTCATGTCATTACCCTAATGAACGAGACTATAAAAAATAAGCACGAGGCTTATACCCGTTGCCACACAAGCAAGGCACAATCCCTTAAAAATAAGGCGCTAAAGAATCTTAATTGTGTGGCGACACGCTTTAGATGGCTTTTGCTAGACAGCCACGATTTACTCCCGATAACCGATAGCTATGGGTGTAGAGCGTGGCTCTGCCATTACGGCAAAAACCGATAAGCGTGATGTTGCTTTTCTCTGCTAATTCCAACGCCAGTGAAGTCACGGCGGACATAGCAAACAGAATTTGGATATTGGCACTGGCGGCCTTTTGCACCATTTCAAAACTGGCGCGGCTGGTGAGCAACACGGCGACAGGCCGCTCTGCCTTACGCATTGAAAATCCACCGATTAATTTATCCAGTGCGATGTGCCGACCAATGTCCTCAAAGGCGGCGATGATTTGTCCTTCCGCATCTAAACCCATGGCGGCGTGGGTTGCACCCGTGAGCTTAAAGTGATGTTGATTCTCTTTGATCTGCTCTAAGGCGTGCTGCAGATGATCGATATTAAATCTGGCGTCCGAGTCCACGCGGATAACGGGTTTAACCGCTTCCTCCAACTGCGCCACACCACAGAGTCCACAGCCCGTGCGCCCTGCCATATTGCGCCGCTGCTGCTTGAGTTCCATAAAGCATCTTTGGGTGATTTCCACCTGAATGAGCACGCCTTCGGGGGTGAACTCGAGATCCACCCCTTTGATTTCATTCACATGGGAAACAATCCGCTCCGACAAGGTAAAGCCAATGGCGAACTCTTCGAGATTTTCTGGGCTGGCGAGCATTACAGTGTGGGCGATGCCGTTATACACCAGCGCCACCCGCACCTCGTTAGCGACATAATCGGTTAACTCGGAGGCCTGTCCCTGCTCTAAAAGGGTCACCTTTCTCTCAGTAACCACTGCGTGTGAATGATATTCCATAGCGACCCTCTAAACTCATTAATTCAAATAAAAACAATTGGTTTGCTAACAAAGTTCGACTCAAGTCACAAAGCGACTAACGAAATACGAATGCGCTTGATTCAGGTTTAAGCATTTTCTACTATCGGTTTGTCTTCTATTGGAAGAACGTCGTCTCCGGTGAGGCGTCCGGATTTCAAATCCGGGTAGGGCTGCCAGCAGTCCTGGGTAGGTTCGACTCCTATGTTCTTCCGCCAATTCTCATGGGAATAAAACAGCTCCCCATCCCGGATCTCCCGACTGTTACTGCGATATTTCCTACGGGTAAAACCACTGCGGTCAAAAAACTCCAACAGCTGAATACTGACCTTACGACCTAGGCCAATCAGGCCCTTAAACTCTGCGGTTTCGAGCTTGCCGTGGGTTTCCACATGCGCTCGCACCAGATTGGCGTAATGGCACAACTGCTCGCTCAGCAGATATCTGTCCTTCACCACGGCGGTAATAAAGCCCTGTTGCACAAGTTGAAAACACAGCAGTCTGAGTTTGGCGGGCTCGAGTTCGAGATATTCCCCCATCTCAGTCACCCACACGGGCGAGGTTTGCAGCGCCAACCAAGGGGCCAAGCGTTGCCAGCACTGCTGCGCCTCGCTATCGAGGACAATCCTGTGATCCGCCAGCTGCAGCAAGGCGCCACGCAGCACCATCTGTCCGTCTTGGCAGAGGCTATCAAGCACCTTATTGGCAAGCTCGCTGGGCAATACGCTGTGGCTCATGCGTTGCAGGCGATTACGCCCCAGCCCTAATTGGTCGGGATGCTGTTGGTGATACTCACGTAACAGATCGATAAACTGCTGTTTTTCTTGCTCAAGTAACTGAGTCGATAGCCCATAGGCTCCGAGGCGAGTCAGCCCCGCCTGCGCCAGCATGGCGGCCAGCCCTTCATCGGTTAGCTGCCAGCGCCAACGGATTTCATCGATACTGAGCGCCTCACTCTGACCGAGTAGCGCCAGCACATTCACTGGGTTGGAGAGCTGGGCCAGCTGTTGCAACTTGCTGACACGCTCCGGCGTGCGCTTCTTACGATTGGGGACTTTTAATGCCAGCACTCGCCCAGCGCCCAGCGTTTGCTTGCCGCCAATATGCCTGAGCACTATTGGGTCGTCCTGACATAGCAGCAATGGCTTATCGAGCACAATTTCGGCCAGATAACGCCCCTGCTCATCGGCTTCATCCAGAAGCGATACTCGCCCTAGGGTATGGTCGGCGCCGTGGTGACAATGCACATTTTGCCAATGGGTTAAGGGTTCGAAACTGCGAATTTGCACTACGGGTCTGCCGCACAGCTCAGCCTGAGGCAGGCTGCTTAACCAGTCACCGCGGGCGGGCGCCCTATGGTTATCAACGCCAGTAAGATTCAAGGCGACCCGAGTGCCACTTAAGGCTCTGTGGGCTTCCATCCCTTGGCAATGAATGCCGCGCACCCGTAGTTTGGCCTTTTGCCCTGAACTGTAGAGGCTATCGCCGATGCACACACTGCCGCTAATCACAGTGCCAGTGACCACACAGCCGGCGCCTTTAACGCTAAAGGCGCGATCGAGCGTCATCCTAAAGCTGCTGGCATCTTCCGCTTGGGTCGATTGCAACTCGGCAATATCCAAAATATGTTGCTTAAGGGTATCTACCCCCGCATCGCCTGCATCATTAGCGCAAACCTCAAATACGCTACTGGCCTCGATACCGTATTCAGCAAGCAGCGCCATTCCCTCTAGGGTCAACTTGGCGGCGGTTTGGTCATCGACCAAATCCCGCTTGGTCAGCACTAAGGTCAAACTGTTTAGCGGTAAAAGCGCGAGGATTTGCAGATGTTCGCGGGTTTGTGGCATCACGCCATCGTCACAGGCCAACACCAGCAGCGCGTGGCGCACGTGGCTCACGCCTACCAGCATGTTATTGATAAATTTTTCATGGCCGGGCACATCGATAAAGGCTAAGCGAGTGCCATCCCGCAGTGGCATAAAGGCGTAACCGAGATCGATGGTCATGCCACGGCGTTTTTCTTCGGGGAGCCTGTCGGTGTTCATCCCCGTTAAGGCACGGATCAACGTGCTCTTGCCGTGGTCGACATGGCCAGCGGTGACCATAATCATAGCTGCACACCTAAGGTGCTGAGTTCGGCTAACAATTCGGCCTCATCATCGATACCGCGCAGATCGAGGCGAAGTTGATCTTGGGTCATACGGCCAATCACAGGCCGCTGCGCCTGCTTAAAATGCTGCTCGAGCAGCGTTAGACTGCCACCCTCTTGCGCGTTAAAGCACAGAGCGATTGAGGGTAAAAAGGTATCGGGCTGCGAGCCGCTACCGACTTGGGTTTGGCACTCCACTAGCTCGATGCCATAACTCGGTGCAAACAGTGGCGCTAAGGCGCGCTGCAGACGCTCACCGATTTGGCGTAACTCAGCTTGGCTGCGGGCAAATTTGGCCATAATCGGCAGTTCCCGATCCAAGGTTTCGGGGTTCAAATAATGGATAAGCGTCGCCTCGAGCGCCGCGAGAATCAGCTTGTCGCAGCGCAATGCACGCTTGAGCGGATGACTTTGGAGTTTGTTAATCAACGCCTGTTTGCCAACAATCAAACCCGATTGCGGGCCGCCGAGGAGTTTATCGCCGGAGAAACTGACCAGATCGACCCCATCCGCCAACATGGCTTGGGGCGTCGGCTCTTGTTTCAGGCCAAAACGGCGTAAGTCGGTGAGTGAACCACTGCCAAGATCCGAGATCAACGCTATACCGCGCTCGCGGCAGAGTTGGCCCAATCTGGCCTCATCCACCGAGGCGGTAAAGCCACTGATATGGTAGTTGCTGGTATGCACCTTCATGATGGCGGCGGTATTTTCGGTTATTGCCTGCTCATAGTCCTTGAGGTGAGTACGGTTAGTGCTGCCGACTTCCACTAAGGTGCAGCCCGCTTGGCGCATAATGTCTGGAATGCGAAAGGCGCCGCCAATTTCCACCAGCTCGCCGCGGGAGACGATCACTTCTTTGCCCGCCGCGACCGCCGATAACATCAGCAGCACAGCGGCGGCGTTGTTATTCACCACGCAGCAGGCTTCAGCCCCTGTTAGGCGCTGGATTAACCCACTAATGGCATTATCCCTATGCCCGCGCTCACCAGCGGCTAATTCAAACTCCAGCGGCGTGGGATAACGCATCACAGAAGTCACCGCCCTAATGGCCGCCTCAGACTGCTGGGCGCGGCCAAGATTGGTATGCAGTATGGTTCCGGTGAGGTTCCACACAGGCTTAAGACTATGGCTATAGTCTTTAGACAATTGATCAACCAAATATCCGTTCAATAACGCCGGGTTAGCACACCAAGCGGGCAATCGCCGCTCCTGGGCAATCAGCTCACGCGCCGTGCGTAACTGACTATCCAACGCCGATTTTACTGCTGCTTTACCATAGCGTTGCAGCAGGGGCGCCAATATCGCATCAGCGAGCAGACTGTCCATCGACGGCAGTGCGCGGTACAGGGCTTGGGGTGTATCGGGTACTTGGGTCATCATTTGTATCATCTTGATAAATATAAGGGGAAGGACTCGGTGAGCCCTTCCCAACTTTGGTTATTGCTCAGTTTCGTGGGCCAGCAGCAATGGATTGACCGTGGTCGCCCCAAAGCCCTTGGCATTTAGCTCACTGTCGAGCATCAGGGTCGCTAAGTCGTCGGCCGCCACATCCATCAGCGGTGACTTTTCAACGAACAGCATCTTGGTGTAACCATGGCATTCGTCGCAGCTCTCGATGCGCACCTGCGCCTTGGCATCATCGAATGACCAGAGCGTCGTCCCTTTATCCTGACCGCAACTAGTGCAATGGGCGCGAATGTAGTGCCATTCGCTCTCGCACAAACTGCAATGCAGATAACGCAGACCCGCTCGCGGCTGGTCGACGATCACGCTCGCCACGGGATGACACCCGCAAATCGGGCATAGGTTCTGCTGCACGACTTTGCGTTGATCGATCCGTTTAATCACCATAGGTGCCCAATGGGACCAGTAGACCCCCATCGCCGCCCAGATAAACAAACTGAAGCGCGCGGGCACTTCGCTCATATGTCCCTGACGCAATGCACTGCCCCAGGAGGTGAGTTGTTCTGGAGATTGCTGCATCAATAAACGCAGCACTCGCGCCATATCCTCATCCACCTGCGGCAGCAGATCGCTTAACAGTTGTTGTAGCAGTCCTTGCCAGTAGCTATCTGCCTCTAAGCCCAAGTGGGAAAGCGGAATGGCTTCATCTTTCCCCCAAGCGAGAAGCTGACCGAAGTCAGCCTCCGCCGCCAATCTGGCCTGAATCGCAACCACACGGCGGCATAGCTCAAAGTAGTCGGCCAGCGGCGAGTCCTTGGCCAACGACAACAAACGCTGCGCCCGTCTGTGATACACAGTTTTAGGGTCCACCGCCTTTAAGGGTTTAAGCTCCAGCGGCGATTCGCTGCCGGGGACCATAGGTATCTCGGCTGTATGACTCATTAATGTTTCTCCACGTCCGAATGTTCATCCAACATCAGCGGATGATGTTTACGGCACCAAGCCTTAGAGACCTTGCCGTAAAGCATGCCTGTAATAGAACCTTCCACCCAGGTCGCCATCCAAAAGTGCACCATCACAAACATCAGCATGATCAGAGCACAAATGGCATGCAGCACGATCGCCCAGCCCACCACAGTGGCTGAGAAGTAAGGTGCAAAGTAGGGTTGCCACATGATGAATCCCGTCACGGTTAAGGTGATAGACGTCAGCACAAAGGCACGGAACAGCACTTTTTGACCAGGGTTGTAATGGCCGATAGGTGGGATTTTGTCCTCGTTCTCGAACATCACGTCCTTGATGGCGAGCATCCAAGCCAGATCGTGTTTTTCCCATTTGTTGTGATGGTAATAACGCACCAACATCAACATCAGCGGTAAACACATCATCAGGCCGGCAATTGGGTGAATAAACTTCGCCAATTGCGGCGTGCCCGCTATCGCGCCCAACCATTGGAAGGAGGGATAGAAGAAGGAAAAGCCCGTCAGAAACGTGACTAGCCCCACGGCCACAATGAACCAATGACAGATGCGGTCGAACAGTTTGTGACGCACTACCATTTCTTGCTTGTTATGCTTGCTCATTTCTTGGCCTCCTCTTCCGCTTGCGCCTTGTCCTCTGGCGGCTGATAGCCGGGTTGGTCCTCTTCCACTATGTTGCGACCGACGGTGATCTTATGCAGGCAGGCAACAGCCGCCGTTGCAAGAAGTCCGACAGTACCCAGTGGTTTCACCCAGTCCTGCCACAGGGTGACAGATAATGGGATTTGCGGATCCTTTGGCATTTCGTAGGTTTCAGGCTGAGTGACATCGTGCAATATCATCAGCATGCCTGTGCCACCTACGCCCTCAGGGTTGTAGAGTCCCGCCTTGGCAAAACCACGTTCTTTCAGCTCGTTAACACGCTTTTCGGAGTAGAACAGCATGTCTTCGCGCGTGCCAAAACGCAGCGCACCCGTGGTACAGGACTTAACGCAGGAAGGCTCAAGCCCAACGGCCAAGCGGTCAGAGCACATAGTGCACTTGTAGGCTTTGTTGTCGACGGCGCTGATCTTCGGGATATCGAATGGACAGGCACTGGCACAATAACCACAGCCAATACATTTGTCCGAATCGAAATCCACAGTGCCATTGGCATGCTGAACAATCGCGCCAGAGGTAGAACAGGCCTTTAAGCAGGCGGGATCCGCACAGTGCATACAAGCACTGTGGGTAAACTGCCAACGTAATTTGCCTTGGTCTTCGATCTCGTTGTACTTCATCAGGGTCCAGCACTCTGGCGACAGAGATGCTGGGTTTTGATAAGTCCCTTGGAACGAACCCACCTCTTCACGCAGGTCATTCCATTCAGAACAAGCGACCTGACAGGCTTTACAACCATTACACTTAGTCGCGTCAAACAGCTTCGCAATTTGCTTCACGCCACCGACTCTCGCCTGTGCAGGTGGAGTCGCTTGCGAAGTGCCGGAACGTTGAATGATATCTTGAGTCGCCATTATCAGACCTCCGCCTTTTCAACATTCACGAGGAACGCTTTGTACTCAGGCACACCCGTGTTGGCATCACCCATCTCAGTGGTAAGGACGTTACAGCTATAGGCCTTACGTGTGAGCGCGTTATGGCTACCGTGACGTGGAATACCGAGTGTGTGTACCGTTTGACCATTGACCTGCAATGGGCGCATACGCTTAGTCACTAAGGCTTTGGTGAGAATGTGGCCACGTTTCGAACTCACTTTCACCCAATCGCCATTCTTAATGCCTTTTTCTGCCGCCAATTGCTCATTCATTTCCACAAAGGTCTCTGGCATGGCAATCGCCGCTAAACGGCAGTGTGTCGTCCAGAAGTTAAAGTGTTCTGTAAGTGAGTAAGTGGTACAGGCGTAGGGATATTCCTCTTTAGTACCTATGGTGTCTTTCACCCCTTCGAACCAACGCAGCACAGGGCTGTGCACCACATTGGGATGCAGAGGGTTGGTGCCGATGGGCGATTCGACAGGCTCGTAATGCTCAGGGAACGGTCCTTCTTTCAGCAGTTTGAGCGCGAAGAAACGACCCACGCCGTCAGCCTGCATAATGAAAGGATGCGCACTTTCCTGTGGATTCAACTTGGCATTGAAGTCGGGCACGTCTATCCCTTCCCACTTGCCGTCTTTCCACTCGACAATCTTACGGTGCTCATCCCAAGGTTTACCGTTCACATCGCAAGAGGCACGGTTGTAGAGGACGCGGCGGTTGAGCGGCCATGCGAAGGCCCAGCCCGGCGTGATGCCTTTACCCGATGGGTCATGGTTATCGCGGCGAGCCATTTGGTTACCGGCTTCGGTCCAAGACCCCGCGTAAATCCAACAGGCACTCGCGGTACTACCATCGGCCTTCAGTTCAGCAAAGCTGCTGATCTGACGCTTAGTCGCGACATCATAACCATTCAACTCTTTCGTCAGTTCGATAGAGCTTGGGTTGTGCGGATCGATATAGTTCCAGTTAATCGCTTCAATCGGCTCTGGCAGTTTGCCACCCTCTTCGCGATAGAGGTGTTTTAGTTCCTGCAACAGACCAGAGACAATCTCTGAGTCCGACATCGCTTCGCCTGGAGGATTAGCCCCTTTATAGTGCCATTGCATCCAGCGGCCAGAGTTAACGATCGAACCTTCTTCCTCTGCGAACACGGTCGCAGGTAGGCGGAAGACCTCGGTTTGAATACTTGCGGTATCGACCTCGTTAAAACCGGGTTCGTTTTGCCAGAAGGTGGCGGTTTCCGATGACAAGTTATCAAGCACCACTAAGTACTTAAGGTTACTCAGTGCCTTGATATTCTTGTTGCGGTTAGGCATGGAGTTAATGGCGTTAACCCCTTGCACAATGCAACCGTTCACTTTGCCACGGTACATCATGTCCAGATGCTTACCGAAGTCATACATCTGATCCCACTTAGGTAACCACTGATAACCGAACTCGTTTTCAGGCGTCGCGTTTTCACCCCAGAAGGCTTTGAGCAGGGACACATAAAACTTCGGATAGTTTTGCCAGTAGTTGGTTTGACCTGGGCGCAATGGCTTAGGCGTGTTCGCCGCCAAGTGAGCCGCTAGGGTCGGTTCTTTATCGTTTGGCAGTTTAAGGTAACCGGGTAAACTTTGGGCCAATAGCCCCATGTCGGTTGAACCTTGCACGTTGGCGTGACCGCGTAATGCGTTAACACCACCGCCTAACTGACCAATGTTGCCCAGTAATAACTGGATCATCGCCATAGAACGGATGTTCTGCGCACCTTTACTATGGTGGGTCCAGCCCAGCGCATACATAAAGGTCGCCACACGGTCTTTAGTATGAGTACTCGCAATGGCGTCACACACCACTTGGTAGTCCGCTGTTGGCGTACCAGTGATATTACTTACCGTTGCAAAATCATAACGTTCTACGTGTTGTTTGAGTAAGTTCCACACACAACGCGGGTGCTCAAGTGTTTCATCCACTTTGGCATAACCGTCTTCGTCGAGTTGGTAGAACCAGGATTCTTTGTTGTACTCACCTTTTGCTTCATCAAAGCCTGAGAATAGGCCGTCATGGAAGTCAAAATCATCCCGCACCAGATAACTGGCGTTGGTATAGGCTTTCACATAATCGAAGTTAACTTGATTGGTCGAAATCAAATAGCGAATCACACCCAGAAGGAATGCTATGTCAGTTCCTGAGCGGATTGGGGCATAGTGATCTGCCAATGACGCACTGCGGTTGAAACGTGGGTCAACCACAATCAACTTAGCATTGTTATGCTGCATAGCTTCTGTAACCCAGCCGAATCCGACAGGGTGAGCTTCTGCGGCATTACCGCCCATAATAATCACTACGTTAGAATTTTTAATATCGATCCAGTGGTTGGTCATAGCACCGCGCCCAAATGTTGGAGCAAGACTTGCTACCGTTGGGGAGTGTCAGTTACGTGCAATAGTATCGATAGCCACTAGGCCTAAAGCGCGCGCAAATTTTTGGGTCGCTAAGCCGCTTTCATTGGCCATACCGGATGAGGTCATCATCCCTGTGGTTAACCAACGGTTAACCGTTACGCCATCGGCGTTTTTCTCAATCAGGTTCGCATCACGGTCATCTTTCATTAAACGAGCAATACGTTTAAAGGCATCATGCCAGCTGATCCGTTCCCACTTGTTGCTGCCGGGGGCGCGATATTCTGGGTACTGTAAACGGTGTGGACTGTTAACATAATCCACAAGGCCAGCACCCTTAGAGCACAATGCACCGCGGTTTACTGGATGATCGGCATCACCCTCGATATGGAAAATAGCATGCTCAGAGTTTTTGCCCCCGCTACCTTGGCTGTACATCAGCAGGCCACAACCGACCGAGCAATACGGACAGTTGTTACGGGTTTCTTTGGCTCCGATCAGCTTAAACTCTCGCACTGCTGCATAGGCCTTTTCGGACATCAATCCCAGCGCTGAAATCGCTGAGGTTGCCGCTCCGGCCGCACACAGTTTAAAAAACTGGCGTCTGTTCATAGCGTTCTCTCACACTTTTGTCGTTATGAGTTGGGTAATTGCAGTGGTAACGCTGCAATCGTTTGAGTGAGTCAATAAAGCCCCCACTTAATTTAAGATTATCCTTAAAGTGAAAATAGATAACAAATAATGACATGAGATCAAGATCGCAATTCACTAGCTACAGAATAAATGACCATTAACCCAGATTTAACTGAACATTTTTAGATTTTAATCTCAAAAATTACGAATGAATAAAGATATAAATTCAAAAAACATCAAAAGACATTTTGTCCAACAAGCAAGACCCATTTTGTCTCACAATGGCATATTACGGTTATATAAAGTATGAGTTTAAAGCCGAAATGAAATAAGAGATGGTTAAAAACACCTCAGATTTACCAGTTTTGGACGGATAGACAGCGATCAAAGCTGGCAATGTAAAGATTGGATAAAAAAGCACTCATCCTGCGGTGTTAAACACACCTAAAGTACAAAGTGCAAAAACAGCGAAATCGCCGCATAGATAGACAAAAGGCATAGCAAATCGCTATGCCTTTACTTTATTGAGCACTTACTTCGGCACTTTTCACCCCCGGATGGGTTATCGGTGCCAAAGACTGCGTATTACAGACTCGGCAATACGCCTTGGGGCAAGTAAGCATTGAAGCTGGCGGTATAAAGCAGATCCGTGGCCGCATCGATATCCGGCGCAAAATATCTGTCTTTATCATAGTAGGCAACCACTTCGCGTAGCTCGGCCTTCGCCTGCGCAACTGCTTTGCTTGGCATTAATGGCGCGCGGAAGTCCAAACCTTGGGCTGCCGCCAATAACTCAACCGCTAACACACCACGGGTATTTTCGCTCATATCCCGTAAACGGCGCGCCGCAAAGGTCGCCATAGACACATGGTCTTCTTGGTTGGCCGAGGTTGGTAAACTGTCGACCGATGCTGGATGGGCGTAGGTTTTGTTTTCAGAGGCCAATGCCGCCGCCGTCACTTGGGCAATCATAAAGCCCGAATTCACCCCGCCGTTTTTCACCAGGAAAGGTGGCAGTTTAGACAGGCTAGAGTCGATAAGCAGCGCAATACGACGCTCAGCAATCGCGCCTAATTCGGCAATCGCAATCGCCAAATTATCTGCTGCCATAGCAACGGGCTCGGCGTGGAAGTTACCGCCAGAGATAATGTCGCCAGTATCTTGGAATACCAACGGGTTATCGGTCACACCGTTGGCTTCTGTGCCTAGCACCTCGGCCGCTTGGCGGATTTGGGTTAAGCACGCACCTAATACCTGTGGTTGGCAGCGCAGTGAGTAAGGATCTTGCACCTTCTCGCAGTTGATGTGGCTTAAGCTGATTTCAGACTCTTCGCCCAGCAGATGACGGAACACCATGGCCGCATCGATTTGTCCTTTCTGACCACGGGCCGCATGAATGCGTGGGTCAAACGGACTGCGGCTACCCATGGCGGCCTCGACGCTCATGGCGCCAATCACTGAGCTTGCAGCAAACAAGTCTTCAGCGTGGAACAGACCTTCCAGCGCCAGTGCAGTAGAAGCCTGAGTACCGTTGAGCAGGGCTAAGCCTTCCTTCGCGGCTAAATCGATTGGCTTGAGGCCGGCGATTTCTAAGCCTTCGGCGGCCGAAATAATCTGACCTTGATAGCTCATCTCGCCTTCACCCAACAGCGGCAAACACATATGGGCTAACGGCGCTAAGTCGCCAGAGGCACCCACAGAACCTTTTTCAGGCACACAAGGGTAAACCTCGGCATTCACTAGGCTGATAAGGAAGTTGATGACTTCTAAACGGATACCCGAGAAGCCACGGCTTAAGGAGTTGATTTTTAGCACCATCATCAGGCGCACTGTGGCGTCCTGCATATATTGGCCCGTGCCCGCCGCATGGGATAACACGATAGAGCGTTGTAGTAATTGCAGATCTTCCGGGGCAATCTTAGTGTTGGCCAGCAGACCAAAACCCGTGTTGATGCCGTAAACGGTGCGACCTTCATCCAGCACCTTTTGCACGATTTGCGCGCTGGTGTTGATCTCGGTAATCGCCTCTGGTGCCAGTTCGAGTGTCAGCTTATGGCGACTGATTTCACGCAGTTGCGCCAGACTTAAACTGCCAGGCGTTAATACTAAATGATTGACTGATTTCATTTTTACATCCGTATTCTTGTCGTTGTTTTTCACGGTTTGTTGCATATTTAGTCTTTAAGCATGGGCAGATCTAAGCCCTGCTCTTTTGCACAGTTTTTCGCGATCTCATAACCCGCATCCGCATGGCGCATCACGCCTGTCGCAGGGTCGTTCCACAGCACGCGGCCAACACGTTTAGCGGCGGCCTCAGTACCATCACACACGATCACCACACCTGAGTGTTGGCTAAAGCCCATGCCTACACCACCACCGTGGTGCAGCGACACCCAAGTTGCACCGCTAGCCGTGTTTAGCAGTGCGTTCAGTAATGGCCAGTCAGAGACTGCGTCTGAGCCGTCCATCATAGATTCGGTTTCACGGTTAGGGCTGGCGACTGAGCCTGAGTCTAAGTGGTCACGACCAATGACGATTGGCGCCGACAGCTCGCCGTTTTTCACCATCTCGTTAAAGGCTTGAGCTAAACGCGCACGGTCCTTTAAGCCCACCCAGCAGATACGCGCTGGCAAACCTTGGAAGGCGATACGTTCACGGGCCATATCTAACCAGTTGTGCAGATGTGGATTGTCGGGGATCAGCTCCTTCACTTTGGCGTCGGTCTTGTAGATATCCTCAGGATCGCCAGATAGGGCCACCCAACGGAATGGGCCGATACCTTCGCAGAAGAGTGGACGAATATAAGCGGGCACAAAACCAGGGAAATCGAACGCGTTTTTAACGCCGGTTTCGAAGGCCATTTGGCGAATGTTGTTGCCATAGTCTAAGGTCGCCGCGCCTGCCGCTTGCAGATCCAGCATGGCTTGCACTTGTACCGCCATCGAGGCTTTAGCCGCTTTAACAACGGCGGCTTCATCGGTTTTACGCATGTCAGCCGCTTGCGCCATGGTCCAGCCCTGTGGCAAATAGCCGTTCAGCGGATCGTGGGCAGAGGTTTGGTCGGTGACGACATCAGGAGTAATGCCACGCTTCACTAATTCGGCAAAGATATCGGCGGCGTTAGCCAGCAGGCCCACAGATACGGGTTTACCCGAGGCATTGGCATCGTTGATCATAGCCAAGGCTTCGTCTAATGAAGTCGCCTTTTTATCTACATAACGGGTACGCAGACGAAAATCGATACGGGTTTCATCCACTTCACAGGCGAGCACTGAGAAGCCAGCCATAGTACCGGCCAGCGTTTGCGCGCCGCCCATACCACCTAAACCACCGGTGAGGATCCACTTACCCGCAGCCACGCCGCCAAAGTGTTGCTTTGCCACGGCAACGAAGGTTTCGTAGGTGCCTTGGACAATGCCCTGAGTACCGATATAAATCCACGAACCCGCAGTCATCTGGCCATACATGGCCAAACCTTGCTTATCTAACTCGTTGAAGTGTTCCCAGTTTGCCCAATGTGGCACTAGGTTAGAGTTAGCAATCAGCACGCGCGGTGCATCCGCGTGGGTGCGGAATACACCCACAGGTTTGCCCGATTGCACCATTAAGGTTTCGTCGTCTTCGAGGCGTTTTAGTACTTCGATAATCTTGTCGTAGCAGTCCCAGTCACGGGCCGCGCGGCCGATACCGCCGTAAACCACTAAATCCTCTGGGCGCTCGGCCACATCGGGATGTAAGTTGTTCATTAACATGCGCATTGGCGCTTCGGTTAACCAGCTTTTGCAGCTTAGTTGGCTACCATGGGGCGCAATAATGCGGCGGCTTGGATCGTGTCGCTTGTCCATTGAGATGTCCTCTTTCAACCTGTTGAACTCACTCGCCATTCGGCTGAGTGCTATTGTTTTTATTGTGTTTTTGTCGCTAAACATCGGATGAATGCCATAAGCCTTCACCTCTGTTTGCGTACGTTATTTATTAAATGTCAGGTGTCCGCCGAGCTTAAAGCGGCTACCCGGGTGTACTAATTTGGCAAAACTCACCACCCCTTGGCGTGACCAAGTGCGGCGTGAAATCTGTAAACAGGGTTCGGTCGCCGGAATGGCTAACCTCTGCTGCAATTCGCTACTGGCAATAATGGCTTCGATGGTGTGGTGCGCCTCGGTCAGCGGAGCCACCTGCGACAGGTATTCATGGGGTGTCTGCTCGCTAAAGTCCTGCTCTAAGTAATCAGGTGCAAAGGCGGGATTCACATAACGCTCCTCAACCTGGAGCGGTACGCCCTGCTCGCAATGTACTAACACCGAATGAAACACCGGACTCCCGAGCTCCAGCGCCAGTGCAATGGCGATAGGCGCGGTGGCATTCACTTGTCTCAGTGCTAACTGCTGCACACTGTAACCATGACCACGGTCTTTGATTTCATCGGCAATGTTGCGGATCGCCAACATGGAGGATTGCGACTTTCGCCCCGCCACAAAGGTGCCCAGCCCCTGTGAGCGCTCAAGCACGCCGTTGTCTGTCAGCTCAGTCAGGGCGCGACGCGCCGTCATCCGGCTACAGACAAACAGTTCGGCCAGCTGGTTTTCCGAGGGGACACGGGCATTTTCTTCCCACTCACCAGACTCGATACAGCCAATGATATATTGCTTAATTTCTGCAAACTTAGGCGTAGCCAAAACACTTCCTCAAGATAAAATCTACCTAGGTTTGGCGTGGTAGGTACTCACACACCAAAACACTGAGCCACTTTCAAACGTTCAAAATTGCGGCTACAATCCTAGCTTGTATATACAAGTAAATACAAGCTAGCTCACATAACTTTCGATAATAAAGAGTTTGCGGGGCAAAAAAGCCAACGCAGCGAGGGATTACAATGTCTTGGGATCAGGTTTGGATAGACGTTAACGTAGCAACAATGGACCCTTCCATATCAGCACCTTACGGCGCAATTACCAATGCGGCTATCGCAGTTAAAGACGGTAAAATTGCCTGGTTAGGCCCACGCAGCGAGCTGCCTGCCTTCGATGTGTTGTCCATTCCTGTTTACAGGGGCAAGGGCGGTTGGATCACTCCAGGGCTGATTGATGCCCACACCCATTTAGTGTTTGCAGGTAATCGTGCCAACGAATTCGAGCTACGCCTAAAGGGCGCCACCTACGAGGAAATCGCCCGTGCTGGCGGCGGAATTATTTCCACGGTTAATGCCTGCCGTGAGGCCGACGAAGCCGAACTATTCGACCTCGGGCGCCAGCGTTTAAATGCCTTGGCGAAGGAAGGCGTTACCACGGTTGAGATCAAATCAGGCTATGGCTTAGATACCGAAACCGAACTCAAAATCCTGCGCGTGGCTCGCGAACTCGGCCAACATCACCATGTGGATGTAAAGACCACCTTCCTCGGTGCCCATGCGGTACCGCCCGAGTTTAAAGACAATAGCGACGGTTATGTCGACTTAATTATCAATAAGATGCTGCCTGCGGTGATTGCCGAAAATCTTGCGGATGCGGTGGATGTATTCTGTGAAAACATCGCCTTTAACCTAGAGCAAACCGAGCGCGTGCTGAGCGCCGCCAAGGCGGCTGGCCTGCAAGTTAAACTGCACGCCGAGCAATTATCCAATATGGGCGGCTCTGAATTAGCCGCACGTTTAGGGGCTAAGTCGGTTGATCATATTGAGTATTTGGATGAGGCTGGCGTTAAAGCCCTAAGTGAAAGTGGCACCTGCGCCGTGCTGTTACCGGGCGCGTTTTACTTTTTGCGGGAAACCCAAAAACCGCCTATCGACTTATTGCGTCAATACGCGGTGCCTATGGTGCTCGCCAGCGACTTTAACCCCGGCTCATCGCCCATCGGCTCGACCCTGCTGATGCTGAACCTGGGTTGCACCCTGTTCCGCTTAACCCCAGAGGAAGCGCTTGCGGGTTTAACATTGAATGCCGCTAAGGCACTAGGGATTGAAGAGAGTGTCGGCAGCTTAGTGGTCGGCAAACAGGCGGATTTCTGTCTATGGGATATCGCCACCCCGGCGCAACTCGCCTATAGCTACGGCGTGAATCCCTGCAAGGATGTAGTGAAAAACGGTAAGTTAGTGCATCAATAATCCGCGGTTCAGCTAAACAAGGTCGCCATGGATACTGGCGGGCTTGTTTAGCAATCATATCTGCGGTTAGTGAGCGCCATTCTCTAACTGCTCATCTTGTTGTTTTACCAGTTTATGCTCGCCTTCATTACAGCCGATTTTCCAGTAACTTGATGTATAAAAATGGCTTTTCGGTAGGTCGTATGTCTGCTTAAGCAGCTTTCTTAGGGTGCGCATACTGCTAAATTCACAGGCGAGCCATACTGCGCCTTGCCCTTCCAGTTTTGGCAACTGGGCAATGCATTCGGCTAAGGGCTTACCTTCTGGGTCGGCTTGTGGATTAATTACCCAATGCAATTGCACATGGCTAGGATGCACTAAGGGCTGAATATCGGCTTCACTTAACACCTCAATCACAGCGTAACCCACGGCATTGCTTGGCAATTGCGCCAAGTTCACGCTGATGGCGGGCAAAGCCGTCATATCCCCTGCCAGTAAAAACCACTCGGCATCCACATTGATCAGTTTTTTCAGTCCGGGGCCACCGATTTGGATGGTATCCCCAATCTCGCTCGACTTTGCCCAACGGGATGCGGGGCCATCGGTGTCGTGCAACACAAAGTCCACATCGATTTCATTCATCCGCTGCTGACGAATGGTATAAGTGCGCATTAATGGCCGCTCATCCCCCGGCTGCGGAAACAGTAACTTGATATAGGCGCTTTCTTGATCGGCGGGAAAACCTGCAAAGCCAGCGCCGCCTAAGGTGATACGTAGCATATGTGGCGTGATTTGGGTTTTACCTATCACGGTCAATTCGCGCGGAGCGGGTCTGTTCATACTTAAACTCCAAAAAGATAAATGGCACTCAATTGTTAGCTTTCCGCCACGCTATCGCTGATCTGGTTGGCAATACGGATGAACACCGCAATTTCATCCTGATCGAGTGCTTGGGTCATATGGGCAACGGTGGCTTTTTCGGCGGCAATAATTTGCGTCATCAACTGCTCGCCCTGCGTCGTCGGCCTCAACAACTGACTACGGCCATCCTTTGGATTATCGACTTTTAGGATATAACCGCCCTGCTGTAGCTCATTGAGCACCCGCGTAATTTGGGCTTTATCCCGCTGCATACGCAGGGCAATAGATTGCGCCGTGGCCTCGGGATGACGGCAAATCCCCTTGAGCGCCCGAATATGGGTAACGGGTAATTCAATCTGCTGCGCGGCAATATCCGCACGCAGCTGTTTTTTGTAGGCATGAACTAATCTGTGCAAGGTTTCACCGAGGGAAGTGGCTGACATAATGGCATCTCGATATAGTTGACAGTATCAACAATATCGATATTGGTTGACTGTATCAACCAAATAACCATTGGGTGAATGACTGATTAAGACCAACAAAACTTACGGCCATGAGTCAATCCAATTCATCCACTCAAAACGAGTAACAAAATTCTTGCGGCTTGGATGCAATAAACTGCTAGGATAACCGCTCAAATTTGAGCTTGATCACACAAAACACGGTTTAACACTTGGGGTGTCAGTTCGATAACGGATTTGCCTCAATGTCTTTGTATGAGTAACCCGATGAAAAGAATAATAAATGCTTTAATGCTGGCCATGTTAGCAACGGGCTGTAGCGATCCAAACCCAACACAGACCAATCAAACCATTGAGCAGGCCAAGGCCGAAAAGGCCGTCCCAGTATTGAGCCTTAAGCAGCAACTCGCGCCAATCACTCAACGTTATTTTGCCCTTAGACCCGAAATCGCCACCTATTATGGCGTGGCCGAGGATGAGGCGGGCAAGGATGTGCTCTCTAAGCTGACCGATTACAGCCCATCGGGGGAAAATCATCGCCGTAAAGCACTTAAGACCATATTAGCCGAACTCAACGCTATTGATGCCAGTCAGCTTAGCGCCTCGGAGCAAGTGAGTTTAGGGTCGATAAAATCCGAAATCGCTGGCGCCCTGCTGCCAGCCGAAACCGTGGCTTATGGCACTATGCTCGGTGAATACGGCGTTTGGTTTTTACCTTATGTCGTCAACCACTTATCGGGGCTGCATGTTGAATTTCCGGGGTATATGGAAGATAAGTTTGCGGTCACCACTCCAGAGCAAGCCAAGGCCTATCTTAACCGCTTAACCATGTACCCTGCCGCCATGGGCACAGTTATCGATAAGCTGGATCAAGATGTGCAAATGGGGGTAATCCCACCCGATTTTATTATCGATAAGACCATAGCGGGTTTGCAGCAACAGTTAGTGCACCATGCTAATGAGCATCCCTTGGTCAGCAGTTTTAAAGCCAAATTAACCGCCGCCCAAGTACCAGACAGTGAAGCGTTGGCGAACTCTGCCGCTGACCTTGTGGAGACTAAATATTACCCTGCAACGCGTCAGTTGATTTCCGCACTGCAAGCCGTGCGCCTCAAGGCCACCCATGTGGCAGGACTCGGCCACCAACCTCAGGGCGCGAAACTTTACAAGGCGATGATTAAGCACCTCGCCAATTCGGAGATGACCCCAGATGAGATCCACCAACTGGGATTAGACGAAGTCGCCCGCATTACCGCCGAGATGGATGTGTTACTCAAACAAGTGGGTTACCGCAAAGGCACAGTTGGCGAGCGTATGCAGCGATTGCTTAAGGATCCTAAATACATCTACCCCAATACCGCCGAGGGCAAACAGCAATTAATGACGGACATTCACGGCTATCTGGCGAAAGTGAACGCCAAATTACCGCTGTGGTTTGGGCTGTTACCGAATCAAGAGGTTGCGGTTGAAGCCGTGCCAGACAGTCGCGCCGCCGCAACCAGTGGTGCATTTTACGATGCACCTTCACAGGATGGTTCACGTAAGGGCACCTTCTGGATAAGCCTGTACGATATGGCGGCACTGCCCTCCTATTCGCTGCAAACCTTAACCTACCACGAGACCAATCCCGGCCATCATCTACAGACGCTCATTGGTCTGTCGGATACCTTGCCGCTGCTGAGTACCATTTTTTACTCTAATGCCGCGGGTGAAGGTTGGGCGCTGTACGCCGAGCGTTTAGCCGCCGAGATGGGCATGTATCAGGATAATCCGATTAATGACCTTGGTCGCTTGCAGTCTGAGTTACACCGCGCGGTGCGCTTAGTGGTCGACACGGGTATGCATGCCAAGGACTGGAGCCGTGAGCAAGCCATTGATTATGCAGTGGCGACTGAGGGAATACACCTCTCTGAAGCCACGGGCGAAATCGAGCGCTATGTGGTTTGGCCGGGGCAAGCCTTAGGTTACAAGCTGGGCGAGCTGAAAATTATCGAACTGCGCACTAAGGCCAAAAAAGCCTTGGGCGATAAGTTTGACATTAAAGTCTTCCACGACAGGCTGCTCGAAAATGGTGCCTTGCCCTTAGATTTATTGGAGCAAAAGATGGATCAGTGGCTCGAATCCGCTAAGGCGGCCAATGCCGCCGCCGAGACCAAGGTTTAACTCGGGTAAAACAGCTCAAATCATCTCAATATAGGGGCAGCTTAGGCGGCCCCTATGCTTTTAGGGCTCCCTTTGTTTTCAGGACTCAGGTTAATCCGCAAAGCGACGTTGGTACTTGCCGCTTAAATAGCGGATCACCACAAAACCGACAACACCTGGTAGTGTCCACGACAACAGACGCAAATTGCCATGGTCGATAAACAAACGGCTGCCGCCAAAGGCAAAAAAGGCGGTGTAACAGGCGATACCCGAGCCAATCATCGCGCCTAAATGCTCAATCCACCACTCTAGTTTGGTCAACGTCGCCTTAAAGCTATAACGCAGGAATCCCGCCCCAACTGTTGTGCCTAGCAGGCCAAAAATCACCGCGAGGATCAGCTTTTCTTGGTATCCCCATAGCGCCATCACAGGGCCAAGTAGCGTTAAGCTCAGCATTAACGACAGATGCAGCGGCGATTTTAATGACTGACGCTGCGCCTTATAACGCAGGACCAACACACCATGCCTCACGGTCACTAGAGTTAACAAGCTGATATAAATGAGAAATATCCAAGCATTTTGACGATCCACAATCTGCGCCGCTAAAGCATCGGCGTTAGCAGCAGGCTGCTTAATCACCGCGAGCGGGTCAATGAGGCCCGTCGTTGCCATCGCCACGCCCGTCGCCGCCACTGTGTACATGGCATAGACATAGTAACGGCCAAAACGACTGTGGTTCGCGCTGCCCTTTTTCAGCATGGCAGGCATCCAAAATAACACTAATGCCAGCACGCCCGCGCTGATATGCACTAATTGCGACAGGGTGAAAATCGTGTTCATCATCTTGCTCCATCAAAGTTTGAAGCTTGATAGTAACGAGCACGGGGAGTCACCCATAAGTGCCAAAAGTCATGTTTTAAGCTCTAGCATAAAGCAGCCACAGAATGTGGCTGCAATTGAGGTGACTGTCGCTATAACCCGGTATGTTTATCCAGCCTTAAGGTATCGATGATCGAGAAGGTATAACCTAACTCGGTGAACATCTGCTCGATATTGAGCTTAAAATCGATGGGGCGATCTAAATCGAGTTGATTGATAAAGAAATGGTGTTTTGTCGGGATCTTAATCAGCAATTGTTTTTGATAGAAACAGGCTTCAACCTCGGCATTTAGCTCGCGACCTAAGGCCAAGAGATTCTCCATCATCAAGGGATTGAGTAAGTAGCGCGCCTCGACTTGGTCGCTGCTATACACCTCAAAATAACGCTCGAAACGAACATCCTCAAGCTTGACCCGCGACAGCTTTGTCTTAAACCCCTCAATTCGATTTTTTAAACTGCCCTTATCCGTGACTAACAGCGTGGTACCGTTGAATCGCTTAGGAATATTGCACACCAGCAGTACACCATTGAAGATGGTCTCTCGCTCAACCGAGCCATTGTTGTTCGATTTAGTGTTGTAAGCATCGACCTCGTAAAACTGGAACGGCACCTTGTTATAGGTTCCTTTAAGGCAATTTGGCGCATACTGCTTATCGGTTTTAGGCAGCAGCCCCAACTCCAGAAAGGTCGAGAAATCCACTTTAGGCTCCCTCGTTAACGCATAATCATTGCCGAAGTACTTGAGACTAATGGGGTAGAGTTTTTCAAAGGCGGCATTATAGAGTTCATTGCTTTCCTTTCCCGAGGCAATCGCCACTAGGGCTATCACGGGAATCGGCAAAAACGCGCCAATCATCAAAGGCACAAAATAATCCATAGGCACCAGCATAAACTGGACCCCGAGCAACCCGGCGAAGGCGCCCAAAATCACAGTGATGCATAGGTAGTAGATTGGGGTGGTGAACTTGGCATTTTCACGCCGCCTCTGGTTCACGCCCTCACGTTTTGCTTCAAACGGTGCACATTTAGGGGCGATTTTTTGTTTGTAATACTTCTGAAAGGGAATACGGTGATCTTCGGGAATATCAAATTCAATCGAACTCATTGACTCCTACTCTTACGACTCAAATCCATTTAGGCCAATGATTTTACGGATTTTATTCCAGCAAGGCCAGTTTAAGGCCAACAAATGACCGATTAAGCCCGAGCCAGCCTACGACCACGGCGCTGCAATAAGCCAAAAATAATCAGCACTCCAAAGGTGGCGCTAAAGAGGGTTAAGGCCCTAGCTACACCGTAAAAATCCGCAAGATTAAAGGAAACCCCATCCGCCCACAGCACTAAGGAACCTAAGGGTAATTGCATCGCCACCGCGGCGTACCAATCGAATGGCAATCGAGGAAAAAGTCGCTGATAGCTAAATAGTATCAGCCCAGAGAGCAGCAATAATAGGCCCGCATCATGGGCACCTAACCCCAGATAAGCCGGGCTAGTGTGGCTGAGGTTATCGACGCTTCCGAGCAAAGCGTACATATAGCCCGCCGTTGCAACCAGTGCAAAACTCACAAAGCTCAATACCGCCAACAGAATACCTAAGCCAAATGCGGGTAAATATTTCATAAACAGTCTCATCAGTGCAGAACTCGCTCGACCTCATTCCTAAAACCCTAAAGGAGAACAAATTCAGTCGAAAGATAGTAAAGCTACAATAACAGCCCAAATTTCCCTTAGCTATTAAGACCATAGTCTTATGCTGACAACAAACTGTGGGATCATAAACAGCCTAATTCTCCCCACTAAATCCAGTATTTCATCCATATCCACTAGATAAGCCTCTAAAATTCCTCATTTAATTAAGTTTCAGTCGAATAGCTGAGTGATATGGTGCACAATCTCCCACGGTCTAAGGGCGAAATCCACTAGCCAATTACCCCAATAACGCTTAGGATCGGGGTTGCATTTTTTAGCCAACATATTGTGGAGTATCAAAACATTATGGGTATCAGAGCCATAGTCGTAGACACAGCAGGCACCACGACAGACCTAACCTTTATCCAAGATGTACTATTCCCCTATTCTGTCAAAGCCTTACCAGACTTTTTAGCGCAGAACCAACACAATGTCTTGGTGGAAAACTGTATCTGCGACACCCGAGATATCGCCCTCGAACCCGATGCCGATTTAGCCCGCGTGACTGAAATTTTGCAGCAATGGGTGCATGAAGATCGCAAAGTGACCCCACTCAAAACCCTACAGGGTTTGATTTGGAAGCAAGGTTACGCCCATGGCGAATTTACAGGCCATATCTTCCCCGACTTTATCGAAGCAGTTAGCCGTTTTAGCGCGCAAAAACTGCGTATTTACAGCTTCTCTTCGGGTTCGGTTGAAGCCCAAAAACTGCTGTTCAGCCACAGTGATGGCGGCGATTTAACCGAGATGTTTAGCGGCCATTTTGATACCCGTACCGGTAACAAATTAGATAAACAAGCCTACGCCAACATACTCAACACCATCAGCCTAAGTCCTAAGCAAGTGCTGTTTGTATCCGACGTGGTTGAAGAGCTAAAAGCCGCCGAAGCCGCTGGCATGATGACCTGCCAAATGGTGCGCGATAGCAAACAACGCACAGGTGATTTTCGCACTATCAAGAGTTTCGATGAGCTAGTGATCGAGTAACACCGACACTACAGATAAAAAGCGACCCAAGGGTCGCTTTTTGTTTATCAGGCAAATCAAACCTACCTGTCCGCAGGGTGATTCACCCCATCGCAAACGGGAACATCGCCTAATTCGTAAGGGTTAACGCCTTCGAGGCAACCAAGGTTATAGCCATATTCCTTGGGATTAGAGCGCCTTTGATGATGGGTATAGATACCGCACACAGAGCAGAAGTAATGTTTGGCGGTTTTGGTATTAAACTCATAGCACTTTAATACGTTCTCGCCTCTGATAATCTTCAATCCCGCCAGCGGCACTGAGCCGACGATAGCGCCCTTGCGCCGACAGATTGAGCAATCACAACGCCTCGGCTTTTCAATGCCATTGGGCAGCGATAATTCCAATACCACGGCGCCACAATGGCAACTGGCGAGATGCTTGGCTTGGATCTGAGTATTGCCAACGTGTTTAATCACTTAAGCTCCTTATTGATTAACGCCCCAACCTGCCTTGCCGTTCAACTTGCGCTTGCCAGTTTTGCACTTGCAGCGCCTTGGCATTGATCACAGGCCCCAGCATTTGGCTCTTAGCGCGCTTAAAGCCACTAAAGACTAAGGTCGCGATATCTAATTGCTTTAGCGCGGGTGCGCCTTGGAACCACTTGTAATACCAAGGCGGCGTATCCATGGTCATGATAATGCGTGAGGTTTTCCCCTTGAGCAGTCGATCGGGGAAGGTTTTCCCCTGCTGATACTGAAAGGCAAAACCGGGTAAAAATGTTCTATCAATTAATCCTTTAAACTTAGCGGGTACGCTGCCCCACCAAATTGGCACCACAATCACAACATGTTCGGCCCAGAGAATGGCCTGCTGAAAGCGTTGCAGATCCGCCTCTAAGGGCTGTTGTTGATGGTATCCCCGCGCCAGATTAGGCTCAAATTCTAACTCGCTAAGTTTTAATAGACGCACCGAATGCGACTCGCTCGCAGCCTTGGCGTAAGTATCGGCTAAATGTTCACACAGGCTATCGGGTTTGGGATGGCCAGAAACCACCAGTATCTTTTTTGTCATAGTAAAAACCTTGAGTATTCAATATGACAACAGCTTAAGCTCTGCCCCTAGGGGCAGAGTCAAGCCTGCAATTACGCGCGGGATTCGCAGGTATCCAAACCATCAATACAGGCGTCGAGCCTGACTAATTTATCTTCTAATTCGCTAATCTGCCGTAGGAAATCGGCTTTGATATGCAATAAAAACTGCTGCACAGACTCAAGCTGCGCCGCCTGTTCACCCTCGATAAACAAGTCTTTAAGTTGCGAGAGTTTGATACCTAAGGTTTTGGCCTCTTTGATCAGCAATAACTGCTTTATATCGGTTGCGCTATAAGTGCGATAACGCCCCTTACGGATCGGCGCACTGATCAGTCCCCACTCCTCGTAGAGGCGAATCGCCTTGATCGACAGGCCAGTTTGCTTAGCCACAGCACCAATATACATAGTATTTAATCCATTAAAATAATTGAAAAAATCATCATAAATCTGCCGCCCTTTGCCAGCATATCACTGCGCTTTAGGCTTGTCGCTCGCACTTTATACTGCTAGTCTGGCTGCCTTAAACGAGCGTTTTAACTAGAGCTTTTGACTATGAGTAATGCAATGGAAAGTCCAACACTAAGTCCAATGGAAAAGTTTCTCGCACAGCACCCTATAGTAACCGAAATCCCCGTGGCTTGGGGCGAAATGGATGCGCTGCAACACGTCAACAATGTGGTCTATTTCCGTTATTTTGAAACCGCACGTATCGACTTTTTCAACCGCCTCTTTCCACTCGATGCCCTGTATAAATCGGGTGTCGGTCCTGTTATTAGCGAAAATCAGGCCCGCTATAAACGACCTGTAACCTTCCCCGATACGCTATTGGTCAGTGTGAGTATCAGCGATATTCAAAGTGACAGATTTACCATGCATTATCAGGCTTTTAGTAAACAGCAACAGGCAATTACGACCTTAGGTACTTCGGTCGCTGTAATGTTTAACTTTAAAACGGGTCAAAAAGCCGAGCTTCCCACGGAATTACTCGCCATTCTTAAACAACACGAGCAAGCTTAAGCTACCGAGTCTATGGCGACATTGCCATAACACTTTAGGCCAAATCAGAGGGAGGCTGTATGTCAGAAAAAGCGCCAACAGAAGCCACCGTTGAGCATCAACAGGATAAACAACGCTTTGTGATCCCCGTTGACGGGCATGAGGCCGTGCTGGAATATCGACTCAATGGCCAGCACATCGATTTTAATCGAACCTTTGTACCCGACGAACTACGCGGCAAAGGCCTTGCCGAACGTTTAGTTCGCCATGGCCTAAAGTGGGCCAAAGCCCAGGATTTTGAGATAGCAGCCAGCTGTTGGTATGTGCAGAAGTTTTTGAAATAACTGGCTTCGCAACAGGTAAGCTAAATCCAATACACTGGATAGTGGCGTTTGGGATCGGTGGAGAGGTTATTCACGACTAGCGCCACCAGCAATAGCAGTAGTGAGCCGAGAAAGACTGGCATCAAGGCATAGAGAAACCCGAGTTGATGCACGTTCTCACCGCCTATCACGGCAATTAATGCCGTTGCGCCGCCCGGTGGGTGCAGCGTGCGGGTTAAATACATCAATGCGATGGCGAGTGATACCGCTAACGCACTCGCGAGCACCATATAATCGGCAAATACTTGATAAACAGCCACACCAATCAGTGCCGATAGCACACTGCCACCAATCAAGTTACGTGGCTGAGAAAACTCTGCCAGCGGCGCGCCGTAGACTAATACCGCCGACGCCCCAAATGAGCCAATCACAAACATAGTGCCGAGCAGATTATCGCCCATATAAGTGGCAAGACTGGCGACTAGATAAATGCCACAAAAGGCCCCTACCCATGACCAAACGATCTTTTTTAGGGGTTGTCGTGGCGGACAGATGTCCTTAGAACGCATTCGGGTGAAGTAAAATCTCATGCTAAATCCGGCCGGGAGGAATAAAGGCGCGGACAAGTGATCCGCATCACATTTGCGGCCGCCACGTTAACGTTTTCACCGCGCAATTGCAATTGTGCGGTGAAAGCGAATATCAGACTTATGCAGCTTCGCCGTTGAGGCTAGCTAAGATTTCACGAATATCTTCGGGGATGGGACGACTCTTTTCGCAGCTGTAGTCGTAGTGCACTAAGGTAGTTTTCACTTCGGCGGTTTTATTGCCAGCCTGCCAACAGGTTTGAGTTAACTCGAAGCTGCTATTGCCAATACGGCTGACATAGGTTTTCACCGTCACGCTCTTGCCGTAGTAAGTCGGCGCGATAAAGGCCACGGTAAAGCCTGCCACTATGAGGTTCCACTGATGCAAATCCAACTCGGGATTAAAAATCTCGAAGATTGGCGTGCGCGCCGCCTCGCACCACACGGGGATCACTGTGTTGTTGATATGGCCTAGGCCATCGGTTTCGGTAAATCTTGGGTGGATTTCGAGGCTGTATTCGGTGACTGACATGCAAACTTCCCTTTTGTTGTTCTTATACTTTTATGCTGTAAATGGGATAAACGAGGCGCTTACCCTGTTTATCCCTACCAAGCCTAACAGAAATAAGAAGCGCGATGCTAGAACTGGCAGCTCGCGGTCTCTGGGGTTTGCTTGCCATTGGCATCGTATTTTTTCATACAGCCAGCCTTACCCATATCATAGATTTTTTCGTATTTGAGCTTGCCACTGCTGTCGTAGGACTTAAACACACCATGGCTTTTCGGGTTTTCTAAGTGATAGATTTTGCGCCCCTTAGTCACATGGGAAAAATCCGAGAACCCGGGTTCCTCTTGATAGATCACCCCGTTCATATAACGCTTATGCACCACATGTTGCTCATCGATACGCAGCATTTCGCTGGCTAACTTACCATTTTGGTCATAACAGACTTTATCCACGGCATAATTGCCGTCGAGATCCTCGATACAACTCACGGCACCATTATCAAAATACTCTCGCTGGATACCGCAGCGCGCAATGGCGTTATCCCAGAAATAGGGTTCACCGTTCCAGGTTTCGCCTTCTTGCTGGCAATAGTTCCACAAACTCTTTAACTGGCCGTTCGGGTAGAAAGTGTAATGGGGACCAGAGAGACGGTTATTGATAAGATGACCATATTGGACGAGCGAATAGCCGCCGTCGGTGGAATAGCGGATGCTTGGGCCGTATTCCTGACCCGCTTTATAGGTCTTCAGAGACGTTAAGCGACCGTTAGAATCGAATCGATATTCTTTATCAACCGACCCATTGGTGTAATAGCTTAATTCGGATAGCTGGCCGCCGCGATACACTCGCTGCTCACCGTCTTTAATCGAGCTAGTTTCAGCATTTTTTACGCTTAATACGCCCTCACAATCGCCTGCGTAGGGCTCTTTTCGCATCATGCATTCATCCTGCGAGGGTTTAAGTGTTACGGCGTCATTAAACTTATATTGACTCAACTCATTCAGATCGCCGTTAGGCTCGAGCCACATTTGTGCGCCATCCAACTCGCCTTGACGATAATTGGCAACATTGCTGACGATATTTGGCGCTGAGTACCATAGACTTTCACCGTGGAGGCGGCCCTTATCGTAATGTTTAAGGGCGAACATAAAATTATCTTTATTGAATAACTTAGCCTCACCTTGGCGTAGACCATTCTCATAGTTGACTTCGGTCTTATAGAGATAAGTCACTGATTGCTTTGTGGTAAAAGCATCGTTCTCATCGGGCGTTCGAATATATACCCAAGTGCCTGAACGTTTACCATCGAGGTAGCGGCCTTCACCAGTTTGAAAGCGATAATCCCCTTGGGTGACCTTTTCCACCCAAGCGCCTTGTTTCACACCCTTTTGGTATTGGCCTTTGCTACCATCGGACTCAAGCCACTCACCATCTTTTACGCCATTGAGATAAATGCCCTTTTCGGACAACTTTTTCGCGCCTTCGGTGCTGGAATCGTAATCTGGGGTATAGATTTCACTCGGGCCATCGGGCACGCCCTTGTTGTAATGGATAAAGCCGTAGTTATCGGCGTCATCCATAATGGACTGCAACACCCATTTGCCCTGTTTCTTACCGTCGAGATACTCGCCTTCCCAGTAGGTTTCACGGCTGTCGGCTTCAATCCACTTACCCACTTGCTTACCCAGCTTATAGTCACCGGCATACATCACACTGCCATTGCGGGCATCGTAGGCGGCAAAGTGACCATCCAGCTCACCCTGCACATAATGGGCTTCACTGGCAACACCAGCCCAAGTACTGCCCATGCTCATGAATTCGTAAAAAGGCCCTGTTCGCGGGATTTTTTCGCTGCCATTTTTAAGCCAATCGATGTCGTCGGCCTCGTAGCCAATGGCCACCAGCATAAAGCTGCTATCTTCTTCGACGTAGGCGCTGCGATCAAAGGTTGCCACCAGACTGTATTTTCGTTCACGTCCCTCGGCATCTTTATCGGTGCGAGTCACGGGATAGCGCAGCTTGTATTCCACTGCGGTTTTGATATCCGTCGCCGTACCTTCAGAATTGCGATAGCCAATTAAGGTCGGTTTGAGTTTAGAGGTACCATCAAGAATCGCCTTAATGTCAGGATCTTGGACGCCCTCAGCCTCATAGGTCATACGGTACTGCTGCGGTGGCAACTGGCTTAATACTTTGCGAACGCCGCCGACGGTAAAGGTGCTAATGGTGGGTGCGACTTCATCGAGTACGGCTTGCAGTCGCGGCAGTTTAGTCAACTCCTCGCCCTCAAAACCATAACCCCGCAGATGCTGGCCATCGGCATCCTTGAGCATGACGATCACTTCTTTAGTGCCGCCTTTGTCGAAGTCATAGTAAAACACCGCCACGATTTCGGCGCGGCCGTAATCGTCAATGCGCACACCTGGCGCATCGCCGTAGAGCATTTCGCCCCACACCTGTTGATCTTTTTGATAAAAATTGAGCCATTGGCCATTGGGAAGATCCACGGGACCGTGAACCATTTTGTCATATTCCGCCGCAAGTGCAGCAGGAATAACCGCAAACGAAGAGAGCAACACCGCACCAACTGCGGCGCATAAACGACGAATCGAAAGTTCCATTTAACTATCCTTAACACCGACACCTTGCGCCTCGTGCGCACCAGTAAGCGGGGCGAATTTTAAGCGAAGTCCGGTGCTTCAGGAAGTAGCTGACACAAAAAAGGCCGCAAAGCGGCCTTTTAGGATCAAAGCTTTAACAATCAATTATTGTACATAGCATTAATTTCATGGGCGTACTTGTGATAAATCATTTTGCGGCGCAATTTCAGCGTCGGGGTGATTAATCCCGCCTCCATCGAAAAGGCTTCTGGCAGCAGGGTAAACTTTTTGATTTGCTCAAACCCCGCCAATTCTTGCTGCAAATGCTTTAAGCGCTGCTCGAAATGCTCAACCACATGGCTATGACGCAGCAGCTCGATAGGCGACTCGTATTTCAGGCCCTTATCCTTGGCCCAAGCTTCGAGGGATTCAAAGGCGGGCACAATCAGCGCCGTCACATAGTTACGGGCATCGGCAATCACAGCCACTTGTTCGATAAAGGGGCAACGGCCCACAGTGCCTTCAACCCGCTGCGGTGCAATGTATTTACCGTTAGAGGTTTTCATTAACTCTTTGATGCGGTCGGTAATAAATAAATTACCATTGGCATCGAGTCGCCCCGCATCGCCGGTCTTCAACCAGCCACCTTCGAAGGCAGCTGCGGTATCTTCAGGGCGATTGTAATAACCGCGCATCACGGTATCGCCACGGACTAAAATCTCATCGTCCTTACCTAGCTTCACTTCGATTTCGGGTAAGACTTTACCGTTCGAACCCGCAACCCGGTTATCTAAAGTATTACAGGTCACAGTCGCGTTCGTTTCCGTCATGCCGTAACCACAAAGTACTGGAATACCAATGGCATGGAAGAAAGACGCTACGTTTAAATCGAGGGCGGCGCCACCGCAGGGCATAAACTTTAAGCGGCCACCGAGCACGGCTTGCAACTTGCTGTAAACCAGCTTGTGCGCTAAACGCCATTGCAAGGATAACCACAAACCGCCCTTAGCGCGGCCTTGGCTCACCTCAAACTGACGCTCGCCGACGCCCATGGCCCAGGCGAACAGTTTTTTACGGCCTTCGGCGGATTTAGCAACCTTATCCTGCACTGCGCTATAAACCTTCTCGAGGAAACGCGGCACCACACACAGGGTATGCGGACGCACGGCGCTGATAGCCTCTTTCACTCTTTGGGTGTTTTGCAGGTAAACGTTGTGGCCACCACGGCACAGCACGTAAAAGCTCCAACCACGCTCAAACACATGGCTTAGCGGTAGGAAAGCTAACGACACATCGCCAGTGGTAAACGGCAGGATCTGATCGTGCTGACGCACAGTCGAAGCCATATTGCGGTAATCCAGCATCACGCCCTTAGGGTCGCCCGTGGTACCAGAGGTATAAATCAGGGTTAACAGATCGTCGAGATTGGCATCCTGTAAGCGCTGCTCAAGCTCAACACTCTGGCCGTATTCTTTGGCTAATAAGCTGTCTAAATGTTGATGTTGGGCGTTGTCCTGCGCCAGCTCAACACTCGCGTCGAACACAATCACATGCTCTAAGGTTGGACACTGTTTTTGCAGCTCACAGGCCAGCGCATATTGCTTAGCGTCGTCGACAAAAATCACCTTCGCCGCCGCATCGTTAATGATAAAGCTAGCCTGCTCTAGGGTGCTGGTTGGATAGATAGGTACCACAACGGCACGACTTTTCAGGGTACCTATGTCGGCACAGGTCCATTGAGGGCAATTTTGCGACAGGATCACGCAACGGTCTTGCACTTGTACGCCAAGTTCAATCAACACCTGTGCAATTTTATGGCTAATTTGATCGAATGCCTGCCAACTGACTTGATGCCAAGGCGCAGCCATTTCAAAACCTTCCAGCGCGATAGCCTCTTTTAATGACTGGCTTTGCTGCTGTAATAGTCGAATTACGTGATATTGTTCGAGAGACATGAGTGACTCACCTTTTAGCTTACAAGTGTACCGCTTTTGCGGCATTCTACCTGAAGGCAAGCCAAAAACTAAGAGTTTTTGCTCTAATCTTGTGCAAATGTCGCCCCAATCACGCCATTTCAGGGCAATTAGCGCTCGATAATGTCGCCCAGCCAGAGCTTTTTACTGCCCCAATACAGTGCGATTTGCCCAAGGATCACCAGTAAAATATTGCCCAGCGACCAATAAAACAGGCTGCCCTCATGTTGCAGCGCCGCAAGGCTAATAGACACCCAGATTGAATGCCCCACGACCACCAGCATAGTTAGGCTCAACTGTAATACTCGGCGGCACAGGCAGCCTAGCCCTAACACTAAGGCGCAGGCCCAATAGGTGCTCATGACTAAGTGCGCCAGCAAGGCCAATGTCATGTTGCCATTGAGCCAAGTGATAAACAGACTCGAGAGCAAAATGCCTATGCCGATGAAAAACAGTAATCGTTGCTGCCCACGGGCAAAGGCTTTGACTAAACCTGTACGGCCATCGAAACCCGGCAGCAATAAGAGCAATTCAGTCGCACGAGAGCGCTGTACCCGACTCCAGTGCACTAGCGAGCAGCCGATCACACTAAACTGCGCCAACAGCAGTAACACAGGGAAATTCCATTGCAGTTCATGGGATAACACCCCGAGCACTATCGTCAGCACAGGGAGTAACAGCAACAACACGGTCAGCATAGGACCAATAAAGAAGTTCACCGGATGCAGGTAGCGCTCTAATCGGCTCAAGATCCGCATCGATTGCAGACTCGGCAGCCAAAACCAGCCCATCTCGAGCCCATTGAGGTACACGCTGCGCGCCTCTACTCGCCAAGGTAACACTAGGCATCGGCGCCAAATCAAAGCGGCTAACACAAACAACACGGCTAAACTCAGCCACAGCGGCACTTGCTCGGCCAAATCGCTGGAAAATGGCACTAAGATAAACAGTAAAAATGAGCTGTAAAACCACTGGGTTTGCAACAAACACAACAGAATAAACCCTAGGCTTATCCCTTGTGCAAATACCAATAATGACAGGCTCGAGGTGAAGTCATACAACACACAAAGCAGCACGGCTAAGCTAAATACACCGATAAGCATCACTTCGCATTGGATAAACACATTCTGTCGATAACGGGGAATTAATATCGAGCACTCATTGGCCATCAAGCGAATAAGCTGCCAAGCCACGGCCGCCGAAGTCGAAACGATAGCCATGGCAACGAAGATATCAAAACTCTCTTTCTGCCCCACCCATCCGGCTAAGATACTCAGCACTAAGCCAAATATGCCTGTACCAAGAAAACTCACACTGCCGACATCAAACAACCACAGGCGCAGCATGCCGTTAAAGGGATTAATCGAATGGTGCGTCCCCAGTTTTTCAGGTACCTGCACTAAGGGTTTAGCGGCACTCATTTGTGCAGCTCCACAAAGAGTTGCTCCAAATTCAGCGCCTCACTGCGCAGCACACCGGGCAGATTAAGCTCCATATCGCCCCTGTCCACCAGCACAGAATCACCATCGCGGCTGAGGATACGCACCTGCTCCGGCAACTCGGCGCCGTCCGCGAGTTTGACTAAACGCACCTCTTCCCTCAGGGCATCAATCTCCTTAAACAGCACTAACTCGCCCTGCTTAATCAGGGCAACATGGCTCGCGACCCGCTCTAAATCTGAGGTGATATGGGATGAAAACAACACGGCCGAGCCGGATTCGAGGGCCAAGTCGAACAAATCGACCATAAACTTGCGCCTGACTATTGGGTCAAGGCTGGCCACGGGTTCATCGAGGATCAGCAACTCAGGGCGATAGGCCATCGCCATGATCAAGGCTAAGGATTGGCGCTGACCAACGGACAGGCGTTGCACCTGTTGAGTCACATCTAATTCAAAACGGGCGAGCCAATCCTGCTCTAACTGCATGTCCCAGTGGGGATAAAAACTGCGGTGCAAATCGAGGGCGCGTTCAACGGTAAAACCTTCATAACCAAAGGGTTGCTGCGGCACATAGCCGAGGCGTTCCTTAGCCGCCGAGGAGAGCTGCTCCGGCGTTTCGCCTAAGGTGCGGATTTCACCCGAATCCGGCGAGAGGATCCCCAAAGCGCAGCGCATTAGGGTCGATTTACCCGCACCGTTTTGTCCCAATAGACCCACCACCATACCGGCCGATAAACGTAAGGTCAGATCCTTGAGCGCACGCTTTTCGCTGGCACCTTTGCCGCGAAACACTTTGTTTACGTTAGAAAACGCTAGTATTGGGGTAAAGTCTTGGTCCATCGAATTGCGTCCTTTTTATTCTCGTTTTCGCTTAGCTCGACTCAGGCTACCAACGCTCATTAATCAATTGCAGCAACTCGGGCAGACTCACGCCCAGCTGCTTTGCCTGTGCCAGCAGCGCATCTAATTGCGGCTCGAGCAGACTCACGCCCGACTCCATCGCCTCGCTGCGCGCGGCGACCCTAGTCGCCTGACCACGGCGGCGCTCAAGCCAACCTTGATCGACCAATTGCTGAATCGCGCGGGACACCGTCATCGGATTGACCGCAAGATATTCAGCAATTTGGCGCACTGAGGGTAATACGTCTTCCTCTTGCAGTTGGCCGCCCACAATCAAGCGCACGATTTGCTCGTGTAATTGCTTGTAAATTGGCTCACCACTGCTGGGGTTGACATTTAAAAGTTCTAACATTAGCCTTTACACACTGTATTAATACATTGATACACCGATACACTGTATTTAAAGTAACACACTCATCCTGAAATGCAAAAAGGAAAGCGCTCATGATAGATAGCATGATCCACAGGAAGTCCCATAATGCCAGCGCTGACGTGGCAATGAAGCGCGTTGATACGCGCCAGCAACAAGGCAAGTTAAGCAAAAGCATCATCAGTTTGAGTGCGTTGATGCTCGCCATGGGTAGCGCCGCGACTTGGGCCAGCGACAACTCAGTTAAGCCAATTGAATCCGCCAACACCTGCTATGTTGAAGGTGTATCAGACCGCTTAAACTGCGGCTTTGTCACTGTGCCCGAAAACCCTAACAAGCCGGATGGCAAGCAGATCCAAGTGCATTATGTGGTCTTGCCCGCGGTGAAAAACGTCAACCACGAAGAAGCCTTACTGGCGATCGCCGGTGGCCCAGGTCAATCGGCCATAGATAATGCGGCAGGCTTCGATAGCATGCTCAACAAAGTGCGCCAGCAGCGCGATATTCTGCTAATCGATCAACGCGGAACGGGGCGCTCCAATGTGCTCAATTGTGAAGCCGGCCCACAATCGCCACTGTCCTTCGACGATGATAATGTCGATACCTTGGCCGAAGCGCAAAAATGCCGCGATCAATTCCCCGATACCGATGTCACCCAATACGGCAGCCTCAATGCGGTGCAAGACTTCGAGGCCGTGCGCGCCCACTTAGGCTACAAAAAGCTGCACCTCTACGGCATCTCCTATGGCACGCGTATGGCGCAGCTCTATATGCGCTTATATCCCGAGCACTTAGCCACAGTCACCTTAGACGGCATAGTACCCATGCAGCAGAGCGTATTGGAGATTGGCTCGGCAATTGAGCGCGGCTTTGACTTGCTGTTTAAAGACTGCCAAGAAACAGCCGCCTGCCATGCCGAGTTTCCTGAGCTCAAGGCCGAGTTTGACGAAGTAGTCGCTAAACTCAGCCAAGGGCCGGTGATGGAGCCAGTGCACGACCCTGTGACGGGAGAAAAGACCCTACTCACTATGACCCGCGCGAAGTTTTACGGTGCGATCCGCATGGCACTGTATCAAACCAATGTGCGCGCCTTAGTGCCCCATGCGATTCATCAGGCCGCCAAGGGTAACTACCAACCGCTACTCGGGTTATTTGCCTTAACCACGGATGGCGCAGGCATGGCGATGGGCATGCACGCCTCAGTCGTCTGCGGTGAAGACATACATCGCATCACCCCTGCGATGCGTGAACAGGCCAAAACCTCCTATGTTGGCAAAACCATGCTCGAAAGCTTAGAGGCATCGTGTTCTGTGTGGAAGGTGCCGCCAGTCGATGCCAACTTTAGCGAGCCTATCAAGAGCGATATTCCCACCCTGTTGCTATCGGGCGAAATTGACCCAGCAACCCCACCGAGCTGGGGAGAACTGGCGATGGAAAAACTCACCAACGCCAAACACTTTGTCGCACCTTATGCGACCCATGGTGTGGCCTATCAGTCCTGCGCCAATAACTTAGTCGCCGAGTTAGTGCGTACTGGTTCGGTCAAAGATCTCGATGGTGAATGTTTGAAGAAGGATGTGCGCCGTAGCTTCTATTTAAACGCCAGCTCGGTTGAGCCACTCGCGACCGAAGATGCAACCCACTCTTCCAAAGATAAGCCCAAGGATAAACCCAGCACTGGAGCCAAGGAGTAAGTCATGATCAAAGTATCCCATCTTTCTAAGCGCATCGGCGAAGTGCAGGCCTTAAACGATTTGAGCTTCGTGGCCGAAAACGGCCAGATCACCGGCCTACTCGGCCCCAATGGCGCGGGTAAAACCACCTGTTTGCGCACGATTTTCGGTCTGTTAAAGCCCGATACTGGCACGGCTGAAATTGAAGGTATCGACGTTGCCATCGACCCGATTGGCGCTAAGCAACAACTAGGCTTATTCCCCGACCCGTTCGGTCTGTATGAGCGCCTCACACCAAGGGAATATATCCGTTACTTTGCCGAACTCAGCGGCTTATCCGCGAGCGATGCCAAGGCGGCTACTGATAATGTCATCGCCAAATTGCGCCTCGAAGATATCAGCGATCGCCGCTGTAAAGGCTTCTCCCAAGGGCAAAGAATGAAGACCGCCCTCGCCCAGGCCATAGTCCACAGCCCGAGCAATATTATCCTCGACGAGCCGACCCGCGGACTCGATGTAATGAGCACTCGTTTGCTGCGCGACATTCTAATCGACCTTAAGAATCAAGGGCATTGCGTGCTGTTTTCCAGCCATGTGATGCAGGAAGTCGCAGCATTATGCGACCAAGTGATCGTGATGGCGCAGGGCCGAGTGGTCGCCATCGGCAGCCCAGAGCAACTCTGCGCGCAAACGGGTAAGGCCTCACTCGAAGATGCCTTTATCCAGCTGATCGGTACCGATGAGGGCATTGCCGCATGATGACTCACAGCATTAACGCTCACACAAATTGCGATAACGCCTGCTTCGACCTAATGGCGAACAGACAAACTTGGGATAAGGAATAATCATGAACAAAATCATCGCAATGGTTCGCAAGGAACTGATAGACGCCGCCCGCGATAAACGCTCTGTGATGGCGGGCCTCTACTACGCCATTGGTACGCCGCTGATCATGTGTGGCCTGTTTATGGTGCTTATCGGCCAACTGACCAGCCCGGACGATCTGAAAATCAGCATCACTACCCCAGACAAGGCGCCGGACTTAGTGAGATTTTTGTCCAACAAGGGGATTACTCAGGGCGAAGCAGGCGCTAAGGATCTGAAAGCCATAGAGCTGATTATCAGCCCCAACTATGCCAAGCAGATGAACCAAGGCAAAGGCGCAGAGATCACTATCGTGGCCGATAACTCAGAGGAAAAACTGCAAAACTCGATTCGTCGCTTAGAGAAACAGTTACAGGCCTATAGCGCCGAAATGGGCAGCCTGCGCTTAATCGCCCGTGGCATTGACCCTCGAGTAGTGCAGCCTCTGAAAGTGAATGTGCATGACCAAGCCACAACCGACTCTAAGGGCGGGATGATCTTAGGCATCGCCATTTTCACTATGATTTACTCAGTGTTTATCTCGGGGATGAATCTGGCCATCGACACCAGCGCCGGTGAGCGTGAGCGCAACTCCTTGGCATTGTTACTCAGCCATCCGCTTACCACACGCCAGTTAGTGCTCTCTAAAATCATCGCCGTCGGCCTATTTGCCCTGCTCGGCTTAGTGTTGATTTTACTGGTGTCTAAGGTCGCCTATACCTTCGTGCCTTGGCAGGAACTCGGCTTTAGCGTCAGCATCACCAATGAGTTTATGGCGCTAATGCTGCTGGTCGGTATTCCCGTCGCGCTGATGGCCGCCTGTCTGCAATTGTTTGTGTCCTTTATGGCGAAAACCTTTAAGGAAGCCCAATCCTACCTGACCATGGTGTTGTTTGTGCCCTTAGCACTATCGATGGCGGCCAGCTACAACATAGCGCCGGACATTCTGCAGTGGTTGCCAGTATCCGGTCAGCAACAGGCGCTGATGGACTTTATCAAAGGTAAGGACATGAATATGCTGCAATTGCTGGTATCGACGCTGGGCACCCTAGCCATCGCCCTCGTATTAGCATTCGGCATGGAAAAATCCTTAAAGAGTGAAAAGGTAGTCTTCGGTTTATAACACTATCGACCCGCAGAGGGCGCGCCGCGCCCTCGAATAGGGTTAAAGGAGCCTGTTATGGAAAACGAATATGTGCTGATGGTGATCATGGTGACTTTTGTGGTGGGCATAAGTGCCACCGAAATGTTCAAGCATTACCTGAAAATCCGCCAATTGGGTGGCGGAAATGATCGACAGCTTGAGGATAAACTCACCCAGTTGAGCTTACAGAATCAGGTGCTTATCGAACGTGTGCAAGTGCTGGAACGCATAGTCACAGACGCAGAACACAACGCCCAGCAAAGCACGCTGGCGCAGCAGATTGACGCACTAAAATAATCGTTAATGCAGTTCGGCCTCGCAGCAGTTATCGCTATCAAACTCATACTGCTGAGTATTAAAGCGTTGTCTGTAGGCCCTCGGGGTTAAGCTCGTTAGCTGAATGAATAATTTGCGAAACGAGCTGACATCCTCATAACCCACACGGGTGACCACTTCCTCTAAGCCTAAACTGGTCGTTTCCAATAAGCGTTTTGCCTCGTCCACCCTCAGGCGCTGCACATAACTGGCCGGGGTCTCGTTTAATGCCTTTTTAAAGCGGCGGATAAGCGTGCGCTTACCTAGGGCAAATTTATCAGCAATATCATCCAGTAACAGCGGTTCGGTTAAATGATGCTGCATCCATTGCTGCACATTCCAAATCACCTCATCCTTATGGCTCGATGTCATCAGCTCCATGGTCATAAAGGGTTGTTGGGATTGGCGATTTGGGTCAATCAGCAGGATTTTTGCCATCTGGCTTGCTAACTGTTCACCCACCAGAATGTGCACTAAATGCAAGGCGAGGCTCATATTCGAGGTCGTCGCCCCCGCGGTGTGTAGATGACCGTCGGACACCACCAGCTTGTCCATCCGCAGGTTCACCCTGGCAAAGTGTCGCTGAAACATCTCATTCAACCACCAGACAGTCGTCGCCTCGCGCCCATCTAGCAGGCCAGAGGCCGCTAAAATCAAGGTGCCGGAGCAATAGGCCGCTAATGGTTTACCCGAGGCAGCAAACAGCCTTAATGGTTCGAACAAGGGCTCAAAATCATAGAGATAGTTTTGAAACTCGCTCTTATTGGTCACCATGGCCGAGGCCAAGATCACCGCATCGGAGTGCAGAATATCACTCGGGGTATTAAGCCCCACCGCGGGCACTTTAATGCCTTGATTCGTTAGGATATCACCACCGTGACTCGACACCACTTGGCACTCAAACAGGTCTTGCCCAGCCTGAGGATTGACTCGCCGCCAATAGGTATTGCAGAAACTAAATACATCGAGAAAGCCAATAATCCCGCTGGCAACCGTATTGTCCGTCGCCAAAATAGTGATCCTTTTCATCCCAATGCCCTCACCAGTCTCATCATGCATTGAGTCTAGCGCACTGGCACAAAATGTCACTACTCACCTTTAAATTGTCAATAACGACACTTCAAGCCCAGTGTGAGAGTTTCTAGACTGTGCTTAAACCTCCAGCACACAGGACGACACTATGACACAGCGCACCCTCAGCCAGCTTAAACGTCTACTGGCCTTTGGCTTACTCAGCCTCACTTGGGCACTCTTGCTCTGGTTAAACTTCAGCATTGCGCCCAATGCCTTCGCGCATTTTGTGGCTATCCCAGTGCTGTTTATCGCAACGGGCGGGTCGGCGCTGCTGATCACCAGTAAACCGCCAAGTCCTATTAACAAGGTAATAAAAAACCCAAGCTAGGCTTGGGTTTATGTCATCTTGCGGTGCGGCGCATTATTTTGCCTTAGGTCTAAAAGGCTTAATCACGGCCTCGTTACACTCGAGGTACGGACCTTCCATCAGGTCGATGCAGTAAGGAATGGCGGGGAACACCGCATCTAAACATTCGCGGATAGATTTTGGCTTGCCAGGCAGGTTCACAATTAATGAATCACCGCGTAAGCCCGCAGTTTGGCGCGAGAGAATCGCCGTCGGTACAAACTTTAACGACTCGGCGCGCATCAGCTCACCAAAGCCAGGCATCATGCGATCGCACACGGCCTCGGTCGCCTCAGGCGTGACATCGCGCTTGGCTGGGCCTGTGCCGCCCGTGGTCACAATCAAGCAGCAATCCTGCTCATCGGCCATCTTGATCAGGGTCGCTTCAATCACATCCTGCTCGTCGGGGATCACTTGATAAATCGGCTCCCACTCGCTGGTGAGGTAATCATTGAGGGTATCGATAATGGCCTTGCCCGAGATATCCTCATAAATCCCCGCGCTGGCACGATCGCTTACCGTAACAATCCCGATTTTTGCTTTGCTCATATCCCACTCCAAACATCAATCTGTGACTCGACCCCTAAGCACTTTGGGATCCACTAATTTCTCTGCGGCTAAAATAGCATAAAAACAAGGCGAAATGCGCGCCGACAACTCGACTTAGCTCACGTATTAGCAGCTAGTCTGCCGGGCTAGCGGCTTTAGGGAGCGGCTCAGTATCATGATCCTTTAGCGGTGTCGCGGGCGAGAGATAGCCGACAATCGCGCAGCTAAGCGCCACCAGAGCCGCCGCGATGAAGCCCCATTGGAAGGCGTGGTGCACAACCTCAATGGGCAATTGCTTTATTGCCGCAATCCCCACCTGCGCACCTTCGAGCGGTAACAAGCCATATAGCAACAGGCTGAATAAGGCCGTGCCAATTGCCGCGCCCATGGAACGACTCAAGGACACCATGGCGGTGATTTGGCTTAAACGCGCCTTGCCCGACACGCTCTGCACCACCAGCTGCACGCTAGGCATCACAGTCCCTAAGCCAATTCCCACCAACACACCTAAAGCGCCGATCAAATTCGCATTCGGCGGCACTAAACCGATTAAGAGCAAACCGATAAAGGCCAAGCCCATGCCGAAGGTCGGCAACCACTTAGGCGCCACATCCCGACTCAACAGCCTGCCCGCTATGGTGGAGCCCGTCACTATGCCAAAGGTCATTGGCATCAACAGCAAGCCCGTTTTGGCCGGATTGGTATGCAGACCGACCTGTAAGTAAATGGGTAAAAAGAAGATCATCGCAAACAGGCAGGCGGCAAACAGCGCGGCCGTGAAGAGCGGCATATAAATGGCTTTATTGGCGAGCAAATCCAGCGGTAAGAAAGGACTCTCACGCTGACGCTCCCACCACAACAGCACAAGGGCGCCCACACAGATAAATCCCATAAAGCCTAAGCTTGTGGCCGATAGCCAAGCAAAGTCTTGCCCCGCCACAGACAACCAATACAGCAGCGCCGTAATGATAGCGGGAAATAGCAGCACGCCGAGCAAGTCAAACCGCCCTTGCCGTACGGGTTTAACACTCTGTTTATGCAAGCGATTAAGCCGCAAAACCGCCAGCATGACCAAAGGAATATTCGCCCAAAATAACCAGTGCCAAGAATAGGCATGCACCACAAAGCCGCCAATCACTGGGCCGCCAACACTGGCGAGGGTAAACATAGCGGCAAAATACCCCTGAAAACGCGCCCGTTGCCGTATCGGTACCAGTTCACCCACAAGGGATTGGGACAGACTCATCAACCCGCCACCGCCCAGACCTTGGAGGATCCGCCCAGCAATCATATGGTCCATAGTCCAAGCACTGGCGGAAACAACCGAACCTAGCGCAAACACCACTAAGGCAATCATCAGGATTTTAGCGCGGCCAAAGTTATCCCCCAGCCAGCCGTAAATAGGCACACTCGCCGCCATCGCCAGCATATAACCTATAGTGATCCACGAGGCTTGCCTGAGGCCGCCAAGATCTTCCACTATGGCAGGGGTTGCGGTGGCGAGTAGGGTTTGATCGACCGCCGCCAGAAACATGGGTAAGAATACGGCGGAGAAAATCGCCAGAAAAACCGAGGTGGGCAGAGGCTCATGCTGGGACGAAACAGACGCTGGGCTCATAGAGTCTCCACCTGTGATTAAGGCTTAAATTCGCCTTGCATTCCAATACTTTGATGCCCAATAACTGTTTAGCAGGCTCGAAATTTTCACCCCTTGGCTCGTCGAGACATGGAGAAAATTATTCCCACCCACATAAATGCCGACATGGTGCGTGCTCCAACCCGTTTTGAAAAACACTAAGTCGCCTTTACGCAGTTGATCCCGCGCCACGGGTTTGCCGAGGGCTTGCTGTTCTTCCACTGTGCGCGGCAGAGTCATACCCAACATCTTTTGATAAGCGACCGACACAAAGGCCGAGCAATCGATGCCTTTCTTAGTGCCGCCACCTAGGCGATAGGGCACGCCGCGCCATTCGGAATGGAAATCGGCAATATTGCTATCGTTCCAAACGGATACGGGTTCAACTTGCTTCACCACAGGCTTAGGTTCTGGCGCGCTCGCACAGGCGCCAAGACCTAAGGCTAAGATAACTATCAGTAATCGTTTCATTAGCGTAAAACTCATCGCAGGCAATTCTTGCGTAATATCGGGTGCTATCAAAGCGATAACGACAATACAGTGAAAAATCGATGGTATCAGCCTAAGCTAATCTCAAGCTTAAAACTATAACGCCGTCCACAGTAAACGAATACCCACCAGCACCATTAAAATCAAGATGATGCGTTTAAACAGCCTATCGCTGATTTTATCTTGGATCGACAACCCCAGTTTTACGCCTAACCAAGCCAAAGGCGCAAGTAACAAGGAGATCAGAATGTTACCTTGGTTAATTTGCCCGAGCAGACTGTAGGGCACCAACTTAACCAGATTCACCACCGCAAAAAATACCACTGCCGTGGCTAAAAACTCTGGCTTGGCCAAGCGTAGCGGCAGCAAATAGGCATTGAGTGGCGGCCCGCCCGCATGGGCCACAAAGCTGGTAAAGCCCGCGGTTAAGCCGCAAAGCCGTCCCACGAGTGGCGAAGGCGTCGCTTGGGTTTTATCCCCTAACATCAAGCCATAAAGACCAAAACCTAAGGACACACAGCCTAAAATCGCCCGTAAGTAATCTTCGTTTAAGCGGTCGAACAACCAATAGGCTATGCCTATGCCCACAATCGCCGCGGGTAAAAGGATCCATAATTGGCATAGATTATGTTGCCCCCACCAAGAACGAACACTTAAAAAATCCATATAAATCAGCAATGGCAACATGATTGCCGCCGCAGTTGCCGGGCTTATCGCCAGCGCTAACAGGGGCACGGTCAGGCCACCGACGCCGCCGGCAAAGCCCGATTTAGAGATCCCAGTGATCAACACCGCAGGAATCGCCACCAGCCAAAAAAGAGGGTCTGTTAACATCCCTTATTCCCAATCTTGCGTTAAAGTCATTAAGGTCGAGCATCGAGTAACAGACCTTGAGGGCGAAACATCGCCTCGCTGCACCAGCATAAATGTTAAGTCTATCCGTGTCTAAATGAAGATAAGGAGTCGATATGAGTCAAATGCAAACATCGCCATTTTACGGCGGCCCAAGGGAATGTCCCGTCGAAGATGGGCGGATCCAAATCCAGCAGATTGCACCCAAAATCAGTGATGTGGGCGGGATACCCGTAGCGCGGGCGATTCCGCAAAAACCGCGTCGACTCATAGGTCCTTGGTGTTTTCTGGATCATATTGGCCCAGTCACCGACGGCCCCTTAATGAATGTGGGCGAGCATCCCCATATCGGCCTTCAAACCTTCACTTGGATGCTGGAGGGGGAAATCATGCACAGGGACAGTCTAGGTAGCGCCCAAGTGATACGCCCGAGGCAAGTAAACCTGATGACCGCGGGCCATGGCATCGCCCACACCGAAGAGTCCGTCGAAGGTCATCGTACTATGCATGCGGTGCAGCTATGGATTGCGTTGCCGCTGGAGCACAAGGACACAGCCCCGAGGTTCGACCATTATCCCCTGTTGCCCACTTGGCAGGAGGCGGGCGCCGAATTCACCCTATTGATTGGCTCGTGGAAGGATAAACAAGCCCCCACGTTGCACTTTTCGCCAATCGTCGCACTCGATATCTTCGCCGCAGGGGCCACACAACTGACACTCAGGCTGGATCCGCGATTTGAATATGGCCTAATGCCCCTCGAAGGCCGATTCGATATCGACGACGAGGCCTTTGATAACAATAACCTCGCTTACCTTGGCATGCTGCGCGAGAGCGTGACGCTCGACCTTCACCCTGGTGCACGTTTACTACTGATTGGTGGCGCGCCCCTCACCGACACCGTCAGTATCTGGTGGAATTTTGTCGGCCACAGCAAGGAAGATATCGCCAGTGCCCAAGCCGATTGGGAGGCCAAGTCCCCACGCTTTGCCACTGTGCCGGGTTATAGTGGTAAACGCTTAATGCCACCGCCCATCCCTTGGTAATCTCAGCGGTTAATACGTTAGCGCGAGGTAATGGAGCTAGATTACCTCGCGTAATGGCGGCATTGGCAGCCCTTATCTGATGCAAGGCGGCGATCAAAACCGCCAGCCTGATGTAAATGCCAGACAACGCCCTCTCGCCAAGCCCCAGAAAATTTTACGGATTTTTTACGCGCTATCCCCACAGGCCTTTGCTAGAGTAGCCTTAACTTCAGCAACGTCTTAGCCGTTATGACTTTTGCAAACACAGCCTCCATCAACCAATACTGGCGCACGCACCCCGCGTTATTTACCGCCATGTTGTTAGTGATTGCCTTGCTCACTAGCTATTTGATTGATCACTTTTCAGGCTCGGCCATTGCCGTACTGCTTATCCTGCAATTAGCCGTGGTCGCCGTGGCCCTACAATGCAGCGCCAATTACGCCTATTTTGTGGCTGTGTTTGGCGCCGTCAGTTTCAATTTTTTATTCACCACGCCACGCTATTCGTTGCAGATGTTCAACGTCGAAGACATAGTCAATTTAAGCGTGTTTTTGTTGGTCGCGCTCACTAGCAGCAAGTTAGCCGAACATTACCGCCGCCAGCAGCAGGCGCTCGAACAGGCGCAGCTCAGAAACAGCATTTTGCTCTCTGTCTCCCACGATTTACGTACGCCGCTTGCGACCATTATTGGCACCCTAACCACCCTCAAGGAATACCAAGCCAAACTTAACCCGACGCAAACCGAGGAGCTTATCGACTCGGCCGCCGCAGAGAGCCATAGGCTGCACCAATATATCGAAAACCTTTTGCAGGCCACTAAGTTACAACATGGCGCGCTCAAATTTAGCCTAGACGAAGCCAATCTACGCGAAGTGTTACAGCGCACTATCGCCCGCTTTCAAACCGCGCAACCTAGGATCCAAATTCACTGTGAGCCAGAACTTCCGCCATTAATGATTTGCAGCTCTTTGATTGAGCAGGCGATTTTTAATGTACTCGATAATGCCCTGCGCTACTCACCCGCGGAACAGCCTGTTACGGTAAACCTCTATCGCCACCAACAGATGCTGCGCATCGATATTCAAGACTTAGGACAAGGCATAGCGCCAGCCGACGCCGAGGCCATTTTCGAGCTGTTCTATCGTCAACATCCCTCGACCGATGGCGGCGCGGGATTAGGCCTTGCGGTCGCCAAAGGCATAATTACCGCCCATAGGGGCAGCATCGGCGCCGAAAGTGTCGCCCAAGGCAGCTTGATCCGCATCGCTTTACCCATAACCACGGAGGCGGCATAAATGGCTTACAAGGTATTAGTGGTGGATGATGAGCCGCAAATCCATACCTTTATGCGGATCTCACTCGAGGCGGAAGGCTTTGAATACTTAAGCGCTACCAGCATAGCCACGGCGCTTAAACAATACCAAAGCCACCAGCCGCACCTTATCGTGCTCGACCTCGGCCTGCCCGATGGCGATGGTATCGAATTGCTCCATGCGCTGCGCCAGCAGGATAAGACCCCTGTGCTGGTGCTCACCGCTCGCGATCAGGAGGAAGAAAAAATCCGCCTGCTCGAGGCAGGTGCTAACGATTATCTGAGTAAGCCCTTTGGGATCAGGGAATTAATCGTGCGTATCAAGGTATTAGTCCGTGACCTTGTGGATACCTCAAGCAATGCCGATATGCTGCAATTTGGCCCGCTATCCCTACAAAAGAGCAGCCATCAATGCTGGCTCAATCAACAGGAAGTGGCGCTTACTAAAAAGGAATTTGCCCTGCTCGCCCAACTCATGTCCCACCCGGGGCAATTGCTGAAACAGAACGAACTGCTGCGCAATATCTGGGGCGAGACTCATCAGGAAGATAGCCACTATCTGCGGATTTTAGTCCGCCAACTGCGTAAAAAGCTCAACGACAGCGACGAACAACAACTGATCAAAACCGAGCCCGGTTTAGGGTATCGACTCACCGACCTCGGCCCGCCCTAGGCCAGCTCGCCTCACTCTTTAGCTCAATCACAAAAGGATATGGAATGGCACATTTTACTGTCATCGGATTAGGCCGCTTCGGCGTTGCCGCGAGCCTCGAACTCATCCACTTAGGTCACACGGTTACTGGTGTCGATAGCGACCCAAAAATCGTTGAAAAATATGTAGAAAGTCTTACAGAAGCGGTAATTTGCGACTGCGCCGATGAGGCATCGCTGCGGGAACTCGATCTGACCAACTGCGAGGCCGTGCTGGTCGCTATCGGTGAGGATATGCAGTCTAGCCTGCTGTGCACCCTAGCACTGAAAAACCTCGGCGTGCAGACGATTTGGGTCAAGGCCAGCACCAAGGCACACCATACTATAGTGTCGAAACTCGGCGTTGCCCGCATTATTCATCCCGAGGAAGAAATGGGGATCCGCGTCGCCCAGTCGCTTAACTATCCTATGGTGAATAATTTTCTCACCATCGGCGATGGGCTCTATATTGTTGAAATCCATATTAAAGCTCAGTTGCATCAGACTACTGTTGGCCAACTGCTCGGGAGCTTGCAGGAACACAGCGCCGATGAGCAAACCAATGTCCAACGCAACCCTAAGGGCAAGGTGGCGGCGCTGATGGTTAAGCGTGAGCACAACGTATTTAGCAAGATTGATAGCGACTTTAGCCTGCGCACAGAGGATGCCCTATTCCTCTGCGGTAGCCGTGCCGAGTTAAAACAGCTCGCACCAAGGTTGGTGTAACGTGGTTCAATGGCACCCTTCGCTCACCCTAGAGCACACACCTAAAAGCGGTAAAAAACTCTTTGGCGCGCCGCCTTTTATCTTAAGTGTCAGTTTTGCTCTGCTGATCTTAGTTGGCACTTGCTTGCTTAAACTGCCCATCGCCACCGAGTCGCCCATTACTTGGCTGCAAAGCCTCTTTACCGTGACCTCGGCGGTGACGGTCACAGGGCTTGTGGTCGTCGATACAGGCAGTGTGTTCACGCCCTTTGGCCAAGTGATTATCGCGCTGTTAATTCAATGCGGCGGCCTAGGTTTGATGACCTTTGCCATCGTCACGCTAATAGCGCTGGGCGGTAAGATAGGTTTCTTGCAGCAAACGGTGGCGAAAGAAGCGTTTAATCAAACCGATACCTCCACCTTAGTCTCGACCGCTAAGGCCGTGCTGGTGTTTTCGCTATTGGTTGAGGCCGTGGGAATGCTGATTTTATCCGTCCATTGGAGCGGTGAGTTGGGCTGGCAAACCAGCCTGTTTCATGGCTTTTTTTATACCATTAGCGCCTTTAATAACGCGGGTTTTGCCCTAAGCCCAGATAGCCTAATGCCCTATGTGGCAGACCCTGTCGTTAACCTCACCATCACCGGCTTATTTATTGTGGGCGGCCTTGGCTTTTCGGTGTGGATTGACCTTAAACGCAATAAACGTTGGTCGAAACTCACCGTCTACAGCCGTATGATGATCACTGGCACCATACTGATCAATGCCGTAGCCGTGATTGCCATTTACCTGATTGAGTACAACAACCCCAACACCCTCGCGCCCTTAAGCGAACTCGGCAAATGGTTGGCCTCTTGGTTTCAAGCCGTGACCCCGCGCACCGCAGGCTTTAACACCTTACCTATAGACCAACTCGAAGATGGTTCCACCCTATTGATTTTGGTACTGATGTTTATCGGCGGCGGCTCCCTCAGTACTGCCAGCGGCATTAAGGTCGTGACCTTTATGGTGCTTATTCTCGCCACCTACGGCTATTTACGCCGCGATGAAGCTGTGTATGTGTTTAAGCGCGAAATCCCCAAAGACATCATTAGCAAGGCGCTCGCCTTGACGATGATCTCTATCGGCGTCACTTGGCTGGCAATTTTCGCCCTAGTGCTCACCGAAAAAGCCCCGATTATGGATATCGCGTTCGAAGCCGTATCCGCCCTCGGCACCGTCGGACTATCCCGCGGATTAACAGGTAATTTATCCAGTGTAGGCCAAGGGATTATCATCTTTATGATGTTTATGGGGCGCCTCGGCCCACTGATGTTGGCCTACTTTCTTGCCAACCCAAGGATAAAAAAACTGCGCTATGCAGAAACCAAATTGGCAATAGGGTAAGGATTGATTGGTGGGTGATATACCAAATTGACTGACCATCAGAGATTAGTAATCTTGAGCCAGCGAGATAATCAAGCGAGCTATGAAAGCACTGACTTATCGGCGAACCATGGCATTTGCTCGACGACGCGATGAATAGACCGCAAGTGCCGACGGTCGTCTTGCGCGAATATGAATAATGCCAGCCAAAGTACAACAAGAATCCAGAGCAAAGTGGGGGCAAATAAAGGCCTATGTCATACAGATTTAGGCTGGTATGGAGCCCCTACTCGCCATTCCACACCCTTCTGACGCTCAAGATTATTTTCAAGTTTCTGCCAAAATGAATGTTGACCTGTCTAAAACTTCACAGTTTATAGTTCGCTCATAAATGAGAGGAACCCCATGTACCGTATTTCTGAATTAGCACAAAAAGTCGGATTGAGCCGTTCCACTCTGCTCTATTACGAAAAACTCAGACTAATTTCTGCCAAACGGCAAAGCAATGGGTATCGCCGCTACTCAGACAAAGATGTCCAACAAGTCAAACTGTTACAACAACTACAGGCTGGAGGATTAACCTTAAAAGAGTGCCAAGCATGTTTGGAGGCTCAAATTGACAGAGAGTTGCTACTTCATAGGCTTAATGTATTGGATGAAGAAATCGCCCAAAAACAAAGGGCAAGAGAGCTGCTTTCCTCAATGCTTGGCATGAACTCGATGAAGGAGTGGCACCAGTCGATGGACAAAGAAGCGCCATCAGCACACCTAGAATGGTTGTTAAAACAGGGTTTTAGTGAAAAGCAGGCACTGAGACTCAAATGGTTGTCCAAAGATATGAATGAACATGATCAATATATGGCTGACTTTGAAGCGATTTTTCAAGGTTTAGATCGGCTGGGGCCTAGTGATGAAGGTGACTCCCTCAGAGCATTACGCTCTTTGCCTATTAAGTCAGGGGATGCGCTAGAAATTGGCTGTGGAAAAGGAGTCACAACCCTCTTTCTGGCAAAAAATTCTGCCTTCAATTTAACGGCACTCGATAACGATGAGTACAGCTTAAGCTGCCTTAAAGAAAAGGCTAAAGAAAATGCTCTTGAACATCGAATAACATCGATTTGTGCCAGCATGACGGCGCTACCATTTGAACAGGGGCAATTTGACCTGATCTGGTCAGAAGGCTGTGCCTATATTATGGGCATCAAGCAGGCGCTCAAAAGTTGGAAACCATTTCTTAAGCATGATGGTTACTTAGTGATTAGTGACTTGATTTGGTTGACCAATAACCCAGATACCGAAGCCATAGAGTTTTGGCAACAAAACTATCCCGACATGGAAACTAGCGAACATCGAATCAAAGAGATGATAAAAGCGGGCTATGAGGTTATCGAAAACTTTACACAGAGTGAACAGTCGTGGCGTAACTATCTGGAACCATTGAAGCAAAAGATCGCTCAGCTCGATGACAAGGATTTTACTTCTAATTCACTCAATGACTTACGCAAAGAACTCAGGATACACGAGCAATACTTAGGTCAATATGGCTACCAAGTATTTATATTAAAGAAACAAAGGTTAAAACATGAAAATTAGAGCTGAAAATCATTCCGACCTTTCAGAAATTGAACATCTTATCTATCGAGCGTTTGAGAACCATCCGCACCACGAACCGGGAGCTAAACCAACAGAACACTTGATCGTCAATAGACCACGTGATGCAAAAGTATTGTCGTTATCTCTAGTTTGTGAAGATCAAACAGGCATCGTTGGTCATATTGCCTTTTCTCCGATTCTGATAAATGGCGAAGAGTCTGCTTGGTGTGGCTTAGGCCCAGTTTCAGTAGTGCCAGAACGTCAAGGTGAAGGTATCGGTGGCGCACTAATTCGTGAAGGGTTATCACAACTTAAAGCACAAGGGATTGAAGGGGTCGTATTACTTGGCGAACCAAAATACTATGGCCGATTTGGCTTTGAGTCACAGCCAAAACTGACACTTCCAAATATTCCTTCAGAATATTTCCTAGCTTTATCACTAGCCGACGATACTCCGACGGGGGAAGTTAGCTATCACTCTGCATTTTTTGACAACTAAAAAGTAAAGAGAAACTATGAAACCAATGAGTTAGCGCCAATTCCCTAACTCATTTTTTATCCATTGCTGAAATGTGACTTCAAGTAGCTATGCATAACAGCACATCATATAAATGTGGATATGAAGATACCCTTTCTGCATAGTTCCGGAAGCCTTCAAGCATCACTGAACTTCTATTTTAGTAGGGCCCTCTGGGGCAGTTCTTATTAAAATAAAGTGTGGTATGTGACTGAGGAAACAATGACAAATAACCCTGCACGCCTAACGACAAAGTGATCTGGCTTTGCAGTTGGCCAGAAGATTGGCTTTGATGAGTTCAAACAGTCAGGGCTTTAAACTCATCAATCTTGCAAGTTAGGGACTAAACCACTCGACCTGCGGCCACGCCAGATGCCCAAGCCCATTGGAAGTTAAACCCTCCCAACCAACCGCTGACATCCATCACTTCGCCGATAAAAAACAGGCCGGGGACTTTAATAGCTTCCATGGTTTTGGAGGACAGTTCATGGGTATCCACGCCGCCTAGGGTCACTTCGGCGGTGCGATAGCCTTCGGTGCCATTCATTAATACTGTCCAGCGGTGCAGATCGTCGACTAACTTGGCGCGCTCTGCATGAACAAGCTGATTTAAGGCTTTGTTGAGTAAAGCCTCATCGAATAACACTTCCACCAGCCGCTTAGGTAACCACTGGCTTAAGGTATTACGCAGACTCTGTTTAGGATGTGCGGCCAGTTGTTGCTCTAAGGCCTGTGCGGCATCCATATTGGGTAATAGATTGATTTCTATCGTTTCGCCTGCTTTCCAATAGTTGGAAATCTGCAAAATGGCGGGGCCAGATAAGCCTCTGTGGGTAAAGAGCAAGGCTTCGCTAAAGGCGGTGCCATCTTTGGCGGTAATGCGGCTCGGTACGGCAATGCCCGATAGCGGTTCGAAGCGAATTTTATCTTCGCTGTGCCAAGTAAAAGGCACCAGACCCGCGTGAGTTGGCAACACCTTAAGCCCAAACTGCTCGGCCAATTGATAGCCGTAGGGGGTGGCGCCAAGTTTCGGCATGGATAAACCGCCAGTGGCGATCACTAAGGAGTCGCAACTTAACTCGCCATTTGAGGTGTTTAGCTCAAAGCGGCCAGCCTCGGTTTTGCTCACTGCCAGAATATCGGTGCGAAGTTTAATGCTCACACCCGCCCACTCACATTCGGTCAGCAGCATAGTGACTATCTCTTTGGCCGAGTCATTACAAAACAGCTGGCCATGGTCGCGCTCGTGGTATTCAATGCCGTGGCGCTCAACCAGTTCGATAAACTGCTGCGACGGATAACGCGCCAATGCGGATTTAACAAAGTGCGGGTTACCACAGATAAAGTTGGCGGGTTCGACTTTAAGGTTGGTGAAGTTACAACGGCCGCCACCGCTGATAAGGATTTTACGCCCAGCCTGCTTGGCATTATCGAGTACCAGTACATCACGACCTCGGTAACCCGCTGTTGCAGCACACATTAATCCTGCGGCGCCGGCTCCGATAATAATTACATCATGATGTTTCACACTTATACTCCAGTCGATAAATTAATTTGGCTATTGCCCATCATCCCAAATAGTTCAAAGACTGAGTTACGGTATTGGTCTTCGATATTGGGGTAAATATTTCGCGTTCAGCATCCAGCCTTAATAGATACAGCCAATGCAGACTGCTGCCAGTACATTAAGGCGTTGGCGATCGGACATAAAAAAGGGCGCTATTTTAGCACCCTTTATTTTATTCAGCATCATCACGGCTCGCGCTTTATTGCGCTGGCGTTTCTGATTTCTTTTCTCTGCTGAGCAGTTCTTTGGCGGCATCCAAGGGCGCTTTGCCTTGGTATAACACTTGGTAGATTTGCTCGGTGATCGGCATTTCGACACCCATGCGCTTCGCTAGCGTAAACACTTCTTTAGTATTGCGATAACCTTCAACCACTTGGCCGATTTCGGCCTGGGCAGTATCCACATCGCAGCCTTTACCTAAGGCTAAACCAAAGCGGCGGTTACGGGATTGGTTGTCGGTACAAGTCAACACTAGGTCGCCTAATCCAGCCATGCCCATAAAGGTGGCAGTGCTGGCGCCTAAGGCTTCGCCTAAGCGAGTTAACTCGACTAAACCACGGGTGATTAACGCCGTTCTGGCGTTGGCACCAAAGCCAATACCGTCGGACATCCCCGCGCCAATGGCGATAACGTTCTTGACCGCTCCGCCTAATTGCAGGCCGATAAAGTCGTCATTAGCGTAAACACGTAAGCGTTTAGGGCTGTGCAGCAATTCCACTAGCTCAGCGGTAAATTTCGGACAGGTGCCCGCAACCGAAATCGCCGTAGGTAACCCCATGGCTAATTCCTTCGCGAACGTCGGTCCTGACAATACCGCCAGCGGATATTGCTCGCCTAACACATCACGGGCCACATCTTGTAGCAAACGTCCGGTTTCAGGCTCGAGTCCTTTGGTCGCCCATACGATGCGAGCATCTTGGCGTAACAAAGGTTTTGCTTGGGCCAATACCGAGCCAAACACATGGCTAGGTACCACAACCAGCACATTATTGCTGGCCGCTAAGGCTTTGGCTAAGTCGGCTTCGATATGTAAACACTCGGGGAAGGCAATACCAGGCAAGAAAGCTTGGTTGCATTTGTCCTGAGCGAGCGTTTGCATATGGGCAGGATCGTGCCCCCACAACAAGGTCTTATGACCATTGCTGGCTAAAGAGATGGCAAGGGCGGTGCCATAAGAGCCCGCCCCTAACACCGTGATATCGGCAGAGTTTTTCATGTAATTAAGCGTTAGCTTCTTCGGCTGCTGGTGCAGCTGCTGCGGCTTGACGTTGTTGCACGTATTGTGCGAACAGAGCGTCGAAGTTTACTGGTGCTAAGTTCAGTTGTGGGAAAGTACCACGACCCACTAAGCTACCTACAGCTTCACGCGCATATGGGAATAGGATGTTAGGGCAGTATGCACCTAATGAGTGAGCCAGTTGTGGCTCAGTCAGACCTGCGATTGAGAAGATACCCGCTTGTTGTACTTCACACAGGAAAGCAGTTTCGCCAGCGTTTTGTGCAGTCACAGTCAAAGACAGAACCACTTCGTATACGTCGTCGGCTAATTTAGCGCTGCGAGTGTCTAAATCTAACTTAACTTCTGGATTCCATTCTTTTTGGAATACAGCTGGGCTGTTAGGTGTTTCGAAAGAAACATCTTTAGTGTAAACACGTTGGATGTTGAATTGTGGGGCTTGTTGTTCGTTGTTTGCTACTTCAGCCATAATTTCCTACCTATCCTATCAATGTTATGCCAACACTTATCTGGTTGGCTTTTTTGTCTATTTAGCTGGGCTTATGCTTTGATGCCTGAATGAGATCTCAGTACCGTCCCAACGTTCCCTTAACGGGGTACTTTTGAAGTCAATCTAAATACTTAATTTAAGCCCTTAGTGACCACAGGATTAGTATGCCAAACAATGATGACGCAACTGCTGCACAATCAATTAACTATGCAGCACAGCGCATAACTGCCGCCGACAACTTATCTTTTGCTTTTTGAAACAGGCATATTCGCTGCCTGCCATTCACCCATACCACCTTTCAAGTTATACAGGTTTTCAAAACCTTGTTTACTTAAAAGCTGAGCCGCTTGAGACGAGGTCATGCCAGCATTGCATACCAGTATAATGGGACTGCCTTTGAACTTTTCAAGGGCTGAAACCTGATTATTTTTGATATCCGCAAGCGTAACGTTAACTGCATCAACAATATGGCCCTTACGGAACTCGTCATTTGAACGCACATCCACGACTTTAGCGTCTTGTCTGTTCACCATAGTGGTGAGTTCTTGATGAGTGACATTTTTGATTTTAGAGAAGCTCGATTTGATCACACTGACCACAAGCATTACAAACAAACCCACCCAAGCCAGACTTAGCATAGTGTGAGCCTTAAAAAATTCGATATATTCTTGCATGGTTACAGCCCGTATAAATGGCGAAAAATTCGATAAGGGCACAGAGTATACCCATTGCCTTGGCAGATTGCAGCTGTTTAGTCACAGTTCTAGAACACAGCTCAGCCCTTGCGCCATCTCGCTTCTCTTGGCGCTCACAGAATCTGCTCAAATAGCGATTCGATGACCTTAATCTAGGTAAAGCGCTTTTTCGTACCCCGCTTACGTAGTAATATTTAACCAATTTCAGATTTCTTTAGCTTCCTTAAACTTTAAAGGTATCACCATGACGACAACTAAACGTCCAATCGCGTTGTTGATCCTCGATGGCTGGGGTTACCGTGAAAATACGCATATGAATGCGATTTACCACGCCAACACACCAGTACTCGACCGTCTCAACGCCCAATATGCCCACGGTTTAATTTCAGGTTCAGGCTTAGATGTAGGCTTGCCCGATGGGCAGATGGGGAACTCTGAAGTAGGCCATATCAACTTAGGTTCTGGCCGAATTGTTTACCAAGAGCTGACCCGCATCAGCAAAGCCATTGCAGATCATGAGTTTGAACAAAACCCTGCCCTTTGTGATGCCGTCGATGCGGCAGTCAAAGCCGGTGGCGCAGTGCACATTATGGGTCTGCTCTCTCCCGGTGGCGTACACAGCCATGAAGAGCATATCGAAGTCATGTGCCGTATGGCCGTAGCGCGCGGTGCCACTAAAGTGTACTTACATGCCTTCTTAGACGGTCGCGATACCCCACCTCGCAGCGCCAAAGGTAGCCTAAGCCACTTTGATGATCTGTTTACTACATTGGGCCATGGCCGTATCGCCTCGATTATTGGTCGTTACTTTGCCATGGACCGCGATAACCGTTGGGACCGCGTGTCACAGGCTTACGAGCTGATCACTCAAGGCAAGGCGAAGTTCCAATACGATAACGCCGTGACCGCGTTAGAAGCCGCTTATGACCGTGATGAAAACGATGAGTTTGTGTCGTCTTCTGCCATTACCGATAGCGAAGGCAAGGTTGCCAGCTTGAACGATGGCGACGCGCTGATTTTCATGAACTTCCGCGCCGACCGTGCTCGTCAAATCACCCGCAGCTTTATCAATGCCGATTTCGACGGTTTTGAACGTGCGGTGACGCCAAAGGTTAACTTTGTAACGCTGACCGAATACGCGGCCGATATCAAGGCGCCTATCGCTTATCCTTCTGAAAACCTAGTGAATACCTTAGGTGAAGTGCTGCAAAATCGTGGCCGTACTCAGTTACGTATCTCCGAAACTGAAAAATACGCCCATGTGACCTTCTTCTTCAACGGCGGTAAGGAAGAGCCATTCAACGGTGAAGATCGCATCCTGATCAACTCACCTAAAGTGGCAACCTATGACTTACAACCCGAGATGAGCTCAACCGAGCTGACGGATAAGTTAGTCGCGGCGATTGAATCCGCCAAATACGATGTGATTATCTGTAACTACCCGAACGGTGATATGGTGGGTCATACTGGCAACTTCGATGCGGCGGTTAAAGCCTGCGAAGCTGTCGATGCCTGTATCGGCCGCGTAGTCGATGCACTGGCGAAAGTAGGCGGCGAATGTATTATTACCGCTGACCACGGCAACGCCGAGCAGATGACCGACGAAACCACTGGCCAAGCCCATACGGCGCATACCAGTGAACTCGTACCCTTTGTGTTTGTTGGCCGTGACGCCACCATAGATGAAGGCGGTAAACTGAGCGATGTTGCCCCAACGATTCTGCACCTGATGGGTGAAACCATTCCCGCAGAGATGACGGGTAAGCCCTTAATCCACGTAAAAGAGTAGTTGTTACCTAGTGAGCACTCGACTCCCCGTTAAAGCCAGCATTATTGCTGGCTTTATGATGTTATCTTTCTCGGTCTACGCTTCTGATTTGGAGAAGCGTCAGTCCGAGTTGAAATCCATCCAAGCGCAGATAAACCAACAACAAAGCGCGCTCAAAAACACCAGTAAACAGCGGGAAAAGTTACTCGCTCTGCTGCGTAGCGATGAAGAGGCGATTGCGGCGGCAGCCAAAAAGGTCAATAGCACCAAAAACAGTTTGGCGCAGATTGATACTAAGCTCGCCGAACTCAAACAACGCCAAGAAGAGTTAGAAACCCTCAAGGTCAGCCAGCAAAAAACGCTCTCAAAACAACTCTCGAGCGCCTATCTTGCCGGTAACCACGATTACACTAAGATGATGCTGAATCAGCAGAGTCCCGCCACGATTGAGCGGATGTTGGCCTATTACCAATACCTCAACAAGGCACGCATGAACTCGATTAACGAGTTAAAGAAAACCATCACCGAACTAGATGAAATTAAAGTCTCGCAAACCAGCAAGCAAAAACAATTAACTAAGCTGATGGCCGAGCAACAAGTGCAATCTAAGCGCTTGAACCAAGAACAAGATCAACGCCAGCTCACCCTAAAAGAATTACAGCGCACCCTGAATACTAAGGGCGCCGAACTTGAACAACTGCAAATTGAAGAGGCCAGCTTAAAACGGGTGGTTGAGCAAGCGCTCAAGGCGATGCGTGATAACCCCTCGATGGAAGGCTTCGATAAACAAGGCGGCAAACTCAAATGGCCGACTAAAGGCCGCGTCAGTGCCAGCTTTGGCAGCCCGAGATCCGGCCAAGTGGTGTGGAAAGGCACTATGCTCTCAGCACCCGAAGGGCAAAATATTCGCGCGGTTTCTGGCGGTAAGGTCATCTATGCCGACTGGCTAAAAGGCTTCGGTATGGTGATGGTGATAGACCATGGTAAAGGTTATATGAGCCTCTACGGCCATGCACAGGCCCTGTTAAAAAGCCCTGGAGAAATGGTCAAAACCGGTGACGCTATTGCTTTAGTCGGACGTTCGGGTGGACAGACTGAGCCTGGCCTATACTTTGAAATAAGGTATAAGGGGCAAGCGGTCGATCCAGCCAAGTACTGTCGTTAATCAGTACTGTTGCTAAGGTGGCCGTCCCCATCATCACAGGGGACGGCTATGAAACATCTAATCCGCAATATCGTCTGCCTTGGACTCGGCCTAAGCCTAGGCTTGTCCATTAGCCTCTCCAGCCAAGAGAATGCCAAGTCATATCAGAGTGACTTCGACTACCCGCTATTGCAGGATGTATTAGAAACGGTCGAAACCTATTACGTTAAAACCGTTTCCAAAGATGAGCTGGTGCAAGCCGCCATTAAAGGGATTTTTGAGCATTTAGATCCCTATTCCAGCTTTTTAAATCACCAAGAGTTACTCGACTTAAAAGACTCCAATCGCGGCGAATACTTCGGCTTTGGTTTTGAGGTCGCTAGCGATAAAGACCATATCAGTATTATCGCGCCCTTTGCGAACTCGCCCGCCGAACAGGCAGGCATCCAAGCGGGTGACATCATTATCAAGCTCAATAACACGCCAACCACCGAAACCAATCTTGCAGATATCCTCAATCAAATCAAACAACATAGCCTCAGCAATCAGAGTATTCACCTCACCCTGAAGCATCATAATGATGACGCTCAGTTCGAGGTATCACTCAAACCCAGTACCATCACCATTCAATCTGTCACTAGCAAATTACTGGATGGCAATATCGGCTACATTAGGCTCAGTAGCTTCCAAGAGAACTCCACCGAGGATATGGTGCGCAGTTTAAGCCAGTGGCAAAACGCGCATCTCACGGGCTTGATTTTAGATTTACGCAATAATCCCGGCGGCTTGCTGGATCAGGCAATCAAAATTGCTGACCTCTTTTTAGCGAAGGGCCGAATCGTCTCGACCTCTGGCCGCTTCTTCGATGCCAACTCCGACTATTACGCCTCACCGCAAACCATGTTGACCAATGTGCCTATGTTAGTGCTGATCAATAAAGGCTCTGCCTCCGCCTCCGAAGTGCTCGCCGCGGCTCTACAGGAAAATGGCCGCGCCAAACTGCTCGGTGAAACTAGCTTTGGCAAAGGCACAGTGCAAAGCCTGATCCCCATACTGAACGACGGCAACGCCATCAAGCTCACTATCGCCCAGTACAACACGCCCAGAGGGGAAAACATTCACAATATCGGCATAGTGCCCGACATTAAAGTTGCGAGCGAAACTGGCCCCAATCAAAAGAATATGGCTATAATCGACGCCATCTCAGCACGAACCGATGTCAGCCAAGACAGCCTAGTGACCTCTGCTATCGCTTGGATGCGACATCATGACTAATAAGAAGAAATAGTGCGTCTATTTTACATATTGACCCTTTGGGCCCTGTGCATTGCGCCAAGCAATGCGGCTCAAATTGCCCTGATCATCGATGATATTGGCTACCGACACACCGACGAAGCCGTGCTTTCACTTCCCAGCACAGTCACCCTGTCTGTGCTGCCACACACACCGCTCAGCAATAAATTAGCTAAAGCCGCGCACGCCAAAGGCCATGAGATTATGCTGCACTTACCCATGCAGGCTCTCAATGGTAAAGCCTTAGGTGTTGGTGGTTTAACGAATAATATGAGCGAAGCACAGATCCGTAGCAGTGTACTTGCAGCCATCGCCAGTGTGCCCTTTGCTAAAGGCGCCAACAATCATATGGGAAGCCTACTAACGCAGCTCGATGATCCTATGCTGTGGGTGATGGAAACGCTAAAGCAGAAGCAGCTCTACTTTGTCGATAGTATGACAACTAAGTTCACTAAGGCAGGAGATAAGGCAGATTTACTCGGCGTGCCACTGCTACGACGCCAACTCTTTCTCGATAATGACGTCAGTGCCGCAGCGCTGGAAAAACAGTTTAATTTGATGATAAGTCAGGCTCACACGCAAGGCAGTCTGGTGGCTATCGCCCATCCTTACCCCGAAACCATTCACTTCTTAAAAACGAACTTAGCGCGCCTAAAGGCGGAAGGGATTGAGCTAGTGCCGACGTCAAGTTTGTTGACCATCGAACTAGCCCATGAGAAAGGCGCTAATCCAACTGTAAGACAGAAATAGTCATATCTGGCAGCAGTGACAGCAGCTCATTTCGATTACTCACAATGTCCTGCAGACTGTATTGATCGAGTACGTTTAAATACGCCTCAACAGCTTGGGCTAATACGCCCTTCAACTGACAGGCGGGAGTGAAACGGCAATAGGGTTTACTGCAATCAATCGGTGCCAGAGAGTTCTCTAACGCACGGATCAGTTTCCCAAGGTTAATTTCACTCGCTGGTTTACCTAAACGAAATCCGCCCATTTTGCCGCGTATGGTTTCCAGATAACCCAACTTGCCTAAGTGGTGCACAATCTTCGAGACATGATTTGGCGACAAATCGAAGACCTCGGTAATCTCCGCGATCCTAAAAAGGGTTGTTCTATCGGGCTGAACCGCCAGATACATCAGCGTGCGAACACCAAAGTCGGTATAGCGTGTTAACTGCATAATTCACCTGTCAGCAATAAACTATTGAGATGTTTGAGATTCAAGGTTTGTGATCAACCAGAGCGCCTCTTCGTTTGAATCCCCACAGACATCTAAAGACGCTTCAAAATCACTACAAACCGCAGGACGATCAGGCGAGCCGAAAATCAAACATAAATTGTCATCACTGAGCTGCACACAGCGCTCTCCAGCCGCCTTACCATTTGGCATACCAGGGATCCCACTGCTGATTGAAGGTGCAATACAGCAAGCACCGCAACCTAGACGACAATTCATTTTATTACTCGTAAAAATTGGTAAACATTATACCGTTTAATTTATCTGAGGGCAGAAACACAGTTCAATACTGCCAAGTGGCGCACAACCACCTCACCCACAAATGAAAAACTGACCTGTCCAGCCGTAAAAACTAGCAGTCTATCATAAAGAAAACAGCTAAACCCTTTTAATAAAAAGAGTGGTTTCAGAATAACTTACATAAATGAGGCAGAGTAAAACACCGCTGAAAATGAGTCTGAGTAAATTTATCCGGCGTGTAAACGAAAAAAGCCTCATCTTTCGATGAGGCTTATCTCTTTGTGTTGGCGGAGCGGACGGGACTCGAACCCGCGACCCCCGGCGTGACAGGCCGGTATTCTAACCAACTGAACTACCGCTCCAACTCTGTCTGGTCATTGACCAAATTAGGCG
>NZ_JAMDJO010000010.1:0-70474 GCF_023475885.1 Shewanella sp. 10B
CATTGATTTAAATTTTGATTACTCGCCAAACGGCAGAGTAATTTCGATTAACTCAACACCTGTGAGTGTCCACACAGATTTCTTGTTTAGATTGTTAAAGAGCATTTGACCTCGACTTTCGCGTTACCGCTCAGCGGGTCAGGGCTGCGTATTCTACGCATTTCCCGAGTTGCGTCAAGGCGTTTTTGCAAACTTCTTGAGGCTTTCGAATCAACTGCACATTTTGCATTCGATTCGCACTGATACTGCGGTTGCTTTCGCTGTCTGCCGTGTCAGTGGATGCGCATTATAGGCAGCAGAACTTTTTGTGCAACCCCTAAATTAAAGATAATTGGCTTTTTTACACTGTTCGTTGGATATTTGACCTGACCAGTCAGTTTTTAGCCTTTATAATGCGAAAAACCACTCAATTAGGGACTTTTTTATGTCAGGGCCACTCAGAACTTACCAAGGGATTCATCCACAACTCGGCGATAATGTGTATGTAGACCCAGCTTCGGTACTCGTTGGCGATATCGCTTTAGATACAGACGCCAGCATTTGGCCTATGGTGGCGGCGCGTGGTGACGTAAACCACATTAGTATTGGTAAGCGATCCAATGTGCAGGATGGCAGCATATTGCACGTGACCCGTAAATCCGCCTCTCGTCCTGACGGTCATCCATTGATCATTGGTGATGATGTGACGATTGGGCATAAGGCGATGCTGCATGGCTGCAAGGTTGGCAATCGTGTATTAGTGGGGATGGGCGCGATTATCCTCGATGGCGCCATATTAGAAGACGATGTGATTTTAGGTGCGGGTTCGTTAGTACCGCCAGGTAAGGTGCTGCAGAGCGGCTACTTATATGTCGGCAGCCCAGCAAAACAGGCGCGACCTTTAACCGAAGCGGAATTGAAGTTTTTACCTGAATCCGCGGATAACTATGTGCGCTTGAAAAACGAATACTTGGCAGAACCTCAGCCAGAGTAATGTTTCTATTAAATCAAGATGGCAGTATTTAAGCTGCCATCTTGCTTATGTTGTGCTTAGCCTATTGCGTTGTACTTAGCCTAAGTGTACTGCGCCAAACTCATCAAACTCTTCTGCTTCAATTAAGGCTTCCGCCATTTCTTCCGCATCGAATCGCACCGCATCAAATAGCGCTAACATGGCGGCCGCTTCATCGCTATTGGGCTGAGGCGAAAAGTCATTTAACTGCGCCAGCTTCTGCGCGCTGATATAGCACTTAATGTTCATTCCCTGCTGCTGGGCAATAAAGCAAATGTGTTTTTGGGTTTCATCCCAATGTTGCAGATCGGGGAATAAAATACTCTGATTCATCTTATCTTCCTCTTGAGCCTCTATTGCGCGTCAGCCTGTAGTTTGTCCCTGAGCAATTTAAGCACTCCTGAGGTATCTGGCTCGACGCCACGCCAGAGTGCAAAACTCTTCGCCGCTTGACCGACAAGCATACCCAATCCATCAATCACTTGCGCTGCGCCCTGTTGCAAAGCCCATTGATTAAATGCCGTTGGTTTAGCGCCATACATCATATCGTAGCAAGCCGTTTTGTTGCCTATGATGGACTGTGGTAGTGGCGGTAACTCTCCCGCTAGACTCGCTGAGGTCGAGTTAATCACTAAATCGAACTCTCCCGACAACTCTGGCATCGATACAGTCTGGAGTTTATCGCTGTAGCGCCCCTCTTGTACTTGGCTAAAAATATCCACTAAGGCCTGTGCCTTACTTTGGGTTCGGTTGGTGATAATCAATTGCCCCACTTCGGCCTTAAGCAATGGCAAGATACAGCCGCGCGCCGCACCACCGGCCCCCACCAAGAGTACCCGCTTATGCTGCAAACTGCCGAGATGGCGAACAAGATCGGCCACCAGCCCCAAACCATCGGTGTTATCACCATAAATAGTGCCATCGGCCAATAAACTTAGGGTATTGACCGCACCCGCCAGCGTCGCTTCGGCACTTAAGCTATCGCAGAGGACAAAGGCTTGCTCTTTAAAAGGCACTGTCACATTCGCGCCCTTTCCTCCCGCCTGAAAAAATGCTCGTAAACTCGCCTCAAAACCATCGATGGGCGCCAGAATCGCTTCATAACTCAAAGTCTGCTGTGTAAGAGACGCAAACTGTCCATGGATAAAGGGCGATTTACTGTGACCTATCGGATTGCCAAACACGGCATATCGTTCTGGCATAGTTACTGAGGGCATATCTGTCATCTGCGGGATTCTATTGGCTGTGAGTGGCTTGCAGTCTAACGTGCTTTTGAGCGGTAGCACAGCTTGATGGTGAGTCTAAGTTGTTGTACCTGACTTTGACCTCCTGTTTCGCAGTGGCATTCAGGCTATAATGCGCGCATCAATATTGTAGATGCAGTGCAGTTAGACCTATGAACTGGCTTAAAAAGATTTTTAGTAAACACACAAGCGTGCCGGATGACAGGGATCCGAATCAGTCTAATGCCTATGATTTAATTGGTGGCGACAAAGTGATCCGCGCAATTGCCAATTGTTTCTATCAGAAAATGGCAAGCTCGGAAGAAACACAAGCTTTATTCGCAATTCACCGTGCACCGATTGCGGAGTCGGAGCAGAAGCTCTATGAGTTTTTAAGTGGCTGGCTCGGCGGTCCGCAGTTATATCAGCAAAAATATGGACATCCCGCATTACGCGCACGCCATATGCCCTTCGCTGTAGATGAGACAATGCGGGATCAATGGCTATTTTGCATGAAGTTTGCCATTGAAAAACATATAAAAAAGCCAGAGCATCGCGCCGCTATCTATGAGGCGATTTCCACTCTGGCCGATCATATGCGTAATCAATAAAGTACGATTACGCGACTCATGTTAGCGTGCTTATACCCAATCTCGAGGTTTGAGGTAGTTATCGTAAAGATCTGCCTCAGGGCTACCCGCCTCTGGCGTATAAGCATATTGCCAGCGTACCAATGGCGGCATTGACATCAAAATAGACTCTGTGCGACCACCGGTTTGCAGGCCGAACAGGGTACCTCTGTCGTATACCAGATTGAACTCAACATAACGGCCGCGACGATACAATTGGAACTCACGCTCACGCTCACCATAGGGAGTTTCTTTACGGCGCTCAACAATCGGCGCATAAGCGGTTAAGAAGCCATTCCCCACCGCTTGCATAAAATCGAAACTCTTATCGAAGCCAGCTTGGTTCAAGTCATCGAAAAACAATCCGCCCACGCCGCGGGTTTCATTACGATGTGGCAGGAAGAAATACTCATCACACCACTTCTTATATTTAGAATATACGTCGTCGCCAAAGGGCAGACACAGATTTTTAGCGGTTTGATGCCATTCGCGTACGTCTTCCTCGAAAGGATAGTAAGGCGTTAAGTCGAAACCACCACCAAACCACCAAACGGGATCCGCGCCGTCTTTATGGGCAATAAAGAAACGCACGTTAGCATGGGTAGTTGGAATATAAGGATTTTTAGGGTGAATCACTAAAGACACGCCCATGGCCTCAAAACTACGACCCGCCAATTCTGGGCGATGAGCCGTTGCTGATGCGGGCATGGCCGCACCTGTTACATGGGAAAAGTTCACTCCGGCTTGCTCGAATACCGCACCTTGGGTTAAGACACGACTGGTGCCGCCACCGCCTTCGGTGCGCGTCCATGAATCGGCCGCAAAGCTTGCTTGCCCATCCAACTGCTCAAGACCCGCACAAATTCGATTCTGTAGATCGAGTAAAAATGCTTTTACCACTGTCGCATCTGGCACGCTCATCTGCTTTTATCCTTTGCGTTATAATCAGTTATTGCCCGTTACGTAATATCTTACCGCTGCGGGCATCAATAATGGTGGAAGGTTGACGCTGCTCGCCTAATGCCCCTAACACTAAGGCATCAATCTTACCCTCAAAGGCATTAAGAATTTCATCACCGCTCAGCGCAGGATTTTCGCCGGCTAAATTGGCGCTAGTCGAAACCAGTGGTTTACCTAAGGCTTGGCATAAAGCGCGCACTCCGTCATGGGCGGAAACGCGCACGGCGATAGAATCAAACTCACCACATAAATAGCGCGAAACATGCTGCTTAATCGGCATTACAAAGGTAAAGGGGCCTGGCCATTTAGAAAAAGCAAACTCGAGTTGCTCGACGCTCAACTGTGACTCATCGACATAATCCACTAACTGGGAAAACTCGCTCGCCACTAAGATAAGCCCCTTCTGCCAAGGACGTTGCTTTACCGCGAGTAATTTTTGGATGGCGGTGTCGTTGTCAGGATCGCAGCCTAAACCATAAACGGCTTCAGTGGGATAGGCGATAACGCCACCGTTTAGCACTATGTCTTTAATTTCAGATGGGTGCAGCTGTAACATCTTAATATCACCTTATGAATTGAATCGATTTCTACAAACACGTTTTGGCATTTTTAGCCCTTGGCCACCCCATCCGTGGTCGATGGGGAATTATACCCAAGGGTGTTTATACGACCAAATCTTTAGAGCCAGATCACACTAAAGCGCTCGTTTGTATTTACAGCTTTTTTGCGGACATTCTAAACGCATCCCCGCGGCCCCTTTACGCTCGACTAAAATACCAAAGCCACAACTCGGGCAAGTTTCGGCAACGGGAGGATAATTCACGATGAATTTGCATTTGGGATACGCACTGCAAGCATAAAAACTCTTACCAAAACGGCTGGTACGATGCTCAAGCTTGCCAGTTTTGCATTCGGGACATGCCACCTCAGGTTTATCGCTCTCCTGATCAGGCCTTTCTATGTGGGTACAACTGGGATATTGAGTGCAACCGATAAAAATACCAAAACGCCCCGATTTGACCGCCAGCTCATGGCCGCACTCGGGACACTTGGAGCCTTCAATCACTTGGGTTTCAATCGATTCATGCTGCACTAAGGGACGGGTATATTGGCAGGTGGGATAGTTGTTACAACCAATAAAACTCCCATGTTTGCTATGTTTTACCGACAACTCGCTGCCACACTCTGGGCATAGCTCGAATTCTTTTTCCAGCGCGTGCTCATGGGCACTAAATAGTTGTTCATCGATCTTAGACATAATCATTACCACCAGTCATTGCGTCTAATCCGCAGATAACTCACCACACAGGTATTAACAAGCTTATGGCATCAAAAAAGGAGGGCTAGCCTCCTTTCTCATTATTCATCACATCGCAACGCTTAAGAATGTAGCCGACCTTCTTCAGGCTGCTCAAAAATTAAATCTTCCATTTGCTCATAGGCGGACTCATGGCCGGGCGCATTAAAGAGCACCATCAGAATCACCCACTTAAGATCTTCGAGGATCAAGGCTGGCTCATCGAGTTCCATGACTCTGTCGATCACCATCTCACGGGTTTCGACATTCAGGACTTTCACTTGCTCTAAAAATAGCAGGAATCCACGGCATTCCACGTCCAGCTTTTCCATTTCTTCTTTGGTGTAAATCCGAAATGAATGCTGATCATGATTACACAGGTAAGGCTTATCCCCTTCCTGCAACTCAGCCAGACGCTCCAACCAAGTTAAGGCTTTCAAAATCTCTGACTGGTGAAAACCAGCACGAGTGAGTTCCTTGGTTAACTCGTCTTCATCCACTAACAGTTCAACTTCACTGTGAACATAGTTTTCAAATAGATACATGAGGATATCAAACATGGCTAGCTCCTCTTTACTCTGACGTAACCACCGGGTACTGCAACAACCCAACCTTGCAACTCAAGTTCAAGCATTTGTTCTAACACCAGATCTATCGTTTTCCCACTATGTTCGACTACAGCATCAATTGTTGTAGTTTCATAACCTACACTAGCTAACAGCGATGAAAATGGCAAATCACAAATCTCACCTTGCTGTATATGGTGGCGAGTGTTGACTTCTTCAAGGTGAAAAGCCGTCAAACTTACCAGCTCTTCCACTATATCGGCCGCACTCTCCACAAGTTTTGCCCCATCCCGCAATAAATCATGGCAGCCTTGATGAAAGCCGCCAAGAATCGAGCCAGGAACCGCAAAGACCTCACGCCCCTGCTCCATGGCCAACCTTGCGGTGATGAGTGAACCACTCTTACGGCAAGCCTCAACCACCAGCGTACCTAAAGAAAGACCGCTAATAATGCGGTTTCGTTTCGGGAAATTGCCCGCAAATGGCCCAATATCCGGCCAAAACTCGCTTATTATACAGCCTTGGTGCTGAATATCCTCATAAAGCTGCTTATGTCGACGTGGATAAATAATATCAATCCCAGTTCCGAGCACGGCAAGCGTTCTTCCTCCATGCTCAACACAGGCTTTATGGGCCGCGCCATCAATCCCCATCGCCATGCCGCTACAAATACTAAATCCTAGCGCGGACATCTCTCGAGCTAACTGATAAGCAACCTGTAATCCACCGGGAGATGCATTACGACTCCCTACTATCGCGAGCGATGGGAGCAACAGCGCCTCAACACAGCCTTTGATAAATAAGACGCTTGGAGGATCGGATAACTGTTTAAGTAATGGAGGATAAAGGGGATCGGTAAAACAAACGAGGTGATGTAGTTCGGACTGTTGTTGCCATTCGAGGGCTGCATCTACCCTTTGATAATCAATGACTAGGCTATGGAGTAGATTGTCAGACAAGGGGAGCGAGTGTCTCTCATGCTCCAATCTTTGCCTGAGGTCGTCCACATCCATGTGCGTTAATAATTGTTGTGTCCGAGCGGGTCCTAGCCCAGATACCGCATTAACAATTAACCAATCGACCAAATGTTCAGGGATTATTCACCTCTAAAGGCTAAGGAGTCTGGCGCAATTAATTTATCGTCGACACGAACAGAACGTTCAGTCGAGACAATCAAACCTAAGCTCGCTTTATCAAACACTTTAAAGACTAAGAGTTTGCCATGGTAAATATCGGGCATCTTGATGGCGCGATCTGACGACAGAGATGCCACCACATTGTCATAGGCGGTGCGCTCGGCCGTAGGTACAGGTTGACCATCGTTATTGATCACGATTTCTTCGCCATCGCGGTAAATAGAGAACACTTCACCAGGCTCAACACCATCCTGCGTGCCTTTATCTAAGTACACCACATTCAGCTTACCCGCCTCACGCATTTTCGATTCAATCGCCAGTACGGTCGCAGGTGTCTTAAGCTCTGCAGGTTTTGGCGTAAAATAGGCAGACATTAAGGCTTCATCTTCCATCGGCAACGCCCTAAAACCCGCCTTGGTTTCACGGTAGTTGCTGAGGATTTTTACCTTAGACACTTTGCCAGATTCGATAACTTGGCCAGTCGATGCCAGAATCGCTTCTTGTCCTAAGGCTTCTCCCGTTTGTTTATTGAAGAAGTCACGGCCGCGTTCATACATGCCCAGCTTTTGGTTTAAGGGCAGTTCGCTGTCGATATAAATCACATCGCCAACCACATGGTGACGTGAAGGGCTCTCACCCGCGAGCACCATAGGTTGCTGTGCAAACCAGTCGGCATCCACCACACGGTTTTGCACCAGATAGTTTTGGATTAACGCTAAGTCAACCGCAGGAACCGCATTGCTCTTAGCAATCACGCGCCCCTCAGGGGTTTTGCGAATATGGGGTTTTCCCTCGTTAGCGCCATTGCGCACTAATCTGGGTTGGCCATCGATAAAGACTAAAGTGAGCTGATCGCCGGGGTAAATTAAATGAGGGTTAGCAATCTGGGGGTTAACATCCCATAAACGTGGCCACTTCCAAGGGTCATTTAAAAAGGTTGCCGAGATATCCCACAGGGTATCGCCCTTCTTTACCACATATGACTCAGGATGCCCTGCTTTCAGCGTGAGAGTATCAGCGGAAACCAACGTGCAATTAAATGTCATTAACGCAAGTAAAATTAGCCGTTTCATGGTGCGGTCCATGTTGTTTAGCTCTTAAATCGAGCTTTTACTGTTATTGATAGGCACTAAAGATTAAAATTAGCCCATTAGCCTCAGTCAGTATAACCAACTGATTGAGATTTGACAGACTTGTTAAGAGTTTAAGTATGGCACTATTAAAAGTTTTACGCTTTCCCGATGAAAGATTGCGAACTCAAGCGACCCCGGTCACAGAGTTTACTGCTGAGTTGCAAACACAAATCGATGATATGTTCGATACCATGTACCAAGAAAAAGGCATTGGTCTGGCTGCGACCCAAGTCGACTATCATAAACAACTGATCGTGATGGATTTACAAGACGAGGTCGATCGCCCTAAAGTCTTTATCAATCCCGAAATTATTGCCAGTAGCGGTGATTTCTGTAACGAAGAAGGTTGTCTGTCAGTCCCAGGTATCTATGCCAAGGTCGACCGCGCCGAGTTTGTTACCGTTAAGGCACTGGATAGACACGGTAATGAATTCACCGTTGAAGCCGATGAGCTTTTTGCTATTTGTATTCAGCATGAAATGGATCACCTGAAAGGTAAGTTATTTGTCGATTACCTGTCGCCATTGAAGCGCCAACGCATCAAACAGAAACTTGAAAAAGCGGCCAGACAGGACGCCAAATAAGCATTAGGATCAGATTTGAAACCACTCAATATCATCTTCGCCGGAACACCGGATTTTGCCGCTCGCCATTTACAGGCGCTGATCAACTCACATCATAATGTGATTGCCGTCTACACTCAGCCGGACAGACCCGCAGGGCGCGGTAAAAAACTCACCGCCAGCCCAGTTAAAGAACTCGCAGTCAGCCACGACATTCCGGTTTATCAGCCAGGTTCACTGCGTAAAGAACCCGCGCAGCAAGAACTTGCCGCCCTCAACGCCGATATTATGGTGGTGGTCGCCTATGGCTTAATCCTGCCTAAAGTAGTGCTCGACACGCCGCGTTTAGGCTGTATTAATGTTCACGGTTCTATTCTGCCACGCTGGCGCGGCGCTGCGCCGATTCAACGCGCGTTATGGGCTGGCGATAAAGAAACCGGCGTGACTATCATGCAAATGGATGTCGGCCTAGATACAGGCGACATGCTACTGAAAACCTACTTGCCGATTGAAGATGATGATACTTCCGCCACCCTTTACGAGAAGTTAGCCCTGCAGGGGCCAGACGCGCTACTGCAAGCACTCGAAGGTTTAGCCAACGGCACGCTAACGGCCGAGAAACAAGATGAAGCCTTAGCGAACTACGCCGAAAAACTCAGTAAAGAAGAAGCGAGACTCGATTGGAGTAAATCTGCGACCCAGTTATGGCAAGAAGTGCGCGCCTTCAATCCTTGGCCTGTGAGCTATTTTGAGCACCAAGGCAATACCATCAAGGTGTGGCAGACCCAAGTCAGCACCACCAGCAGCAATGCCGCACCCGGCACTATTATCAGTGCCAGCAAAAAAGGCATTGAAGTCGCCACTGGCGATGGTGTGTTAACTCTGCTCAGTATGCAATTACCCGGTAAAAAACCACTCAGCGTGGCCGACATACTCAATGCCCGCGGCGATTGGTTTACCCCAAATACTCGTCTTAATAACGAGGCGCAATAATGATGAACTTGCGTGCACTGGCGGCCAAAGCCATCTTCGAAGTCTTAGAGAAAGGCGTATCACTTTCAGTTGCCCTGCCAGAACAGCAAAAGCATCTAGCAAGTGGTAAAGATAAAGCCCTGCTCGCAGAGCTCTGCTACGGCGTGATGCGCACTTTGCCGCAGATCGAAAAACGCGTGGCCGAGTGTTTGGCTAAGCCGCTGAAAGGTAAGCAAAGGATCATCCACCAGCTATTAATTGTTGGCTGTTATCAACTTTACTTCACTCGCATTCCAAGCCATGCCGCCATCTCAGAAACCGCCGAGGCCTGCCGTCAGTTAAAATTTGAGGGCATGGTAAAGGTCGTCAATGGCGTGCTGCGTAATATTCAGCGCCAATTAACGCCGCTAAGCACTGAGTCAGAGACCTTAAGCTACAACACGCCGGGCTGGTTAATTAAGCGTTTAAAAGCCGCTTATCCCGATAATTGGCAAGAGATAATCCAGCAAAGCCATGAGCGTCCACCAATGTGGCTACGTAACAATCGCCTCTCCCAAAGCCGCGATACATATCTTGCTGCCCTGAGTGAACTAGGGATAGAAGCCAGTGCGGGCCTCAGTGATGATGCCATACTGCTGGCCCATCCAAAGGATGTGGCGACATTGCCGCGCTTCCACGAAGGTGCGGCCTCGGTGCAAGATGGCGCCGCCCAATGGGCCGCAACCCTGCTGGCTCCACAAGCCAACGAACTGGTCCTCGATGCCTGTGCGGCACCGGGCGGCAAAAGCTGCCATTTACTCGAACTTGAGCCGAGCATCCAACTGGTCGCCGTCGATTTCGATGCTAAACGACTGGAACGCGTGCAACAGAACCTTGACCGTTTGTCATTAAAAGCGGAAGTTATTCATGGTGATGCAGCCAACATCGACTCATGGTGGCAGGGTGAACAGTTTGATCGTATCTTACTCGACGCACCTTGCTCAGCGACGGGCGTAATCCGCCGTCATCCCGATATCAAGTGGTTACGCAAAAACCATGACATCGAAGAACTGGCTGAGCTGCAAAGACAAATTCTCGATCACTGCTGGAAGTGGCTCAAACCCGGTGGCACACTCCTGTATGCAACTTGCTCTATTTTGCCGCAGGAAAATCGAGACCAAATTAGTGCATTTTTAGCCAGAACCGCAGATGCTAAGCTAGACACACTTGCCCAGCAGGCTTCAAGCCAAGATATAGGTTGGCAAATCACGCCGGGACAACACAACATGGATGGGTTTTATTACGCCCGTTTATTGAAAGCGACCCATTAGGAAGTAAGCAAGGCCATGAAAATTATCATATTAGGTGCGGGTCAAGTCGGGGGAACCTTGGCCGAAAATTTGGTGGGTGAAAACAACGATATCACCATAGTCGATAGCGACAAATCCAGATTACGCGCCCTGCAGGATAAATATGACCTTCGCGTCGTGGCGGGCCATGGTGCCCACCCCGATGTACTCAAAGAAGCAGGCGCCGAAGATGCTGACATGCTGATTGCTGTAACCAACAGCGATGAATGCAACATGGTCGCCTGCCAAATGGCCTACAGCCTATTTGGTACACCGACTAAAATCGCCCGTATTCGCTCCGAACCTTATCTGGCGATGCGCGATAAATTATTTATCGACAGTGAAACCAAAAATAGTGAGGGGCGCCCCCGCGGTGGTTTTGTGATCGATGAACTTATCGCACCTGAGCAGTTAGTGACCGCTTACATTCAACGTTTGGTTGAATATCCAGGGGCGCTGCAAGTGCTCGAATTTGCCGAAGGCCGTTTAAGTTTAGTTGCGGTTCGCGCCTATTACGGCGGCCCTTTAGTCGGTAATGCCTTGGCCGCGCTTCGCGAGCATATGCCAAATATTGATACCCGGGTGGCGGCGATTTTCCGCCAAGGTCGCCCTATCATGCCCCGCGGCACGACTATTATCGAAGCCGATGACGAAGTATTTTTCGTGGCCGACAGTCGCCATATCCGCGCGGTGATGAGTGAGATGCAAAAGCTAGATAACTCCTACCGCAATATCATGATTGCTGGCGGTGGTAACATAGGTTTAGGCCTGGCTAAACGCCTCGAACGCACCCACTCAGTCAAGCTGATTGAGCATAAGTTTGAACGCGCCGAAACGCTCTCTGAGCAGCTTGAAAACACTACAGTATTTTGTGGTGACGCCTCAGATCAAGAGTTGCTGCTCGAAGAACATATCGACCAAACTGACGTGTTTATTGCCGTCACCAACGACGATGAAGCCAATATCATGTCCGCCCTGCTCGCTAAGCGTATGGGGGCGAAAAAGGTGATGGTGCTGATCCAGCGCGAAGCCTATGTAGATATTGTGCAGGAAGCGAATATCGATATCGCGATTTCACCCCAGCAGGCGACGATTTCCGCCTTACTGACCCACATCCGCCAAGGCGATATCTGTAACGTGTATTCCTTACGCCGCGGCGCCGCCGAAGCGATTGAAGCCATTGCCCATGGCGACTCCAGCACTTCTAAGGTTGTTGGCAAGGCGATTGGCGATATCAAGCTGCCGCCGGGAACCACCATTGGCGCCATAGTGCGTAACGAAGAAGTGCTGATGGCCCACGACAAGACAGTGATAGAACAAGGGGATCACGTGATTCTGTTCCTCGTAAACAAAAAGTTTGTCGGCGAAGTCGAGAAACTGTTCCAACCTAGCGCCTTCTTCTTCTAAGTCATCATCTTATGCTGAACTTTAGACCGCTATTGTTTATTTTGGGGCTGTTTCTGTCGATGTTAACAGCCTTTATGTTAGCGCCCCTGCTCCTTGCCGTGTTCAACGGTGAGGAAACCGTGGGCGCTTTCATGCTGTCGGCTTTAGTCACTGGGATTTGCGCCAGCCTCTGTTTGCATAACGGCCAGAGCAAAACCATTAACCTCAATATTCGCGATATGTTTCTGCTCACCAGCCTCACTTGGCTGATCGTGAGCCTGTTTGCCGCCATGCCTTTTACCTTGTACCACGGCATTGGCTATACAGACGCCTTCTTCGAGACCATGTCCGGCATTACCACCACAGGTTCAACCGTGCTCTCGGGCTTAGATACTATGGACCACAGTATCTTAATCTGGCGTTCGCTGCTGCAATGGCTAGGCGGTATCGGCTTTATCGTGATGGCGGTGGCGATTCTGCCCTTCTTAAACGTCGGTGGTATGCGGCTGTTCCGCACCGAGTCATCGGATTGGAGCGATAAGGCAGTGCCCCGCACCCAAAACATGGCTAAGCATTTATTTTTTATCTATATCTTGCTGACCGTGATGTGCTGTGTTGCCTACCATCTTGCTGGTATGACTTGGTTTCAAGCCATTAACCATGCGATGACCACACTGTCGACGGGGGGCTATTCGACCTCAGATAACTCGATGGCGGCGTTTTCAAATTCGGCCCATTGGGTTGGCGTTGTGTTTATGGCGGCGGGTGGTTTACCTCTGCTGATGTTTGTGCAGATGATCCAGCAGCGAGACTTTACCGTCTGGAACGATGCTCAAGTCAAAGGCTTCTTGTTTTTCCTCACTTTTGTGTCTTGTTTTATTGGCTTGTGGCTGTGGCAAACGCGGGATATTGCCCTTATCGACGCTCTGCGCCTCTCCAGCTTTAACGTGGTTTCCGTGGTCACCACCACAGGTTATGGTTTAACTGACTACGGCGCCTGGGGCGCGTTTGCGAATATCGCGTTTTTATTCTTAATGTTTGTCGGCAGCTGCTCGGGCTCCACCTCTGGCGGGATTAAAATCTTCCGCTTCCAAATTGCCGGCGCCATTATGCGCGAGCAGTTAAAGCAGCAATGCCATCCCAATGGCATCTTCCGGGAGCGCTATAACAACCGTCTGATTAGTGAAGATATTGTGCGCTCACTGATCACCTTTGTGCTGCTGTTTATGTTTGTGATTGTTGGGCTTTCGGTGATTCTGGTGCTGACGGGACTCGATCCTATGACCAGCTTTACCGGCGCAATAACCGCAGTCACCAACGTTGGTCCTGGGCTTGGCCCCATCATTGGTCCAGCGGGTAACTTCTCGACGCTGCCCGATTTGGCTAAATGGGCGCTTTCTTTGGGTATGTTGCTCGGCCGCTTAGAGATTTTAACCGTGGCTGTACTGTTCCATCCCAGTTTTTGGAAATACTAGTCGTATCAGTCAAAAACTAAAAATGCGCTCACAGAGCGCATTTTTATTAGACGGGTTCAGTAACCTCGGCCAAGGTTAGCAGATGGTCGGCATAGACCTTCACATCTTCCCAGTCGGTATAATCGATCACCGCCTTAGGATCAGTTGGTCCTTTGGTGATTTTCATAATCAACTGGATCATCAGTCTGTCGTACCAGGGCCACGAGGGATAATCCACCTTACCGGCGATAATCTTCAAATCGGCGGGAGTCCAAGGTGATAAAGCAATGAATTTTTGCAGGTATTTGTTGTTCTCGGGGATGCGTTTCTCAGGGTTACGCGCCACCACGTTGACGCAGAAAAAGCTGTTTGGCAACGCACTTAAAGCCGGGGCATGTTGCTCTATAAACTGAAATACACTCTTATCGTAGGTACCATAGAGTACACAAGCCCCTAGCGCTACCAGTTGATAATCGGGCCAGTTAATCTTGGTTGCCGCCGCACTATTAATATCCACCAAGTCCACCTTGGCGCCACGCAGCGTGAGTTGCTGCGCAATCGCATTCGCTATCTTGGCCGTATGGCCACCACGGGTAAAATAAAGCACCAGAATGCGTGTCATGGGGTATTCCCGTTCAATTAAAATATGTCACCATTGTGGCAATCATTGGTTAAATAAACCCCTGATAGGATCACAAATCAGCGTTGTCTCATATTCTGAAATGCAAAAATTGAGATCTGAATTGCCGAGCAGTATGATTGCGTATAGAAATATGTTCAATTAGAATTATCTAATCAAAAGCGATAAAGTGAGTACCTTATGCAAAATGATATTGATGTAAATGCAATGGTAACTAATGCGGAAAGTGCGGCTAAATGGCTCAAAGCCATAGCGAATCCTTATCGCTTAATGATTTTGTGCCTATTGCTGGATAAAGAGCTGAGCGTAACCGAGCTGAATGCAACTGTGCCCTTGAGCCAGTCGGCGCTATCACAGCATTTGGCGGTGTTGCGAGCCGAAGACTTAGTCGATACCCGTAAGAGCTCGCAGATTGTGTATTACAAGCTTAAGAATGAGCAAGTCACCCAAGTGATTTCGATTCTCCACAGCCGTTACTGCGCCGTATAAATCGTGTCAGGCGGTAGCAATAAAGCCCTAGCAGAGACTGGGGCTTTATCATTTTTATAGCTTGCTAAAGTGTGTCCCAAAGGCTTCGACTTTACCCCAGTCGGTAAACTCGAAGGTGCCCTTCAGATCGGTTGGTCCCTTTGTCATCCACATGATAAAGCGGATCATAGTGCGGTCGAATAAACCGTATTTAGGGTAATCAATTTTGCCCGCAAACACCGCCAATTGCTGTGGCTGCCACAGGGATAATTTGAGGAACTTTTGCATGTAAGGATTGGTTTCTGGCGTGTTCTTTAATGGCTTACGTGCCACCACATTCACGGTAAAGAAGCCGTTGATTTTACTGTCCAGCACAGCATGATTGCGATTCACAAACTGGTAGAGATCGGGCCTATGTTTGCCATAGCGAATGCTCGCACCAATCAACACTTTATCGAAATCGGCAAGGCTTAAGGCTTCGGCCTGTTCTAAGCTCACTAACGACACTTGCTCACCCGCTTGTTCGGCAAGTGTTTTGATTTTGCGGCAGATTTCCAGTGTTTGACCATCAATTGTCGAATAGATGATTAGTGTCTGCATGTTAATCCCTCCAGAAAGTTGGCGTGAACAAAATCAGCAAGGTAAAGACTTCGAGGCGACCAAATAACATGGCTACCACTAGCACCCATTTAGCACCATCACCAATACTGGCGTAGTTACTTGCTACCTCCCCAAGACCCGGACCTAGGTTATTTAAGCAGGCCGCCGTGGCACTAAAGGCGGTAATATCATCTAGCCCCATAGCCATCAGCGCTAACATACACAGCACGAAGACTAAGGCATAGGCGGAGAAAAATCCCCACACGGCATCGACAACCCGGTCAGGCAGCGCCTTGGAGCCGATACGAATCGAGAACATCGCCTTAGGGTGAACGAGTCGTTTAAGTTCGCGTGAACCTTGCAACAGCAGCAGGATAACCCGGATCACCTTAATCCCGCCCGCAGTTGAGCCACCACAACCACCGATAAAGCTTGAGAAGATCAACAGAATAGGCAGGAACAGCGGCCACATATGGAAGCTTTCGGTACCAAAACCTGCGGTCGTCGCTACCGAAACCGCTTGGAATAAGGCGTGATCTAAGGTTTCTTCTGGCGAGTCATAAATCCCTGAGTGATAAAGGGTTAAGAAGCAAATCGCCGTTAGCACCAACTGAATCGCCACCAGCATCTTGAATTCTGTATCTCGAAAATAGACTCTAAAATTGATCCCGCGGCGCGAAAATGCCGCAAAGTGCACGCTAAAGTTCACCGCTGAGACAATCAAAAAGAACACACAAATCAGGTTGATCACTGAGCTGTCGAAGTATCCCATGCTGGCATCGTGGGTCGAAAAGCCCCCGATGGCGATGGTCGAAAACGAGTGACACACGGCATCGAATACGCTCATCCCCGCGAGCCAATAAGCGCCCGCACAGGCAATGGTTAGCAATAGATAGATGTACCATAACGCCTTGGCCGTTTCGGCAATCCTCGGCGTCATCTTACTGTCCTTCACTGGCCCCGGAATTTCGGCGCGATACAGCTGCATGCCCCCAACCCCAAGCACTGGCAGAATCGCTACGGCTAAAACGATGATCCCCATACCGCCGAGCCATTGCAGCATATGCCGATAAAACAGAATGGCCTTAGGCAAGGAGTCCAGTCCGACAATGACTGTTGCTCCCGTTGTGGTCAGTGCGGAGAAGGATTCGAAAAAACTGTCGGTCCAGCTGAGATCGGGTTGGCTTGAGAAGATGAAGGGTAAGGCACCGATGGAGCCAAGAACGGTCCAGAACAGGACCACAATCAGAAACCCCTCGCGGGTTCGCAATTCCTCTTTGCAGCGACGATTAGGGTACCAGAGCCAAAAACCGATAAATAAGCTGACAAAAAATGCCTGAATAAACGCTGTACCACCGCCATCGTTATACCAAATGGCGATTAAGGCTGGCGGCAGCATAGTGATGGAAAACAGGCCGATAAGCAGACCTATGATTCTTATTATGGTTTTGTATTGCATTCCGCTTGTTCAATTATTCCATTGGCTGCAAAGGTATTTTCAGCATTTTGCATATTTTGGCATAATTTACGCGGGCATCACAGCTCAAACTCTGCGCGCAGGCTGCCCTGACTCAAAGTTGCCAACGATTCATTCAATATGCCCTGCTGTTGTTTGCCTATTTCAAAATGGATATCAACGGCTTCGGCAAATTGCTTATCGATGATCACCGCCTCTAACTGCTGCAGTAGATGCTCAACATCCCTTAATTGGGTGTAATCACAATGCAGTTTTGCCGGATAACGTAATTGCTTCACTCGCGTCGGCAATTGCCCTAAACCTTGGCGTAATCCCGAGGTATAGGCACGCACTAAACCGCCTACGCCTAACTTAGTACCGCCATAGAAACGCACCACCACAGCACCGACTTCACCGAGATCTGCGCCCTGCAATACCGCGAGCATTGGACGACCTGCGCTGCCCGCAGGCTCTCCATCGTCACTCGAACCGATGGCAATGCTGTCGTTAGGCGCTCCAGCGATAAAGGCATAGCAGTAATGGCTGGCGCCGGGATAATCTCGCTTTATGTCAGTGAGTACTAACTTCAATTGTTCTAAACTCGTGCAATGAAATAGAAAAGAGATAAAGCGGCTATGCTTTATCTCTTCTTCTATCTGCACATTTTCACTCGGTATCAGGTAACTTTCGAGCACTCGCTCTCCCTAAACTCACGCTAAGCCCAGTTCGCGGGTCATGTTTTCGTTTCTATCTTGATGCACAATCACATTATCCTCGATACGAATGCCGCCGAAAGGTCGCAGCTCATCAACGGTGCGCCAATTGATCTGCTGGCCACGGCTATCTTGTTTTAGCTCATTGAGTAAAGTGTCGATAATGTACAAACCTGGCTCCATCGTTAGCACTTGGTTTGGCGCCAAAATGCGGGTGCAACGCAGGAACGGATGAGCCTCAGGTGCCGGAATATGGGTACCACGTTCATCGAAGGCAAAACCTCCCACATCATGCACTTGCAAACCTAACATATGGCCGAGTCCGTGGGGGAAGAAGGCGCTGGTAATGCCTTGGTCGACTAAACCTTGGGCATCGCCCGTGGCTAATTCAAAATCCAACAGCATTTGCGCGACTTTGCCATGGGTCGCCAAGTGTAAATCGGGATAACGCACACCCGGGCGCATCATATCGATCAGTTCGAGCTGCGCCTTGTTCATGGCAGTGATTAATTCATCGAAACGATTCTTCTCAAACGCGTAGGTACGAGTGATATCCGACGCATAGCCAAAGTAACTGGCACCCGCATCGATTAAAAAAGATAAGCGGCGCGCCGGATTTTGATGCTCGAGTGCAGTGTAATGCAAAATCGCCGCATTTTGGTTTAAGGCTATGATATTACCGTAGGGTACTTCGTTCTCGCCCTGTCCCACGGCAGATAAATACTGCTGCTGAATTTCAAACTCGCTCGCACCGTTATAGAAAGCATTTTTAGCCGCTAAATGCCCTTGCACTGCGATCTGGTTCGCACGGCGCATACATTCGAGTTCATATTCGGTTTTAGTAGTACGGTGGAAATGCAGATAACTCATCACAGAGTCAGGATTGCGACTAGTGAAACCCAGCACCTCAGCCACATCTAAATGCTCGCCCAAATACGCCCAGTTGGCGATATCGCTAGGCAATAGTTCGGCAACCTTATCGGCTTTAGTGAGTAACTTGATCTCAAAATGCTCGGTCCAGAACATCTCCGGCACGTTAGACACTTTATGCCAAAAATCCACTGGACGATAAAAAATCAGTTGCGGCTTATCGCGGCCGTTCACCACTAACCAGCAGTTAGGGTTATCCAACACGGGTAACCAAGCCTTGAAGTGGGGATTGGCTTTAAAAGGGTAATTAATGTCGTCCAAAAACATTCGATGCGGCTGACCCGAGTGGATCACTAAACCTGATAATGCTTCACGCGATACAATTTCAGCGACTCGACGATTAAGCTCGGCGATGTGGGCATGATAGTGATGAGCCAAGTGATCCATGTGTCATATCCTGTAATGAACGATAGTTAATAAAAAAACCGCAAATCTGACTAAAGCATACAGGCTCAGTGTTTTCCTTCGCTAACGCCCTATTACTTCGCAGGTTAGCAAATTCTCGATTTAAGCCTATGCTTTTAATTCTAAAAATAAAATTATCCATTTAGCCAGCGAGTAATACCGCTAAAGTACAAATTCCCACCACGTACTCTTTGGCGTAATCTGGCACTTCTACACTTTGTGCAGTGTATCACAAAGCTGAAAATTCACTCTAGCCGACAAGAAATTAAACAGTCGTTTAAATTGGGTGTTGTAATTTATCGAATTTCGAAGCACACTGGCACACAACTGGTCAAATGATGGCCGAAGCTGCTGTGAGATAGAGAGTCGTACTAACACCAACAGATAATGGTGGGTATCACTTTTAAGCCAAAAGGAAGCAAGCAATGATCTACCAAAGTCCTACAATTCAGGTTGAGTTACTCGAGGATAATATTGCCAAGCTGTGCTTTAACGCACCCGGTTCGGTGAACAAATTCGACAGAGAAACACTCGCCTCACTCGATGCCGCATTAGACAGCATTAAACAACAATCAAACATTCAGGCCTTAGTGCTGACCTCAGGTAAAGATACCTTTATCGTGGGTGCCGACATTACTGAATTTTTAGGCTTATTCGCACAGGATGATGCGGTACTGCTCTCTTGGGTTGAACAGGCCAACGCCGTATTCAACAAACTCGAAGATTTACCTTTCCCAACCGCTTCAGCGATTAAAGGTTTCGCCTTAGGCGGCGGTTGTGAAACTATTCTGGCAACGGATTTCCGTATCGCCGACACCACAGCCAAAATCGGTCTACCCGAAACCAAACTAGGTATTATCCCAGGCTTTGGTGGCACAGTACGTTTACCTCGTGTGATTGGTGCAGATAACGCTCTTGAGTGGATCACCACGGGTAAAGACCAACGTCCAGAAGATGCCTTAAAAGTAGGCGCGGTTGACGCCGTTGTTGCGCCAGAGGCTTTAGAAGCCGCTGCCATTCAAATGCTAAAAGATGCAGTAGCAGAAAAGCTTGATTGGCAAGCCCGTCGCCAACGTAAGATGTCACCACTGACCTTACCAAAACTCGAAGCCATGATGTCTTTCACTACGGCTAAAGGCATGGTGTTTGCGGTTGCAGGTAAACACTACCCAGCACCAATGGCGGCGGTCAGCGTTGTTGAACAAGCTGCGACCAAAGGCCGCAGCGACGCATTGCAAATTGAGCATCAAGCATTTATCAAGCTAGCGAAAACTGATGTTGCCAAGGCGTTGATCGGTATCTTCTTGAATGACCAATTAGTCAAAGGCAAGGCTAAGAAAGCTGGCAAACTCGCTAAAGAAGTGAAAAGCGCCGCCGTATTAGGTGCTGGTATCATGGGTGGCGGTATCGCTTACCAAAGCGCCAGCAAAGGCACGCCAATAGTGATGAAGGATATCGCTCAACCTGCATTAGATTTAGGTTTAGGCGAAGCCGCAAAACTATTATCTGCGCAAGTTGCTCGCGGCCGCTCTACCCCTGAAAAAATGGCTAAAGTGCTGAATAACATCACTCCAGCCTTAGACTATGCTCCAGTGAAACATGCTGACGTGGTTGTCGAAGCCGTCGTTGAGCATCCAAAAGTGAAGGCACAAGTTCTGGCGGAAGTTGAACAATACGTGAGTGAAGATGCGATTATCGCCTCTAACACGTCAACCATTTCAATCAACCTGCTCGCCAAGAGCATGAAGAAACCTGAGCGTTTCTGCGGTATGCACTTCTTCAATCCAGTGCACAAAATGCCATTGGTTGAAGTTATCCGTGGCGAGCACAGCTCAGAAGAAACCATCGCATCTGTTGTCGCCTACGCCAGCAAAATGGGTAAAACCCCTATCGTTGTTAACGATTGCCCTGGTTTCTTCGTTAACCGCGTACTCTTCCCTTACTTTGCTGGCTTTAACGGCCTGCTCGCCGAGGGGGGCGACTTTGCCGCTATCGATAAAGTGATGGAAAAGCAATTCGGCTGGCCAATGGGCCCAGCTTACCTGCTAGACGTTGTCGGCTTAGATACGGGTCACCACGCGCAAGCGGTAATGGCCGAAGGCTTCCCCGATCGTATGGGCAAATCCGGCAATGACGCGATTGACGTGATGTTCGAAAACAAACGTCTCGGTCAGAAGAATGGCAAAGGCTTCTACGCTTACTCTGTGGATAGCCGCGGTAAGCCAAAGAAAGATGTCGACCCAACCAGCTACGAGCTGCTGAAAGCCGCCTTTGGTGAGCAAAAAACATTCGATGCGGATGAAATCATCGCCCGCACTATGATCCCAATGATTATCGAAACTGTTCGCTGTTTAGAAGAAGGCATTGTGGCATCGCCTGCCGAAGCGGATATGGGCTTGGTCTATGGTTTAGGTTTCCCGCCATTCCGTGGTGGAGTATTCCGTTACTTAGATACTATGGGCGTAGCGAACTTTGTCGCCTTAGCTGACAAATACGCTCACTTAGGTGGTTTGTATCAAGTCACCGACGCCATGCGTGCCCTTGCAGCCAACAACGGTAGCTACTACCAAGCCTAATTAGCGGGAAAGGAATTTAATTATGAAACAAGCTGTTATCGTTGATTGCATTCGTACTCCTATGGGCCGTTCTAAGGCTGGGGTGTTCCGTAATGTACGTGCAGAAACTCTCTCTGCCGAATTAATGAAAGGTCTATTACTGCGTAACCCGCAATTAGATCCCAATACTATTGAAGACGTTATTTGGGGTTGCGTGCAGCAAACCCTAGAGCAAGGCTTCAACATTGCCCGTAACGCATCATTGCTGGCAGGTATCCCGAAAACCGCTGGCGCTGTGACAGTCAACCGCTTATGTGGTTCTTCAATGGAAGCCATCCACCAAGCCGCTCGCGCCATTATGACTGGCATGGGCGACACCTTTATCATCGGTGGTGTTGAACACATGGGTCACGTGCCCATGAACCATGGTGTGGACTTCCACCCTGGTTTAGCCAATAACGTCGCCAAAGCATCTGGCATGATGGGCTTAACCGCCGAGATGTTAGGTAAGCTTCACGGCATCAGCCGTGAGCAGCAAGATGCCTTTGCTGTACGTTCACACCAACGCGCTCACGCAGCCACAGTTGAAGGCCGCTTTGCCAAGGAAATCTATGGCATCGAAGGCCATGATGCTAGCGGCGCGCTGATTAAAGTGCTTCACGATGAAGTGATTCGCCCAGAAACCTCAATGGAATCATTAGCGGCGCTGCGCCCAGTATTCGACCCAGCCAACGGTACAGTTACTGCCGGTACCTCTTCAGCATTATCTGACGGTGCTTCGGCAATGTTAGTGATGGAAGAATCTAAAGCACGCGCTTTGGGTCTACCAATTCGTGCCCGTATCCGCTCAATGGCTGTTGCAGGTTGTGACGCGGCAATTATGGGTTACGGTCCAGTACCTGCAACTCAAAAAGCACTGGCCCGCGCAGGCATTACAGTCAATGATTTGGATGTTATCGAGCTGAACGAAGCATTCGCTGCTCAGTCTCTACCCTGCGTTAAAGACCTAGGTCTGCTCGATGTGGTAGAAGACAAGATTAACCTGAACGGTGGCGCTATCGCACTTGGCCATCCACTGGGCTGTTCTGGTGCGCGTATTTCGACGACGCTGATCAACCTGATGGAACACAAAGATGCGACCTTAGGTTTAGCGACTATGTGTATCGGTTTAGGCCAAGGTATTGCGACCGTTTTCGAACGCGTTTAATCCTTAACGATTCTTCCTTCAAAGCCGGACTCAGTTCCGGCTTTTTTATTTGCGATAGCGCCTTAATTATCTTCCTTTCTACTCAGCTTCAATTTGAAAATCAGGCAGTTTTCGACTTAACTTGATAAATATCCTTAATGCACTTCTCCGCATTTGACCGTCATTACGACACTGCTAAGAAGCATGGATGCGTTTCATTCTTTAGGCTACGAGAGGGATGTTCAATGCTGCAAACGGAACAAACGCTTTTCGAACAAATGCGGATCACTGAGCTTGAGATTGATTTTCGCAAGTCCTTGTTCTCTTTTACCTTAGCCGATGTCAGAGCGCTGCAATCCTTCAAACCTGTGATTGAAGAGAACATAGACAAAATCGTTGATGACTTTTACGGTCTACAAACCAGTGTGTCCGAGATTGCTCTGCTGATCGGTGACTCCGATACACTCGCTCGTTTACGTACCGCACAGAGACGCTATGTGCTCGATCTGTTTAATGGTGTGTACGATTTAGAGTACGTTAACAACCGCTTGCGGATTGGATTGGTACACAAGCGTATCGGCGTCGAACCTAAACTCTACCTTTCTGCCGTCCATACTCTAAAAGAACTGATTTATGCGGAGATTAATAACTCGGTTGCTGATGACTTGCAAAATGAACGCATTCGAGTCGCCATAGATAAACTTGTTCTCTTCGACGTCACCCTCGTCTTCGATACCTATATTCGAAGCCTAGTATCTGAAATTGAGAACGCCAAAGACAAGGCTGAACGTTACGCGCAAAGCATGGAAAGCAAAGTCAAAGAACGTACACAACAGCTCGAAGAATTATCTCAAACCGACCCGTTAACGGGGCTATTAAATGTGCGACATCTACAAGAAATTGGCACTCGGATTTTAAGAGCAGCACAGAGACGAGCCGAGCCGGTAAGCGTAATCTATTTAGATGTTGATGACTTTAAATCCTTTAATGATACCCAAGGCCACCGCTCTGGAGACGAAGTGCTTTGCGCCGTCGCGCAGGCCATCAAAGAAAGCACCCGCGTAGAGGATCATAGTTTTCGCTACGGTGGAGATGAGTTCTGCATCATCATGCCCAATTGTCGAGAAGACCAAGCTAGAGACAACTTCATCGAGCGCTTTAATCAAAACATTAAACTGCACCTAAACAACATCTCCCTCAGTTACGGAATTGTTGATACAGGCCCCTATGATTACGATGATGCCAATACCTTGATCCATAAAGCGGATCAAAAAATGTATAGCTATAAACGTGCTGCCAAGTTGCAGCAGCAAGGCACAGTATCGATGGCGGCAAATGATATAAAATCCGATATGCCTCAGTCCGCTTCTCAAGTGGGGACACCTCAAACGGCAATTCCGCCAACCATAGTGCATAACATTCAGCAACCTCAAGGAATAAACAAAGTTGCCGAGTAATAGAAATGTTCCACGTGAAACATTCTGCTAGCGGTAAATAAATCGGCAAGAGCAAATGCCTCGCCCCATCACAAATTCAACCCATCAACTTGGTTTATCCAAACCACTGGAGTAACATTAGCCAATTCTGTTTAACCGTTCACTAGAGGTCATATGAACGACGTTTTCTCAACCGCACAACACAAACTGGATGCTCTTGGTTTACGCTGCCCAGAACCGGTAATGATGGTGCGAAAGACGGTAAGACAAATGGCACAAGGTGAAACCTTGCTAATCATCGCAGATGATCCTGCGACTACACGTGATATTCCCAGCTTTTGTGAGTTTATGGACCACACACTGGTCGCCAGTGAAACCAGCCAAACTCCCTATCAATATTTGATTAAAAAGGGACTCTGAGTCTCTACATCGACATCAGGATAAGGACATCAAACATGCCGAAACTAGTTTCTATCGCCTACAAAACGGTTAAACGCGGGCCAATGAACGAAGTGCTATGCGCGAATGTCACCCAGCACAGCGGTGTCGAAAAAGATGTATTTGGTCGCCCAGGTAAACGGCAAGTCACGGTACTCTCGCTGCAACAGTGGCAAATTGCGTGTCAGAGCATAGATGCAAATTTACCTTGGACGACTCGCCGAGCAAACCTATTAGTCGATGGCTGTAGTTTTGGGGCGGCTGATGTGGGTAAGCAGCTGCGCATTGGTGATCTCTGCCTCGAAGTGACAGGTGAAACCGATCCCTGCAAGAAGATGGAACAGACTCATGCAGGCTTGGAATCCGCACTTACTCCCGATTGGCGAGGTGGCGTCACCTGCCGTGTCATCAATGACGCCATGATCCACATCGGCGATCCCGTGACATTAGACTAATCATACTTCGCGGAGAGTAAGCCACATTACTCTCCCACAGTTTACCCCGCCTCAGCTTCTCCACTCGGTCATTAATTGAAACAGTATTTCCGTTTTCCTTACTGGGTATTTGTGCGATAACTTAGCGCAGCATTAACAAAAGTTTATCTAATCCGATAACAGCAAAGCCCTAGAATAACGATAACAGGACATAACATGTTGAAACCTAAGCTGACACCGCTTTATATCGCCCTGATGCTTGGCCTTAGTTCCCATACCGTACAGGCAACAGATGCCCAAAAACCCAGTTGGGACGTCAATGCGCCAGCCAATGCCCCCCTAGAAAAAGTGACCATAGATGTAACCGAAGGCACTTGGATGAACATCAGTGTCAGCCCGGATGGTAAACATTTAGTGTTTGATTTACTGGGTGATATTTATCAAATCCCAGTCACGGGTGGTGAAGCAAAACCGTTAGCTCAAGGCATAGCTTGGCAAATGCAGCCCGTGTATAGCCCGGATGGTAAGCACATAGCCTTCACCTCAGATGCGGATGGTGGCGACAATATTTGGATTATGGATGCCGATGGCAGCAATCCACGCACAGTCACGACAGAGACCTTTCGTTTACTTAACAGTCCAGCGTGGAGTCCTGATTCCCAATATTTAGTCGGTCGTAAACATTTTACCGCCAGTCGGAGCTTAGGCGCCGGTGAAGTCTGGCTCTACCATGTCGCAGGTGGCGAAGGTGTTAAACTCACCGAACGTCCTAACGATGAAAAGGATTTAGGGGAGCCAGCTTATTCACCCGATGGCCGTTACATTTACTTCAGCCAAGATGACACTCCTGGCAAAACATTCCATTATTCCAAGGACTCAGTAAACGGCATCTATAAAATCAAGCGTTACGATACCCAAACGGGTGATATTGAAATCTTGATCGAAGGAACCGGTGGTGCCATTCGCCCAACACCGAGTCCTGACGGCACTAAACTGGCGTATATCAAGCGAGATGATTTCCAATCCTCTTTGTATTTGCTCGATTTGAAATCCGGCGAAACGACTAAGCTGTATGGCGATTTAGATCGCGATATGCAAGAGACTTGGGCCATCCATGGTGTCTATCCCACCATGGCTTGGACTCAAGATAACAAAGATATTTTCTTCTGGGCTAAGGGCAAAATCAATTGCCTAAATGTTGCCAATAAAACGATCACCAATATTCCCTTCAGCGTCAAAACCCAGTTAGACGTGCAGCCTTCAGTACGCTTTAAACAAGATATTGATAAGGATGTATTCGACGTAAAGATGCTGCGAATGGCACAAGTTTCACCGGATGGCAGCAAGGTCGCCTTCGAAGCATTGGGTAAAATCTGGTTGAAGACACTTCCCGATGGCAAGATGTCACGCTTAACCGAGTTAGGTAACGACATTGAAGAGCTTTATCCTCAGTGGTCGCGTGATGGCAAAAATATTGTCTTCGCAACTTGGAATGACCAAGACCAAGGCACAGTTCAAGTGATCAGTGCAAAAGGTGGTAAAGCGAAACAACTTACCACTGAGCCAGGCAAATACGTTGAGCCAACCTTCTCACCCAATGGTGAACTGGTAGTGTATCGCAAAACCCAAGGTGGACACCTTACACCTCGTACTTGGTCGCAGGAACCCGGCCTGTACAAGGTCGATTTAAAAACCAAACAAAATAAGAAAATTAGCGCTGAGGGTTATCAAGCACAATTCGGCGCTTCGGCCGATCGCATTTTCTTTATGAACACTGGTGATAACGACACGCCACAGCTTGCCTCAATTAACTTAGATGGGTTTGATAAACGCGTTCACTACAGCAGTAAGCATGCAACCGAATTTAGAGTTTCACCCGATGGCGAACAACTGGCCTTTGCCGAGCGTTTTAAAGTTTGGGTTACCCCCTTCGCTAAACATGGTGAAACCGTTGAAATAGGCCCTAATGCCAGCAATCTTCCTGTTACTCAATTAAGTGTGCGGGCCGGCGAAAGTATCAGCTGGAATAGCAAGAGTAACCAACTCTATTGGACTCTTGGCCCAGAACTGTACCAAGCCAATGTGGATTCCCAGTATCTTAAAAAGGACGAGCAAGCCAAGCCAAGTATTATCAACTTAGGCTTTACAGAAAAGGCCGATGTTCCACGTGGAACAGTCGCCTTTGTCGGCGGCAAAGTGATCACCATGGAAAATGACCAAGTCATCGATAAGGGTGTGGTGATCGTCAAAGACAATCATATTGTTGCCGTTGGCGATGCAAACACGGCGATTCCAAAGGATGCACAAGTTATCGATATTAGCGGCAAATCCATTATGCCTGGCCTGTTCGACGCGCATGCCCATGATGCCCAGGCCGATGATGAAATCGTGCCTCAACAAAACTGGGCACTCTACTCAGGGCTATCTTTGGGTGTAACAACCATCCATGATCCATCGAATGATACCACTGAGATTTTTGCAGCCTCTGAACAGCAAAAGGCTGGTCACATCGTTGGTCCACGGATTTTCTCCACAGGAACGATTCTTTATGGCGCAAATGCTCCCGGCTACACCTCGCATATCGACTCACTCGATGATGCAAAATTTCATTTAGAGCGACTCAAAAAAGTCGGAGCCTTTAGTGTTAAGAGCTACAACCAACCGCGTCGTAATCAAAGGCAACAGGTTATCGCCGCTGCTCGCGAACTCGAAATGATGGTTGTGCCAGAGGGTGGCAGCTTGCTACAACATAACCTGACCATGGTTGCCGATGGCCATACAACCGTAGAGCACTCGTTACCCGTGGCGAGTATTTATAACGATATTAAACAGTTCTGGAGCCAAACTAAGGTCGGTTATACCCCAACCTTAGTCGTCGCCTACGGCGGTATTTCGGGTGAAAACTATTGGTACGATAAGACCGATGTGTGGGCACATCCTCGTTTGTCTATGTATGTGCCAAGCGACATTTTGCAGGCTCGCTCAATGCGTCGCCCCCACGCCCCAGACAGTCACTACAACCACTTCAATGTTGCTAAAGTGGCGAATGAGTTTAATAAGCTAGGCATACATCCAAACATTGGCGCCCACGGTCAGCGAGAGGGTTTAGCCGCACATTGGGAAATGTGGATGTTCGCCCAAGGTGGCATGAGCAATATGGATGTGCTGAAAACTGCGACCATCAACCCTGCCACCACCTTCGGTCTAGAGCATCAACTTGGCTCAATTAAAACCGGTAAGCTTGCAGACTTAATCGTTATTGATGGCGACCCATTAGCGGATATTAGAGTCACAGATAAAGTCACTTATACTATGGTCAATGGTAAGTTGTTTGATGCTGAGTCGATGAACGAGCTGAATGGTAACAAACAACAGCGTAAGCCTTTCTTCTTCGAGAAAATCTAATCTCAACAAAGTGAAATAACAAAAGGTATGTTCCACGTGGAACATGCCTTTTTATTTTGGATTTAAGCTAAATTAGATGTATGACTTATTTGCCGCCACAGCAAGCATCATAGGCAATGCAATCAACTAGATGATCGTTCACCATCCCCACCGCCTGCATAAAAGCATAACAAATCGTCGGACCAACAAAGTTAAAGCCAAGCTTTTTTAATGCCTTAGACATTGCCTCTGATTCAGGTGTTTGCGCAGGCACTTGCGACATGGAGGTAAATTGATTCACCAATGGCTTGCCACCAACAAAGCTCCACAGAAATTCAGAAAAATCTTTGCCATCCTCAGTGTAGGCTAAGTAACCTTTTGCATTACGAATAATCGAATGGATCTTAAGGCGATTACGCACAATGCCTGGGTTAGCCATCAACTCCTGGACTTTAGCGTCGTCAAAAGTTGCAATCACTGCTGGCTCAAAATCCGCAAAGGCTTGTTCGTAGTTTTGCTGCTTCTTTAAGATAGTAATCCAAGACAACCCAGCTTGTTGCCCATCTAAACAGAGCTTGGCAAACAACTCCTTCGAATCATAAACTGGGCGTCCCCACACCTTATCGTGGTACTCACGATACAAGGGATCATCGCTGACCCAATTACAGCGGATTTCTTCCATGGCCTATCTACCTTAACGTTTTAACGAAGAAGGTAAAAAATAACCTACATAAGCAGAGATCTACAAGGTATAATCGAAACCATTTTCTATTAAAGCTGACGGCAGTAGACAAGTAGACATGACGACGAAACACGACGTAAAAACATTTCAGGGTTTCATTCTAACCCTGCAGGAATATTGGGCGCAGCAAGGCTGTGCAATCGTTCAACCTCTAGATATGGAAGTCGGTGCAGGTACATTCCACCCACAAACGTTCCTACGCTCTTTAGGGCCTGAGCCAATGAGCAGTGCCTATGTGCAGCCATCGCGCCGCCCTACCGACGGCCGTTACGGTGAAAACCCAAACCGTCTGCAGCACTACTACCAATTCCAAGTCGTGTTAAAACCGTCACCGGATAATATCCAAGAACTCTATTTAGGTTCTCTGCAAGCCCTTGGTATTGATACACAAATCCATGATATCCGTTTTGTGGAAGACAACTGGGAATCACCAACATTAGGTGCTTGGGGTCTAGGTTGGGAAGTCTGGTTAAACGGCATGGAAGTGACTCAGTTTACTTACTTCCAACAAGTCGGTGGTCTAGAGTGTAGCCCTGTCACCGGTGAAATCACCTACGGTTTAGAACGTCTCGCTATGTATATTCAAGGTGTAGATAGCGTGTATGACCTAGTATGGACCGATGGCCCTATGGGTCGCATCACCTACGGCGATGTGTTCCACCAAAACGAAGTTGAGCAATCAACCTATAACTTTGAACACGCAGACGTCGACTTTATGTTTGCCCTGTTCGATCAATGCGAAAAAATGTGTCAGCATTTATTGTCGCTTGAAAAACCATTACCTCTACCCGCCTATGAGCAAGTGATGAAAGCCTCTCACGCCTTCAACCTGCTCGATGCACGCCACGCCATTTCAGTGACTGAACGTCAGCGTTATATCCTGCGCGTTCGTACCATGGCTAAAGCCGTTGCTGAATCCTATTATCAGGCACGCGAAGCGCTTGGCTTCCCAATGTGTAAGTAGAGGTAACACATGAATTTTGAAAACTTACTCATCGAGTTAGGCACTGAAGAACTGCCGCCAAAGGCGCTGCGTAAACTGGCTGAGTCTTTCTTAGCGAACTTTACCGAAGAACTGACTAAAGCCGATTTAGCATTTAAATCTGCCGTTTGGTATGCAGCGCCACGTCGTCTGGCGATTAACGTAACCGAACTGGCACTTGCTCAAGCCGATAAAGTTGTTGAAAAACGCGGCCCAGCAGTAAGCTCGGCCTTCGACGGTGAAGGTAAACCAACGAAAGCCGCAGAAGGCTGGGCACGTGGTAACGGTATCACCGTTGACCAAGCTGAACGCTTAGTCACCGATAAAGGTGAATGGCTGGTTTACAACGCTAAGGTTGAAGGCGTTGAAACCAAGAGCTTAATCGCAGCTATAGCGCAACGTGCGCTGGATAAGTTACCGATTCCTAAGCCAATGCGCTGGGGAAGCAGCAAGACACAATTCATTCGCCCTGTTCACACCGCCACTATGCTGTTAGGCAGTGAGTTAATCGAAGGTGAATTACTCGGCATTCAATCGGCACGCAATGTTCGTGGCCATCGCTTTATGGGTACAGGCTTCGAGCTTGACCATGCAGACAACTACCTGACGCTACTGAAAGAAAAAGGTAAAGTCATCGCCGATTACGAAAGCCGTAAAGCCTTAATCAAAGCCGATGCCGAAAAAGCGGCCGCTAAGATTGGTGGCACCGCCGATATCGAAGATGACCTGCTTGAAGAAGTCACCTCTTTGGTTGAATGGCCAGTCGTATTAACCGCAAGCTTTGAAGAGAAGTTCTTAAACGTACCTTCAGAAGCCTTGGTTTATACGATGAAGGGCGATCAGAAATACTTCCCTGTATTCGATGATGCTGGCAAATTACTGCCAAACTTCATCTTTGTCGCGAACATAGAATCAAAAGATCCGGCACAAATCATTGCGGGTAACGAGAAGGTGGTTCGTCCACGCTTGGCCGATGCCGAGTTCTTCTTCAATACCGACAAAAAGCACACGCTCGAATCACGTTTACCGAGTCTTGAGACCGTCTTGTTCCAACAACAACTCGGTACCTTAAAAGACAAAGTCACTCGTATCTCTGCCCTAGCCGCCTTTATTGCCGAGCAAACTGGCGCTAACGCCGTTGATGCAGCGCGCGCTGGTTTATTGTCTAAAACTGACTTAATGACCAATATGGTGATGGAGTTTACCGATACTCAAGGCACCATGGGCATGCATTACGCCCGCCTAGATGGTGAAACTGAAGCCGTCGCCTTAGCCATGGAAGAGCAATACAAGCCCAAATTCTCTGGCGATACAGTTCCGACTGCAGCTGTATCTTGCGCAGTAGCCTTAGCGGATAAACTCGATACCTTAGTCGGTATCTTCGGTATTGGTCAGGCACCTAAGGGCGCTGCCGACCCATTCGCACTGCGCCGTGCCGCTATCGGTGTGCTACGCATTATCGTTGAGAACAAGTTGCCACTGGACTTAGTGACCCTGATTGCTAAGGCTCAAGAACTCCATGGCACTAACTTAAGCAACGCGAATGCAAGCGATGAAGTGCTTGAGTTCCTAATGGCGCGTTTCCGTGCTTGGTACCAAGATAAAGGTATCGAGGTTGACGTGATCCTCGCCGTATTAGCACGCCGCCCAACTCGCCCAGCTGATTTTGATAGCCGTATCAATGCGGTGTCACATTTCAGAAGCTTAGAAGCCTCTAGCGCTCTGGCAGCGGCGAATAAGCGTGTATCTAACATTCTGGCGAAAGTGGAAGGCGAATTACCTACCGCGATTAACTCAGCTCTGTTAGCCGAAGCCGCAGAACAAGCATTAGCCGCTAAGCTTGCCGAACTGCAGCCTCAACTCGCTCCGCTGTTCGCTAATGCTGATTACCAACAGGCATTAACACTGCTGGCGAGCTTGCGTGAAAGCGTTGACCAGTTCTTCGAAGACGTGATGGTTATGGCGGATGACGAAGCATTGAAAAACAACCGCTTAGCTCTGCTAAATAACCTACGTGAACAGTTCTTACATGTAGCGGATATTTCTCTGCTCCAGTAAGTCGCACGTTAGAGTCTTAATAAAAAACGCGCATATAGCGCGTTTTTTATTGGCTGCAATATATTAAAACTGCTGAAGTTTCTCGTGCAACGCTTCGAATTGAGCTGGCTCGAGTCCAACCAAGGCTAACAAGTTGCTCAACATACCAGCAGGCAGTTTACCCGCTTGCTGCAACATCGAAACCTCACTGATGATATTGGCGCGCCAAACCACAGCGGCAATTCCCTCATTCGGCCGAGTGTGGACATGGGCTAATTTATCCAGCTCGGTTTCAAAGGTACTTGGCAATTGCCAATGCTTTGCCAACAAAGCACTTAAGGTGAGTGATTTGGCTGTCATCACTTGTCGGAATAACCAAGAATTTGGCTGCTCCCCAGGCTCTGCTTGCACAAAGGCATCGAGCAACATTTTAAAGATGGCGAGCTTACCCACATCATGCAGTAATCCTAATAGGAATGCCGTGTCTCTATCTTCTTCACTCAGTTCGCTGGTTAAAAAGGCAACCTGCATCGAATGACGCCAAATTTCGGCACCAAAGCGCCGAAAATAAATGGGTTTAATATCGAGCATTTCACGCACTAGGCAGCTCGTCACAAAGCGGCGTAACTGTTCACGGCCGAGCTGCACTAAAGCCTGCTGCAGGCTTGTGACCTCTCTATCTCCACGCTTAAAGGCTGGTGAGTTACACAACTTAAGCACTTCGACGCTTAGTAAGGGATCTTTCTCGATTAACGCCAACAAGTCCTTAGTATCAAACTGTGGCTCAGCTAATTTACGGTCTAATTCTAAAACCTTTGAGGGAAGCTTAAGCACCTTTTCTGCTATCACTTGTGGCGATGCTAAGGCGAGCTCTATTTCAGCCATGACGCGCCGCTCAAGGTTATTGGCAACGCCACCAGCATCTTTGGTTCTGGCGGGAAACAACAGGCTGTAAAACAGTGCCGCGAGGTCAATACTCACCACGGTATCAACGGGTTCTTCTTGGCGTTTAGGGGCTGAAACTTTGTCCAACGATTTACTGAGATCGGTTTGACTAAAGCTTTTAGGTCGCTCCAGTGTTGTCTCTTCGCGGATATTAAAAATTTTATTAAATATGGACTTAATCAAGACGTTCCAACCTATAAGAGCTGAGTTAACTGACCCTGCATAATTATCAGTCCATTGTAGTTCATATACTAGTGGTCGCATCATGTATTACGCGCAGCTTTACTATATGTACCTAGGCTTAAGGCTGCATTATCAAATCAAATGTTTCACGTGAAACCTTATTCCAAGTAGCCTTGATAGGCCCGCGCAATTTGCTTGGCCAACTCCGCATTGATTGGTGAATAAGCTTTAGCGGAAATAACCAGTGCGACGGCGACCACAGGCAAGGCTGGAAGAGTTTCAGAATCGATAATATTCAGCGGTGCCGATACACTGCATTCGGCCATGGCACTAATGGCCAAATCCTTAGCCACTATCGCTTTAAGAGCCGCAGCACTGCTGCTACAGGCTAACAACTGATAATGCCTATCTTGCTTCATCAATCCATCTAACGCCGCGATATGGAATTTACAGTCCTTTTGGAATAGCGCTATAGGTAAGGGATCGGCATCACTCAAGTTCGAACCATTCGCGCTCACCCAAACGCCTTTCGAGGTTTGTAATAAGTAGCCTTCATCGGACTCGGGCAAACGAGTCACTATCGCCGCATCGAGCTGCCCAGAATCCAGCATGATCCGCAGCTTTTGGCTCGAGGCGCAGGTAATTTGAAGATCGAGTTGCTTAATGTGACCATGTAACAACGTCACTATCCGCGGCAACACGGATTCGACATAGTCATCTGGACAGCCCAAATACAATTGTGTGCCGACTTGGGTCTGCTTAATGGTAGTGACAGTCTCATCGTGCAATTGCAGTAATTGCTTAGCGTACAAACCAAAACGTTGGCCTTCGGTAGATAAGACTAAGTTTCGCCCCTCTTTTACAAAGAGCGTTTTTCCCAACTCTTGCTCTAAGCGCTTCATTTGCATACTGACGGCAGATTGAGTCTTATAGGTTTGCATTGCCGCACGGGTAAAACTCCCTGTATCGACAAAAGCCACAAAGCTGCGCAGCGCTTCTATTTCCATAATATTTCCTATCTGAGGTCAGTCTATCTATTCATTTTGCTGATAGATGACATCAAATCTATTCGTTAGTCATGCAAAGTACAAGCGCCTATATTGATAAGCACAACCCCAAACAGGAAGGTGAAAATGGAACTCTACATTGGCAATAAAAACTACTCTAGCTGGTCGCTCCGCGCTTGGTTAATGGCTGCAAAATCAGGTGTTCAGTTCGATGAAGTGCTATTGCAACTCGATACCGAGAGCTTTTATCAGCGGCTCAAATCCATTTCGCCTACCCTAAAAGTTCCAACACTCATCGATGGAAATATTACGGTTTGGGATTCGCTGTCGATTTGCGAATATATCAACGATACTTATCTTTCAGGCTCTGCCTGGCCACAAGACCCGAAACAAAAAGCTAAGGCTCGCTCCTTCGCCTGTGAAATGCATTCAGGTTTTCATGCCCTACGAAATGCCCTGCCGATGAATATCCGCGCCCATCGTTATGTCGAATTAAGCCCTGCCGTGTTGCAGGATATTGCCCGCATCGACAATATCTGGTCACAGCAAATGGCAGAGTTTGCCACCGCCCAAGGCACTTGGCTATTTGGCAAGTGGTCGATAGCCGATATGATGTTTGCGCCAGTTGTGATGCGCTTCTTCACCTATGAGATTGAAGTCTCCCAAGCGAGTCGAGCTTATATGGAATTTATTGTGAGCCAGCCGGAAATGCAGGCCTGGATACAAGCCGCCAAAGCCGAGACTGAAATAGTGGACATCGACGAAGCTGGTGTTGATAGATAATTTTCTACCAAACAAAAAGGGAAAGCTAAGCTTTCCCTTTTTTATCAATAGCTAACGATATAGATGTTAAACGTCTAAGTTAGCCACGTTCAGCGCGTTGGCTTCGATAAAGTCACGGCGTGGTTCCACTTGGTCGCCCATCAAACAAGTGAACAGCTGATCCGCACCAACGGCATCATCAATCGTCACTTGCAGCATGCGGCGCGATTCAGGATCCATCGTGGTTTCCCACAATTGCTCAGGATTCATCTCACCCAATCCTTTATAGCGTTGGATGTAGAGGCCACGCTTGGCTTCGCCGATGGTCCAATCTAACGCTTCAATGAAGCTACCCACTTCCTTCACACGGTCGCCACGCTGTACATAACCACCGACTTCAATCAGGCCTTCGAGCGCCGCACCTAACTTACCAATGCGTTGGTAATCAGTTGATTGGAAGAAGTCGTAGCTGAACAGGTAGTGTGTATCGATACCGTGTTTACGGATAGTGATCTTCGGCAGATACACTTTACGCTCAGGATCGAGTACAGGCTCACCAGAATACAACACACCGCTATTTTCTAATTCCACCAGCTCATGGATAAAGGCGTCGATCCATTCCTTCATCTTGCCTTCATCCGCCAACATTTCGTTGTTGATCATTGGATGATAAAGCATGCGGTTGGTGATCTGCGTTGGGTAACGTTGCTCTAAACGGGCCACAATCGCTTCCACTTCACGATACTGAGTCACTAAACGCTCTAATGGTTCACCCGACATACCTGGCGCACCTTGAGATGGGTAAATGCTAGTACCATCTAACGCTTGAGTGGTCAGATATTGAGTCAGTGCTGCTTCGTCTTTGAGATATTGTTCTTGCTTACCTTTCTTCACTTTGAATAAAGGCGGCTGAGCAATATACACATAACCACGTTCAATCAGCTCAGGCATTTGGCGGAAGAAGAAGGTCAACAGCAAGGTACGAATGTGCGAGCCGTCGACGTCAGCATCCGTCATGATGATGATGTTGTGGTAACGCGTCTTATCTGGGTTGTATTCGTCGCGACCAATACCACAGCCAAGTGCCGTAATTAGCGTTGCAACCTCTTGAGAAGAAAGCATTTTATCGAAACGCGCTTTCTCAACGTTTAAGATTTTACCTTTCAGTGGCAGAATCGCTTGGTTCTTACGGTTACGTCCCTGCTTAGCGCTACCGCCAGCAGAGTCCCCTTCCACTATGTAGATTTCAGAAAGACCAGGGTCTTTCTCTTGGCAATCCGCCAGCTTACCTGGCAAACCACCTAAATCGAGTGCGCCTTTACGACGGGTCATTTCACGGGCTTTACGCGCCGCTTCACGGGCACGAGCCGCATCGACAATCTTACCGACGATTAACTTAGCATCGGCAGGATTCTCCAGCAGATAGTCATTTAGCTTCTCACCCATGGTTTGTTCAACCGCGGCTTTCACTTCGCTAGACACTAACTTGTCTTTGGTTTGCGAGCTGAACTTAGGATCAGGCACTTTAACTGAAATCACGGCCGTTAAACCTTCGCGGGCGTCATCGCCTGTCGCGTTAGTTTTGCCTTTCTTGTTATAGCCTTCGTTTTCCATATAGTTGTTGAGGTTACGTGTCAACGCACTACGGAAACCCGCTAAGTGAGTACCACCATCACGCTGTGGAATGTTGTTGGTAAAACAGAAAATGCTTTCTTGGTAACCATCGTTCCACTGCATCGCCACTTCAACGGTAATGCCATCTTCACGCTCTTGCATAAAGTGGAATACGTCTTTGTTTACTGGCGTTTTATTACGGTTCAGGTAATCAACGAATGCGCTGATACCGCCTTCGTATTTAAAGAATTCATTCTTATTGTCACGCTCGTCGACTAAGCGGATACCCACGCCTGAGTTGAGGAATGACAGTTCGCGCACGCGCTTGGCCAGAATCTCGAAGTGGAACTCAACATCGCTGAAGGTTTCTTCACTTGGCCAGAAACGGATTTCAGTACCAGTTTTAGTCGCATCGCCGATCACTTTGATTGGCTCGTCAGGTACACCGTGGGTATAAAACTGCTCGTGGACTTTACCTTCGCGGCGAATGGTTAACTGCAGCTTTTTAGACAACGCGTTAACTACCGACACACCCACGCCGTGCAGACCACCTGACACTTTATAAGAGTTATCGTCGAACTTACCACCCGCGTGCAGTACGGTCATGATCACCTCGGCGGCAGACACGCCTTCTTCCGGGTGAATCGCCACAGGAATACCACGGCCGTCGTCGCGAACGGAGACCGAGCCATCCACATGGATAGTAATAGTGATATCAGTACAATGGCCGGCTAAGGCTTCATCGATAGAGTTATCGACTACTTCGAACACCATATGATGTAGACCCGTACCGTCGTCGGTGTCACCAATATACATCCCAGGTCTCTTACGTACTGCATCAAGGCCCTTAAGGACCTTAATACTCGAAGAATCGTAACTATTCTCTGACATATTATTCTCTCAATGGTTATTCAATTACCGTTACACGTCCCTGTTCCACATGGAACATCCTACTGGGAGGAGTGTGTAACGAATCGACTATTGCTGCAGGCTCAATGGCAGTGACAAACACTTGTGCACCAGTGTCCACTAGCTGCTTAAGCAATAGCTGCCTATGCTGTGCATCCAACTCGGATGGAAGATCATCCACAAGATAAATACTGTGTTTATCTATTTGTTGTTTGAGCAACTTTCCCTGTGCAATACGCAGTGCACAGACTAATAATTTCAATTGACCACGGGACAGGGCATCCTGCGCCGGTAAACTACCTACACGAAGTCTGAGGTCAGCTTTATGGGGACCGCTGACGGTATGACCCGTAGCCAAATCTCTGGGATATTGGGATTCGAGAAGTTGTGCAAAATCCGTTTTGCTATCCCAGCCGCGAGTAAATGAAACCTTAACATCTACCTGCGGTAAAAACTCCCCGATTATACCCTTAAGTAGCTCATTTAACGAGTCTACATAACGGTTTCGTATTTCTGTGACCTGCTCGGTATAACGGACAAACTCCCTATCCCAATATTGGATTTGATCATAGGAAGAATTATTTCTAAGCAGTTGATTTCGTTGCTTTAGAACCCGTCTCACGTTCACCCATGCCGCATAAAACTGCGGGTCAGAATGAAAGGCGCCCCAATCGATAAATTGCCGACGGGATTTAGGACCTTCAAACAGGAGCGAAAAGCTTTCCGGCGTGATCACTTGGATGGGTAAGGTTTCGGCTAATGTCGATAGCCTTTTCACCTTTTCCCCGTCGATTTTGACTTCGGTTTCGCCACTACGGAAACGTCGCAAGCCGATTTTACTGTCGCCACGGGGCAAATTTAAGGTCGCAAACAGGGTTAACTTATCCTGTTCGTTATTGATCACTCGTTGGGATAAATGACTGCGAAACGAACGCCCCATGCCGAGAAAGTAAATAGCCTCGAGTATGCTGGTTTTGCCACTGCCGTTTTGACCGTAAATCAGATTGATCCCTGCAGTCGGGCTCAGCTGCGCCAATTGAATATTGCGAAAAGAATCAATATTAAGACGGATAAGACTCATGCGTTACTCATCAAACCGCATCGACGGCTTAGGCCAAGACTCAGAACAGTCATCATACCGCAATTCACATCCATTCGAGTAAATAAGGCAACAAGGGATAAGGCTTGAAGACATATACGCCGCTAAAAAGCGGCGTATGGCACAAAGTAGGCAATGGAATACTATAAGCGCATCGGCATAACCACATACATGGAATCTTCTTCCAAGTGGTTTTCCAATAAAGCACTCGAGTTACCATCGATTAGGGTGATACGCACATCATCGGACTTAAGGTTGTTTAACACATCCAATAAGTAACTGACGTTGAAACCAATTTCGAGTGGCTGATTGTTGTAATCCACATCGATGATTTCTTCCGCTTCTTCCTGCTCTGGGTTATTGGCGGTGATTTTCAGTAATCCCGCTTCTAACTGAATGCGTACACCGCGGAACTTCTCATTCGATAAAATAGAAGCACGGTTTAAGGCTTGCTTGAAGTGGTTACGGCTGGCGATAACGATTTTATCACCACCTTTCGGTAACACACGGCGATAATCAGGGAAACGACCATCGACTAATTTACTGGTAAAAACTGTAGTGCTGGTGGTCGCACGAATCGCATTATCGCCAATGGCAATTGCGATATCTAAATCATCGGCTTCCAACAAGCGCGCCATTTCCATCACGCCTTTACGGGGCACAATCACTTGTTTTTCAGGTAATTGTGCATCTATGGTTCTGTGGCTTAAGGCTAAGCGGTGACCGTCGGTGGCAATGGCACGCAGCACATTACCTTCGGTTTCGAGTAATAAACCATTCAGATAGTAACGAACGTCTTGGTTCGCCATCGAAAACTGAGTCGCGTCTATCAGTGACTTCAGCACACCCTGCTTAAGAGAGAACTCGATTTCCGCCTGAAAGGCTTCCACATTGGGGTATTCTTCTGCGGGCAGGGTTGCCAGCGAGAAACGGCTACGGCCTGAGCGCAATAACCATTTGTTATCTTGCTGCTCGACCTTAAGCTCGCTTTGTTCGGGTAAGGATTTAACTATGTCTAACAGCTTCTTAGCTGGAACTGTAGTACGACCTTCTTCGATATCACCATGAACGACCGCCTGGCCCACCAACTCAACTTCGAGGTCGGTACCTGTCATTTTGAGTGAGTGCCCACTAACTTCTACAAGGAGATTTGCCAAAATAGGCAAGTTATGGCGTCTTTCTACCGCACCACAAACCAATTGAAGCGGCTTTAATAGGGCGTCCCTATCAATTGAAAATTTCATAGTGTCCAAATTCCTTGATTTTAAGAAGATAAGGTTCTAATCAAGTTAGCATAATCTTCTTTAATGTCGTGACTCTCTTCCCGTAGCTGAGCAATCTTACGACAGGCATGTAACACTGTGGTGTGATCTCGACCACCAAAGGCATCACCAATTTCCGGCAAGCTCTGGTTAGTTAATTCTTTGGATAACGCCATGGCCACTTGTCTAGGGCGCGCAACACTGCGCGAACGACGCTTAGACAACATATCAGCCATCTTGATTTTGTAGTATTCAGCTACGGTTTTCTGAATGTTGTCTATAGTGACTAATTTTTCCTGCAGTGCCAAGAGGTCACGCAGGGCTTCACGCACAAAATCAATGGTAATTGGGCGGCCAGTAAAGTTAGCGTTGGCGATAACCCGGTTTAACGCGCCTTCTAACTCGCGAACGTTTGAGCGTAAGCGCTTAGCAATAAAGAAGGCGACTTCGTCGGGAAGATTGATACCGCTCTCCTGAGCTTTACGCATCAAAATCGCCACACGGGTTTCAAGCTCTGGCGGTTCAATCGCAACCGTTAAGCCCCAACCAAAGCGAGATTTTAATCTGTCCTCTACCCCGTCGATCTCTTTGGGATAACGATCCGATGTCAAGATGATCTGATGATTACCTTCGAGCAGCGCGTTAAAGGTATGGAAAAATTCTTCCTGCGATCTGTCTTTATTGGCGAAGAATTGAATATCGTCGATAAACAGGGCATCGACACTGCGGTAATAACGTTTGAACTCTTCGATCGCATTGTTTTGCAGCGCTTTCACCATGTCTTGCACAAAACGTTCTGAGTGCATATACACGACTTTCGCATCGGGATTATTTTTGATGATGCCGTTACCCACTGCATGTAATAAGTGGGTCTTACCTAAACCCGTACCACCATAAAGGAACAGTGGGTTATAGGCACCACCCGGATTTTCAGCAACCTGTAGTGCAGCCGCTTTACCGAGTTGGTTAGACTTACCCTCGACGAAGTTGTCGAATTGGTAAGTGGGATTGATATTGCTGCGATGATTAGCGTTACCAACAGGCTCAGTAGTATTAAATGAAGTCCCTACAGAGGCTTTGGTTTGGGGATTAGGCACACGCACAGCCGCAACTGGGGCTGGCTCGGGCTTTTTCGCTGACGGACGGCTACCGATATCGAAGCGTAACTTAGGTGCATCATTACCCATTTGCTCAGTAAAAAACTGATTAATGATATTGATGTACTTATCCCTAACCCAATCGAGCACGAAGCGGTTAGGCGCATAAAGCACCAAAGTATCTCCATCCATTTCGGCTTGTAACGGTCTGATCCACATACTGAACTGCTGAGCAGAAAGCTCGTCTTGCAGTCTTCCGATACATTGTTGCCAAAGTGAAACCGCCACTAAGTTATCCCCAAAAGATCATCAAAAAGAGGTGTATTCTATAGCGAGATCTCAATGATCGCTATCCTTAAAAAATAATTATCCCCAACAAGATCATTCTATGGAGATATCCCCGATCATCAAAGATCAAATTCGATCCTTTTATTCAACAAATAGGGCAAATCCCGCTTTATTAAGCGATCCACATTGATCTATAATGGCGCCCCTTTGATCTCTTGATAGATCCCCTTCACTACTACATGTAGTGCCAATACACAGAGTTATCCACATCTTCTGGTGTATGCGGGAAATTGATCAAAGGATACACGGGCAGAAATAAGCCACTTGCTGACTTTCGTTGTTGACGGGGACAGGTAAAGTGATTACAATTCGGCCTCTTTTTTACCCTTACCTCTGTCACCAGAGATAAGGATATGTTCACTTATAACAAAGACGGATTGCCATCATGAGTAAACGTACTTTTCAACCTAGCAACCTGAAGCGCAAGCGTTCTCACGGCTTCCGCGCTCGTATGGCTACTGCAGGCGGCCGTAAGGTGCTTGCACGTCGTCGTGCGAAAGGTCGCGCTCGTTTATCTGCTTAATAAGTTAAGTAGGTAACTAGTTGACTAGCTATACCTTTACGCGGGAGTTACGCTTGCTAACTCCCGCGCAATTTAAATCTGTATTCTCCAATCCCATCAAAGCTTCTTCTGCTGAAATCACTCTGCTTGCTATTCCTAATTCGGAACAACATCCGCGTTTGGGTCTTACTGTAGCTAAACGCTATGTAAAACGCGCCAATCAGCGTAATCGCATTAAGCGAGTTATCAGAGATAGTTTTCGCCTCAATCAACACGACATCCCTCACCTTGATATTGTTGTGCTGGTCAGAAATGGGGTGATGGAAATGGAAAATGCAGAGATCAACAAGTTGATAGAAAAGCTATGGCGCAAACTCAGTCGCCGCTACAATGGCTAGCAACCACGTTTATTCGTGGCTATCAAATCTTCATCAGCCCCCTCTTAGGGCCTCGATGTCGTTTCAATCCCACATGCTCGCATTACGCCATTGAGGCAATAAAAGTGCACGGAACCGCGAAAGGTTGTTGGTTTGCATTGAAACGCATATTAAAATGTCACCCTTTGCATCCCGGCGGTAGTGATCCCGTCCCCCCTAAAAATGACAGGTGTAATAAATAGGCTATGGAATCTCAACGCAATATATTGCTAATAGGACTACTGTTTGTCAGCTTTTTGCTGTGGCAACAGTGGCAAGCAGACAAAGCTCCAAAACCCGTTGCAACCGAATCGTCTGTAGTGGCGAATGCAACCACAAATCATAGTGCTGATGTTCCAGAAGCAGACACAGGTGTGCCAGCAGCCTTAACGGCAACGCAAAATCTGATTACAGTTAAAACCGATCAGCTCGATGTACAAATCAACCCAGTGGGTGGTGACATCGTTTTTGCAGCTCTGGTTTCACACAAACTGGAACAGGGTAAAGACCAGCCATTTGTTTTGCTTGAGCAAACCAAAGATTTCACCTATATCGCTCAGAGTGGCCTGATTGGCCGTGATGGTATCGATAGCAGTGCTAAAGGTCGCGCCGCATTTGCCGCCAGCAAAACTGAATTTACCTTAGCCGATGGCCAAGACACCTTAGAAGTACCACTGACCTATGTGGCTGATAACGGTGTGACTTACACAAAAGTGTTTGTCTTCCATCGTGGCAAGTTTAACGTTGATATCGATTACAAAATCAACAACACCTCAGCTGCTCCATTGCAAGTTCAGATGTACGGTCAGATTAAACAGACCATCAAGCCATCTGAAAGCAGCATGATGATGCCAACTTACCGTGGCGCAGCGTTCTCGACTCAAGATGTACGTTACGAGAAGTACAAGTTTGAAGATATGAGCAAGAGCAACCTCAATCAACCGACTCTCGGTGGTTGGGCGGCTATGCTGCAACATTACTTCGTATCGGCTTGGATCCCACCAGCAACCGATAGCAACACCATTTTCTCGAGTGTCAGTGCTGGCGGTTTAGCTAACATTGGTTTCCGTGGCGCGGTATACGATATCGCACCAGGTGCGACTCAAGAAATTAGCTCACAGTTTTATGTTGGTCCTAAGGATCAAAAAGCGCTATCTGCGTTATCAGATACCTTAAACCTCGTTGTTGATTACGGTTTCCTTTGGTGGTTAGCCGTCCCTATCCACTGGTTATTGATGTTCTATCAATCCTTTGTGGGTAACTGGGGTGTGGCGATTATTCTGATCACCTTAACCGTTCGTGGTTTACTGTTCCCGCTGACTAAAGCGCAGTACACCTCAATGGCGAAGATGCGTAACCTACAGCCAAAACTGCAGGATCTAAAAGAACGCTTCGGCGATGACCGTCAAAAGATGGGTCAAGCCATGATGGAACTGTACAAGAAGGAAAAAGTGAACCCTATGGGTGGCTGTTTACCGATCCTGCTACAGATGCCAATCTTCATTGCCTTGTACTGGGTATTGTTAGAAAGTTTCGAGCTGCGTCACGCGCCATTTATGTTATGGATCCACGACTTATCGGTACAAGATCCATACTACATTCTGCCGTTGCTGATGGGTGTATCTATGTTTGTGATGCAAAAAATGCAACCCATTGCACCGACCATGGACCCAATGCAAGTGAAGATGATGCAATGGATGCCAGTGATCTTTACCGTATTCTTCCTGTGGTTCCCATCGGGTCTAGTACTGTACTGGTTAGTGGGTAACATTGTTGCCATCATCCAGCAGAAGATTATTTATGCAGGTCTAGAGAAAAAAGGCTTAAAATAAGCCCAAGCGCTAGATAAGAGCTAACGGCTCAGCATATGCAAAAAGGCGGCTTAATGAGCCGCCTTTTCCTTTAGATGATTTGATCGAATTAATGGGTATTTCCGTGACAACTGACACTATCGTGGCACAGGCCACCGCGCCCGGACGGGGCGGCGTGGGTATCATTCGTATCTCTGGTGATAAGGCAACCGATGTGGCCATGGCCGTATTGGGTCATTTACCTAAACCCCGTTACGCCGATTACTGCGACTTTAAAAATGCTTCAGGCCAAGTGATAGACCAAGGTATCGCCCTGTTTTTTAAAGGCCCTAATTCCTTCACTGGTGAAGATGTATTAGAGCTGCAGGGCCACGGTGGTCAAATCGTCCTCGATATGCTGATCAAGCGCGTATTAGAAGTCGAAGGTATTCGCATCGCCAAACCAGGCGAGTTTAGCGAACAGGCCTTTATGAACGACAAGCTTGACTTAACCCAGGCCGAAGCCATTGCCGACCTTATCGATGCCACCAGTGAGCAAGCCGCCAAAAGCGCGCTGCAATCACTGCAAGGTGAGTTTTCGAAGGAAGTCCATGAGCTGGTGGATCAAGTCACCCATCTGCGTTTATACGTCGAGGCAGCGATTGATTTCCCCGATGAAGAAGTCGACTTTTTAAGTGATGGTAAAATTGCCAACGCACTCTACAAAATCATCGACAAACTCAGCGCCGTGCAAGCCAGTGCTAAGCAAGGCTCGATTATCCGCGAAGGAATGAAAGTGGTGATTGCTGGTCGTCCCAATGCCGGAAAATCTAGCCTACTTAATGCGCTCGCAGGTAAAGAGTCAGCGATTGTCACCGAAATTGCAGGCACCACCCGTGACGTATTACGCGAACACATCCATTTAGATGGTATGCCACTGCATATTATCGACACCGCAGGCCTGCGCGACACCACAGATACGGTTGAACAAATCGGTATAGAACGCGCGTGGAACGAAATCAACAGCGCCGATCGGGTGTTATTTATGGTCGATGGCACCACCACGGATGCGGTCGATCCCCACGATATTTGGCCCGATTTTATCAATCGCCTGCCCGCCAATTTAGGCGTGACCGTTGTCCGCAATAAGGCCGATCTCACCGGTGAAAACCTCGCGATGACCGAAGAAAAAGGTTACAGCGTGTATAGGATCTCGGCCAAAACCGGTCTAGGCGTCGAGGAATTAAAGCAACACCTTAAATCCTTGATGGGCTATCAGAGTAATCTCGAAGGTGGCTTTATCGCCCGTCGCCGCCACCTCGAAGCATTAGATGTTGCCGCAAGCCATCTACAACTCGGTAAAGAACAATTAGAGATTTACCTCGCAGGCGAACTGTTAGCGGAAGAACTGAGAATGGCGCAATTAGCCCTGTCTGAAATCACCGGCCGCTTCACCTCAGACGATCTACTGGGCAAAATTTTCAGCTCATTCTGTATCGGCAAATAATTTCGCTTTAGCGGTTAGTTAAACACGCCATAAAAAAATCAGCCCACTAAGTTCGCTTAGGGGCTGATTTTTTTATTTAAAAGCGCTTTGTCTTAAATGGTTTATCTAGACTTGGCGATAATGGTCCTGCATTTGATAGGACCTAGCATAGAGCGCGAAGATGACCGCCGCCAAGATCGCAAATCCCGCAAAGAAGAACATTTGGAATGCCGTCACACTCATCCCGGTTTGAATAATTTGTTCCGTCACCGCAGGGCTTTTTACACTCACATTGGCGAGTAATACCCAAAGGTTACCGACGGTAACCGATAAGGTCCAAAAACTCATAATAGTGCCCTTCATAGCCTTAGGTGCTTGGCTGTAGGCAAATTCTAAACCCGTCGCCGAAACTAATACTTCACCAAAGGTCAGTAAGGCATAGGGTAAGATCTGCCAGAAGATAGATAACGCCGAGCCACCGTCCATCATCAACTGAATCGTCCCAACCACAATCCAGCTTAAGCCAGTGATCGCGATCCCCGTCCCCATTTTACGAAGTGCAGTTAATTTCACGCCCATACGCTCAATCGCAGGATATAACACGAAGTTATTAAATGGGATCAATAGCATCACTAACAGTGGGTTTAATGCCTGCATCATCGCCGGTTCAAACCACGAAGGTTTAACCATATCGTTAGCCTGCAAAATCCAGGTCGACGCCTTTTGATCGAACAATGACCAAAATGGCGTCACTAAGGCGAACAACACTAAAATACGCAGCACTGAACGTACGCCATCCACGGCCGCATCAGGATGAAGCCCTCTCGCGCGCTCAAGCTGCAATGACGCCCCAAGGCCAACAAATCCCATCAGCAGCACCATAGCGCTACACAAACCAGCCACAATCCCTAGGGTCGGAATATTCACCAGCGCATAAGCGGCTGAAACACCACCAATTAGGGCTAACACTAAACCGATATTGGCTTTGCCTTCGACCTTAGTAAGCAAGGCGCTGCGGATCACAGGTAAAAATCCATGGGGATCCTTAGGCTCTGGTGGCATATGCACATAACGTTTGCGACCTAACCAGAAAAATACCGTGGCGATAAACATCAACACTCCGGGGATCCCGAAAGCCACTGCAGCGCCAAAATTCTTGAGTAACAATGGCATAGATAAGGATGCGAAGAAGGAACCGAAGTTGATCGTAAAATAGAACATATCGAAGGCTTTTTGCGCCAAAGACTTGTTGCTCTGATCAAACTGATCGCCCATAAACGAAGAAACTAAAGGCTTAATCCCGCCTGAACCTAAGGCAATTAAAAATAAGCCAGTGTAAAAGCCTTGCACACTGTGCTCAAAAATCGCCAAGAACGCATGGCCCACACAGTAAAGTAAGCTTAACCACAGAATCGTGTTGTACTTACCAAAGAATCTATCTGCAATCCAACCACCGAGTAAGGGGAAAAAATACACCCCAATTACGAACGAGTGGAACACATCCTTGGCTACAGCTCCGCGAAGATCTTCGGGAATAGAGAGCAAAAGTGCCGTCATCAAGAATGGTGTTAGAATGTTGCGCATGCCATAAAAACTGAAACGCTCACACGCTTCACTGGCAATAATATAGGGTATTTGGCGTGGCCACTTTGGCGCATCGGCAGGAGTAGTCATCTGTTATCCTATTATAATTGTTATAAAAATTTACAGTCATAGGTATAAAACCTCGATTGCAGCCAAAGATACTAGCAGACTGCAAATCAATAGTGAGTAAATTTATACAGCAAAACACTGTAAGTAGATGTAAGCCCCAAAAATGATAGAAATTAACGACCACAGAGAGCAGTAACAATGACCAAGATCGCAATATTAGTCGGCACCACCCTCGGCAGCAGTGAATATATAGCGGATGAAATGCAGGCCCAGCTCACTCCATTAGGCCATGAAGTCGATACCTTTTTGAGCCCAACATTGGATGAATTGCAATCATATCCCCTTTGGATCATCGTTTCGTCGACCCATGGTGCCGGCGATCTGCCCGACAATTTGCAGCCATTTAGTAAAGAACTGCTGCTAAACACACCGGATCTGACCCAAGTTCAGTTCGCCTTATGTGCGGTTGGCGATTCGAGTTATGACACCTTTTGCCAAGGCCCAGAAAAGTTAGTTGAAGCGCTGGAATACAGCGGTGCAAAAGTCATTGTGGATAAGATCCAGATCGATGTACAACAGGATCCAGTGCCAGAAGACCCAGCTTTAGCGTGGTTGGCACAATGGCAAGATCAAATTTAAGATCCTCTCTTGGAAAACATACCAAACCACCCACAGTTTAGATCTTATTTATCCACAAAAAACTACTTTAATGTATATTTTTGTGGATAAACTATTATTTAGATCTGATCAACCTCTGTGCTATTCACAACCTGATCTGCTTAAAGATCCCCCTTGTGGATAAATAGCCGATCTATCCCCACCTTTTCTGGCAGTAGATCTCGGCTAGATCACAAGAATAAAAGCTCGTTACTGTTTGATATAAATAAGAAAATAAGCTTACCCACAGGAAAATGCGATCCTAATAGTAAACATAATAAGAAGATCTATATAAAGATCTTAAGATCTATTAGTCCCGATCCTATGGATCCATTTTCTAAAAATGATCATTCACCTCATTCAAAGCAAATGCTAAAATGATCGGCTCACGTTGGGTCTCTTAAGTTACTAAAGGTAGGGTCATGCATTTTCATGAACGGTTTGATGTTATTGTTGTAGGTGGTGGTCATGCCGGAACTGAAGCCGCATTGGCTGCAGCAAGAATGGGATCTAAGACATTATTGCTGACGCATAATCTTGATACTTTAGGCCAAATGTCATGCAACCCTGCGATCGGCGGTATTGGCAAAGGTCATCTGGTAAAAGAAATCGATGCCTTAGGCGGTGCAATGGCGATCGCAACCGACTATGCAGGGATCCAATTTAGAACCCTAAACTCGAGCAAAGGCCCTGCAGTAAGAGCGACTCGTGCTCAGGCTGATCGCGCTTTATATCGTCAGAAGATCCAAAATATTCTGCAAAACCAAGCCAACTTACGTATTTTCCAACAAGCCGTTGATGATCTGGTTGTTGAGAACGATCGCGTAGTTGGCGTAGTGACCCAAATGGGCTTAGCCTTCGAAGCACCAGCAGTGGTCTTAACCGCGGGTACTTTCCTCAGTGGTAAGATTCACATTGGTTTAGAAAACTACAGTGGCGGTCGTGCTGGCGATCCACCATCTATCGCACTCGCCCACCGTTTACGCGAGTTACCAATCCGTGTTGGCCGTTTAAAAACCGGTACGCCACCGCGTATCGATGCCAATACCATCGATTTTACCCAAATGACAGAGCAAAAAGGCGACACGCCATTACCTGTGATGTCGTTTATGGGCGATGTAAGCCATCACCCGAAACAAATTTCTTGTTGGATCACCCATACCAATGAAAAGACACACGATATTATTCGTGGTGGCTTAGATCGCAGCCCTATGTATTCAGGCGTGATCGAAGGGATTGGTCCACGTTATTGCCCTTCTATCGAAGACAAGATCCACCGTTTTTCAGATAAATCATCGCACCAGATCTTTATCGAACCCGAAGGCTTAAACACCAACGAGATCTACCCTAACGGTATTTCCACCAGCTTGCCTTTCGATGTGCAGCTAAATCTGGTTCGTTCGATCCAAGGTATGGAAAATGCTGAGATTGTTCGCCCTGGTTATGCGATTGAGTACGATTATTTCGATCCAAGGGATCTTAAAAACTCGTTAGAAACCAAAACCATCAATGGCTTGTTCTTCGCGGGTCAAATCAACGGTACCACGGGTTACGAAGAAGCTGGAGCCCAAGGTTTACTCGCGGGGATGAACGCTGCACTGCAGGTTCAGGGTAAAGAAGCTTGGTGTCCTCGCCGTGATGAAGCCTACATAGGTGTATTGGTTGACGATTTATCAACCTTAGGGACTAAAGAACCCTACCGTATGTTTACCAGCCGCGCCGAATACCGCCTATTGCTGCGTGAAGACAACGCCGATCTGCGTTTAACCGCAAAAGGCCGTGAACTGGGTTTAGTGGATGATGCCCGCTGGGCCTCTTTCAGTGAAAAAATGGAATCGATCGAGTTAGAGCTGCAACGTCTACGTAGCCAATGGATCCATCCAAATTCACCATTGGTGCCAGTGTTAAATCCGCATTTAAACACGCCGATCTCCCGTGAAGCGTCGTTTGAAGAGTTGCTGCGTCGTCCAGAAATGGATTACAGCAAGTTGATGCAGATTGAAGGTTTTGGTCCAGGGCTTGCCGATCCACTCGCTGCCGAGCAAGTACAGATCCAAGTGAAGTACTCTGGCTATATCCAACGTCAGCAGGAAGAGATCAACAAAGCGGTACGCAATGAGAACACAGGTTTGCCATTGAATCTTGATTATAAAGAGGTTCCAGGGCTTTCAAATGAGGTGATTGCTAAGTTAAATAGCCATAAGCCTGAAACCATTGGCCAAGCATCGCGTATCTCAGGTATTACGCCAGCAGCGATTTCAATTCTGCTGGTGCATCTGAAAAAACGCGGTTTATTACGCAAGAGCGCGTAAAAGCTAGCTTAATCGCCAGTTTGGTCGCAGAAGGGAAGCATTCAGGCTTCCCTTCGACGTTTCAGGGCTTCATAATAGCCAGCGAGTTTATAATCGTATCTTTATTGAGGTTGTTCAGTGTTATCTGCCCAGTTAGAGGCCTATTTAGCCGAAATTAATCTGCCCGCCACGGCTGAGCAGAAAAAACAACTGCTTGATTTTGTTGGCATGCTCAACAAATGGAATAAAGCCTATAACCTAACCTCGGTAAGAGATCCTGAGGCGATGCTTGTCCGTCATATCATGGACAGCTTAGTAGTGTCGTCCCATTTGCAGGGCGAGCGCTTTATCGATGTAGGTACTGGCCCTGGCTTGCCCGGCATTCCCTTAGCGATTATGAATCCAGATAAAACCTTTGTGCTGCTCGATAGCTTAGGCAAGCGGATCCGTTTTCAAAAGCAAGTGGCCTTTGAGCTCGGGATCCACAATATTAGTTCGATAGAAAGCCGAGTCGAGGCCTATCAACCCGAGCAAAAGTTCGATGGAGTGCTCAGCCGCGCCTTTGCCTCAATCCATGATATGTTGACATGGTGCCATCATTTGCCTGCCGAGCATGGACAATTTTATGCGCTCAAGGGACAACTGAGTGATGAAGAGATGCAACAAATCCCCGCTGGATTTGTGGTGACCGAAACCATCGAACTCCAAGTGCCTAGACTCGATGAGCAAAGACATTTACTCAAAATAATCAAAGAATAACAGGCTTAAAGCTCCTCATTTCATATGGATTTTTAAGTAGGCAATAAACCAGAATTTACATACAGGGTGACATTGTGGGTAAAGTAATTGCCGTGGCCAACCAAAAAGGTGGCGTAGGGAAAACAACAACTTGTGTCAACTTAGCCGCCTCTTTAGCCGCGACTAAGCGTAAAGTGCTGCTGATCGATCTCGATCCTCAGGGCAATGCCACCATGGGCAGCGGTGTCGATAAATACGAAGTCGAAAACACGGCTTACGAATTGCTGGTTGAAGAAAAGCCCTTCGATGAGATCGTGGTCAAAGACACCACGGGAAAATACGATCTGATTGCCAGTAACGGTGATGTGACTGCGGCAGAAATTAAACTCATGGAGTTTTTTGCCCGTGAAGTGCGGTTACGTAATGCGCTCGCACCGATAAAAGATCAATACGATTATATCTTTATCGATTGCCCGCCTTCGCTCAACATGTTGACTGTGAATGCCATGTCGGCGGCGGATTCCGTACTTGTGCCAATGCAGTGTGAGTACTTTGCACTGGAAGGCTTAACCGCCTTGATTGATACCATCACCAAATTAGCGGCGGTGGTGAATCCTGGTTTGGGTATTGAAGGGATTTTGCGGACCATGTATGACCCGCGTAATCGCCTGTCTAATGATGTGTCCGATCAGCTAAAACAGCATTTTGGTGATAAGGTTTATCGCACTGTGATCCCACGTAATGTGCGTTTGGCCGAGGCGCCGAGCTTTGGTGCACCTGCCATGTACTACGATAAATCGAGTGCGGGGGCTAAGGCATATTTAGCGTTAGCGGGCGAGATGATCCGCCGTTCCGAACAGAAAACTCAGGCTAAGCGAGCGTAAAGGATAACCATGACGTTAAAGAAAAGAGGGTTAGGCAAAGGCTTAGATGCTTTACTGAGTAACAGCCACGCCGCGAGTAAAAAACACACGGAAGAAGTGGTTGTTGTCGATAAAAAAGAAGAACTTATTCATCTAGATCTCGACCTGCTACAACCGGGTAAATACCAACCTCGTAAGGATATGTCTCCCGAGGCGTTAGAAGAACTCGCCCATTCCATCCGCAATCAAGGCATTATTCAGCCGATTGTGGTACGTCCTGTCAGCGATAGCCAGTATGAAATCATCGCCGGTGAGCGCCGTTGGCGTGCTTCCCAATTGGCGGGTGTCGAAAAAATCCCTTGTATCGTTAAACCGGTTCCCGATGAAGCGGCGGTTGCTATTGCGTTGATTGAAAACATTCAACGTGAAGACTTAAATGCCATGGAAGAAGCCATTGCATTACAACGTTTGATGCAAGAATTTGAGCTGACTCACCAACAGGTTGCCGATGTTGTGGGAAAATCTCGCGCGAGTGTATCTAACTTGTTACGGTTAAACGGTTTAAATGAACCGGTTAAGCGTTTACTCGAGTATGGCGACATTGATATGGGCCATGCACGCGCTTTGCTCGCAATTGAGGGTGAAGAACAAACAAATCTGGCGAGATTAGTGGCTGCCAAGGAATTAACCGTTCGGGAAACTGAACGATTGATTAATCAAACCTTAAATCCGCCCAAACCCGTCGAAACTACGACTAAAGATCAAGATGTTTGTCGTTTAGAGCAGCAGTTAATTGAAAGATTAGGTGCCAAGGTTTCGATCGCTCATAGCAGTAAGGGTAAGGGGAAAATTGTAATTAACTATCAGAATCTGGCTGAATTAGACGGAATTCTTAGCAAAATTCGTTAATGTCTGTAGATTAACAGTTTTTAATGTAAATTTGTGACATATGTTAATTTTGGATTTTGACTGTTTTGGCGCTATATCACGTTAAAAGTGCTGTTTTTCCTTATCTCAAAGTTGCAATGAAGGCGTGAAAAGGTATACTTTCGCAAGCTTTTTGTGCATCGACAAAAATACGGATATTTGTCATCCGGTCATCGAAACAAAAAGTATGAATGCGGAGAGGATGAGTTGAGTAAGGTTTTAGCGCGTCGTGGCCGATGGTCAGCCTATAAATTGGTGATGATGCAGGCGGCGGTGGCTGGGGGTGCTTCAATTCTCTTTTTCGTCGTGTGGGGAGTTCAGTTTGGCTATTCTGCGTTAGCAGGTGGTTCAATTGCTGTGCTCCCTAATTTTGTATTCGCAACCCTCGCTTTCTCTCATACGGGAGCAAGTTCAGCAGCAAAAGTGATAAAAACTTTTTACTGGGGGGAAGCGGTAAAGTTGCTGTTAACCATCGCAATGTTTTCATTGGTGTTTAGCAAGCTTGAGGTGGCATTTTTGCCGCTTTTTGTTTGTTATGTACTGACGTTAATAGTGCATTGGACAGCTCCTTTATACTTCAAGCAAAGTTAAGTGGGATGAATCATGGCTGCACCTGGTGAAGCGTTAACACCGCAGGGCTATATCCAGCATCACCTTACCAACTTACATGTTGGTGAAGGTTTCTGGACATGGCACATTGATTCGTTGTTCTTTTCGGTTGGTCTTGGTGTTCTGTTCCTGTGGATTTTCCGTAGTGTTGGTAAAAAAGCGACTTCAGGGGTTCCCGGTAAGCTGCAATGCTTTATCGAGATGATCGTTGAGTTCGTTGATAACAGCGTGAAAGAAAGTTTTCATGGCCGCAATGCCCTGATCGCGCCTTTAGCTCTGACCATTTTTGTATGGGTATTCATGATGAACTTCATGGATATGCTTCCTGTTGACTGGCTGCCTTGGTTAGCAAGTTTAGCGGGCGTTCCATACTTGAAAGTGGTTCCGACAACTGACGTAAACATCACCTTCAGCTTAGCTATTGGTGTGTTTGTGCTGATTATTTACTACAGCATTAAGGTCAAAGGCGTGTCTGGTTTTGTTAAAGAACTGACGCTACAGCCCTTTAACCATAAGGCAATGATACCCGTCAACCTCCTATTAGAGACTGTTACTTTAGTTGCTAAGCCAATTTCATTGGCATTGCGTCTATTCGGTAACTTGTACGCAGGTGAGTTGATCTTCATCCTTATTGCGCTGATGTATGGTACCAACTTGTTATTATCTTCCCTGGGTGTGACTCTGCAACTAGGTTGGTTAATTTTCCACATTTTGGTTATCACGCTGCAGGCGTTTATCTTCATGATGTTGACCATTGTTTACTTAAGCATGGCGCATGAAGATCATTAAGGATTGCTGAAGAAATTTTAAACTAAATCATCAACTAATTAGATTTAGATTTTAGATACTGGAGATACAGATGGAAACGATTTTAGGCATGACAGCTATCGCTGTTGCTCTGCTGATTGGTATGGGTGCTCTTGGTACTGCAATCGGTTTCGGCTTATTAGGTGGCAAGTTCCTGGAAGGCGCTGCGCGTCAACCAGAAATGGCTCCTATGCTGCAAGTTAAAATGTTCATCGTAGCGGGTCTGTTAGACGCCGTAACAATGATCGGTGTTGGTATCGCATTATTCATGCTGTTCACCAACCCACTGGGTGCAATGCTGTAAGAAAACGCTTCTGTCTTAACTCTAAATAGGAGGCTGTTGTGAATTTCAACGCTACCCTAATCGGTCAGACGGTCGCCTTTATCATCTTCGTGTGGTTCTGCATGAAGTTTGTATGGCCCCCTTTGATGAATGCCATCGAAGCGCGCCAAAAAAGGATTGCTGACGGTCTAGCTGATGCTGATCGTGCGGTAAAAGACCTAGAGTTGGCTCAAGCGAAAGCGACTGACCAACTAAAAGAAGCCAAGGTGACTGCTAACGAAATTATTGAGCAAGCTAACAAGCGTAAAGCTCAAATAGTTGAAGAAGCTAAAGCCGAAGCAGACGCTGAGCGTGCAAAAATCATCGCTCAGGGTAAAGCAGAAATTGAAGCTGAACGTAATCGCGTGAAAGAGGATCTGCGTAAGCAGGTTGCTACTCTTGCCATCATGGGTGCTGAGAAGATCCTTGAGCGTTCTATTGATCCAGCCGCCCACAGTGACATAGTTAATAAACTAGTCGCTGAAATTTGATAAGGGAGTTTGAGTTATGGCTGAATTAACCACCATCGCTCGCCCTTACGCAAAGGCAGCTTTTGACGTTGCTGTTGAACACAATGCAGTGGATACCTGGGCAGAAATGCTCACGTTCGCCGCACTGGTGAGTGAAAACGAAACCATGCAGCCACTGCTAACTGGTTCTTTAGCCAGTACTAAACTTGCTGCACTCTTTATTAGTGTGTGTGGTGAGCAAATCAATGAGCAAGGTCAGAACTTGATAAAGGTAATGGCTGAAAACGGTCGCTTAAAGGTACTACCTGCTGTATCTGAGCTTTTTGCTCAATACCGTAATGAGTGGGCAAAAGAAGTGGAAGCCGATGTGGTTTCTGCAGCTGAGCTCAGCTCTGAACAACAGCAGCAGATCAGTAATTCTTTAGAGAAACGTCTCGCACGCAAAGTTAAGCTGAATTGCAGCACTGACGCCGCGCTCATCGCCGGTGTAATTATTAAGGCAGGTGACTTAGTCATTGATGGCTCTGTCCGCGGTAAGTTATCGCGTCTGTCTGAAAAGCTGCAGTCGTAATTGGGAGTTTGAGCATGCAACTGAATTCCACTGAAATCAGCGATCTGATTAAGCAGCGGATCGAGCAGTTCGAAGTCGTTAGCGAATCTCGTAACGAAGGTACTATCGTTGCGGTAAGTGACGGCATTATCCGCATCCACGGCCTGGCCGATGTGATGCAAGGTGAAATGATCGAACTGCCTGGTAGCCGTTTTGCAATCGCGTTGAACCTTGAACGTGATTCTGTCGGTGCCGTAGTAATGGGTCCTTATGCTGATTTAGCAGAGGGCGTAAAAGTTAAAACTACTGGCCGTATTCTGGAAGTTCCAGTCGGTCGCGGCCTGTTAGGCCGTGTAGTTAACACTCTGGGTGAGCCAATTGACGGAAAAGGCGCTATCGATAACGATGGTTTCTCTCCTGTTGAAGTGATCGCACCTGGTGTTATCGAGCGTAAGTCAGTAGATCAACCAGTTCAAACTGGTTATAAAGCCGTTGACGCTATGATCCCAATCGGTCGTGGCCAACGTGAATTGATCATTGGCGACCGTCAAACTGGTAAAACAGCGATGGCGATCGACGCAATCATCAACCAGCGCGATTCTGGCATCAAATGTGTGTACGTAGCAGTAGGCCAAAAGGCTTCTACTATCGCTAACGTAGTACGCAAACTAGAAGAGCACGGTGCATTAGCTAACACTATCGTTGTAGTAGCAACAGCTTCTGAGGCTGCAGCACTGCAATACTTAGCACCATACTCTGGTTGTGCTATGGGTGAATACTTCCGCGACCGCGGTGAAGATGCTCTGATCGTATACGATGACCTGTCTAAGCAAGCTGTTGCTTACCGTCAGATCTCGTTACTGCTGAAGCGTCCACCAGGCCGTGAAGCTTATCCTGGTGACGTATTCTATCTACACTCTCGTTTATTAGAGCGTGCTTCACGCGTAAACGAAGAATATGTAGAGAAGTTCACTAAGGGTGCTGTAACAGGTCAAACCGGTTCTTTAACCGCGCTGCCTATTATTGAAACTCAGGCGGGTGACGTATCTGCATTCGTACCGACCAACGTAATTTCTATTACCGACGGTCAGATCTTCCTTGAGACCGATCTGTTTAACTCTGGCTTACGTCCAGCGGTTAACCCAGGTATTTCTGTTTCTCGTGTTGGTGGTGCGGCTCAGACTAAGATCATCAAGAAACTGTCTGGTGGTATTCGTACCGCTCTTGCACAGTATCGTGAACTTGCTGCGTTCTCACAGTTTGCATCTGACTTAGACGATGCAACTCGTGCTCAACTTGAGCATGGTGTGCGTGTTACCGAACTGATGAAGCAAAAACAATATGCTCCTATGAGCGTAGCCGCTCAAGCTGTGTCAATTTTCGCAGCTGAAAAAGGTTACCTGAAGGGCGTTGAGCTGAAAAAAGTTGGTGATTTCGAAGCCGCTCTGCTCTCGTACATGAACAGCGAGCATGCTGCTTTAATCAAGCTTATCAACGAGACTGGCGATTATAACGCCGATATCGAAGCTGAATTAAAAGCTGGCCTCGACAAGTTCGTAGCAACCCAAACCTGGTAACAATGATAGAGGTGTCTTAAGGCACCTCAGGTCCAGATTGGAGAGTAGAGATGGCCGGCGCTAAAGAGATTAAAACCAAGATCGCGAGTGTGAAAAACACTCAGAAGATCACGTCCGCCATGGAAATGGTGGCAGCCAGCAAAATGCGCAGAGCGCAGGAACGCATGGCTGCAAGCCGTCCATACGCGGAAAGCATGCGTAAGGTGATCGGTCACGTAGCGCAAGGTTCTCTCGAGTATAAACACCCCTACTTAGAGGTGAGAGAGGCCAAGCGGGTTGGTTACATTGTTGTAGCAACCGACCGTGGCCTTTGTGGTGGTTTGAACGTCAACCTCTTTAAAAAGGTTGTTTCAGACGTGAAAAGCTGGAAAGAGCAAGGTGCAGAATTTGAATTCTGCCCAATCGGTGCTCGTAGTGTTCAGTTTTTCAAAAGCTTTGGCGGTCAAGTATCTGCCCATGCTTCAGGTTTAGGCGATGCGCCAAAGCTCGCTGACCTGATCGGGACAGTACGTGTAATGCTAGATGCTTACAACGAAGGCAAACTGGATCGTCTGTACGTAGTGTTCAACAAGTTTGTAAACACTATGACGCAGACTCCTGTGATCGAGCAGCTGCTACCTTTGCCTAAATCGGAAGATGATGAGGTTGCTCATCGTTGGGACTACATCTACGAGCCAGATCCAAAAGCCCTTTTGGATACCTTATTGGTTCGTTATGTAGAATCTCAGGTTTACCAAGGTGTTGTTGAAAACATTGCTTCTGAACAGGCTGCCCGTATGGTGGCGATGAAGGCGGCAACAGACAACGCGGGTACACTGATTGACGATTTGCAATTGGTCTATAACAAGGCTCGTCAGGCTGCGATTACGCAGGAACTGTCGGAAATTGTTTCTGGTGCCTCTGCGGTTTAGGTTAGGTAACGAATACAAGTTTTAGAGGATTAATCATGAGCACAGGTACTGTTGTCCAAGTGATTGGCGCGGTTGTGGACGTAGAGTTTCCACAAGATGCCGTACCTCAGGTATATGACGCTCTGAAGATCACAGGTGAAGGCTCCTGTAATGGTTTGGTGCTGGAAGTTCAGCAACAACTAGGTGGTGGTGTAGTTCGTACCATCGCTATGGGTACTTCTGATGGTCTGCGTCGTGGTCTTGAGGTAGTAAACTCAGGTTCACCTATTTCTGTTCCTGTTGGTACTGCCACTCTTGGCCGTATCATGAACGTATTAGGCGACCCTATTGATGAAGCTGGCGCAATTGGCGAAGAAGAACGTTATGTGATTCACCGCAGCGCTCCTTCATACGAAGAGCAATCAAACACGACTGAACTGTTAGAGACTGGTATCAAGGTTATCGACCTTGTATGTCCATTCGCTAAGGGTGGTAAAGTAGGTCTGTTCGGTGGTGCGGGTGTTGGTAAGACAGTTAACATGATGGAACTGATTAACAACATCGCTAAAGCTCACTCAGGTCTTTCTGTATTCGCCGGTGTAGGTGAGCGTACTCGTGAGGGTAACGACTTCTACTACGAGATGAAGGATTCTGGCGTTCTCGACAAAGTAGCCATGGTTTATGGTCAAATGAACGAGCCACCAGGAAACCGTCTGCGTGTAGCACTGACCGGTCTGACTATGGCTGAAAAATTCCGTGACGAAGGTCGTGACGTTCTGTTGTTCGTTGACAACATCTACCGTTACACCCTAGCCGGTACTGAAGTATCAGCACTGTTAGGTCGTATGCCTTCTGCAGTAGGTTACCAACCCACTCTGGCTGAAGAAATGGGCGTTCTGCAAGAGCGTATTACTTCAACTAAGACTGGTTCTATTACCTCTGTACAAGCGGTATACGTTCCTGCGGACGACTTGACTGACCCGTCACCAGCAACAACCTTCGCTCACTTAGATGCGACTGTTGTATTGTCACGTCAAATCGCTTCTCTGGGTATTTACCCAGCGGTTGACCCACTGGATTCGACTTCTCGTCAATTAGATCCATTAGTGGTTGGTCAAGAGCACTATGACGTAGCTAACGGTGTACAAACTGTTCTGCAACGCTACAAAGAGCTGAAAGACATCATTGCTATTCTCGGTATGGACGAACTGTCAGACGAAGATAAGATGACCGTTTCCCGTGCACGTAAGATTGAGCGTTTCTTGTCTCAGCCTTTCCACGTAGCAGAAGTCTTTACTGGTTCTCCTGGTAAGTACGTATCTCTGAAAGACACTATCCGTGGCTTCAAGGGAATTCTGAGTGGCGAGTTCGACCACATTCCAGAACAAGCGTTCTACATGGTTGGTTCTATCGACGAAGCTGTCGAGAAAGCTAACAAAAAGAAATAACTAAGTAGTCATACTTAGTTTTTTAAGGAGAACGGGATGGCAGCCATGACAGTACAGCTTGATATAGTAAGCGCAGAGAGCAGCATCTTCTCAGGTCGCGTAGCTAGCCTACAAGTGACCGGTTCTGAAGGTGAGTTGGGCATCATGCATGGCCACGCTCCACTGTTAAGCTATATCAAACCTGGCATGGCGCGCATCGTCAAACAAGACGGCAGCGAAGAAGTGTTTTATCTTTCTGGTGGTTTACTGGAAGTACAACCTTCTTCTGTTTCTGTGTTGGCTGATGTGGTTATGCGTGCCAAAGATATTGATGAGCAGGCAGCATTAGAAGCCAAGCGTCGTGCAGAAGCCCATATGGCGACTGCGGGTGCGGACTTCAATTATGACGCCGCTATGGTTGAGTTAGCGAAAGCAATGGCTCAATTACGTGTTGTTGAAACCATCAAGAAAAACATTGCCAGATAAAGGTTATTGTTTGTGATAAAAGGCGGTTATCGAAAGATACCCGCCTTTTTTGTTGGTTTTTCGCTGCGTTTTGATATCAGCCTTTCGCTTTGCTATGCCTTTCCGTTAAAATTGCGCCATTAAATCGAGCTCAGTTTATCCCTTTGGGATGTTAATCAAGGATATGGCAATGGCATTAAATGTAGTGATCTTAGCGGCAGGAAAAGGAACTCGCATGCGCTCGGATCTTCCCAAGGTATTACATCCTATCGCCCACAAGAGCATGGTGCAGCATGTTATCGATACCGCCCACAGTATCGGCAGCAATGCCATTCAATTGGTGTACGGCTATGGCGCCGACAAATTAAAATCGGCTTTGGGCGAGCAGCAACTCAATTGGATGTTGCAAGCTGAGCAGTTAGGCACAGGCCATGCGGTCGCTCAGGCGATTCCGAATATTGATGATAATGACACTGTGCTGATCCTTTATGGTGATGTGCCGTTAATCCAAGCCTCAACCCTCGAAGCATTACTTGCTGCGCGTCCCGATAATGGCGTGGCGATTTTAACTGTCAATCTAACCAATCCAACCGGCTATGGCCGTATCGTGCGTGAGCAAGGCAAGGTTGTCGGCATCGTCGAACAAAAGGATGCCAATGCTGAGCAGTTAGCCATCAATGAAATCAACACTGGCATTATGGCTGTGCCGGGCAAGGCATTAAAAACCTGGCTTGGCCGCTTATCGAATAACAATGCTCAGGGTGAATACTACCTGACCGATATTATCGCCATGGCCCACGCCGACGGGGTTGAGATTAATACCGCTCAGCCACAATCTGCCATTGAGGTGGAAGGTGCTAATAACCGCGTGCAACTCGCCCAATTAGAGCGAGCTTATCAGGCCCGCGAAGCTGAGAAGCTAATGATTGCTGGCGCAAATCTGCGTGACCCAAGCCGTATCGATATCCGTGGTGAAGTGACGGTCGGTATGGATGTAATGGTCGATGTGAACGTTATTTTCGAAGGCAAAGTCGTGATTGGTAATAACGTTAGCATCGGCGCTGGCGCGATTCTTATCGACTGTGAAATTGCCGATAATGCCGAGATCAAACCTTACTCTATTATCGAAGGCGCGAAGCTGGGCGTTGCCGCCAGTGCCGGGCCTTTTGCCCGTTTACGCCCCGGTGCTGAGTTAATGCAGGATGCCCATATCGGCAATTTTGTAGAGATGAAAAAGGCCGTTTTAGGTGTGGGTTCTAAGGCGGGTCATTTAGCCTATTTAGGCGATGCGCAAATCGGTGCAGGTGTGAATATTGGTGCGGGCACTATTACCTGTAATTACGATGGTGCCAATAAACACTTAACCGTGATCGAAGACAATGTGTTTGTGGGGAGTGATACTCAGCTGGTGGCGCCAGTGACCATTGGTAAAGGCGCGACGCTGGGTGCAGGGTCAACAATTACCCGTGACGTGGGTGAGGATGAGCTAGTTATCACCCGTGTTAAGCAAAAACATCTGACTGGCTGGCAACGTCCGGTAAAGATTAAGAAATAACGGCGCTGTACTCAGTCAACATAAAGCGGCTTATTGCCGCTTTATGTTTTTTGTCAAAGCTAAAAATCCTCATTAAATAAAAATTAGCCAAATTAATGTTGAATTAAGGCTGAAGTGTTATGGATAATTCATTGTTTTTATTGAAAGTTGATCTAAATCACGCTGAATTGTAAATTCGTGTAAAGATGATTAAATAAAAACAATTCTTATTTATATTGCCTGCAATTCTAAGACGAAAGGTCTACTTGAGGTGTTGGCAATGGTATTTAAATATTCAGTGGTTGGTTTGGCCGTAGGGTCTGCATTAATGGCGATGCCTGTTATGGCCGAGGCGCCAAATGATGAAAACATTGAGCGCATTAATGTGACTGGCCGTACGTTTAACGACTATAAAGTCGGCAGTGCATCCGGTGCTATGCGTGGTGATATCGATTTAATGGATACACCACAATCTGTGAATGTTATCCCCGACTTTGTTACCGATGAGCAATTAGCGACTAACCTTGCGGAAGTCTTAGTAAACGATTCAAGTGTGACAGCGGGAACTACCCGTTGGAACCGCCAAGTCTTCAGTATTCGTGGTTTTGAATTAGATTCGGGCAACGGTTATCTGATCAACGGCCACCAGCAATGGTCCCACTACGTCCAACCTATTGAAACCCTGCAGCAAGTCGAAGTGCTGAAAGGTCCTTCGAGTATGTTGTATGGCCAATCTGGGCCTGGCGGTTTGGTGAATATGGTCACCAAGAAGCCCACCTATGATTCTATGCTCAACTTAGGTTTTGATACCGACGGTTACGGCTCTACCCGCGCTCAGTTAGATGCGGGGGGCAGTTTAAACGAGGCTCAAAGCATTCGTTACCGTGGTGTGTTAGTCAAACAAGACACTAAATACTGGCGTGAATATTCAACGACCGATGAAAACCAAGAGCGTGATCGTTGGTTAGGTTATTTGAACCTAGAATTCGATATCAGTGATGATCTGTTATTGTCACTGAAATACGACCATACCCAAGATAAAACCGGTATCGATGCTGGCAGTTGGTTAGATAAGCAAGGTAATGTTGTCGGCCAGCGTAAAACCATCTGGGATGCTCCTTGGGCCTTTACCGATAACACGGTTTCAAATTTAGGTGCCGATTTAACTTGGCATATGAATGACGATTGGAAAGTTAAACTGGGTTATAACGATCAACAGTTTAACCGCCAGCGTTTCGATTCTGCGCCGCAATATAATGAAGACCCATTCACCTCGGGATACAGCATTAGACCATTCGATCGTTACGATGATTGGCAGCATAAAACCGCCTATGTCGATTTTACAGGCGAGTTTGCATTAGCGGGTATGGAGCATCAGTTGCTGATTGGCGCTAACTATCTCGATTACTTCTACCAGCAACAAATCGCCCGTGGCGCAGCGCAAACAGTTATTCCCGGTCAGCCAGTGATTCAACCGGATCTTGATTACCATACAGGTAAGAAAGGCACTCCAAATGAATACAAATACTACGGTTTCTATCTGCAAGATTTAATGACCATCAACGAACAATGGAAATTGCTCGCTGGGGTACGTTATGACGAGCAGAAAAAAGATGGATTTGGTGAAAATAGCTATGCCGTATCGCCTAAATTTGGGGTGATCTATTCACCAATGACTAATGGCAGCATATACGTTAACTACTCTAAGAGCTTTACACCGCAAGGTGGTATTACCGACCCTCTAAATGTTAATCATGACACTAACCTCAAACCAGAATATGGCATTCAATATGAAGTGGGAACTAAGTGGGAACTGTTTGACGATAGCTTGTTATTAACGGCTGCGGTATTTGATGTCACGCTTGAGAATATCTCTATTAATGAGGTGCTGACAGCAAGTGACCCACGAAGTGAAGATGGAAAATACACTTCAATCACTACCCAAGGCGGTGAGCAAAAACACCGCGGCTTTGAAGTGGGTGCCCAAGGTAAGCTAGGTGATAGCTGGTTTGTAACTTCATCTATGATGTACCTCGATGCTGAGTATCAAACGGGTGATGAGCGCGAAGGTAAAACGCCTATCGATGCCCCTGAATGGTCGGCCAATATCTGGACTCGTTATGAAGTGACCGATAACTTTGCAATGAACTTCGGTGCTATCTATGTTGGCGAGCGTTTTGCTAACCTGGATAACACTATCAGTAAAGACGGTTATGTTCGCTTCGATATCGGTGCTGCCTACACTATGGATATTATGGGTAAAGACGTTAGCATCCGCGCGAACGTGAGAAACCTGTTTGATACCGATTATATCGATGGCGGCCAATACAATATGGTGACCCTAGGCCAAGATCGTAACTTCAGTGTGGCACTTGAAGCTAAGTTCTAACTTCACTTTCGACGCTTAAGTTTTAGCTCGCTCAAAGCAGTTCATCGATAGGTGAACTGCTTTTTTATTGCTTTTCATTAGGTTAATTTTAAAAACTCATCAACTACATCATTTTCACTCTAAAAACATATTTCGAATACTAGCAAAAATGTTTCGTTTCTCTATAATATAACTTTCGAATCGAAAGTTAACTGAAAGGTTTTATGAATAAACGAAACACACAGCAACGACGCCACAGTATTATCAGCATTCTGAATGAACAGGGTGAAGTGAGTGTCGATGAGTTGTCATTACGTTTCGAAACCTCAGAAGTGACTATTCGTAAAGACTTGGCTGAGCTTGAAAAAACCGGACTGTTGCTACGCCGCTATGGTGGTGCTGTGGCTATTCCCGATGAAGTGACACAACAGTTTTCTACCAAGATTGCCCCTAACAAGTTATCCATCGCTAAAGCCGCGGCGCAGTTAATTAAAGATCACAATCGCATCATCATCGACAGTGGTACCACTACTTCAGGCCTGATTGCTGAACTCAACCACAAGCGTGGCCTGGTGGTCATGACCAATGCTCTGCATTTGGCTAATGCGATTCACGAACTTGAAAATGAGCCAACCCTATTGATGACCGGCGGAACCTGGGATCCCCATTCTGAGTCGTTCCAGGGGCAAGTGGCCGAGCAAGTATTACGCTCCTATAACTTCGATCAACTTTTTATCGGTGCCGATGGTATCGATCTAGCGCGCGGCACCACCACCTTTAATGAGCTGACAGGTTTAAGCAAGGTGATGGCTGAGGTTTCGCGCGAAGTGATCGTTATGGTGGATTCGGACAAAATTGGTAAGCGGATCCCTAACTTAGAACTACCTTGGTCGCAAATCAGTGTACTAGTCACCGATGCTCGTATCGAAGAGAGCGCCTTTAACCAAATTACCGAGCAAGGCGTGAAAGTTATCTTAGCGCCCTACTCGCCTTAGGCATTTGCCGGTGATAAGCCAGAGCAAATGACTCAAACAACTTCATTTATATTTTTCATTTTATAGGTAAAAACTATGTGCGGAATCGTTGGCGCCGTGGCGCAAAGGGATGTGGCCGAAATTCTGGTCGAAGGTTTACGTCGTTTAGAATATCGTGGATATGACTCCGCAGGTGTTGCCGTTATCCACAATGGCGAACTTAATCGCACGCGCCGTGTGGGTAAAGTGCAGGAGCTTTCTGCCGCACTCGAAACCGACCCGTTAGCGGGCGGCACTGGGATTGCTCATACTCGTTGGGCGACCCATGGTGAGCCAAGCGAGCGCAATGCTCACCCACATTTATCTGAAGGCGATATTGCCGTGGTGCACAATGGCATTATCGAAAACCATCATAAACTGCGCGAAATGCTTAAAGAGCTGGGCTATCACTTTAGCTCGGATACCGACACCGAAGTGATTTGCCACTTAGTTCACCACGAATTAAAAACGCACGACACCTTACTGGCTGCGGTGCAAGCCACGGTGAAACAACTCGAAGGCGCTTATGGCACTGTGGTGATTGATCGCCGTGATAGCGAGCGCATGGTTGTGGCGCGTTCAGGTAGTCCACTGGTGATTGGTTTTGGTTTAGGTGAAAACTTTGTCGCGTCTGATCAATTGGCGCTGTTGCCTGTGACCCGTTCTTTCGCGTTTTTAGAAGAAGGTGACGTGGCTGAAGTGACTCGTCGCACCGTGAGTATTTTCGATGTGCATGGCAATAAAGTTGAGCGCGAAGTTAAAGAATCAGAAATCACCCACGATGCCGGTGACAAAGGTGAATATCGCCACTATATGCTCAAAGAAATTTATGAGCAGCCATTGGCGCTGACACGCACTATCGAAGGTCGCATCGCTAACAAGCAAGTGCTCGACACGGCTTTTGGTGATAATGCAGCTGAGTTTTTAAAAGATATCAAACACGTGCAAATCATTGCCTGTGGTACTAGTTACCATGCGGGTATGGCGGCGCGTTATTGGTTAGAGGATTGGGCCGGCGTTTCTTGTAATGTCGAAATCGCCTCCGAATTCCGCTACCGCAAGTCGCATTTGTTCCCTAACAGCCTGTTGGTGACCATTTCTCAATCGGGCGAGACTGCCGATACGCTGGCGGCGATGCGCCTAGCTAAAGAAATGGGTTATAAGGCGACGCTGACTATCTGTAACGCTCCTGGCTCTTCCTTAGTTCGTGAGTCTGACATGGCGTACATGATGAAAGCAGGCGCTGAAATTGGCGTTGCTTCAACTAAAGCCTTTACCGTGCAATTAGCGGGTTTGTTAATGCTGACGGCGGTGATCGGTCGCCACAATGGTATGTCGGAGCAAATGCAGGCGGAGATCACCCAAAGCCTACAGTCTATGCCTGCCAAAGTAGAACAAGCCCTAGGTTTAGATGATGCGATTGCTGAATTGGCGGAAGATTTTGCCGACAAACACCATGCCTTATTCCTTGGCCGTGGCGATCAGTACCCGATTGCGATGGAAGGTGCGCTCAAACTAAAAGAGATCTCCTACATCCATGCTGAGGCATATGCCTCTGGCGAGCTGAAACATGGTCCACTGGCGTTGATTGATGCCGACATGCCCGTCATCGTGGTTGCACCAAACAACGAACTGTTAGAAAAGCTGAAATCTAATGTTGAAGAAGTGCGTGCCCGTGGTGGTTTAATGTATGTCTTCGCCGATGTGGATGCTGAGTTTGAATCTGACGAGACCATGAAGGTTATCCCGGTTCCACACTGCGATATCTTTATGGCGCCGCTGATTTACACTATCCCACTACAGTTGCTCTCGTATCACGTTGCCTTAATTAAGGGCACCGATGTGGATCAACCACGAAACCTCGCTAAATCGGTGACGGTGGAATAAATCGGAAGTAATAAAAAACCGCCTAAATGGCGGTTTTTTATTGGGGCTTCATTAGAGTATGTGCTGGTGGCTGAGGTATTAAGCCGTTATTGCATTAAGCGCGTTCTGCTTTTTTGCCTCGAAACGTTTCCATACTTTATCGTGGAAATAAAACACTACAGTGTTTATCGCTGGCTCAACTAAGGCGACGGCACCACCGACCAAAACACTACCAGTTAATAAATAGGTAACGGTGAAGGCAACGCTGAAATGTAATACGGCAAAAGTTAATGTCTTGGTCATGATCTTATCCTCTAATATTAGCCCCAATTGGGAATAATTAGATGATAACAATTCTCATTAAAATTTAAACCCGTATTTTGAGATTAGTTTAAACGGTTTTTTCTATCTATAAGCGCTAAAAAATATAAAGCCCTCAAATGAGGGCTTTATATGGCAATCAGCTTCGATTAGTAATGCCAAGGAAACGCTGAAAAGTCCTGGTCACGTTTCTCGAGGAAAGCATCGCGCCCTTCTTGAGCTTCTGCGCTGGCATAGGCTAAACGCGTCGCTTCACCCGCAAACAGTTGCTGGCCGACCATACCGTCGTCGGTCATGTTAAAGCCGTACTTCAACATACGCATTGCTGTCGGCGATTTGGAGTTAATCTCTTTGGCCCATCTTAATGCTTCAACTTCGAGTTCGGCATGGGGAACCGATTTATTCACCATTCCCATGGCAAAGGCTTCATCGGCACTGTAGTTAAAGCCACAGAAGAAAATTTCTCGCGCGCGCTTTTGGCCAATCATCTTGGCAAGATAAGCACTGCCATAGCCTGAGTCGAAACTCGCGACATCGGGATCGGTTTGTTTGAAGACGGCGTGTTCCTTCGAGGCCAAGGTTAAATCGCAGACAACATGCAAACTATGGCCGCCACCCACCGCCCAACCCGGCACAACTGCGATCACCACTTTAGGCATAAAGCGGATCAATCGTTGGACTTCGAGGATATGTAACCGCCCCATTCTGGCTAAATCGGCTTTGCCTTCTTCAGCCCCTTCATATTTATAACCATCTTTACCGCGAATACGTTGATCGCCACCAGAGGAAAACGAATATTGTCCTTTGGCCGAGGGGCCATTGCCCGTGAGTAACACACAACCAACATCGGACCATTGGCGAGCGTGATCGAGGGCGATATACAACTCGTCGACCGTCTTTGGGCGGAAGGCGTTGAGGCAATCTGGACGGTTGATGGCGATACGCACTGTGCCGTGGGCTTTGGCTCTATGGTAAGTAATATCGTCGAAGTTAAATCCGCTGACTTCATCCCACAGTGCGGGATCAAAAATATCTGATACTGGTTTAGTCATGATACAAGGCCTATGTAATTGAAGTTCAAAGGCTAGGCGGAATCATGTCTTTGGTCAATCGCCTAAGCGCCATGCTTAGTGATGGGTTGCAAAATTCCGTTTGCCTGTAAGTGGGATTAGAGGTTATCGCAGATATAAAACAGGTTATCTCGGCTAAAGATTGGGTGCTCGGGCGCCTTAGTGCCGCAGTAGCTGTCTTTAAAATCGGCAATGCCGTCTTCGGTAAGTGGGATTTTATTAAACTCTTCGACTTCAGGAGCCGATAGTCGCTCCAATATGGCTGTTCGAGCCTTAGCGCGTTTCTGATCGATCTTAATAATTTGGGTGCCCGTCATCGAGCCCATTTTGTTTTCTATCTTCTGAACCATTTCCTCAGTTTTGGCTATAGGTGCATCTAGTTTGTCTGTTTCGGTGTATAAGTAATATAATGCACCACACAGGAGCGCTAATATGATCCAACCTTTCATCTTTTAGTCCAACATAAGTGAATAACCATTAATAATATGGGTATAATAAGCCAGTTTTCGTCCAATATTAAAGCAGTAAAAGGCTGTCACGATGAACGCAGAATCTAATAACAAGGACTATTCGAAAACCAATCGAATTAAGATTCACCAGCCAGATGCAGATAAGGCTGATCGCTTTAACCCCCGCAACCGGATTTATGTCCGGGCCATCGATGGATTATGGAGTAGCGTACGCCGCCGTATGGGCTGGGTCGCAATGCTCTTCTTCCTTATCTTACCTTGGATCCCTTGGGGAGACCGTCAAGCCGTTTGGTTCAATCTGGCAGAGCAGAAGTTCCATGTCTTTGGTTTAACGATTTGGCCACAGGATCTGACCTTACTTGCCGCTCTCTTTATGATAGCTGCCTTTGCGTTATTTTTCGTGACAACCTATCTCGGCCGAGTCTGGTGTGGTTACACCTGCCCGCAAACCGTATGGACGTTTATGTTCATCTGGTTCGAAGAAAAACTCGAAGGGGCCCGTAATAAACGCATTAAGTTAGATCAAATGCCATGGGGTTTTGACAAAATCTGGCGCAAAACGGCAAAACATACCGCATGGATTGTGCTTTCGCTCATCACGGCCATGACGTTTGTGTCCTATTTTGTGCCGAGCCGTGAAGTATATGTCGATGTATTTACCCTTAATGCATCGGGTGCGATCTACTTCTGGGTTATCTTTTTTACCTTAGCGACTTATGGTAATGCGGGTTGGATGCGTGAAATCATGTGTATCCATATGTGCCCGTACGCGCGTTTCCAATCGGCGATGTTTGATAAAAACACCTATATCGTTGGTTACGATGCAAAACGCGGCGAGACCCGCGGCCCGCGCTCACGCAAAGCCGACCCCAAAGAAATGGGCTTAGGCGACTGTATCGACTGCGACCTCTGTGTCCAAGTTTGTCCAACGGGTATCGATATTCGTAACGGCTTGCAATACGAATGTATTAACTGCGGCGCCTGTATTGACGCTTGTGACCAAACCATGGAGCGCATGGGATACCCTCTAGGGCTGATTAGCTATACCACCGAAAATAAACTCGAAGGTATTAAAGAGAAGGTATTACGTCCTAAGCTGGTGGGCTATGGGGTGGTGTTAGCCGCCATGATCCTGATCTTTATCTATGCGAGCGCGACGATTGCTCCAGTACGTATGGATATCATCCGCGACCGTAACCAACTCTATAGAGAAAACAATCAAGGGCTGATTGAAAACACCTTCACCCTGAAAATTCTCAACAAGACAGAACAAGCCCATGAATACACTATGAGTGTTGAAGGTCTCAATAACTATAAATGGTATGGACCAACCTCAGTGACGATTGCGGGTGGAGAGGTGTTAACTCTACCTATCAGTGTCGGGGTCGATCCGGTCGAACTTTCGCGTTCAGTGACTAACATCGTGATAAAAGTGAAAACCCATATCGATGGCGAAGAAGTCGAAGTCGAGCAAGAATCGCGATTCTTCAGTCCATAGTTACTGTTTCGTTAACCAAATGAGTTTAAAAAGGGGCTGTTTAGCCCCTTTTTTATTCATGTTGCTGGATATCTAGGCGTCTAGATGATTAATCGTAATTTTCTGACAAAAAGCCCTTGCACAAAAAGTTTAGCTCCCTATAATGCGCATCCACTGACACGGCAGACAGCGAAAGCGAATGCGGTTTACAGTGCGAATCGAATGCAAAATGTGCAGTTGATTCGAAAGCCTCAATAAGTTTGTAAAAACGCCTTGACGCGACTGGGGAAATGCGTAGAATACGCAGCCCTGACCCGCTGAGCGGTAACGCGAAGTGAGTGGTCAAAATGCTCTTTAACAATCTAAACAAGAAATCTGTGTGGACACTCACAGGTGTTGAGTTAATCGAAATTACTCTGCCGTTTGGCGAGTAATCAAAATTTACATCAATGAATGAGTGTTCATAGCAATATGTACAACGACTTATTAAGTTAAGTCTATTCAGAATTCATTGAGTCGAACCTTAGGGTTCACAAAACTTTTAATTGAAGAGTTTGATCATGGCTCAGATTGAACGCTGGCGGCAGGCCTAACACATGCAAGTCGAGCGGCAGCACAAGGGAGTTTACTCCTGAGGTGGCGAGC
>NZ_JAMDJO010000011.1:0-66072 GCF_023475885.1 Shewanella sp. 10B
GCACCTCGGCACGACTAATCAGCACCATGGCAACGCGGCGCCGGGCAGCTGGTGATCGCAACTCGATACCTTGCCCGGGCGCGGGTGCCCGGCCATACAGGATCAATGGCCAGTGCCCCGGCACGACTAATCGGACCCACGGCAACGCCGCCGGGCAGTTGGTGATCGCAACTCGATACCTTGCCCGGGCCCGGGTGCCCAGGTCATGCAGGATCAATGATCAGCACCTCGGCACGACTAATCAGCACCATGGCAACGCGCCGCCAGGCAGCTGGTGATCGCAACTCGATACCTTGCCCGGGCGCGGGTGCCCGGCCATACAGGATCAATGGCCGGCGCCCCGGCACATCTAATCAGCCCCATGGCAACGCGCCGCCGTGCAGCTGGTGATCGCAACTCAATACCTTGCCCGGGCCCGGGTGCCCAGGTCATGCAGGATCAATGGTCAGCACCTCGGCACGACTAATCAGCACCATGGCAACGCGCCGCCGGGCAGCTGGTGATCGCAACTCGATACCTTGCCCGGGCCCGGGTGCCCAGGTCATGCAGGATCAATGGTCAGCACCTCGGCACGACTAATCAGCACCATGGCAACGCGGCGCCGGGCAGCTGGTGATCGCAACTCGATACCTTGCCCGGGCGCGGGTGCCCGGCCATACAGGATCAATGGCCGGCGCCCCGGCACATCTAATCAGCCCAATGGCAACGCCGCCGGCCGCAAGTGATCGCCAGCTCGATACCCAGGGCGGGCGCGGGGCCCGGCCATACAGGATCAATGGCCGGCGGCCCGGCACATCTAATCAGCCCCATGGCAAAGCCGCCGGGCAACAGGTGGAGGCAGGTGATATATGGGATGATGAAAGTTGCTTTTAGAAAAGCAGATAATGCATGATGAAAATTAGCCGCTAGATAGCGGATGTATCAGTCATGAGCTTTACCATGTTCATTCATGCACTATCGGATACAGCTATCAAACTTGTTCATACATATAGAGATAAATTGGCAATATAAGGGGTGCTATATGGTCATGGCCACTAAAGATTGGAACGGAATAGATGAGTCCGATAGACCCTCCCAAATTGAGGTGATTGAAGAGTACGCGCGAGGTAAAGGTATAACTAGATCCCACAAGGAGTACAACATACTCGCCAGCAAAATTGGCGACTTGCCGGCACTATTGATGCTCACTAAGAAAAAGGACAGAAATGTTAGTAAATCAGGATTTTATAACGCCATTGAAGTTATTACAGGCATTGCTGACAAAAAACCAATCAATGCATCTATAGCAGTTTCAGGAAAAGACTCTAAGCTATTAGGTGGTTGCTTGAGTGTGGGAGGTGGTTTCCTCCAGGATGATTTCGATAATATGAAAGGCTTGAGTGTGGGACACTTTAGTTTCGAGCTAGAGAAGCCTGTACCGCGAAACCTTATGATAGATGGCGCTCGAGGCAAAATCGTCATTGATCTAGCAGTTACATTAGAAGCATGGATAACCAAGCCTGATGGAAAACGTGCCTGTATTGAGTTAGCACGTGTCGCAGTTGAATTTGATGGTCCGATACACGTTAACGACGAGAATGTTAGAAAAGATAAACTTCGAGACTCCGGGCTCCATTCATTGGGATACAAAGTGTTTAGAGTGCAGACTCCATACAAGTTAAAAGGGCATGGCTCTACGCGGTTAAACCGAGAGAATTCTGAAGCAGAGTTAAAGAAGCACATTAACAATATCAAAGAATCTCTACGAAAATCTCTCTATGAGTTTGAAAATTACTATCATTTTAGATATAAGCTTTGCCAGTCCACCAGTTTTCAGGGATGAACATTCATCCCTCGGCGCAAGGCTCTTGTTCCTTCATTACAGATCGAAGAGCCAATATAACTGGGCAGAGCATATGTTCTAAATGAGCTCCATTAACCAACTTCCAGTGTCTCAGCCTGACATTGAATCACTTCTAAAATGCAGTGGTCTATGAACATAATCGAATTTCGGACTCGAATCACCAGGTGAATATCATGGCAAATATCTAAGGTGAGTAGATCGGAAAGGTCAGTGTGATAGCGAAGAAAGTCAGACAGTGCTATCCCATTTTTCTTAAGCAAAACAAAGAAACCTGATGGCCCGATACTAGATAGATCGAAGAATTGGTCTTCAATCGATTTGGCAATCCTTTCAACGGCCTCAAGCGAGCGAATCAGCTCATCGTAATCGACAACCATTAGAGTGACCTTCAACAAATCAGTTGTTAACGAGGAGTTTGGGTTCCGTATATATACGGTCCCCCAGCCGGTTCAACACTGTCACATTCCCGGATAACACTGCGATTATCATCTTGTCTTGCTTGAATGCATTAGGCAATATCACTCGGCCCCCCTCACCTACATTGCAATCATTAAGAACTCGTGATTCCAATAACACTGAGTCAACTGATGAATAGAACAAAACTGTAACGCACGCAATTTTCATGATGATCCCCTGTAGAATTGTAGAATGGGTGTTGGCACTGGTCATTGGGACAATATTAATGAGAAAAAAAACGGATCTGCGACTTAAAGTGCTCAAAATGGGCATTGAAAAATTTAATACAACATCAAGTAGCCAGTAAGATCAGTGGTAGGCAGATAAGCGGGCCTGAATTTTGCCGCCGTAGTTGCCGAGCGTAGAATAACTGGGAGCGGGCGTATTTTTTGGGTTTGACAATGAGCAGGTTCGGGAGTATACCTACAGTAAGTAGTCAGTATGCGGTAACAGATATGGCCGAGCGTGCAATACTCAATGATCATATGAGAAATAAGTTCCACCAGCTCCAAGCAGAACTAGATGCCTTTGGGGATAGACTCTTGGATGTTGCTGACTATCTCGAGCTTTACGAGTTACCACTTATTGAAGTCGCAACGGAGCAGACTGAGGCAGATGAGTCAGAGACAATTAATGTTGTTAAGACTCATCGGGAGAGTTTTACTGGGCGGGTTTACCTGAAAACGGCATTTTGCAAACTAAGACGTGACCCATTTAAGTACAGCACATATTTGGCTCATCGTTACCCCGGCTTTGTGGTGATCCCCGAGGCTCACAAAGAAGAGATTATCCAATGGATAAACACCATTAACGAACTCAAGGCCGAGTTTAAATCCAGCGTAAAGCAAAATTTCAGAACCAGGCAAGCCCAACACAAAAACCTCCATAAGGAAATCGAGGGCCTTGTCTTCATGGATGCGGTTAGATTACTCCAATACAGTGACACCACGGTCCATACAATCTCTCTGTATTGGCAGAAAAAAACCATACAGAAACGATTGAGCAAGGAGGAAGCACTCGCTGAACTGGAAAGTGGTAAAAACAACCCGACGTTTGAATACTTGTTTGTTGATAAGGCCGCAAAGGTACAAGTCATTGAAGAAGAAAAAAGTTTAGTCCGACACATACCCTCAGGTTACGACATAACAGAAATTCGGCAAGCGCGGGTTCAGCCGTTCTATGACTTATGGGAGAGACCAGCTAAACATACAAGGAACCGAAAGTTATGCTCACGTAATGCGTCACTGCCGGTGATTATCTTTGGCTCTATACCTGAAGTAATAAACCCGCTAACAAGTTATTGTGCTGATAGTAATGAAAGAGATTTCATAGAGAAAATTGAAGAGAAATACCGCATATTCAATAGGCGAAAAAGTTGGTTTCTGGTACCAAAAAAAAAGGGGTATTCGGATTATAGGGTTGATAACAACGAAATTGGGGCTGACTAATGAATATACGACAATTAATGTTTTTGCTGTCAGTCGGTGCTTTTGCGCTAACAGGCTGTGATCAGGTTAGGGATATTGGGAAGTACACAGGCGAGATATATGGCATGGCCGGCTTGGCACAGACAACTCTAGTCTTTGCTCCAGGTTACGTGATCGACGTGGATGGTCAGGATGTTTCTATAGCGGGGTTTGACGAGTGCCCGCATCAAAGTTCATTGATGACAAGGGTTTTTAGCCCCTCACTTGATGATGGCAGCAATGGCTGCATTGCTCTCTCTGATGATCGGCAAACAGTACCTGTTATTATTTTTCTTCCGTCCAGCCATGTCGTCGAGGATTGGGAAATTATTCGTGAGTCAGGAGGCAAGGTCTATCAACGAACCGCCTTGAAGCGGCCAAGCGGGGAGCTGGTTGTGCCAGCGACTCTTTAGCCATCAACCAATAAATCCGGATACCTAAACAAAGTAAGGATATAGCCATGGTTTCTATCGCATCATTGCTACTTGCTACTGCATTAGCAAACGCCGCCGTACCGGTGAAGTATGAACATCGGCCCTATGAGCTAGAGCAGATGAAGATCTACTTAAAAGGCCAGGCTATTTATGATCTAGAACATCTTCAGCCGGGGTTTGTCGCAAAAGAAGGGTGGGGTTACAAGAACCTTGACCAGCGTAGCGTTCAACAGAAGCTTGTAGACAAACTCTACACCAACCAAGTGAAGACTATGGCCATCAACCACTTTGATTTCAACAGAAGCGGCCTGAGCTCTAATGAAGCTGACACAGCCTATGGAGAGAAGGTTGGAAAAGCAGTATATGAGACTCAATACTTGATTAAGCCGTTAGATGTTTATGTGATCTATGGGCTACCTTCGAGCGTACTAAAAAAATGACTGAAGCATTCTACCCTATCAGAAAGAACACTTTAATGATGGCCACAACACTAGCCTTGCTACTGCCATTTATTCTACTTTGCATTTCTAGCGTCACTAACATGATGCTTTACGGGTATGGTGTGCCGCTATCTTGGTTGTTTCTAGCGGCTTTACCATTGCTGGGCTTTGCTTACAAAATACAAGTTGTCCACACCCCTGAGCTTTTATACATCAGGCGCTACATTTTTGCTTTACCGCTACATACAAAATCGTATCACTTAAAACCGAATGATGTAGTGGCCTGGGTACCCGGGCGAAAGAAAGGTGCATTTAAGTTAATGTTAAATAAGCAGAGTTTAGGCTTGCTTATCGATAATCCTTAGCATTAGATCACAACTTTTCAACAGAGTTTGCTCTAATTTCATGTAGAATTAGCCCATGTTGGGCAGCTTATGACCTCATAATGAAAAAACTAACATACGAAGAAGCCAAACAATATATTCGTGAATATTTCATTTCTTCCGCGAGTGAATACAAAAGGTTCCGCGAAATTACCATAACAAACAAGGAAATACTGCCTTCAAACCCTAACATCTACTACTCTAAAGAATGGACGTCCTGGAATGACTTCACAGGCTTTGAACAGCAACCCCAAAGAATCTCATTTGAAGACCTGCAATCTAAGGTAGCTGAGCTCGACATCAGAACAAAAGAAGAATTTCGCCTGGCTGTCCGGAAGCGCGAAATTGATGCGCCCTTTAATATCTCTAAAATTGAGGGATTCAGCAATTGGAGTCACTTATTGCCATCGAATAAGTATCTCGCATTCGGAGATCTGGTTCTTTTCACTCGCACTCTTAACCTACGTACCCAAATGGACTGGCGCCAATGGTGCAAGGATAACAAACGGCCTGCAAATGTTCCATTCGACCTTTTACGTGAATATAAAGGGCAATTCAACGAATTGCCCTTAGAGAAGAAAATCAGTTTTTGGCGATATATCTTTGTCGGTCCGTCAAAGGATTAATGTGTCTTAAGGAAGGTGCGAACAAGTCCCATGTGTGCTCTGCGTCGGTTTACAGGCCTGGATGCAAGGCGTGGTTCGCCGCAAATGGCCCTAGTCCTTTGCAAGAAGCACAACACAGCAGGCAGGCTTGTAAACCACGCCCTTCGGGGCTTTCACAGCAACCGGCTTTCTGCGTTATCCGACTTCGACAGGCCCCGGCATGCCTTCAGTCAGATGCCTTGAACGCCAATTGCTGTGCAAGCCAGAGTGCCACGAGGACTTATTCGCACCTTCCTTAATGTATGCCACGACTAATAAATTGAATGTGGCTTTTTAGTGCCATCGTTGAGTTCCTGTCCCGCCTTATCTCCCGAATCCTCTTTGATACGAACTCTCACATTCTCAATAGTTTGATCGATGTACGCCTTCTGTTCTGGATTCAACAGAGCACCCATATTCTGAGCCATTTCCTCGATGGTATTAAGTCTTGCAGTAATGCTATCGCGCGACCCTTCCCTGTCACCCGATGGATACCAGTAAGTACCAGATGTCATAGTAGTGCCATCAGATAGGTCTCTTATCATCGCGTATTCACCTCTGCCAGTTTCTTGAATAGACAACATAGACTCAATATCTTCAGCCGCATTGATAGTCTCGTAGCTAAAGAGTTTGCCATCGCTTCCAGATGAAGCTTGTTGCATCACTCCCAGACTCTGCATCGCGGTCAAATAAGTTCTAGCAGCATCACCCTCCACCTGTTCAGAGTTTTCGATCGCTTGTGTTACAGCTTTAGTCTCAGTAGAGCCTGGATTGTAGTCCTGCAACCAGTTAGCACCTTCTGAGAGCTTCGCCAATGTATTTTGATCGAATAGACGTTTGGACTCATCTGTACCTTCACCGTAACGCCCATTCTCATCTTTCCCAAGTATCGTGGTCATCAGCTGGTCGTTAGAGAGCACATTGATCATTTCCTGGGCGTCTCTCGCCTTATCACCATCCATTGACGCTAATCTGTCCTGCATTGAGCCTGTACTAAACGCATCAAGTTCACTGATAGAACCAACTGCAGCAGCATATTCAGGACGATAACTAGAGATATCGGCATTGTTTTTCACTTGAGTCTCAACAAAGTTATTGAAAGCTGTTTCTCCATCAGGTTTCACCATATCGGCGCCTTTACCCAATATGGGCTGAACTGCATTCAGTACAGAAGTAATTGAAGCCTCAGTAACAGCCAAGTCATTAGCTCGAGCCTCCAACTCTCTCTGTTTTGCTTCCGAGGGTTGTTCTATAGGTCCTGTTAACACATTTCCATCATTATTGAACCGTTCAGCATCTTGCTTAGCTGCCAACTCAACGTTTTCAAGACCATTTTTAGCCTCACTTCCAGCATTGCTAACCTTGGTTTGAGAAGCACCTTCAGACTTAGCGTACTCCTGGTTAAATTGTTCACTAGAGGGGAGAACTGGCGTGCCTTGAGCTAACTCTTGCTGGTTTTGAGTTAATGCACCTGAAACCCTGGCCATATCTTGAAGCGTATTTAGCTTATCTTGATACAAGGACTCGCCGGCATCAGCATTAACCACTCCTTTACCCGCCAACGTCTTGTATATGTCCCGGTTCATAGCAGCATCTCGTTGCTCTTTCTCTATATCAACACTCTTGTTTCCACTGCTGTTGGTCTGTGTGTCAATAGAATCAAGTCTGTCAATAAACTGCATTAGAGCACCGGCTCGCCCTTCACCAATTGGGTTCACCGACTTAGATTCACGGGATTTCATCACATCAGCAGACTTGTTTTCCAACCATTTATCGCCCGTAATTCCGTCGACCTGAGTGTTTTTAATGCGTTCCCATAATTCAGGATTTTGACTAGATAAGTATTGCTCTAGGTTCTGGGTCTTCAAATCCGTTGACAATCCGGCGACATCCAATTGCTTCGAGCTAGATACTTGCCCTGATTGGGTTGCCATTCCAGATAGCATCAGTTGTTGTTGCTCGGCTGCCTGAGACTGCTGTGTAAACGACCTGGCTAGTTTGGCATTCTCCTGAACCGTGCCAATATCCGAGAAGGAAGTACCTTCTGAGCCTGTAGTGATCTTAGACAATGCCGCGTTTATCGCATCCTTCTTACCCTCGGTTTTACTGAGAGCACTTTGATAATTCTGGTTGGTTTCCTGACTACCATTAGCATTCAGTCCTAGGGATGTCTTTATGTCAGCGTTTGCCGATGCCCCTAACTGGCCAAAGAAACCACTTTTATTTTCATCTCCTCCTTTCCCACCGCCTTTACTACTACTTCCAGTAAATAGCCCAAAACTTAAACCTCCTTCGACGCCAACTGAGACAGCGCCTCCGGCCACTAACTGCTGAGCCTCCTTCATGCTCATACCTGTAGCTTGGGAGACTGCATTGGCAGCAGCTGAAGCATATTCAGACATGCTTGAGGCTCGATAATCAGATGACGTTGAGCTAACAAAATCGTATTGGCCAGCGGAACTGTTTCCAAATATATTATCTAGCGCCTTTTGTGCGCTCGCGGCATAGGTTTGGGCCTGAGATCGCATTTCGCTTGCGCCGGCGGCAGAGCTTCCTCCCATGGAGCTGCCAATGGAGTATTGGCCCATAGATGTCGTCGCAAGGGAGTCACCATTGATATACCGACCATTATTGTTTTCAAACATTGATGTCTGATTGCCATAGGAAATTTGCCCATTATTGACGGTGGCGCCGGTATCAGGCGAAAGACGTTGTGAGTTAATGTTGGGGTCAGCCATTGCTTGTTTAGACATACCCTGAATCGCGTGAACCCCTCTGTATAAGACAAAAATACAGATAGGCGGGATGATGGTATAAAGCATTCCTGAGATACCAATATAGCTATTGGCAGTAGCGAACTGACTATCAATGGACGAGAGACTAAACTGACTTTTGCCTACTGAAACAGCATCTGTGAATCGGTTGGTCATAGCTAGGGCAGTGAACATATTTACCAATACAATCATTACGGACCAAAGTTGTACGAATGCCCAGGCTGCAAAATACTGCCCAACGGCAAACAAGCCCTGACCAGATACGGATAACACCAGCGCCAGAAAAGGTACAATAAATACAGTCAGTGCCTCCAAAAATGACTGCATAACTTCGGCATTTTCCATCCAAAATTCTTTTTTAGTAGCATTCGCCAATTGCCGTTGTCTCACCGTATCAAACATGGCTCGAGACACCTGCTGACCATAAGGAGAATTGGTAAAATAATCGCGAAATACGCTGCGTAAAAATGCGGTGTTTGCGAGCTGAAGAGAAGACTCAGCGGCAGGAATGACCCCCTGGGCGCCATATTGTTGAAGAAAGTTACCAACTTCATTCAAATCAACACCTTGGGCTAAAAGCGAGTTCTTCATGTTTTGCTGAAAATTGGTTTCACTCATCGCCACAGTCAATTTACTGTGCAATGTCGGACAATCTACAACCACACCTGCTGGATTATTGGCCTCGAGGTAACTTCTACCTTCTAGGTTAACGTTCTCAACCCTCATCAAGGGGAAGATGTCCCGCGGTTTAGCTGACAATAACTTATCAATACCATTGCTAGCATTTGGCGTGATTAAGTTGCTAGCAACAAAACACTCATTCAGATATGAGTTGAGTGTTTTGCATACGTTGTAACCCTGGTCAGCATCATTTGGGATACAGGTATCTGAATAGTTGGTATCCGACAAATTCACAAAGTGTTGGATTGGACTTAAAGCCTGCCATGAGTCAATGTCAGCTATAGAAAACGCCTGAGCCATGAAATCTGCAATTGTTGTACCGGTGGAAGTTATCAGCCAGCCACCGATAGCTGGCAATAATGGTACATTATCTATTATCTGGAAAGATGAATCGCGCTTTGAAACAACTCTTACGTCTGTGAGACTCTGAGGGCCTAACAAGGCCAAGATCATAATAATTGAGAACACAAACCCCTTTGCAGGAAAGGGGGCCTTTTCTTGATTCATAGCCCAGTTTAGTGTGTTCCAGAGAAGGCCAAGCACCAATGCAGAGGAGATCATTAGATAAACATCATTCGTTGACCATAGCCTTGCTATGCCACGAAAGACTTCAATCAAGAACGTTGGATTACCGACCGAGTAAATTTCCCACATACCTGGCCCACCCTAGCGACTTTTGGAAATTAATTGGAGAAGAGAAATAGTTTGCAAGCTCTTGTTATATTCAGCAATTTTGGGATTAAGAGACTTCTCAATGAAATCGTTATATTGATTGCGGACCTCATCAACATTTTTGCTCAGTTTACCCATACCAACGGGGAAAATAGCCCCCTCTTCCATAGTTGAGGTTTGCTTATCTAGCGCATTTTTTGTCGTAGTGATGACGTCTTGCATCGTGTAATTCATGGCAGACACTACGGCTTTATATGCCAAAAACTCGCTGTATGATTGTGCAAAGTAGTCATCGGTACCGAACGTTTTCATCATAGATAGCATATCCGCACCAAACCATTGCATCAGTTTTGCCTCATTAGCTGTTAATGGCTGGTTGGGTTGATGTACCAATTTTTGCCACAGGTTATAAATGTCCTTTCGTAATTTCGGTAATAGGCGTGATGTTGTAGTGGTTGCGGTAGATATTGATGTGCAGTCTGCGTTGTTACATCGATAGTATTTGAACGCAAAGGACTCTGAATTCGAGCCTACATTTTGTGGATCGAAAAAGAAATTCACGAGAAACTCGGTTCCCAAAGATGGGTATGGATTTATACACGTCTTTTCATCAGAACTGGCTTGCGCAGTACACTCTGTAGGATCTGTGGAGGTTACCGTGGTCCCAAGCAAACTCATGACCAACTCAAACTTTTTCACTGGGCCAAACGTATTAAAGAATGCTCCATTTGCCTCAATATCTTCAAATGCTTTAAACGCCGAATTCATTGTTATTTTGGCGCCCGTTTCTGCTGCTTTAACAGAGGCAGACTTACCCGCTCCTGGGCCAAAATAACCATCAAACGTATCGGCGGCCCCCCCAACCTCAACTGTCAGATTGCTAAGGGCGTTGCTAAGTGCATTAGATTCTTGTTGAGGTGTGGCGTCGCCGCTATAGACTTCCGAAGCAAGCTTTTGACCTATCCTGCAACCATTAATATTGAAGCGGTTGACTTGATTAATGAGATCTTGAAGTTCTGACATTACACTGCCAGCCATAGGAGAAATCGAATCTATGGCGATTTTAAATGCATATGTGGCCGCGCCTTGCATAATTCCGCGTCCGACTTGTGACAATTCATCACCGGAAATCATCGAGAAACTTCCCGCAAAGAAATCTATATCTCCGCAATCACCCACACTTAGATTAGGTGTCCTTGCACTAACAATCGGTCCGACTTCAGTCCTAGGCGGCCGATATGAAAATCCACCTAAGTTCACGCCATAGCGACCGTTTTGGAGCTGTGAAACCCCGGGCGTTGAAGTGGAATACATACCATTAAAAATATCCTGCATGGGATCTGAATAAACAGGTAAAGATGCTGCCAATAATGTCGCTAATGTCGTTAACTTAAGTTTCAACATATCAGTTTGCTCTTACTTTGGAGGGTAAAAATGGAGTACCTATTGGGGAGTCAGACAGGTCAATACGGTCTTGAAGCACACTAAGAAGGACTCCTGGCTTATCAAGATCCGACTGGCTAATTTCGATATTCCCATTACTCAAGACATTGGAGCCCTTCACCGTCTGTACAGATTCAAACTCACTATCCGAGATCCAGTCATATTTATGGGCAACATCGATCAGCGTATTTTGAAGCTTAGGTAATGAGGCGACGCCATTGCTAACAACGTCGAATTTGCTAGCATCATTTGAAACAAGGTATGTGGTCGGCGTGGTTGTTATATTGAAATCCCGGGCGACCTTTCCATCGTGATCAACTACCGTCTTATCTTGAGGAATTGTGGGAATAATCCCGCCATCAAGTGAAATATAAAGTACATTCATCCCATATTGCTCTTCTAGCGACTTTAAAATCGGTAATTGCTTAAGGCAGTAAGGGCAAGTGCTAGAGAAGAAAAACCAAAGACCTGCTTTCTGAGACACTTTGTTGATCACCGGTCTTTGAGCCTTCAATAAATCACGTTTGTACTTAGACAAGACGAACGATTCAGTAGGGCGGCGATGCTCCTCGGACAGCCAGTTTGCATCTTTACGAAAAAAATCCGTACTCGAGCTAGCAAATTTTGAGCTCATATCGATCATTACGCGTTGAGCCGCATAGTAGGCCCCTAAGTTATCAACAGTCGGATTACTAATGGCTGTCATGCGAAGCTTGGGGATGTTGTCTTTAAGCCACTGGGCATCGATGGTGACAGTCTGATCTTGAGGTACATCATCATTTACTGGTTCTGATGGCGAAGGTAACTCTTCAACTGGTATTTCCTGCGGAGGGGGGGACTCATGCCAAAACCAGCCTCGTTTAGACTGGTTATAAAAGTCATCACCAGCTACTGTACTGGTACACACTAGGCCAACAATGGGAAACACCCAGCAACGATTGAAGATACGCATATCCACCCCTTTTTGGTACGTAAGGGGAATAATATGGCTTTTTTGATGCTGGGTTACTTAGTTCAATGCTCAAATCGAGCATTGAAAATTATACCTATCCTGCAGCTCGCTGTCCTTGGATTGATTTAACTTCATGATTCTCTATCGTATGTTGCCTGTGGAAATGATTCATACTATCTAGTGCAACGGTGGCAACGCGCAATTCACGCTCTTGCTTGGCGATTTTTTCCTGGGTACGTAATCGACGTTGAGCAGCTTGTGAAGCGAGTTCTTTGGTATTAACAGCTTCATTCTCAGAATTATTTTCTAATAATGCTGCCTCAGCACAAACCCAGCATTTATTTCTAATGTGCAATGACTCGTGAATAAATCGATTCTTACACCCCTTTGATGAACAAGTGGAAATCATATACTCATGATCAATGACTTTTTCTAGTAAGCAGCTGAACCGGGATATATCACAAATTTGCTCATCTATAAGAACAGGAAATTGACACACTGCCAATTCAAAAGCATCTATTACTTTATCAAGACGTACACCCGCTCGCAATTGATGGTCGCCAGTTACATTTCCATATATCTTAAATAGAATATTACTATATTTAAATCCTACATGAGTACGAGTCCAACTAGATGAGAAACCTCGCGAAAATGAAAGATTTGCATCTCTGGCATCTATTTTATTTAAAAAGCGTCTTGACACTCCTGGCAAATATTTCATTATGAGAGATGGCAACATTCCCCCTTTTGCAGCCCTCTCTGCTAAAATATAAGACTCACCCAATCTGCTTTCTGTATCTACATTATGACTCATAGATCATCCTACACATTCAAAGAGAATAAAGAATATTCAACACTAGCAATTCCCTTTGCCCCAAGATCAAAAAACGACACCAAAGGAATAGACTCATTAAAAACAAACAGCGGTGGTACACTTTCGTAGTAATGAGAGGTATTAAAATCAAAATAATCAACTTTAATTTTTTCAATTACACTATCTGTTAGCAACAGAAGACCTTGACTAAATGAAGGTGCTAAAAACACTGCTCTTAATACAACCTCAAAAATTGAAGATTGATAACGCAAAAAATCGTTACCTAAAACATCTTCGCAATTGATATTATTATTTGAGGTCAATCTATTATTAATAAGCTGGCCTATGTTTTCTTCTGCGTCCAAATGATTTACCCAATACTCAAACAAACAGGTGTTGGCAAAATCCTTCCTCGTTGCAAGTACCCAGAAATTTAACCTATTTACATAGTTGCTCCAGGCATGTTCATCAACAGCCCGCAACAATGAAACTTCTTCAGGTTTCAAATTGAATAGCATCATCCCAAGATCTGGCGTCTGAGAAACGCACTGCTTCAACGCGATCAAGTATCGTGCCTGCGCCTTCAATAGCGCTTCAAAACATTTCCTCTGTTCCTGTTGCATATCGCAAAATCCTAATAAACCACTTACGTAACACAGACCTGTTTTACTCTATACTTATTTAAACATACCACTTGCTGTAAAGATATGACTAGTGTCAATTTTTTAACCGGTAACCATTTTTTGACACAACAACGAAAAAAATACGTCACAAAAGTTCGTGGCAGACACCGTGGGGGAGTGCCCAATGTGACGGCTTGCGCCATGGCTCCGTAGCCAGATTGGTTACTCACATTCCGCAATGAAAATGTTGAACAAATTTCTATATACGTAGCAAAAAACATTGCAAAAAAGTGCGCGATTAAGTTCGTACCATTTTTCGGATAGGCCGTAGCAAACCGCTGACGGTTTGCTACAGATAGTTATTTAGGTAAACAACAACTCATCCTCCTGGGTCAGAGGGTTTGCGTTTTCAACGCTCATTTTGGGCGTTGAAATGTGATGCGCCGATTTGCCAAGGTGAAAAAATACTGGTGATTAACTGGCGAGGTAGTTCTGTGTCACTTGAAAAAGATAGTTTAGAAACGGCCCTAGAAACCATCACCGATGTCTATGATGAAATGGTAGATAAGGCTCACCTATTAGTTACCAGCTACTGGACCGAATGGAAGGATGAGAATAAGCGGATAGCCAATCTCAATCAGCGACTAGGTGATGAGAACTATGTCCATATGGGGCGTATCGCTCCGCGTTTAAAAAAGGCCACCAATACACACCGAGTATATTTGGTCTGGACTGATTACAAGGTCACCCCATATAGAAAGTTCCAAAATAAAAGATCTGGCGTTGATATAAAGCCTAGTAAACGAACGGGTTACACCTGGTCACTTATGTCAAAACGGGCAAACACATGGGAACGAGCTTTCTTCGACAAATACGAACCTCTGTTTATTAAGTTAAGAAAAGTTCTGACTTTAATAGCGGATCAAATAAGCATGTTAAAAAAAGCCTTAAAAACAATATAGGAGATGGTCATATGACTACAAAAATTGAAGATACTAAACGCACCCCAAAATCAAATAGCAAAGACACTATTCGCAGAAAAACCGGTGTGGCTGAACTTGAATTCAAATCTGAAGCTGTATTTCTATTCATGAGAAGTCGCTCAGGGCGTACTCTGAATAATGCAATGTACAGAATTGCCGAACTATTCAAGATGACAAATAACGCAAATAACCTAGAAGTATTCAATCAACTGAAAGAGTGGTTCAGCAATGAGATAATTGGCAAAGCGCAAAAAGAAATTGAGAAACTTATTGCACATTATGAGAAACTACAAGAGGAGAGTATCTCAAGCATTAATTTTGTCGACATAAAAAACCCAAGCATGAAAGTCAGATTTGATGTTATCCATAAAAGTCACATGGCAGTTATTGATCTGATTTCAAAAATCGACTTCATAATGGATGATATTGAAGCGATGGAGTTATCATCTTCATGGAACGAAGATTCAGTTGAAAAGGATTCGCGAACACAAGCCCTGTATATCCTCACTCAAATTTCGATGAAAGTTTTCAGTACCACAAAACCTGGGAAACGAGAAGGTGGAGCATTTAGTGCTGAATTTTTCATTGAGGGGTTAAAGAGTGGAGTCTTCACTTTATATCCTGATGAAACCATTAAAGGTGAGCCAGGTGTTAATGAGGTAAATAAACTCGACGATACTGAGGGTCAGCCAGCAACTAATTTAGATGATACTGACAAAGGTGAAAGCAAAGATTCAACAGTTGAAGTTAAATCCGAACCGGCAGCAATTAAACCCAAAAAAGCTAAGGCACCTATTGAATCTGAGCAGGAAGAACTGTCAGAGGCCGTCTAATGAGTTTAGGTATTAAGGTTAAATATCTGCTTGCCAGAACGAAGGATAATATCCAAGAACGTTTTGGCAAACATTTTTCAATTAGGAAGGCGGATAGACTCAATCAGCAGATTGAGTCTGAAGCTCAGGTATTAGACAACCTATTACACTATCCTCTAAAGAATTCGCTTATCCCAATTTCCAGTGCTGAAATGTTAATCAGACGGCACGATGCGAAAATCAAGATAATAGAAAGAGACATCGGGCTGGCTATAGATGGTGCCCAGTTTGCCCAACGTGATTTGGTATTGCACACCATTCGGGAATTTATAGGCTATTGCCATCTCATCCCTGCTTCTGAAATGGATCACCATCAATACATTGGTGGCCTGTTAGAACACTCCCTAGATGTGTCTATTCGCGCTCTTCAGAACGCTATGAGCTATATGCTAGATGAGATGGGCTTAATCGACGAGGACCAAGCCAGGAGACCTCGGTACGAATATGCCGCCTGGGTATGTGGATTGCTTCACGATGCCGGCAAGGTTATATCAAATGTTCAGGTCATTGGGGAAAATGGGGAAGTATGGCACCCGCTGAACGAGAACATTTTTGAGTGGGCCCAGAGAAACAATATTCACCGTTACTCCGTCATCCATAACAAAAACCGACTGCAGAATGACCATGAAACCAATTCGGTTCATTTCTTGCCGCTCGTGTTGAACCGAATGGCTAAAGACTACCTACTTGGAAGCCATGACGATTTGTACTCTATGATCACTCAAACATTAGTACATTATCACTCCTATCGTGGCTACCTCTTCAACGCGGTGAGAAAAGCAGACTCAGATTCAACCTACGCTGACTATGCCCGTGTTTGGTTACATGACTCATCTCGAAAAAAATCACTCACAATGGGAGTCGTCAATGCGCTTCGTATGTTGTACTCAGACTGGAAAGTAAATAGACCTGGTTCAGACGTTTTTATCTTCAATGGTGAAGTTTACTTGGCTGCAGAGCGACCAATCAGACAGGTCATCGAAAAGTGTCTCGAGTACGATATAAAAATCCCTACATCCAGCCGAGCGCTCATTAGCATTCTCATCGACAAACGAATCCTGTCTGCAATGAGCAGTAAGAGTACGTTCGCAAATTTATACCTGGGAAAATACAGTGAAAACGACATCCACCAGTTTATCGAGCACCGAACAGGTGAGTTGGCGAAGACCTCGCCAATAACAGTTATTAAATGCGAATGGCCAAACTTTGTCATCGGCGATAATCCGCTCCCGAACAATGTCATGGGCTCGCTGCGCTACAACACTCAGAAAACTCTCAATGTGCATCAACTCTATAATGATGATGGTTTTTCAGTTGTCACCCCCAAAGTAGAGATACCACCGGAGGAACCAGCAGCCCCTAAAGAGCCTCTAGGGTTAGTTCAACCAGCGGAGAAATCGCCACAATCAGCTCCTTCACAACCAGGAACTAAGAAGGACTCCCCTAAACGCGGCAGTGCTAAGAAACCTAGTTCCAAAAGGAGCCCAGCAAAAACACCTCAACCAACGTCCTCCTCGACCGAGAAAAAAGCAGCTAATAGAACGACCGAGGTCGACCAAGTTGATGCATCTACTCAAACAAATGGTCAGTCTGCAACCGATGCGCCACTGCACTACCCTTGGATGACGAAGAAGCGAAGGGCGAAACCGTTGGATGAAGCTTTACTGAAGCTGTTAAACAATAGTGCTCCCGATTCCATCTGGACAAATGACAACCAGGAGGTCTGCATAAACTTGGACTTCCTCACCACTGAGTCAGGCCAAAACAGACCACAAATTCTTAATGCGTTGACCTTCCTACAAATGCTGAAGCTCTTTGACAACAAGCGAAATACCAGCGTAATGAATCTCAAGGGTACCAAGGTAACCTATATCGTATTGGCCGATGATGTGGCTGCTCATTTTAAATTAGACAAAATCAGTAAAGGCCAACCTTGCCAGGATCAGACTGAAGCACAACATAGCCTCCCCCTCGAGGATTCGACCGCCGCAGAGACCACCAGCGATACTCCTGATGCACCGGTGGCCTCCAGTGATGTTCCTGATACACCGGAGACCACCAGCAATACTCCTGATGCACCGGTGGCCTCCAGTGATGTTCCTGATGTACCGGAGACCGCCAGCAATACTCCTGATGCACCGGTGGCCTCCAGTGATGTTCCTGATGTACCGGAGACCACCACCAATACTCCTGATGCACCGGTGGCCTCCAGTGATGTTCCTGATGTACCGGAGACCACCAGCAATACTCCTGATGCACCGGAACAGGTCCCAAAGAAAAGTACGCGACAACGTAAGGTTCCCACTCAGCCGGTGATCGACCATAACGGTGAAGAACCATTATCGGTTCATGAGCCAGAAACAATGCCGTATCAAATGCTTTTAAAAATACTGAAAGACATTGATAGCTCACTCACCCGGAGTCAGCTCAGGGCAATGCTCAAGGCAGAAAAAATTTCACCTATGACAGATTCCGAAGGAAACATTACGGTCTGCATTCCCTCTGTTCAGCTTGAAGAACTGAAATGGAAATTGAGAAATAACAATGAGAAATAGAAATAGCATCACCTTCTCTGAAACCATCTATCGTCCTTTGTACGAACTTAACTCCGCGTATGTATACGTAGGAGCTGGGATCACGACAGCCATAGTGGGAGGGTTCAATACGCAAGAAACCGCGGCAGATATGCCACTAATCTTCGCTGGTGGCCTTGTCGGCGTTGGTCTAATTAAGATGCTCGCAGCCTATCCTAAGATGAAGATGCAACTGAAGCTCTTTGTCAATAAGTTAGAGTTCATTGATATTGGACTTCTAAGGTTTATTAACCGGGCAGAGCAAAACTCTCAACCCGAGAACTTCCACCATACAAACAAGCGTGAGTTATTCATCGGTAGAGGGTTCGAATGGGGGCCTGTACAGGCCCAGCGCGCATATCAGATAAGTGATATGACTAACAATCATGAAGAAATTGAGCTGCCATTTGCCCTCAAACCAATTGTCAAATATTACAAGAAGCACACCCTTTCTCTGGGTGGCAAAACATGGATACACGCTCTCGGTGACGAGCAGGACATCCTGGTGAACGAGGAGGTCTTCTATGGCCATACGTTCATTACAGGGCAAGTGGGCTCAGGCAAAACGACACTGCTACGTCTGTTAGGTACCGGTTTTCTACACATGGGCAACGCACTGATTATCATCGATCCTAAAGATGATCATCAGCTTAAGAATGGATTACGTGAAGAGACCCAAAAGCTAGGTATCGAACATAAATTCTATGAGTTTTGCCCTGCCCGGCCGAGTGAGTCTTGTGCGATTGATATTCTCAAAAACTTTGCCACGCCATCTGAGATCCCCACGCGTATAGCTTCATTGCTTAAGACAGGAGCTAACGCAACAGATTCGTTCATTGAATTTGGTTGGCAAACTATCTCGCAAGTCACTGACGGAATGATTTACTGCTCAGAAAGCCCCAAATTAACCGAGATATACCGTTACATGAGAACGGGCAAGTCCGAGTTGCTTCAGAAAGTGCTCTCAGTATTTTATCGCAAGCGATTTGGCAACAACTGGCAGGAAGAAAAGTCAGAGATCATGCTAAACATGGGAGAGACACTTCTACTTGGCATGTTGAGTTTCTACAACACCGAAATCCCCAGTTCTGAAAAGGAAGCTGCTGTCGATGATGTGGTCCAATTCGTCACACACAACCATGAACACGCTCAAAAAATGCTGGCTAGCGTTTTCCCATTATTCAAGGTGTTATGCAGTAACCCTCTAGATGAGCTGCTTTCTCCTAAACGTGACACTGATAGAGAAGTGATCGACATCAAGCGGGTCATTCAAAACGGTGGTGTGATTTACTGTGCCTTAAACTCGATGAATGACCCCCGTACTGCTGGCCACCTTGCAAAATTGCTACTTGCCGATGTGTCAGGCTGCTTAGGATTCCGTTACAACTATGGCAATGGGGAAGAACGTCGCCTCAGTATTCTTGTCGATGAAGTACACGCCGCGGTAGCAGGAAATGACTCGCTGCTCAACAACCTGGCCCAGGGTCGTGCAGCCAAATGTCAGTTTGTTTTGTCCACACAAACCATACCAGATTTAATAGACCAGACAGATGACGCAACGGCAGAGCGCTACCTTGGCCTATGCAACAATTACTTCTCAATGAAGGTAACGGACTATAAAACTCAGGAATACGTGTCCAGACAATTTAGCAAGACAAACATTCGGGATGTCGGCGTGCAATACGCCATCCAGTCGGCAACCGGACAAGGGTTGACCGAGTTTTCCGGTGGTTATAAGGAGAACGTGACCAAATCCAGAGAAGATATGTTCCCGCCGGCACTCCTAGGTGACTTACCTAAATTGCAGTATGTGGCGCGACTTGCAAACGGTCAAAAACTCAAATGCAAGCTCCCCATTATCACAGGAAAGAGTCAATGAATATCAAACAACTTACCGCTAAACATGGCGGGGTGCAGCAAGTTTATGACCGTCTTCACAGCTACGTGGGTGGCAACACCCTATTGGTCTGGAAGGATCTAGCTTTAATTGACTCAATCATGGTCAAAGCGTCGCTCGCCTGGGAGTCAGAGTTCGACAATGGTATTGAGTCCCAATTCACGGCATTTGCACAGGCCATTTTGGGGGAGCTATACAAGATCAGCCATTTCAAGGTGAGCTACAAAGTCACGGCGCATGAACGGATCTACTGGGATTGTGTGAACCAGACATTTGACGACTTCCGCAAGCAGATAGAGCTCGAGTCCAAATGGGCTAAAAAGTGTAAAGTCAGTGATTGTTTCTCTCCTACCGCAACCTGTGATTGCTTGCGAGTCGAATATATTGAAAAACAATCTGAAATACCGGAAATGTGCATCTGCATGTTGTTAGCGAGGCATGTATTTGATCGCCGGCAATTGAATATGCTTGGGCTTCCCTTGCCGAATATGGATAGCGTCTATCGCTTAGGCCAACCAATTTAAAGGATTGCTAACTGATGGCTGAACTAGTCAAAGAACATGGGGCAACCAAGCTGCTAGGGGTTATCCTACTGATTTTCACCCTTTCACTGATTGTGGTACTGGCGTTTGTGCCAAGCAATACTTTTCAACAACAAATGGAGACAGAGGTCAAATCTCTATCGTTGCTGCTCAACAATACACGGTGGAGCTATGTCACCAACGACGTATCGGTGAACTACTTCAAATACTACGAAAACTCAGGGTTACGAGAAAAGGTCGATCAAACGTTAACCCCAAAAGGAGACTATAAATTAAAGCAAATCGTGCAGAACTATAAGGGAGAAACTGTTCTAAAAAGGGCTGCCACAAACATCCACATTATGACTTACCAGATCATCTATAGGATCACAGTGATCCAATTTTGGCTCTGGATGATGCTGCCAATGTTGTTTGCCATGATTTACGAGGGTTACACCGCAAGACAGATAAGACTCTACGAACCCGAGCAGATCTCAATAAAAGGGAGCAGGTTTTGGACTCGTTCACTCGTCTACCTAGTAATCATCACTTTCACCTACCTGGTGTTACCAAACCTCCTGGGCCAGTACGCCCCCTGGTACCCGGTCGCAACATTGTTTCTCACTGGATACGCAATCCGAAACACAGTGAAAAACTACATGAAAATTGCTTGAGGAATCATATAATTATGGATAAGAATGCAGAACATGAGCTACTGTCGGTTGCCAAGGACATTTTAAAGGTCTACAAGCGAACCACCTATGGCAAAGTTGGGTTGTTAGCCTTTGTCATTGCCCTGGGGCTCGCTACAAACCTCATCAATAATTTCAATGTCGAAGCTCAACACATAGCGGTAGTGAACATCAACGGTGAGTTAGGTGGCGGGTTTAATGACAATGAGACCAGTTCTGGCAATACCATTGCGGCAAAAATAGTGGAAGCACTGAATAATAAGAAATCATCAATGTTAGTGATCAACGCCGACTCCCCCGGCGGATCACCTACGGACTCTCAGGTCATCGCCGAAACCCTGATCGAATACAAACTGGCCCGCGGGGAGCTGAGCCCAAAGCTGCAAGGCGAAATCCAGACCAAACTAAACGCAGCCTTCCCCAATTTTGAAGAACATCCTACAACTTCAGAAGCATTGAGTGGTGACTTATCACGCAAACCAATTGTCGCTGTTGTAGGTAAACAATGTGCCTCTGCTTGCGTCCAAGCTATCATTCACGCGGATTTCATAGTAGCCCAGCAAGCATCGATGTTTGGCAACATCGGGGTAAGGATCGATAGCCTCAACTGGTCTTCCTTAGCAGAGAAGATAGGCGTAACCAACGTCACTCTGACATCCGGCGAGAACAAGGACATGCTTAATCCATGGCTCCCGCTGAACAATGAACAGATGCAGCTGGCGAACTCTACTTTACTTCAGCCAGTGTTTAACCAATTCAAAAAGGATGTGAAAACCGGTAGAAATGGCAAGCTCAAAGTTACAGATGATGTTTTATTCACTGGTCTAGTTTGGACTGGAGAGCAAAGCAAAGAATTGGGCCTTGTTGACGCGACAAGCAATGGAGTCAAAGTGCAACGAGCCCTGGAATCGTGGGCTGGGGTCAAGTACAAGGCCTACACTCATAAGCAGTTTAGCCTCTCTTCATTCCTGGTAAGTAAGCTCGGTATAACGTGGTAAAAATTAAGATGTTCATTTTGAGCATTGAAACGTAATGCACAGATATTTCGCGATGCTAAATTGATGTTGTTTTAACAACTCGGGAATACGATTCATGGAAAACACAATTGCTTTACCTCGTTACGAGTCAACCGCTGTCGGATTAAATTTTAAAATTCTCGCGGTTGTCGCTTTATTTGTGGTTGGTCTGCTGCTTTCAATTGATGCTACTGCTGGTACCGGCGGTGCTGCTTTTACTTCTATCTGGACGGAGATCTCTGGCTGGGCTGATGGTGTGCCGGGCAAGATCATCACCCTATTGGCTTTCTTTGCTTCTCTTTTTAACGTGCTTAAGCAAAACTACTATCTGGCAGTCGGTGCCTTTCTCGGTGGTATGTTATTGAGCCAATCAGTTCAGATCATCAACATCTTCCTCACTGGTACCATCTAAGTTCTACCTACTCATTCTGTTTGATAGAAGGCCGCTCATTGAGCGGCCTTTCTGTATCAGTTCAATGCTCAAAATGAACACTGAAACCGATGTGTTTTTTATTCAAAGCATCAAAATAAGTGTCAGTTATACACAGCACAGGGTTCTGCCATGAATACATATCGAGTACCAAGACGAATTAACGACCCATTGATAGTATTTTTTGTCACTCTCGATCAGTTCATTCCAATTTTTATCGCTTTGATTTTGGGATACACCTTCAAGGCGGCAGTTGAGGCAACCCTTTTTGCTTTCATGTATTTCAAAATCACTAACTACTTCACTACCAATCACCCTCGTGGATATGTCGAACATGCACTTTGGTATTGGGGGCTCATGCCTTTGAAACTTGGTAGCAAAGCGGCCGATCCTTTGAAACGGGAGTTTATTAAATAATGTCACTACTCAGAAATATGTCCGAGATCAAGACGTCTCTTAAGGAAGCGATTTCTGTACGGAATATCACACTGTTGAGTAATCTGCTCTTAAGTATCGGTGTTCTACTGTTCGCGATAAGGTTTATCACCTTTGAGCCCGGCGCCATAGCCTTGCCAAACGCCCCGTTGACTGACGTCATTGAGGTAAAGGGTGACTGGGCAAACTCTGGCTTCAAAAAAGGCCACGCCACGGCATTTTCTGAGCTAATAGGCAATGTCAGTAATGCCAACATCAACCTAGTGAAGGAGCGCTTTTTAGCAGCTAGTACGCCTAACCTCAGGGATCAGTTTCAAGACGAAATTGACCGCCAAATTAGTATTATCAATGCGCGAAAACTAAAGCAGAAGTTTACGTTTGAGGATATTTACTTCGATGAATACCAAGATGTGGTATGGGTTTGGGGGCAAAGGGAGATCACCATTCCAAACCAAACCCCAATGAAAAAGACGTGGACGTATGAGTACCGTATTGGGGTTTCCGCCGGTATGCCTAAAATCTCATATTTCAAACAATACCCAGGCAAGCCAAATACCCGCCAACGTAAAGTTCCTTCAGCAGATTCAATTCCTGAATTAACAGAAGAAATGCGTGATGGTTTAGAAGCTAGTGGCTCTCAAGTTAAGGAGTTAAAAGAATGAGCAACAACCTGAAACTAACCTCCCTGCTGTTAGGGCTCTATGTAAGTCATGCAGTTGCTGCTGATCCCCAAATCCCTAACTCTGAAGTGGATTCTTTTACTTTACCCATTCAGACATCGAGTGCTCGACTACCAGCTGAAAAAATCAACAGGCAAAGCCCTGTCGCCTTCATTTTTGACTCTTTGAAGTCTGAGGTGCCAGATGACAATCGGCTACCAGCACAACCTACCGTTGACGGTTACGGCCGTCCAATGCAAGTAGCTATTAACGAGTCGGGAAACTCCTTTAGTGATTCACTACGCGCCAGTTATAAACCTGTACAGGATTACGAGCTTAAGCCTGGAGATAACATAGCTGTTGCAGTCGCTGCTGGGTTGATGAACCGGATTAAAACTAACTTCTCCATGGTGGCTATCCGCACATCAGATGACCAGTCCATCATAGAGGCGTCAGACGGCTATATTTACATCACCACTAACTCAATGGCACCCGTAGGTATCATGGTGTACGAGGAAGGGTTACCAGAAACTGCTATCTCTTTGGTGTTACAGCCTGACAACAATCCACCAGCAATGATAAACGTCGATGTGAAACTCTCCCCTTCACAAAAATATAAGATCGCTCAACGCAAAAGAGAGCGCGCAAGACTGGAAAAAATCGATAGTCTTGCCAGCGTTCCCCAGGAAGAGTTGGGTCTCGAATCTCATGTTAGCAGAATGAAGGCCTTACTATTACCAATCGCTCAGAATAACATCCCCACTGGATTCACCGAATCAGTTGAGATCCCCAGAACCCTCCGCCAACCTTGCTCGGTGGCCATTAGACAAAAAACAGCTCAACGCTATGTGGGCTCCAGGGAGTATATCGACGTAGTAGTCCTATATAACCAAACTGATTACGCGTATCAGATCAAGGAAGAACAATGCCTGAGTAGAGATGCTTTAGCAGTCGCTTTTGTAGACCAAGCGATTTTACAGCCCTATGAGTCCACTGAGGTGTATATCGTCCGGGACAAACTGTATGTAGAGAAATTAGAGAAGAGCAATCGTCGTCGGCAGATCAGCGCGGCAGAACTCGGACTTACTGGGGGAGAATAGTTATGACATCGATTGCAATCAAAGAGTTTTTTGCTGATCCCAAAAAACGTCAGTTGTTCATTTGGGGTGGAATTCTACTCTTCTTGTACATCATGGTTCCAATTTTCTTCAAGTCTGACAACAAGCCCAAGCTGATAGGCCAGGACACTACCGGCACAGAGTTTTTCTCTGTAGCTGAAGTAGAGCAAATGGAAGAGAAAAAGACCAAGGAGCTATTTAACCAACTGTCAGCAGATGCTCAAAACCGAGAAGTTGCTGCTTTCAACCAGGAACAGCGCCTCAAGGACCGTGAAAAACGCATGGAAATGGAGCTCTCCAAAATGCGTAACGACATGGCTCAGCAAAAACAATGGCTAGAGCAGTTGAAACAGGAGTTGATGAATAACAAAACTCCTATTGACGCCGGCGCCAGTAATTCTGACGTAAATGGTAATGTCATCCGACACGATCCCAATGCAACTGTAGCTCAAATAGTAGAGCAGCCTCAGACACAGGTGATCACAAGACAACCATTGGTCACAGGAAACATTCTTCGAACTGTAACCCAAGGCAAAGTGCGCTCCGTAAAAGAAACTGGGATGATCGAAGAACAAAACGTAGAAATGGTTACTGTGTCAGAAAACTCACAACAAGTGAAAAGCAATAACCCTCAAACATCCGCGGCCGCAAAAGACGCCAAGGAGAAGAAAGAAGACAATAACAGCACTTGGTTGTCAGCGGGGTCGATTTTGACTGGCACGCTAATCAACGGTATCGATGCCCCCACCTCTGGCGGCCAACAGCAAAAGATGCCAATGCCAGTCCTCGTGCGCTTAAAGCATGAAGCCATCATGCCGAACAACTTCACGCTAGATATACGAGAGTGTTTAGTCATTGGTACCAGTATTGGCGACCTAGCGACTACACGCGCCTTTATACGCGCTGAGACACTCTCCTGCATTACCGAAGATAACCAGGCGATCGAGGTGCCTCTTAACGCCTATGCGGTCGGCCGGGATGGTAAGAACGGCATTGACGGGACTTTGGTAACCAAATCTGGAGGTTTAATGGGTAATGCCATGGCAGCCGGCTTCTTAAGCGGTTTATCAAAGGCAGCGGCGCCTCAGTCGATCAACGTCTTGAATACCACTCCTGGGGAAAAATCTCTGTTTCAAAACACCGACTGGGCCAGTATGGGTCAAAGCGCTGCGCTCAATGGTGCCAGCACTTCATTCGACATGATAGCCAAATACTATTTAGAGTTGGTGGACTCCAGTTGGCCAGTGGTAGAGGTGCTAGGCGGTAGAGAACTGGACTTTATCGTACAACGTGGCTTGGCGCTTAAAACAGGGAAATGAGAATGACTGATAAATCGAAAGGCAAAATGAGTAAGTTTTACTATTTTTTTGTGTTCATTCTAGCGGTACTAAGCGTCGTCCTTATTAGAAATACGCTGGTGGATTGGATTAAAAAACAGGTTCAAGAAGAGTGGGCGGCGGCCGAGGCCAATTCGCCCACGATCAAGGTCATTGATCAAAAAGCCCTGGCAGTCTATTTCCAAACACAAGGGTATGACATCCCAACTCAACTCGAATACATGGACATTCTCAAGATCTTGCTGGAGAGGAGTCATATACTCGCGGTAAACGCTTCAGCCGTGCAATTTGACATCGAGAGTTACAATCTCAGAATCAACTCCATAGATCAGTTACGTTTACAGTTAGAGAAGTTGGGAATCGAGAACCCCCGGAAAGCCAATGAAGAAGAGTATTTGAGAAGGGAAGCCACTCAAAAGGAGATCGTCAGCAGACTATTTGGTGTGTAGCTTCGCTGCATCAAGCCTGTGGTGCAATCAATTAAGGGATTGCACCATCACCAGCAGATCGACTTGAAGTTGGTCAGTATCAAGCCCAAGGTTATGAGTCTTATTACGCGTTTTCATATGCTCGGCCAACCCCTTTTTTAACTCTTTGTCACTATCATAATTCGCAGCAAAGCGCCTAAATGCAGAGAGATGGTAAAAATACTTGTAGATCACCGCCTTTCGCGCTTCTGAGGAAAACGGTTTTGCGTCTACTACTTTAAATGCGCCCAACGTCATTGCTCCTGTACTTCTATTCGTTCTCGGGATCTTGAACATCATTGACGATATTTACTCTGGCCACGGCGACATACGCTTCAGCAATCGCTAGGTATACCACCAAGCAAGCAAATACAATGGTTAAGTAGCCATCTAGCTCATGCATATCGCTTCGTAACGCCAGTTGGCTAAGCCAAAAAATCAAGGCAGCCCACAGTACCGTTCCCTCGCACTTAAGGAAGTAAAGGGCATGACTAGCGGCCATTGCGAAAACGATAAAATCAACGGCTACCAAATACACGAAACTCCCTTCATAGACATAGGAAGCCGCCTTTATATCAATAATCCCCCAACAAAAAATCACTACGGGGAATAGCAGCAGATTACGTAATGCTAAATGTGCCGCCTTCATCTTATCGATCATCGTGTTTATACCTAACTTGTCGTCTGATAAACCACTATTAGAAACCCTCTTGATTAACCCGCAACCGGCCGGATTCTATACTGGTAGCGGTACCCTGTTACCCGATTTCAATGCTCAAAATGAGCATTGAAATGGCATGTGATTTTTGTTGAGTGTGAAAAAATGAGCCCTCTTAATGAAAGGAAACCGTCAGATGCCAAGAACAATTTTGAAGTTAAACCTTCAGCTCCTCGCTGTTTTCGCTGCAGCACTTGCTCTCTTTGCTGGATTAGCTGTTCCAAATGTAATGGCGGCTGATTTAACTGAGCAACAAACCCAATCCAAGTTCGAAAATTTACTCCCTCTTAAAGTCAATAAGGTTAGTAACTCGCCCCTATCTGGTTTTTACCAATTGGAATCTGATAGGGGCATTTTTTATGCGTCCAAAGATGGCAAATTCATCTTCTCAGGGTCACTCCACAATTTTGAAGAAGGGCTATTGAATCTCACCGCGCTCCGTCAGCGTGAACTCGCCAACCAACAGCTTGCAGCATTTGCAGATCAGCTAATCGTGTTTCCTGCAAAACAAGAAAAGTATCGAGTCACGGTATTTACCGACCCAACTTGTGGGTACTGCCGAAAGCTGCACTCTGAAATAGCCGAATACAACAAGTTAGGGATCACCATCGCTTACGCCGCATTTCCTCGGGGTGGTGTGAACTCAGAAATGGACAAAATTCTCAAAGACGTGTGGTGTGCGAAGGATCCAGCTGTAGCGTTGACCAAGGCTAAGAGCGATATAGCACTGGCACATAAAACCTGTGAGAACCCTGTCGATCAGATGTATCGAGTAGGTGAATCACTCGGGATAACTGGCACCCCCGCCCTGCTGCTGCCTAATGGTGAGTTAGCACCAGGCTATGTTCCCGCTCGTCAATTATTACAAACATTGGAGAATGCAGGATGATAAAGCAGTCTTGTAAAGCCGTGCTGTGGTTAAGCGGCATTTTGTTTACCCTTCAGGCCAATGCCAGTTTAGATCTCGAACAAGCAGCAAAGCTCAAAGAATCAGAGGCCAAGATCCAATCTTCCTTCAGTGATGAAATTAAAACGATGATGGATAGTCTAGGCGATATTGAAGTCGTAAAGATGCTGCCAATCAAGAACGTCATGCTCATTCAGCTGAAAGATAAACCGCCAATGTTCATTTCTTCCAATGGGCGTTTTTTGATTGATGGAGACATAAAAGATTTGTGGGCGATGCAGCAGGTAAAAACCGCTGAACAAGCCGATGCTACTTGGTTGTTACATCTAGACAAGTTTGGGGATGGCAAGCTAATGGAAAAGCTGGCGGTGATCCCATTCGGTAACCAAAACCTGCCGAAACAAGCGCGTGTTTTTGTCAGCCCAACGGCCTCAGAATCACAAGCATTTATCAAAGAGCTGGATCCCAGCAAGGTCAATTTAGACCTCATTATCATGCCGCATCAAAAGGGAGCCATTACACCTGCCTTAAAAGCTTGGTGTGGTTACTCAACAACAGACTCGATTCAGATCCTTATGTCAGGAGAGACAGAAGGCGTCGCCCAACGTGATTGTTCAGAAGAAGATTTGAAAAGAGTGATGACCCCGATGTTAATGGCGATGTATCTGGACATCGACAAGGTGCCATATTTCGTGCGTATCGATGGCAAACGCGTCGCAGGTGTTCCTAAGAAATATCTAGAGTGGTTGGAGAACTCACCCAAAGATGAGGCCCAGGAACCCAACGAATCTGATGATAACGGTGAGAAATCAGCTACAACTACGGAGCAAGCAGAATGAAAAAGTCCATACTCCTGAGCAGCCTTGGGGCTGCTGTCTTGTTGGCATCTGGATGTTCAATGCAGGTTGGAGAAGATGAGTTTGCCTGTCCCAACAGTGGTAAAGGCGCCACTTGTTCATCGTCACGTCAAATTTATGAATTAACCAACAACCGGGATAACCTTGAGGGTTTGAACGTCTCGATGGGAAAAATACAAGGTAGAGTGGATGCTAATGGGGAGGTGATTCCCTTTGACGACGGTACATACAATTCCACCACGACAAGCAAAACCCAAACTGGTAGTGCCCCTGCCTTTCCACAAGATACCTCATATGATCCTGATAGTTTGAATCCCGTTCCAGTACGCCAGGAAGTCCAATCCACTGCGGCCAATGCTGACTTAACTGATCTCGGTCGAGCTCGAAATGACGTTTACAAGCCGGTAAATCTTCTGCGCCAAGATGAGTTGCCAGCAGCCGAACTAGTCGCAGAGCCGAAGAATCGTACTTTCGGCGCCGTTCAGGGAGTTCAAGATGAACATGGCAAGCTCATGGTACGCAGGCAATCACCTATGGCGTTAGCCCCTGAGCCACTCGCGGTTCTCCAACAGCCAAAAACCATGCGGATATTGATTTCATCATGGACCGACAAGGACGGTGATTTGCACATGCCAGGCTTTGTTTATGTCGAAGTCGAACCTAAAAAGTGGGTTGTGGGTGAACAAGCTAATGATCGCCCAGGGCGAATTGTCCCGCTGCAAATTCAACAAACCAGCCAAGAAGAGTTACGCCGGCAGGAAAAAGCTAAATCTGGGTATAGCAGTCTCGGGGTTACCGAAAAAGGGATAAAGTGATGGGCGTATTCTCAAACTACTTTCACAAAGTCAAAGACCTCTCTAGATTTGATCAAGTTGAGGATTTATTTGGTTTTGTTGGCTACGAATCTGACTACTACATCATGGATGGTGGCGGAATGGCTACGGTTTTCGTCTGTAGCCCTGCTCCCGGGCCTATTGAGAAACAGAAAAATGCTCTAGATGCCATTTTCAATAAAGAATACCCGGCTAACACCACCATTCAAACACAGTTGGTCGCCGTACCGGATGTGAGTTATTTCATGCAGCAATTTGAAACAACTCGCGGTAACCGTCTGATGGGTAATGACAATGAGCTAACCACCTCTATGGCAGAGTCATTAGCCAACGATATCGAGGGGAAGGTGTTTAAGGATATGTGCAATGGAGCTCGAATCAGAGATTTCGAATTTTGGTTTACGATTCGGGTACCGACAGCAGAGCAATTGCCAAATAGCCGCGAAGAGCAGCGATATAAAGAGCTGATAGTCGACGTCGAAGAAGGTCTAAGAAGTGGTGGCTTGTTTCCCGCAAAAGCAAAGCCAGAGCACTTACTTTGGCGCCTGCAGTCGTTGTTCAACCCTTCTAAAGATGCGTTATGGCGCAATCCTATCTATAAACCAAACAATAGCCGCTCGTTCGCAAGTCAAATTCTGGAAGATGGTAACTCATTCCATTTTACACCTAACGGAATCGTTACTGGCAAACCTAACGCAGTAGATGAAGCTGGGGGACTAGAGTTTGAAAAAGAAAACCAAACTCATATCAGGATGATGTCACTTGCTAGCACATTTGAGGAGCTACATTTTGGACAAATGCTGGATCTGGTAGGTGACTACCGATACGGGAACGTGGCCCATGGTGACCCTTTCATGATCTCCACGTTAATGCTCTACCCAGAGCAAAGCAAAGCGAGAAGCGATATATCAAACAGTAGAAACTGGTTGATAGGCCAAGCCAAAGGGAAACTGCTCGAGTGGTTCCAAGGACTTGCCGCGCAGAAACAAGACTATGACCAAATGTGGTATGAGTTAGATGAGAAAAAGCGGAAAGTGGTCTTTTCCGGTACGCATGTAACCACCTTCTCTGCAACCGCTGAACGTGCCGATCGCACAGTGGCCAAGATGATCAGGTACTTTGAAACATCTAAAGTCACATTCACAAAAGAAAGCGTTCTCACAGGTCCCCTATTCTTCCAAACCGTCCCTTGTATGATGGACAAGGACTACGCTAACTTCCGCCGGCACTCAATCTACTCATCTGAAGCCATGAGCTACCTAACCCCTCACATGAGCTCTTGGAAAGGGAATACTCACCTTCCGATTGTGCCGATGACCACACGAAACGGACAAATATTCTTCTGGGATCTGTTTAAAACCGATGGCGGTTTCAACTTCATGCTTAGCGCGAAGACTGGCTCCGGTAAATCAGTGTTAGTGAACTACATAGTTAACTGCTATTTGAACTCTGGCGTGAAGACCGGCGGGTCACTTCTTAGAAAGCCTCACGAAAAAAATATGGAGCTAGTTGAGTTCGATGACGGCGCCCAGGTGTTTGTATTGGATAGCGGCCGCTCATATCAAAACTTAGCTGAAATGTTCCAGGACTCTCAGTTCATAGCATTTGATAGTGGCTTTAAATATTCCCTTAATCCATTCAAATCAATCCACTCCTGGTCCAGTTTTACCAAAGATGGTGAAGAGCACGAAGGACAAGGCCCGATGATTCTCACCATGTTTAAAGCCATGGCCGCTCCTAAACACGGTGTTTCTGAATTACAACGTGCTGAAATGATGACTCTACTTACCAATATGTGGAATGAGAACGGGCAGGAGTCTACTGTCACCATGTTCGTGAATATGTGCCTTGAGCATGAACTTGAAGAAATGCGCCAAATCGGTATGCAGCTTCGCATCTTTGCAGAAGGCGGTATCTACGGCGAGCTGTTTTCAAACAAGTACCCACCTATTGATTTCAATGGTCGCTTAGTTGTCATCGAGCTAGAAGAACTTCAAAATGACATTCATCTGCAGTTGGTGGCCATTCTTAGCATCATCTCACAAATCCAGCACAAAATTTTCCAAGGGGGCACTGCCCGCCGGAGCCTCTTCTTGCTAGAGGAAGCCTGGCAATGGATGACTGGTGAGAAAGATGGCGACAAGGGAGCGTTGGTGGAGTTCGTAGGCGACTACCTACAAGCCGCATTCCGTAAGTTTCGTAAAGTTCGTGCCGCAGGCGGGGTGATCAGCCAAAGATTAATGGACTTCACGATGAACCCGGTTGGCCACGCAATTATGGCCAACACTGACTGGAAGTTGTTCCTGGAACAAGATGCTTCAGCAATTGACACTATTCGTGAAAATAAGGCGTTCTCAGCTTCAGATCACCAGTTTGAACTTATGAAGTCGGTCCGTACCAAAAAGGGTTCTTATTCAGAAATCATGATCTTCCACCAACAAATGAGTGAGATCTGTCGATTGGAGCTTGAGCCAGAAACCCTCATGATTTTCTCCACCGACCCGGATGACCGTGAGCTGATGAAGAAATATCGCGCCCTGGGCAATGACGTTAAAGAAGCCGCAAGATTGTCGGTACTGGAGAAACAAAGGTAACGATCAGGATCGGTTCTTTAGCTAAAACTTGTCAATTCCCCCGGAACTAATGACAAAAAAATGTATTTGGAGCGTATCTGAATACATTTTTTTGTTGTGCAGCGGGTACAAAAACATGACCGTAATCGCATAAGGGATTGATAATTAATAAAATCATGCAGTAATCCCGGTGAAGACAGGCAACAATAAAATGTCCTTGAGGCATAAAAGATCACATTCTTGTTGTTAACAACAGCTATGCCCTATTAAGTAATTGAAATAAAAGGAAATGACATAAAACCACCATAACAAGAAAGTGATCGCTAAAAAATGCTCGGAATCGACATATAGAACGATATATCTATTTATAAACAATGACATAAAACATTAAAGGACAAAAAAAAGGATAATGATCAGGCCTATTTCGGCCCATCAAAATGCCAAGAAGATGATCCCAGGATGCCAAATAGATGATCTCAAGATGACGGGAAAATGATCTAAAGGAATAATTACTATTTTTTCAGCAAGTTACAAAACCAGTATGTTAGCGAAGAAGCATTTCCCAATAACAGAGAAATGAAGTCGGAAGTACCATTCGCACAAAAACACAGAGATCTAGTAACAGAAACAGTCACATATCCAGGCCAATATCATGCAATCCAAAACAACGGAATTCGGACTAGTGAAAGACAGAATCGTGTATTTTTGGATGACAAAAACCTGTTTGTAAGAACAACGGATTTGTGTAATATTGAGCTTACTCATTGTGGCAGAATGATTTTGACAATAATACAGGGTTAGAAAATGGCTCGCTCAACTGATGATCCAATGCGCGTAGAACTTGGCCTCCAGGAAACAATGCCTGAGGTGTTCAAAAAATCACATGAACTTATCTTTTCTCGTCAACGATTGTCGTCTCATGAACAAAACGTTTTCAATCTTATGATCGCTCATATGCGAGAAGACCATTGGGCGGGCCAAACCCCCTCTTACGAATTCCCTGCACAAACACTTAGTGATTGGTTTGATATTAAATCAAACCACTTGAGCTCTACGTTGGCACCGGTAGCGGACCGATTAGCAACCAGGACTGTCGGTTTTGTGAATGAAGATACACAGGAATGGGACTACTTGCCGCTCCTATCGAGAATCCGATACAAAAACGGAAAGCTCACCATTATCCCTAACCCCCAGTTGAAAGAGCAGTACATAGACCACCAGAAAAAGGGATACGCCCTCATTAACCGGAAGCCTCTATACCGTCTCAGACGTACCTATAGTAAGCGCCTCTATGAAATGATCTCTCGATTCAAAGATACCGGCTTTAAGCAGCGCCCCCTTAAGATTCTGGAGCTGAAAGGGTATCTGGGTCTTTTAGATGAAAATGGGAACCTGAGTAAAGAGCATAAGAGTCTTGAGCCCACGGGCGTTTTCATTAAACGCTGTGTAGCTGATGCTTTTGAGGAAATAGCTGAGGTCTGCAAGCATGAGCTAATGCTTTTCAAGAGCGACTCAGGACAATTGGGCTATAGCCTAGTTAAGAAAGGTAGAACTACCGTTGCCATTAAGTTTCACTATAAATGGATGGCCGGCAAGATCAGCATGAGTGAAGATACAGCTAAAAAGACAATTAGCACGCTTGAGACCAAGCTCAGGATCAAACGAGAAGAGCTGAACATCGAGGAATTGACCTTGCTAGCTGAAGCATATCAAGTGCTTGGCGACCCGGACACTGCTAGCGAGATCTACATGCGCGTTGAGCAAAGGCAGCAAGAAAAGGTTATAGAGCCTGAGGTTAAGGCCAAAGAAGAGAAAGAGTCGTTCTTGGATAAGATTAGGCAGATGAAAGAAATGAACGATGTTAGTTACTGAGCCTAAGATACGATGACGATAATATGATCTCTTTAGCGACGTTTAAATGATCTTTAAGCCAACATTAAAACGATCACGAGGAGAACATAAAAATGATCCTGCGCTGTCATTACAATAGTCATTTTTCACCTCAACTCTTATAAGTTAACAAGTAAATGTGATCCAGAAAACGAAAAAATGATCTAATCCTTGCTAAATCGGGTGGTTTTCGTTCAAAACCATTGAAAAGTGGTCATATTTTAGACTTGTGGATAAGTGGCAACATACAAATGATCTTCAATAACACGATAAAGATCCTTTTTAACACTAAAACGATCCCTAAAAACAGCTAAATGATCGTTTTTGACAACAGATTGATCGTAAATGACAGTTTTATGAAAAGGTTACATTTTTTTGTTCTCATAAAGCACTGTTTATAAAGAGGTTTTTCAAGAAATCATCATCCCCTATAGATCTTATAGTTTCTATATTTTTGATATTATATATAGATCTTATAAAGAAAATTTTCCTATAGCATGAAAAGAAATTGCCTCGTTATCCTATCTCGTTAGATGCATGACTCTACCGGAAACACTTGAGAATATTGACTACCAAGTAGCCAATAAGGAAATTGAACGAATGGATCAGCAGGACGATAAACCACAAACTGTTAAGGTGCTCGATCATGTTCGCTAATACTTCAAGCAGATTAGGCCAACACAGGCCAATTGCTAAAAGAAAGATGAGTAAGATCGCCATCCCCTTGGCACCATTTTGAAGATCTACTCTACTCGGTACCGAATGCAAGATCACTGAGTAGATAAAAAATCCCCATAAAGTCACCAAATAGCCATTTTGGGGCGATAAGTGTATTGCCATAGCTATCTGCCCTACCCTCTTGGTTAAAACGCTAAAATCGACACCTATGGACTCGGTAGCTATATAGTTACTGATAAGGGTCGTAACCTCAGGTAAAACCGCTTTAGTAACAAGCCAAGCAGCTGCTGTACACCCAAACAAAGGGGCGATAGAGATCAACAAATTAGTGATATGCGAATACCACCTCAATCGGTAACTGTGATTAACATAGCCCAATGAGCCATCAGCTGCAGGTTCGTAAAATTTTACAGATTGAATCTTGTGGCCACAGAACACGGCGACAATCAAATGTGATAATTCATGAAGTGGAACACCGAAAATACCTATGATTGCGTAGACCGTAGGACCTGTTCGTTTAGCTAGTTGGTTTCTAAGGAAGATAATCATCGCTAGACAGAATACTGCTAGCGATGATGAAGAGAGAAAGTGAAGAATAGGTAGGCTCATTACTGGTAACGGTTATTGCAGGGACATACACCATTTCGATATACCAATTGCCATGCCTCCTCTAGCACTTGTTTGTCCAGAACCAGGTTTAAATCCCGGCCGAGTAAATCGTTCACGGCCCTACCACTGATCGCTAGAATCTCAAATTTGTTACTAAAGCCATGAATAGCAATTTTCTTATCTAGTTGTGCGAGTGTCAAACTACTGAAGGACTCGTGCATTAGCTTAGTGATCTTTTCGGCCAAGTGACTGGCTTTAACATTACGACGAATGTACTGTCTGATTTGCATTTGAGCTTTATCGGCAAGTAAGAACCGGCTTAAATCATTGTTCATTTGTCACCCTATCCTGATGTTTTGGTATTCATGTTCTTTTGTTTTTGGGTGACATCGATGACGAAATTGATGAGATATTGTCAGATCTTTTTCTATGACACTCAACAAGTATTGCCATTGTTCACCATCGTTATCGCAAACAGGGTCATTACCGTTCAATTCTAGTGCTGCTAGTTGCCTCCACTTAAACGTTGACGCGCCGGCAAGCAAACCGGATGCAAATTGACGAATGCTCGATAGCCATAAAATTCCGACAATTGACAATAGCATATTCAAGGTCATCAATAGTGCTAGCAGATCACCAAAATTGGCCACTTTTGAGCAATCGTTCTTCATGCTGGTTCCTTTTTCGCAGTACAAGCGTAAACCATATAGCCATCGCCTCCAGGCGCGGGCATAACTCCATAGTCAACTACTAGGCAATCTGAGAGCAATTTGAACCTACCCTCAACGAGTGCTTGATGATCTTTAGATCTAATGGCCTTTGCTTCGCTTGCATACGCTTTCCCTGTTGAGGTCACACCTACGAAATCAACACGATTATTAGGGTTCTCAAGGTTGTGCCATTGCTGATGTAGCCAGGCGCTCGCAGTTAGCCTCGGGTTCTTGTAGCCTCGACCGACGATTGTCGCTGGGCTAATTTGACGGTTTAAAAGTTGGTTCAGTAAAAGCTTGTATTCATCAACTGTTTTCATAGTCATACCTGTTTGTAATGGGTCTATGGTTAATAACTTAAACGAGGTTGAGAAACCGGCAACCGCACCTAGTATTTAGTGTTAAAGGTTCGCAATTGAGATTTGGCTTTCCTTAAGCAAGTTTCCCAGGAGAGGCAATTGCTTGGCTAATTGCTCGAGTTGCTGAACTTCTTTAGGTTTGAACATAGCTGCCCCTTTTTTCATTGTTGTAGAAAAATCTTAAATTGACCGATCATCAAAACTCATCGTTACTCTGCAACACTGAAAACCATTCGAGTGTTCAAATCCACTTCTACTTTATCAAAAACAGCCAGTTGACCTGCGCTGTTGTAAACGCCCGATAAAGGCTTGGATTTTGATAAATCTACGTTATCTATCGCTAAGATATATCCGCCTCGGTTAACTGCAATCACTACGCACGTTGTTGTAGCTGGTCGCTGGAAAATGGTTGACTCCGAGTTGTGGTTTGGCACTAAAACACTTAATGGTTGTTCTACTACAACGGAAATGTGAGGATCATTTGCAATAGTCTCTACCAGAGCTAAGGCAACCTGTAATCTCTCAGTACCGTCAAGCAATGATGTTGAGCTGCCTCTTTGGGGGCACCGATAAACGAAGTATACCGGCGCGGTACCCGCTTTTAGTTTCTGGTAAATTGCTAGATTCCATGTGGAAAGCGAGTCTGTCACTTTCGCCAAGAAAATAATCTTGATCATATTTAACGCCTAAGCTGCAAGGTCTGTTATCACTATATCGTCAATATCATTACCCGCATCTGTATCACCTTGCCTCTCTAGTTCGCTAATTGCCTGTTTTAGCTCGATCATGCGCTGTTTGCATTCAAGCAGTTGGTCTAACTTATCGAATCGTCTATATTTGTGGTCATTAGCCACTGCTAAACGAGCCACTTTAGTTGAAATCTCAGTGCTAAAGCGTTCAATTTGCTGATCAAAGTTGGTGATAAACGAGTTAATTGTATTGAGGATTTGTCGACCGATACTAGAGGCCTTGGACATATCCAAAGAAAATCTGTAATCAGTCTTACTGCTCGCGATTAATGAAACGCTGCGGCCCTCAACTTTAGCCGATAGCTCATATCCTGCAAACTTCCCTAACTTGATGGTGCGGTCTTTATAAAAGCCCTGGCTTATAGATTCCAAGGTCGGTGCCAATGTTTCAGAAATATTGTTCGCGGCCTCTGTGTATTTATTGAAGGTTAAAGAGGCATCATTGATGTAGCAGAATTGGTCACCTGCTTGCACAGTATGGTTACCAGAGGCCATATCCTGGGTTACACCATCAAGAAGGCGTTGATATTTACTAATCGCCATTTGGGAGTTCTCAATTTCCCATGAGGCATTACGCTGATCGCGAATATAGGCGTTACGTTCTGCGTCTAGGCGTTGAATGGTTTTCGTGAGTGTGACCATTTCAAGGACAAGTGGAGAGCCCGATGTTTCGGCTTTTAGCTCCGCAAAGGTGAGTTCAGTATTTGAAATATCATCTGCAACAGCTGAAATTGTGTTAGCGCTATTAAACGCCGAGATAAACTTTTGTTTGTTCTCTAGCACTTGGAATAGGAAGCTATCAAGGCTGTTCTTAGTCGCAATGAAAGTTACATCGAGCGTGAAGGTATCAGGGTTCGCTTGATATAAGAGGTTACCCTGGCGTATGCCCCGGCCTAGTCTTTGTGTGAGGTCTGAGGGGCGATAAGGGGCATCTAGAACAGTGATCCCTACAAGTCGTTGGTTTACGTTTGCACCACAGCCAAGCGTTGAAGTCGACGCCACAATGACACGGTAAACACCAGTGTTTAACTTGCTATATAGCGCTGTCTTTTGCAATGGCGTTTTGAAATCTTGAGCAAAGACAATCTCGGCGGGATTTACGCCTTGAGCGATCAGACCTGCTTTGATCTGGTCATATACACAATGGCGCCCGTCCCTATTTGGCACCCCAATATCAAGGAATATAATTTGGGTACCCTTTTCAGCGGTGGTCGCATGGTATTTTTCAGCGGTGATCTTAATACAGGCTAGGATCTTGTTGCCGCACTCATCAACCGGTGTGTGAGGCAATAAGAGTCGCATATCGACACTTGCTTTTTTAGCTTCACTCATTATAACAAGCATGTTGTCATTTTCGATTGGCGAGGCCTTAAAGTTTTTGGCTCGTTTGACTAGAGATTTTGAGTAGGCGAGCTGTGCTTCTGTCGCCTCTACAACCAGCTGCCGAGGCATACCACCAGTGACGGGGGGGATTGCAGCATAGAGCTGATTGTTATGAATGAGCTTTGGCAAATATGCCGCAAGCTCTGATTCATTAACACAATCAGCGATTGACCCCCAAAGGGCTTGCAATTCGGGCAGATTAGCAAATTCGCGCAAGCGGGTAACTGTTTTAAAGCCTGCACCAGTGGCGGCGACTTCAAAATCACTGCTGATTTTAGCAAAGCATGATACAAAGTCATCGATAGATTCTATTCCTTGCGCGAGCAACAAATCTTCATCTAGGTATCGTATGAACGTATAAGCCTCAAGTAATGTGTTAGAAATCGGGGTACCGGTTGAGAAATAAACACCAAGGCCATTCTCATTTTTACGTTTCAGAACGTTGATCTTTAAATACCAGTCCCATGCGCGCTTACTACCTGTGGGGGTACCACATCCCCGGACATTGGTTAAACGAGAGCTTTCATAGGCGAGATTCTTAATATAATGAGCTTCATCTAGTACCAGCATATCTACGCCAAGATCAGAGATAGACAAGCCCGATTTACGTTTGTCGGTCCCGAGTTCTAACAAGCGCTCTTTGAGCTTGGCTTTCTTATTTTCGATACCCTTGACTGTGAAACGCGCATCCGATTTTTTAAGATTAGATAACGCCGTATCGAGCTTGGTCAGTTCAAATTCGATAATTTCCTGCTCGATATCATCATCAGCAGGGATTGAGGCGAAAGATGACTCGGGGCAAATCACGACTTTCGCGCCCGTTTTAAGGCGCATAAGTGTTGCTTTACGTGTGCTAGGGCTCAAGTCATCCGGCGATAAAACCGTGATTTGGTCTTGTGGGTATAGTTGCAAGTAACCAGATGCAAATTGGCTTGTTAGGTGATTTGGAACAACAATTATACAGCGTTGCTTAAGGCCTAGTCGGATTGACTCATGAACCAGCGCGGCAATGGTAAAAGTCTTCCCGGCTCCCACTTCGTGAGCAATTAACAGACGCCCCTCGCAAATAGCGCGATAGACGGCGTTTAACTGGTGGTCGCGTAATTGGATTGCTTGATTGCTGTCTGGCAAAGCGAGTACATCTGCAGACGCGTTCAAGCGCACCAGTCGGTTAAACTTCTCGTTATAGATGCTCGTCAATTTGGCTTGAATGTCCGACCGTTCCAAAAGAAAAGCATCCCATTCTGCCAAAATCTTTTCGCTGTTTAGTTCGTTCTCTAGGCTTGCTTGTTGATCTACGACCCGGCCCCCGTTTTCCCCCTTGAGGGTGACCTGAATGGATCGGCCATTCATTAGACAAGGGAAAAGCTTACTAAAACGATAGGCAGAGTCTGAGCCTAAGCGCGTTTCTAACTGGTACGGTAGGCAGAACAAATGGAAATGCCATTGGTTAGCAGCATAGGTTATGTCAATTTGAGTGTGACTATGAAGTTTGTCACCGCACAGCAATGTAACGAACTCACGATAGACGTCAGCAGGAACCCAGGACGCGCCTAAATGTGTTTTAAACTGGTCAAAGGTTACATCAGAAGGGATCACTGGCATTAACGCAGCCTGATAGCGTTCTTTGACTTCGTTAGAGCAACTAAGACTCGATACGGCTGCCAGTTTTGATTTCACGTCACCGGATAGAAAAACGTTTTTGGTTACCCATTTGCCGTTATCGTTAAAGATAGACAGGCCTTCATTGTTATTTATGAATTTTGATTCGGAGATTGAAAGTAGTCTCGCGCAATATGCTAGATCGATGAACCCGTAGACATTCATCGAGGCTATTAGGGCATCTTCTACAGTGTTTGCAGATGTCGGCGCAGACCATGGCATCAGTACGCGCTTTGAAAAGATTTCTGCTTTTTTGGCGCTAGCTTTGACGGCCTCGATCCCAAGTTTTTTTGCCGCTGCCTGGGTTAACCCTGCGTTGTAATTGACCTCAAGAGATAGCAAGTTGTAGTTAGTTGGATCTAGTTTTGCCACTCGCTGATTAGCGGTATCATGGATAAAACCATGTGCTTTGACAAAGGCGTCGTAACGGTCGTTTAACTCGGCCCTTAGAGTGTCGAATTCATCTTCTACATGATTGTTTTGCTCTGCTTCTAACAAGGTCATTAAGGCGTGACGAATACCGCACATTTTGATAAGGCGTAGTTTGGCGGTGCCAGTGAACTCCGTATCTTTCCAACTATCATCCTCAGCCAGTTGGTAAACTTCACCATCTGAGCCAACAGCAAAAGACCCAATGCGGCACCCGGCCTTTTCTGTGATCGTTACTTGTGGGTTTAAAGCTGGTGCTATGCTGGTGGCTTCGGTGATACGGCCCTCAAATGAAAGCGGGGCAAATAGCGCTTTTATCGCTGTTGTTGTGGCACTTTCGAAGTGGTCATCACCAACGCAGTGAACATTGTTGCCCTGAAACTGCGACAGGCATTTCATTTTGCCGATGATGCGATCAGGGTTATCAATAAAATATTGATTTATGAGATAGTCGTTTTGTTGTTCATCAGTAACGTTTACTGATTGCGTCCAATTAGGGTTTGAGTCTGCGCCTTGCTCAAATACCAACACATCTACGGTGGCGTTTGCGCCCGTGGTGACTTCAAAGACTTGTTTAGGTAGACGAACCGCGCCTTTTAAAGTCGCGTATTTAGCAACTAATTCGCGGCTTTTAGATAATTTTGCATCCATGAAGGAGCGCGACACGATAGCAATCATCCAACCTTTCTCGGCAAGCAGGGAAGCGCCACGAGCCATGAAATAGTTGTGCAGGCTTAGACCACTGAACTCAGTGTTTTGGCGGTCAAAAATAGGCGCTTGGCCGAATGGTGGATTATGGAAAATTACAGACTGTTTTTTAAGCTTGGCTTCTTCGAAGCCACAATTATGTACCTGGGCGCTTGGGTATAGTTTTTCTAAAATTGCAGATGAAATCTGATCTTGCTCAACAAGATGGATTTTGAAGCTATCCACGAGTGATTTAGGCATGGTGCGGATCAATCCACCGACCCCAGCTGAGGTATCGAGAAAAGAGCCTGTATCGACGCCAGAAGCTATCAGGCCGTCATAGATAGCGGCAGATAAGAAATCGGGCGTATAGAACGCTGAGAGCGTCGATTGCTGCGCTTTCTTGTATTGCTCTGGTGTGAGCAGGCATTTTAGCTCGTTGTAGCGTTTAGCCCACTTGTCATTGTTTGGATCGAATGCTTGAGGACAAGCGCCCCAGCCGACATATTGAGCGAGTTTTAATTGATCGTCGTGGGTGGCTTCTGCTCCTGCTTCTTCAAGGTGGTTAAGCGTTTTAATAGCGGCTACGTTGAGGTTATAGCGAGTAACCACGCCAATTTTTTTAAGAGGGAATCGCGCAAAGAAATCGTTAGCCTTTACTTGAACTCGCAAGTTGGTTTTCTTATGTTGCTGTGATTGCTGAATAAACTCGGCTAGCTCGGCTTGATCACCAAAGAAAAAGCCCATTTGACCGCCAACGTATTCGATATTTTGCATTACACCCATAACGTTTTCATCATCTGTAAATCAATCTGAGTACAATGAAAACACGGTTTGAAAATTCGGCTACTGCGCGGGGAAAGGTGTTAATTAGCGAGGAAAAATCATAGTTGCGAATGGTTATCGAAGTGGTATTGGTGAGGGCTCATTTCACGTTAAGCAAGCTTTGGTGGTAGCCGGCCAGGTTCAGCATTTGGGATGACACACGGATAAACAGACATGTCGCTTTAGGTAGTGTTTGCGCGTAATGATGCTGGTGGATTTAGCTGGATGGTTAAGTTTGAGGCGATAGTCTTAACACTGGGGGATTTGAGGAGTTATTCACTCATCCATTGCATAATCAGATAGGGCTATATCAAAGGCAGCTCTTGCTGCTGCCTTTGCCTGCTCATTGTTGCTTTGGTTTAACTAGGCGTAGTCAGTAAAACCGAAACCTCTAGCGGCTTGTTCAGCCGCGTTGTGAGCACGAGCGATTTGAGGGTTTGAGGTCATTCGTTAACTCCATAGCCATATACAGCCCACACCTGCGGATCAATTTTCATTGGCTGAACCGATGCGCTCAATACATCAACAAATGCTCCATGATGCTCGATCTTGGTATATCGAAGTAGTTGCCAAATTATTTGAGTGGCTTGAGCTGACACTGCACGATTAACGCCGAAGTCTTGCTTCTGTAATGCCATTTCAGTTGAGCAGGAAGGCTGATCTTCTTTGTTGTCATCAATCTGCTCAAGCATGGTGTGGTATAAGTCGTATACGTTGGGTAGTCGAAAGGAACTTAGTATTTCTGGCGTGGCATGACCGCATACCACTTGACCATCGTGCTTACCATTTCCAACATCGAGCCATAATAGCTCGGACTTATTTTTGCTGGAAGCGAAGAACTGTCCAAGTTCCACTCTGAATGATGCCTTATCGACCGCTGTAATGATAAGGTGATAGTCATTTATGAGAGTCTTATTTGGGGTAAAATAGTTTGGCTGTGCTTTCCATGCTGTGCCCCCAAAGCTGTTAAAGCGATTGATCAACACTTCTGCCTTGTTCTGGCCTATATCACCCATGTAGAAGCACTGGCGCCCCACATTGAAGATAGAAACATCATCACCATCAAAGAGGGTTAGATCGATATATACTTCCTGATTTGATAGCTGGCGTAAGAGTGAGTCCATCTGGAATAGCTCAGTGGCTATCTGGCTACCGCTGCCGCCTGCGCCTATGAGGGCGATTTTAATTGGCTTATTCAGTAGTGAGGGGCTTAATGAATAGTGCATGAGTCTTTACTTTTAAGTTAGTGATACTTAAAGGTAAAGCTGTTTTGGTAATCCGCAACCGTGTTGGAATTACTGCTTTGAGTTGATGGTCATAACTTTCCAATCTTGCTGAGCAACCTTCCAGAAATTCGAATTGAACTTCAATGTTTTTATAGAGAATAGTAAGGCGTAACATAGACGATTTAGCGTAGATGCAGCATAAGGAGTCGTGCTTATAGACCACTGTAAATCAACATCTTTGATTGACTCCAATTTCCATGTTATGGCTTTTACATAGCGAGGGTTAGAGAGCAAAGGGGATCGTAGTTCTATCATGCGATTTTCATTGACCAGGTGGCAATATCCAGCAAGCCCGTTGAGACCGTGGATCACATTTTGCTCTGTACCGCTAAAATGAAGCTTAATAATCTCCATTGTCCCTGACTTTTCTACGCCAAACGATAGGCCGGACTTGTTAGGAACACCATCGAGTCGCCATGTGTTATCGGATTTCCAGGTAATGAGTACCGCGAATAGAACAAACAACACACAACACCATTTTTCAAATGGACTCAAGGTGACGACAACGATGCTTGAGGGGTGAATGTAATCATAGGTGTACCAAAACCCTACTAGCAGGAAGCCAATACAGGCGAGTAAGGTGCTTGATTGACGAATACGGGAAGGTACGGCATTGACCGATTGCAATCTGAATAGGCAATAAATAAAGCCCAACATCAGCAAATACATGACTTTATCTGGTGGCATAGGTTTATTGGCAATTAGTTCCAAAATACCTTCATAAAGGAACAGGACAGTGAAGATCGCAAAAAAACTGAATATGGTTGGTGAAAATCCGGTAAACATACATATTCCTCAACAACGAAAAATGGCGGCTGGTGGATACCACGCCGCCCTACCCTACTAACCGACCATCTGCTCGTACTCTGCTTCAGTAATGATCTTGGTTCCTTTAGCCTTTGCTGCATTGAGCTTTGTAGCTCCAACATTCTCACCGATAACAAGGTAATCAGTAGTACCACTAATCCCTTTTTGGACGTTAGCTCCAAGGGATTCAGCTTTTGCGCTCATAGCATTGCGGTTTTGCTGCATTTTGCCAGTGAAAACAAGGTTAAGTCCACGAATACTAGAACCCTGAACAGTCAGCTGCTTCAAGGGTTCCACGGTATCAATCACGTTCAGCATGGCTGTTAAATATGAAAAGTTATTAGCGTTATCTGCAATTCCCTGACTAATCGACTATGAGGTTAGTTTACCAAATCCGTCAATGGCTAAAAGATGCCCGGCGGTCAGGTTGGTGGCCTCCGCTATTTCGCGCCACTGCCCTACCCTGCTTTAACGTTCCCAGGAAAGCAGAACAATATTGGCTATTGTTTAAGACTGCTGATTGCCAATACTTTTTCTACAGCATTATTAAGCTGGCTGTACCATAGCAAGCATTGGGCATGTGAGGGCGACCTCGCCCATTGTTGAACCTGCATATTGGCGTATTGAGGGTGAACGCGCTCTAATCGTGCCAGGCGAGATAGGTGAAACAATGATTCAATAATCAAGTAATCCCATGATTCTACATGCCAGTAGCTCGCGTTTAGCTGGTAAATTTTAGCTAGCTTGATGTAATTAAAAGCCAAGCTTGATACTGTCAAATAAGGGGCTTGAGAAGCAAGTAAGATCGTATCTTCATCAATGATCATAATGGTTATGCCAGCTTGTTTATCAGTTCGTTTAACGTGATTCCGAGAGGTTGCAGTTCAGAGACTAGGATCTTGTCTCCTGCTTTCTCTTTCTTCGCGTAAAAGGCTTCAACACTTTGGTTTTTGCGTAAGACCTGCTTGCAGTTTGAGTGAGTAAACCGAGTGTTAAAAAATTCTTCCTCGATTTGTTTGATGGTATCAGCGCTAATTTGGCTTGGCATTTTCATTGAGCCAAGACAGACTCGGCAATCTTCATAAACATTAAAAAACGGCGAACGATAAATTTTTGTGTTCAATTCTGGACGCTTGTTAAACGGTAGTGCGTACACAGAAAGCGTTGAACCAATCGTTGAATAGAAGAACAACAGTGGCGGCAACTGGACTTTATAAGCGGTAGTCGTCATGTAAAGGGTTCGGGTCTGGCGTGATGTGTGCCACATGATTGTGTTTGAGTTTTTAAGCAACACATTTGAGGCCAGAAATCCTTTTTGATGCGGGTCATGCTTAAATTGAGGCTTTACAGACAGGTTATTGAGAGAATCTATGAGATCTGACGCTGAGTGGTGCTGTGCAATCCCAAGGGCGCCGTTTATTACATCGTGACGCGTGATATAGGTTTTGGTGCCGCTAGTGTTACCATGAACCACTAAGGCGAATTGTGGGTTAATCTCTATCTCGTCTTTGATTGAATGACCAATGAATTGTTCAACAAGCGTATTAGTGTTAGTTTGCAGGATATTCATTTTTATGCCTTATCTGAAATTTGGTTTAACTTAATGGTATCGTCGCTTCGCTACTCGGCAACTGAGTTCAACACAGTGAACATCAAGGCCACGATGCACGAAGAAATAGAGTAGTTATGGAAAAATTGCTCACAGTCTTGTGAGAATACCAACCCCAACGCCGCTTCCTCCCCTCTTTGCCAAAAATCTTCGGTGATTGCGTCTATGACTTCGGATTCTGCTTGGTGGCCATAGCTAAAAAATAGCTGAAACTCTGATTCGGTATCCGACTGATTTTCAAATGGGAAATGAACCTTCCCAATGTTGCTCTTAAAATATGAAAAGGCATTCAGTAACGGCTTTAATGCTGGGTGGCTTTTCACTAAACCGCCCATTGCGCGCATCACATCATCATGTTTTTGCGCTCTATACTTAGCGACTACTTCCTTATGTTCTTCTAATTCTACTCTGTTGATAAGGTATTCGACGCCGTAGTCAGTAAGAAATGTTTCAACATCATCATCAAGTTTTAATGCCTCTACGAGTTCTTCTATCGTGTACTCAGGATGCTTATTGATATATTCGTAAATTGGCTTAATGCGGCGCAGTAATTCTTCATCCTCGCCAAATGTTTCTTCAAGAAACCAGTTTGCAGAGAAGTCTGTCAGTTCCAATATCGGGGCTTCAAACTGATATGGCATAATGCTCTCAACAAAGTAATATAACCCGGTCTTTAATCGTGGATTAAAGCGCAACCATTCAATATCAAAGTTAGTGTTATAGGCTGAATTAAAGGTGACTCTTGGACTAAGAGTGTTTTCATAGGAATCACCGTGAAGCCTACTGTCCAGATTGATCCCAAACTTTAAGTCAGCCATTCCGTTTCGGTATGAAAGCGCATCATCGTAGCCTTTTAAGAAGGATTCCTTTTCGCTTTCTGGCCAATCATTGATAGCAGACGCTATGATCTGCCTAATTGCTTGATGTTGTGTCTCAATAATGGTTTGCACTTTGCTTGCAAACGGGTTCCATATTTGATCCGTTAACAGTTCACAGATTTGAACTAGCTGTTTTGTTGGATCTTTGATAGCAAGAGTCTTTGCTACCTCCGACTGTGAGCAATATCCTTTCTCAATACCGAATTGCAACATATCCGCGATAAATGAGGAATTTTTTAAAAGTCTTTGGTTTTTGGTTGAATTGATCGTCTTTACTTTCCCAAGTTTAGGGGCGCTTAAGCCTGTGGCCTTACTATGCCAAATGCGGTTAACGTGGCTTAATCTTGGTGGGTTGACGCTCATGGTGAACACTCTTATTGCTGATTAATAGTTCAAATTTAAACCCCTTTTGAGATCCCGCAACCCTGAATAGACGGCAGATTGTTCCGCACTAAAAGCAAAAAAAAGCGTCTGATTTTAATCAGACGCCGATAGGTTAACCCAATGGAGGCACATGCCTCGACTCGATGTGATGGGTTCTAACAGGTAACAGTTTAATCTTGGTAGCGAGCAATCGGTAATCCTTTACGCTGCTCTCTGCCTTCTTCTGTTTATCCAGCGTTTTTTTGCATTTCTTTTTCCATGCTAAGAGGCAATTATCCATTTTTTACCCCTTGGTTTTAACGGGTATCAATTGAAACTCATATAGAATTTCGGTTGCGTCATCAGACAATACACCGTCCTCGGCATAGAGCCGTGTGTGCCTTATCATCGGGAACTGTTGGGTAAGAATGCGTTGTACTTCCTCTAGTTCTGCCGTTGGCGCAGGGTCGGCGATCACTGCTGCACCTATTTTAAATTTTCTGATAATCGTAGCTGCTGAGATCATGGTTAGCTCCTTATCCCTAAAGTGATTCTTCGTCATCTAGTTCAGTGTCAGTCTCACTCTCCTTTACTGAGTCTGAGAACGCTGGTTCAACAGCTGGGGTGCTTTGAGGTGCTGTTTGGGTCAGTGGCGCTTGAATAATCTCGGCACTTTCAGCGAGATTGAATAACTCGTTTGTCAGCATCATATCAATATCACTGAGAGAGCCAGTAACAACGATTGGACGTTTGAGCAATTCGGCTAGCTCACCTGTAGCAGAGTCTTGAACTTTGGAAGTCAGTACCACTCTGGCCTTATTGTTACCCAAAAATGCGATTGAAAAGTTCAGACGTTCAGCGCCACCAATTGTGTTTAATTGAGTTAGTTGATTAAGCATGGTCAAGTTCTCTTTCGTTCAAATAAGTAAGTTGATAGGGTCATCTTGCCCTACCTTCTTGAAGCCGCAACTGCCCCCGACTTATGCCGAGGGCGTGTTGGTTACTTGATTAATTTGATGTATTCGTCAGGAGCGAAGCCTCTCCAATCAAATTCTGTTTTGAGGATTGTCTCGATGAATTTGCCCTTGCCAGCACTTGACGCCTTTTTAAAGCTATTAGTTTCTTTGCTCTCCATAGCCTTATCAAAACCAGCTTTGATACAGAGCGCGGTTAATGAACCAACAGTATATTCATTCAAAATCTCTTTAGTAGGCGTCCACTTGGCAATAGCTGCCGCTTTTGCGTGTTCAGAATGGGTTATGTTCTTGATCATCATCTGAGTGAAGTCTAAGCCGCTGTTACTATCTTCTTTTGCGAGGAATGCGATCACGTTTGCAATCTCTGCTTTTAACACTGCTGAGTCAGCACTTAAAGCTTTTGATAGATTGGTGTCGAAGGTTGAAGCACTATCAAAATGGTTGTTGCTTGGCTTGTATCCTGATGCCGTTCTACGCAGAGCTGCGTAACTTAAAGCCAGATGGAATTGTTCTTGAGGTAGTAACAACTCAGCAGATACCTGACGAAGCATAGCCTTATTTGTTTCAATCACCTTTTTGGGGATTTGGCAGCTTACAGTTTGCGTTTTTTTCTGGTTAGTTTTGTCCGCTGATTTCTTTGATGAAACTACGTCTTTTGAGACTGTGGTAATTTCAACGTCAAGGCTCTCTGTTGCTTTTTCATCTTCAACAATGGGAGGATTCAATGCAGCAACACACCTGTTGAAGCATAATTTGTCAATACATTGGTTTTGGTAGGTTGTCCCTGTAACGCGACCGAGGCGGTCATCAATCAAGATCACTCGCTTATCACAAGCCTGACAGCCAGTGTTAAACTGATCTTCTCCTACTGAAATGGCATCAACGGTGTTTCTGTCAGCTTCATCAATCTGTTGAATTAGTAGCACTGTGCCGTATTCATCTTTAAGTTCTGCTGTTCGTGTTTCAAGCCAGCTTGCAGTTTTATCTTTGAAGCAGTTCAAGTTTGAGCAAGCTGCTTTATGGTCATCTAGCCCAAACAGGCCAGACTGTGCTGCGCTATTATGTGAGCAGGTATTACACTCATTGGTATCGAACTTAGCGAATGAAAGGTACTGCTGGCCTTTTGATGCCCGTTGACGCAGATAAGAAACAGTCCATTTCTCAGTAATGATCTTCTTCAATGTGCCTTGTTGAAGTTTGGTAGAGAACGGGGCTAATAGTAGAGCGTGGCCAACCGTGATTGTACCTTCGGTTACAGCACTTAATACTTCTTCACAACACTTTAGTATCTCGATCCGCTCATTTACTTTTCGCATTGGCCAACATAAACGGTCAGCAATTGCTTGGCGATCACCATTGTAGAATGCAGAGAGTTGCTGTACCGCTTTGCATTCATCGACTAGGCTCAAGTCCTCTCGGTTCAGGTTTTCTTCTATCTGAGCTTCAATTGCTTCTGCATCAGACATGGGTTTTATCAATGCTGGAATGTCGTGCAGCCCTAGCTCTACTGAACCGTTAAAGCGACCAAAGCCAGCAACAAGCTCAAATCGGTCACCAGCAGGGCGAAGTAATACTGATTGTAGTACCCCCCTTTTTTGGATGCTTTTTTTCAATTCGTCAAACTTCACAGGGTTACGCTTGCTGCGATAGTTACCGAATACAACCGGGTCTATCTGGCTGAGAGGAATTCTTGTGTTGCTTGTTTCTGTAGTCGCTTGCTCGGTCATTTCGTCACCTTTACATTCGTTTATTTGTTCAGATGACTAAATGTTCTCACTAGTTTTAAAAGGTGCAACTGTGCCAGTAAGACTGAAAGTTCATATTTGATTGAATCTTCAATGGTGTACCATTGTTACTTTGTAACTATCAATTTCCACTGTAGATATGGAAATTCTGGGCGAGGGGAGGGAGGTCTAATCCGTATTGGTAGTCATCCAAATTTTGTGGAACATGTTCAAGAATATTTATTGTACGTAAAGCATAAGGTTTCCTTTAGGCTGTTATCTCAATTTAACAGCCCATTTCTTTTACAACGCCTCGGTGACACAATTAAACGAAGCGCCCCAGGGCGCTTCTATTTTATTCTACGTGATTCTTGATTACTCAACTTTGAGGGGGGTTCTCTATCTATAAGACTTTTAGCCTGAGTGATTTTCGCTTTCACTCATTTCTTGGCCATCTACAGTATTTGCGAGGGCAGGGGTGACTTGAAGTTTTCCTAGTGAACAATTCAAGTCAAACGATACATTTTGATTGAATGCTATTGATAGAAGAAACCTTGAAACTATGCTCATTGTTTCGATCGTTCCTAGATTGACCAAACTTTTTGCCAGAGTTTCATTCAGTTCTTGCTTGCTATTTGCCATCTCTATTACTCCTTTTCAAAACTAGTTGATATTTCCAATCTTGAGTCAGGGTTAATAACCCGCAACCTGGTGGCTGTGTCAGACGCGTATGACACTATGAGCAGGTATTCAGAGTTCGTCAGGAGATGTCAGACGCGTTTGACACTATGAGCAGGTATTCAGAGTTCGTTAGGAGATGTCAGACGCGTATGACACTATGAGTAGGTATTCAGAGTTCGTTAGGTGATGTCAGACGCGTATGACACTATGAGCAGGTATTCAGAGTTCGTTAGGAGATGTCAGACGCGTATGACACTAATTGCAGTTATCCAGAGTTAGATAGGAGATGTCTCACGCGTATGACACTCGTTGTTGCTACAGATGTTTGAATTCAGAATCAGAAACATAAAGTATAATGAAAAAACATTATGTTTGTACAAAATGGATGTTGATTGTGAAATCGTATGCCTTTATTATGAGTTATCGAAAATCGAGGGAGTTTCAGAAAATGGCAGTTATTTTGTTAGCAAACAAGAAAGGCGGTTGTGGTAAGTCTATGACAGCGTATGGTTTAGCGGTCGCTGCGGCACATAAAGGGAAGAAAGTGTGTTTGGTTGATTGCGATACGAATGAAACCTGCCATAGCAATGTACGTAGACGGAATGACTACAATGAACAAAATGCAGAGCAAGAAGCGAAGCAGGTGCCATTCATCAAAAGCGAACTGAAGCGTCCTGACGATAATATTGCTAAAGATTTGCAAGAGTTAGATACATTTTACGATGTTGTGGTGGTGGACACCGGCGGATATGAAAACCGCGCTTTCAAAACAGGAATAACTGTCGCTGATGTGATATACATGCCATTTCAACCCTGCTTTGCTGATATGGAGCAGTTGGCGCCTACGATTAAGGTTATTGCAGAAACAGAAATGTTTATTCGTAACTCAGTGCCAGATTACAGTATTGACGCTCGTCTGCTTGTGGCTTTATCGCAACATAATGGCCAGGATCTCATTAAATCGGCCAAAGAAGAAGCTAAGTCACTTTTGCCTTATTGCAGCCTTTCCTCATGTGTTATTGGATTTGTGAAAGCTGTTCAGCAGTTACAACCGTTTGGACTGGCACTAAATGATGCAAAACACCCTAAACGCGCTATGTATGAGTTGTTATTATCTGAGGCACTTGGTGAAAGAAGCGTTGCATATCAACGTGGTACGCAATTAGATTAAGGTTTAGTGAAAAATGAGCAAAGCAATCGATCTAGGGCTGATAGAGCTAGCAGCAAATACGGCAAGGTATCCATCGGAAGAACCAGGTAAGCAGCAACCTGGAAACAATATTACTAAGAAACTACCTTGGAAAACGCTAAAAGGGTTTAGAGTTACAACTAACGCAAGTCAGACCACTCTGTATGAGGGGAACCCGCGTAACTTCGGCATCAAAGATATTAGCGATTTACTTCCTCTTATCAAGGAGACTGGTGGCAATAGTCAGGCTGTTGATGCTCGAATGGTTGGCAATAAAATTGAGGTGATAGCTGGTTCCCGTCGACGCGAATGCTGTATCGAGGCGGGTTTTCCTTTGACTGTAGATATTTACGAAGATATGAATGATGATGATGCTGATTATCTTGCTGCAACAGAAAACAAAGGCCGAAAAGACATTAACGTCATCACGGATAGCAATTATCTAAGATATAAATTCCTTAAAAAACAATCATCTGATAAATCACTAACAGTTGAGATGTTCGCTAAGCAACACAAGATGAGCAGACAGACAATGCAAGACCGCTTTGCGATCGCCGCTGTTCCGAAGCTGCTACAAAATGGTGCTAAACAATCAGATGCTTGGACTCTAAGACAGGCGATCAAATTAAAGACGTTGTGGAAGAAGCTGTCTGAATCCGGGGAAACAGAGGAAAGCTTGAAAGCAAATGCTAAGCTCAAGATACCTGTGACAACGCCGTCCATGATGCTCTCGCAGCTGGAATTGTTAGCAGAAGTAGAAAAGCCTGTAAATAACCAAACGACAATAGGAGTAGGTGAGGGCAGTTGGGTTTTAAAACAAGACAAAAAGGGTAAGTTGAAGCTAACAACTAGCGCCCCTGTAACTGAAGCCCAAATGGAACAACTAGTAAGTTTCATTCAATCACTGGAATGAAGGTACCAACAGACGCCCTTCTTCAGGCTAAGTTAGTTGCAGATTGACTTAGACACAGTACCCCCTGTTGACCGCAGTTTTTTTAGACGAGCGTTAGGGGTTGCGGAAAATTTAGCCTGTGCGATGATGTACTTAGATGAATTGAGGAGGGTATTTGTAATGTTTGTATGGATAGCCCTAGTTGTCTTTTTCTTGTATCTAGTTTGGTGGATAAATTGCTTGCGTGATAAGGGCGATACTGAAACCAAGGAAAACAAGACAGAAAAAGGTAAGGTCTCTGTAGCTCCACAGTCAAAAAATAGCCATTCTAACGATGAGTGTGAAAGCTCCCTACTTATTGAAGAACTGTCAGGGGCTCCACTGCTTCTTAAAGGCCAACCCTTTAACAATCCATCTAAGTGGTCGGGCTACAGAAAATTCTAGATTCATAACTTTAGAGGCCGTTCAACCAGAGCGGCCTTTTTTAATCTTCTTATTTCCCCTTAGTTACAAGTACCTGTGTATTTAAGACATTCATATCCGAAAAGCACATCTTGTCCAAGTCGGATGAACAAGGTTCATCCGGGTCTGGGGGGCAATCATACGCGAGTGGGCATTATTAGCGTGGTAAGTTCTTCAATCTCGCAGCATAGGAGAACAGCATTGTTTCCATTAGGGTAAATTCTTACGAACTCTCCTGATTGCCTTGCGAGCGCATCTGCTAGATAGCTGGCATTGAGGCCTAAAGTTAATGGTGCACAGTGGATTTCTGCATCCATATCCTCAGAAAACTCATTGTTCCCAGAACAGGCTACAGAGATGGTCAAGGATGTATCGATTTCAAGTCGAAGTGCAGACAACTTTTCCAAAGCTGCTACTGAATGTAACCGCTGTACCAGACTTCGAAACGATTTTAAGTCAACCTGAATGTAGTCGTGACCAATTGCAGGGATCACGCGGTTTACATCGGGATAGCTTCCATCCCCCAGCGTGGAGACAATTGTGATGTCAGTGGATTGGAGTCTGATCATTGATTCACTGATTTCCATGATGACTTCCGTTTGGTTACTCAATCCCTGAGATAGAATCGCATTAAAAAGCGATAATGGAGTGAGAAAATGACCGCCCCCTTCACACGATAGTGAGTTACAAGATAGTTGAGACAGGCGGTGGCCATCAGTGGCGCAGACAGTAAGCTTCTGCGTAGCAGCTTCAATATGAAGGCTGAGATAGTTCAGATAGAAGCGAACGTCATTATTACCGGCAGCATAGCTCGCATAGTTGAATAATCCCGATAGGTCGCCAATAGAGCAGGTAACCTTTGTAAGACAATTATTCAGCTTGGGAGCATCTGGGTAGGCTGAGACAGCCCCTAGTTCCAGTTTTAAGCGACTTTTACCAGATCTGGCCAGCACATGGTCGTCGTTTAGCTTAAATTGCACAGAATCGCCGCTGAGGGCGTCTAGGACTGTATGAAGACGTTTGGCATCGAGGGTGAAGTTACAGTTGGACTTTATATTGCCTTCGATTTCAAACGAGATGCTCTGGGTGCCATTTGAAGCTCTAAATGTGACTAGGCCTGTCTCGGTAGAAGCGTTAACCAGCAATTGGTTAAAAATGGGGTTAATCTTTCCCCGTGCATGTTTGCAAACATTTTGGATTCGTGACTTCTGAGTCAGAGGAATAGTAAACATGAACGAACTCCTAAGTAGTTACAATGTTTACTATTTTCTCTAGCCTTTTTGAAGCGGCAACTGAGGGAGGTTTTTAGATCTCAGAGACCGATTCGTTGTAAGAAAGTCTTTGTAGGAAGTGGGCGTCGACAAATGCGTGGTTAGTTCCGTCTATCTTCATCATAAACTCTGCGTTTTGGTTATGGCTGAGCAACGATGAGTTTAAATGATAGATTTGGTGATAGTGACCATCTTTCATCGCGTAAAGCATAAGCTTACCGGTTGTGGGGTTCAATTGGGCGAACAGGGTCATCTTTATCCAGTTAGCGCAAAAGTGGTACTGGATGGAGCATACACCGCCAGTTTGAGAAAAAACGGCGATGATGTCTGTTTGAATATAGTCCTGAGACAGAGCTCTAGCATCACAAATGGAGAAATCATTAGAGGCTTTAACTCCAAGCTTGCAAATGTACTTGAATGGATCACCAGGCATCGGGAAGCTGTTGAACTTCAAGCTGAAGATCTTAATGACATTTCCTGAAATAATGGCCACCATGGTAAATGGTAGGAAAGCAATAGATTTCCTGTATGAAGAACAATATTGAACCAGAGAATCACTATCTAATCCTGTGTTGTAGCGGAGGTCCGAAATTTTAATGTGGTCGAAGCCGACATCAATATGCACCGGGATGTCTGTAGACTTAACCGGAATCCCTACGTCAGAAGGTGCTACTGTCGTTGTAGCGCTGTATGAGCAGTTTAATGTGTCATTACTGGGGTGTAGTTTGATTTCATTACGCAATTCAAAGCCTTTTTCTTCATATTCAAAGATCAGGCGCTCGAGCTCTTCTTTGACCTGGAACAGCGAACACCAAATCTTCTTGTTTTTGTACTGTTGGGTTCGACCATTGACCAGTACAGTGCGCTGGATGCTGTAGCAACAATCACCAAGGTTGACGAGCATTAGACGAACAATATTGTTCTGCGGCTTTTTAAGCACATAAACGTGACTCACAAAGGATTCAGCCATCTTAGAACCCCATTCCAAATTCATCGTTACACCATGAAGCAAGGTCAGAATCGTCCAATGCGAGGATAAGACTGTTTTTATCAGAATCGGAATTCTTGGCTTTAGAAGAGGGCTCTACAAAGGGAACAACAGTATTGCCTTGCTGTTGTTTGAACAGTTTATCTATCTGGCTAGGCTGCTTAGAGCAGCCACGATATTTGTGGTTGTGCAACGGCATCACTTTTCTCAATTCTTTCGCAACTTTGAATTGCTGGTCATGAATGCTGACCAATGTGTTGATAAACTCAGCGTGTTCAAAATTGTTATGAGCTGCAATCACTTTGATGCAACGACGCAAACAACTGAGTTTGTAGCACTCCATTTGCTTATCATCAGTGGTGTAAGGATTGACACCGTTTAGGCGTTGTTCCGAATTGGCTAATAGCGCCTGTCGAGCTTCGTCGAATGAGATTTGTGACATGAAGGATTCACCATTCTTTAGCGCGATAATGCAATACAGGCCTTGCAATTTAGATACTTCAGTGGCCGGGGTGTGGTAAACCATTTGTTGTCCATGATCGATTTGTAGCTCATCGTTTTCATAGACCGGGTTTACGATCACATTGGCGATAGCCGCGTGTTGCGTCAGCAGCTCTGCCAAGCCAACAAAGGTGTGGGAGATCTCAAACTCAAAGTTGAAATTGCATTCGTTATATTTTGCCTCAAGCGTGACATATCGAGGAGACAAAGATAGGCCTGCGTTTCTGTAAGGGTCAATAGCATTACTCAAGCTGTGAGGCATAACATCTTTGAGGCTATAGCAATCATGGCCAAACTCGAATGTAGGGCTTAGATCTGCTGTGAGTGCCTGCAAATCTTCACGTTGGCTGTCGTCGAGTGATAGCTGTTCAACAATTTGGTCTAAAATGTTTTGAATCATATTCATAGTGATCACCTTTCTTAAGCGACGGCTGCGAGTGCCTGTAAAGTCGTATCCATTAGGGTGCTTTTCATCATCTGGCGCCAATCTTTAGAAGCTCGACGGTAAAGTGCGATACGGCGCATTTCAGTAAGCCAGATCCCATTCCAAGGGGTATTACCCATTGTCATCTCAATCTGATTTTGCGCAATGGCGTCAAGTTCTTCGATGCTCATGTATGAGTAGTGAATGCTGCCGTTGGTTAAAACACTTCGACAATATCCACCGGTGCATAGCCCCCTAACAGCAGGGTCGATGGACAATGAAGTGACAAAATGCTCCACTTCGTTTGTTGATGGCTGTAAGCGGAAGTGATCTTGCTCATAGACCAGAGTTGCAGTGGCGTTTTGAATAACGCCGAACTTTGTCGCAATGGCAATTTCCCCGCGGTACCCAGGATGCAACTTCAAATATGGTTCAGCTGTTTCAACACCGGCCATCATCACATAGGCAAGCTTCTTGGCAGGATCAAGTGATAAACCAAGACGACAAAGAGTGACTAGAACCTCTCTCACAGACCAGGCAGCGGCGTTCACCATCGGTTGATACGAGTCCATCGAGCTGACAATTAGGTGGGTTAGGAACCCGATCTCTTCATTGAGGTCGATGGATTTATCCGCTTGCTGAGTAAGCAGATAATCAAAGTTTCTTTGGTATATTTCTTGAAATGGAATAGCCATATTTCTTTACTCCTAAACCTTATTACAATCACGATAACCGCAGTTGTGGAACCGGCAACTAAATCTCTATCACCCAAGTAGCTCGTGATTTAGTCAGTCCATACCAATTTTGCGTTTCGAAGGCATCTTTGAGGTCATTCAGTAAATCAAACATTTCCTCTCTAGATTCCATTTGCATTTTCTGAGATAGCTCATAGGTTTCGCAGTTATCGGCATCCTTATATTCTGTTGCGACGAAGCAAAAATATTCGACAGGGATACCAACCAGATTGGCGACATAGGTATAGAACACCTGTTGTAGGTCATAGCGAAGGTCTTTGACTTGATATGCGAACTTAGTTGGGTTGGTAGATTGAGTGGTCTTTAAGTCGACGGCAATTGCATCAAATCGAAGCCAGTCAAATCGAACTTTGAGCATCATTCCTGTGACTTTACAGCGAGCGATCACTGTCAACTCGGGGTAGCCATCGGAGAATAGCCAATCGGCCTTTGGGTGCGCTCGAGTGCTCTTTTCTACGCGTTTCGCGTCATCCCAGACAATATGATCGATAACGTGTTTTTCAACTAAATTTTCAAAAATTAACTGGTCTGGGCTAACAGCCAACAATTTTTCAATTTTCTTATCCCTAGTTAACGTAGTTGCTATTCCGTAAAGGTTGGCAACGCTGTTTAATTCATCATTTGTATAGATAAATGTCGGGTAATGCAGCCTTAGAAAATCGACGATCGCCTTTTCACGCAGCTTCTCAAAAATCGGCACGTTGGGGTCTCTCGCATGTAGGCGTTCAATCAATACTGCTTTGGAACCAGATACGGCTTCTCCTCGCTCCGCCAAGGCTTCTTTGAGTTGGTCAATACTCTCCAAAGGGGTTAAATCTTCAAAATCCTCTAGGACAGGATTTCGAAGGAACTTTCCATGGAAGTTATGAGGTTCAAGAACTCGCATGTGGCCATAAGTACCAGCATCAAAGGTGTAGGTTTGCTGCTTTGTTCTGGCGCGACAAACATCAGATAGATATTGTCGATAATAGTGATGACGCCCCTTGGCGAAGGTCTTTATGCCTGTAGAGCTTTGAGCATCGAGGGCGTGGTAGACCTCGTTTTCAATGTCGGTATAGATCCCCTCTACCAATTCGCCATTGGCATCAAGAAAGTTTGCCTTACCATTGCTGTCGTAGCCGGGCTGGACGAAATCAAGCCACTCATCGTGAGTACCTACTTGTTGATGAAGATTGATAGCTACGCTCATAAAACACCTGCCGTTTAATATTGGTTATGTCATTAGGATCTCCCTATTCTGAAAAGCCGCAACTGTCGTTAATTTCCTGAAATTAAAGTAATTTCGTCTTGGTTGCTGATTTTTCAAGATGTGAAATGATTGGTTGATGGAGCAACATGAGCGAATAAATTTTTCAACGACCATTTTGAGTTTTGAAATGGCTGATCAATTTTCATTGTTTGTTATAAACAACGAATAGAGAGGGGAGGGGCCAATGCTGAAATTCGTCGCAGTAACGCTATTGCTACTTGCTGGTGGAACAGCCACAGCTGCTGTACAAGACGTTTATCACCACAAGGGTTTGAGTGTTGAGCTCGAACAATCAGTTAGTGAGAGCGAGGCGGAGTTTAAAGAGCGTGCTAAGCGTATTTTGATGTTAAAGGCTATTTCTCAAACACCGAAATTTGTCACGTTGACAACCCACTTCGATAGCAATCGAGATGAACTACTCGAGGTCGGCAATGTGCTTCAAGGGGCAGAGGTAGAGCTGAACAAGTTTTCTATCACGAAAAGCATTGATCAAGTTGAAGCTGTGGTCTCGGGTGATCTGGTTGTTGATGTGTCGGCCATGAGAAAAAAAGTAGAAAGTGCACATAAACATAAATCGCTTCAAAGGCGCATTACTCATTTGCAGCGTACCAATAGTGAGCTGGTCAGTATTTTAAGGTCTATTCAATCGAACCAGGTGCTGTCTGAACTAAGTGGATCAGAGGTAGAAGATTACCTTTCTATGCTTGACGTGAAAGTGAAACTCGATGTTGTCAATGGCTCGGAGATATTGTCATTGGCTAATGCTGTAGAAAACGGGTTAACCCAGGAGCAGATCGTTCAAAGGGAGGTGGAGTTAGCCTATCGGACCTTCATCTATCCATTTATTGAGCACGCAAATGTGGATTATAAGATCGCCGCGGTGACTCCTATTGGTAATGGTCTACTTAGATTAACCATTAACCTCAAGATCGATAGGAATCCCGAAGCGATTTCAGCATGGTTTCCAAAAAGTCGAGCGATGATGGAACTGTGTGACAAATACTTCTATCACTGCGATTCGCTATACGAAGAAGGTTCGAAGAGAGGTGTTGCTGAGTATTTAGAACCGAGGTACTGCAGCAATAATTTGTTTGCCTTTCTACCTTATGGCCCAAGTAATCCACCTCGTTTTGTTTCTGGTCAGCATGATCCGGCGTGCCAGTTGTTAATGCCTCATGAGGTAAGCCTATCAGATCACAGCAAGGCCTTTTATAAGGGGTATCTGAGTGGAACGCTGATAAATACAGAAATGGACAAACCATATCTCATGGCATTTAAAACCTTGTCCCTTGACGCTTATTGGCTTTCTTTCCGCCTGGCGGACGAAGTGGTGAGATTGAATTTAAGTGACGTAACTGTCGAAAATATTGAGTTTTTTCTGTACCTGCCTGAGTCAGTTGCAGGTTCAGATTTTGATGTTTCAATGGCTATATCACGTGAGGTTTACCGTGTTAAGGATGCCTCATGGCGTGGGCTCAATGGAGAGTTACTACGTCATCAACCACGTGGTGTGATCTTTTACTGAATGATACATAGAAGGAATTGGTTATGAAGAAAGTCATCATTTTGAGTTTGGCAACTATGTGCCTAGCGGGCTGTGCCAGTGATCCAGTAGAGCAATTTAATACTCAACAAGAGCAAAAGCGCGATGCCGCGGTTGCCATGGCAAACGTAGAGTTAGACAACGTTCCTAAATGGTTCCTGTCACCGCCTAAGAGCGATCAGTATGGCATTGTTGGCGTGGGGTCGGCTAAGTCAAGGGATATGGCTATTGCGGTCAAGAAAGCGAAGCTGCAGGCGGAATTCGAGTTGGCCAAAAGCTATCGACAAGAGCTATCGGGCTCTGAACGAATTTATGAGCGTGAAGATGCGGCAGGGAATCTGGTACAAACATCGCAATTCTTGATTGATAAGCTGATTGATTCGGTGCCCGTCGTGGGCTATGAGCAGCTTGATCAGAAGGTGATGGTGTTACCCTCCGGTCAGTTTCAGGCTTACAGCCTGTTGAAGCTGCCTTATGATGAGTTCAACAAGGTGTTGCAAATCATCAAGTCGCAATCTCAGGATGCCCTAGAGCTAGAAGCCTTCAATGACCTGGAACGTCGATTAGAGTCGAAACGCCAGCGAGAAGAACAAGAAAAGCAAGATGATCATCAACGTAAATTAGAGGTGATGGATCAACAGCAACGTGTTCTTACTGGTGGGGCCCGGGTTACAATGGTTGAGGGCGATAGCCTGACTCAATCTGCGCCAAAGGGTGAGCCGGCCAGCACGCTTGCTGACCTATTTCAATAGGGCATCCTTGTGATCTTTCGCAATCATCTCATAGTGACAGGTGCGGTAACATTAGTTGTAGTCAAATCGCTTGAACTTGGCTTACCGCTATGGGCAGTGATAGGGGGGATATTTTTCGGGTCGTTGCTGCCCGATTTAGATCACCCCAGTTCGACGATCGGCAAGCGTGTATTATTTGTCTCAGTACCGCTTGCGGGGCTCTTTGGACATCGGCAGTTTACACATTCGATTTGGCCATTGATTTTCACCATTTGGTTGTTCAATTTAACCGAACATGCGAATGGATACGTGATGGTGCTGATGATTGGCTATATGTCGCATATTATCGCTGATATGTTGACAGATTCTGGAGTGCCATTACTGTGGCCCGTTCAGAAGCGTTTTGGAATAACCATTTGTAAAACAGGTGGTGTATTGGAACATATAGTCGCTTACGGCTTGCTGGCCGTAGCGTTGATACTTTAATTAAGGGATTGTATGAGCAAAGATAAAGATTTAGTCGAATCAGTCGTAAAAAGCAAGATGGAAGAACAACAGCAGTGTAGTGAGGTTATAGATACCATTGGAATAAAGGAGCTGGCCCAGCTACTCAATGACTTCAGTTTCTGTAATTCCACCATTCTAATTGACGATGATGATACGTGTTTTCGCATAACGATGGATCATGCTGAAGTTATGTTCTTTTCAAATGGCGAATGGCGTGAGAAGCAAGAGTACGTTGGGATGTTAATTAGCATCAACCGGGCTTTTGATGAGACCTTTATGAGCAAATTTAACCAGCAAACGATCATTGGCCGTTTATATACTGTAGATAAGGCGGCCGGTATTACCATTTTCAGAGGTGATGTGCATTTAATTGGTGGCGTAACCAAAAGGCACATTTATATGAAAATTAGAGCGTTTGTAGACTGCTATAAGGCATTGAATTTACAGCAAATCTCTCACTAGTATGGGGTGGGGTAATGGTATTGGCAATGAAATTGAAAAAGAATTTGAAATTATACCTGGGAATAGTTGTGACTTTGGTTTTCTGCATTTATTTCTTCAACAGGAGTGTTGATGAGGATGCCATTAGGCTTGCAAAGGGGAATTGGGTAGCCTCAGAGTCATTATGCAACGATAAAGTGTCTGGCATTATTGGTTTAGATCTGGATGAGACATCAATGCTGGAAAATGGAGCCAAGTACGACGTAGATCATTACCAGGTAGAGCTTATTAATCGAGAATTTACGTGCGGAATTGTTGGTACCGCTCATTTTACTTACAAAGTAACAATGCACCCATCCATGGTGTCGTTAGAAGTTGGGGTGATGGATGATCTAGCTGTAGCTCGTAATAATAAAGGTCAAGTGTATTTCAAGTTAACTCCTGAATTTAGAGCGCTATACGAAGAAATTAAGGCAAAAAGTTGAGTAAGTTGCGGCTTATTAGTTGGGTGAGATTATCAATGGAGTTGAATCAATAGAGGGACGAGAATGAATCGAGTATTAGATTATCACATCCAAGACCTGCACAACATCAGCTCTCATAACATCATTTGTACTCACCCGTTGTACAGAGGCAAGCTGTATACACGTCTAAGAGCCAAAGATTTGAAGAGTCTTAGCCTTGGAGCTAAAGGTGTTCAAAGCTCAATAGCTGCAGCTGAGTTGAGTCGTAGGGGGTATATTGACTCACGACTGGAAGGTACAAAATTTTTGGTCGAGATCAGCCTTCACGCGATAGATCGCCTTAGCATGTATCATATGCATCGATTTTTGAGTCAATACGATGGCGAGCAGGGAATAAGCAGCTGGTGTAATAAGTTGGTAAAGGAGGCGTTTAATCGTTACTCATCCGAGCAATTGGAACACCTGGCTGAACTAGAGAGCTTCAAATTACAACAAGAAGGAATGGTGTTCCTGATAAGGCCGCATGAATACCGTGATAATGTCTTTGTGTTAACGACTATTGAGCCCTAGCCTGAATTGATGTTACCAGGAAGAAAAATGAAACTATCGAAACTAACATTCGAATGATGATAACGACTAACTGCGCTGAGGGGCTAGAAGGTATTTTGTTGGACCCAAAACCCTTATTCAAATTGAGTACGGCAAGGCCAAGCCTGCTTTGTTTCTAATAACCGCTAAAGGGAAACACTCGTTGTATTTGGTGAGCCCAGAATTGCGATACAAAGCAAAAACAGAGATTGCAGGACTGGTAACGAAGGCTTAGTCTTCGTTATCTGACTAACTTAGGAATTTTGGAAAATATATGGGTATCGATATTATAGAGACACGAGGCTCAAGGCTTAAAGAAGTACGTGTAAATGATGCTCATGATCGATTAGTTATTACTGATCCCAGTAAAAACCCGGTGGAACATGATATCGGGCTTGAGTTGTTGATTACTGCCGTTTTTCAGAGAAAAAAATCTAAGACTAGAAAAGGAGATGGGAACCCGCTGATCTATGCTTTGAAGGGGTTGCACCATTTTTCAATATCAGAAGAAAGTAAGCTTGCGCTCTATGAGAAAATGGCTACTATTGTGTCTAATCATTATCAAGGAAAAAAGTTTGATACCGTTGCGCCATTACCTTCATCTAAACCTATCGCGCTTTGGTTAGCCACAACCTGCTGTGAAATATTGCATGTTCCAATAGAAAAAAATGCATTTTTCAAAGCCACGAACGCAAACGTGTTAAATCAGCTTCAAGGTGTAAATGGTGGAAAAGAAGTAATTGAGTTGAGAAAGTTACTTGAGAAAGCTAAACCAAATGGTCAGTTTGCAATGAAAGATGTAGATTACGCTCAACGTCTTCACATTGAGCCTATCAGCGTGAATCCTTTCTACAGCCCAGCAGGAAAAATTCTTATAGTGGATGATTTAGTTTCCTCTGGTTCTAGCCTCAAATCAGCATATAACTCTTTGAAAAATAAAGATCCAGATTTGGAAATCGAATGCCTAGCTCTACTTGGGCCGGTCACTTAAACAAATTTGACACAGTGGTAGGCTTATGTATAATTCAGTTAGACCGTAAATGTGCTCTATGGTCTCTAAAGAAGATATAGACGAAAGTTTATGAGCCCGAGCGTGCACCGTAAGCGAGGTCAAACCATAAGGGTTAAGTATCGCTAAGTTAGGCATCGGCTAACAACATTAAGATAAAAATTACAAAACGCCCAGAGTAAAATCTGGGCGTTTTTGTATCCAAATCACGAGCAATCTATACGTTCATGTGATTAACTAGTTTTAGAGTTTCAATAAAGCTGGCTACTGAGAGCCCGGGGAAGTTAAGGACATATTGACTGCACACCATATGCGCTAGCATAACAGAGTCATAGCCTGTGATTGGAACAGCGATAGCTGGCTTTCCACCCTCCATGAGGTTAACAAACACTCCTGCCTTACCTCGATTTTCCTGCCAGGTGATCTTCATCCCTTTGTTCTTTTGGGGACCGTGATTGTTCCCTTCAAAACTCGTTCTTAAGCCGAGCAGAACTGCAGCAACAGAACATATCTCGGATTTTGTTATCTGCACCGCCAACTTATTACGCCAGTCAAACTGTCGATTACTGCCGGGTATGGCAAGCGCGCCTTCCAACATTACCGTATGCCATTGACCCTTTCGTGTGATCGACGGTTTCAGTTCGATTGCACCTTTCGTGCCATGACACTTGAGAGAGAAAAATGGTGGAAAGGCCCCACAGTACCTCACTGGAGAAGCAGCATTGGAATGACCATTCTGATACGTTCCAATTGGCCCAAGCTGACTCTGAGGCACATGGTAATTGGTATTCTGCGGTTCGTAAGTGTGTTCCTGATAGTCATGACCAAAAGTATTTGGCGGAACTGGTTGAGAGTATAGGGCTTCTCCGGCGTGCATATGAATTATCTCTGTAAATTGACAGTGATTCATGATTACACGACGCCTTGATCTGGCAACTCTCACAAAATAAAAAATAGCGTGAGCGTTTTGGGCATTGAAACTGAATGTGTGACTCAAACAGAGCTGTAGCATTCGTAATTGGAAAATTCGGATCTCCGACCAATGGACTTTGCTATGACTCATATAAACAAAACCATAACCATCGTGGCTGGCATATTTTTATGCCTACTTGCGACAGTGGCTAATGCTTACACCCAGATTCCTGACGTTAAAGCACTCGCTTTAGACAAGCTGGTGGTTAACCGTATCGATCAACCTGTCACAGTGCTCCAAACATCACCAATAACAACTGGCGATGGCAAGATAGCTAAGGGGTTCACCGAGGTCACTGTTACAGTTGATCCAGCGGCGCCAATGGGGATTTTGATAAACAATAAGCAGGTTTTACCAGGGGGGAGCGTATCTGTTGTTGTCGATCTCAGCTCATCTGGAGGAGTGATAAAGATTCCGGTGGCGCCGGATACCGCTAATTTGAGCGGCAAAATCCATTATGAGTTGGCGATCCCTAAAGTTACAGCTGAGTTATGTGACAGCGGTTTTTCCCTAAACGGCACCAATGGTACATGCCAAAAAGTCAATGTTTCCGAAATGATTTACGCTTGTCCATCTTCTTGGACAATGACAACTGATTTATCAAAATGTGTTCAGCAGACGCAAATAGCAAAGGTTAGTTGTCCTGCAGGGTATCTCAGTAATGGTGATGGCACTTGTACGTTGACTGAAACCAAGCCCACTGTGCCTAAGTGTCCAACGGGGTATGCTTACTCTGCCACCAATGATCGGTGTGAGCAGCTGCTATCACAACCGGCTTTTAAAACCTGTAGCGATCCAGCTTATCATTACGACTTTAACTCGGATGCCTGCGTTAAAACGGTAAATCAGCCTGTAAATTATGATTGTGCTTCAGGTTATTCATATAACTCGTCACTTAAGATCTGTGAGAGAACATTAACAGCTTCAGCTACGCCTGTTTGTGCTAGCGGCTATACCTACTCGACAACGAATAAACGCTGCGAAAAGACCGTAACCCAGGCGGCAAGCAAGGTGTGTGCTTCAGGCTATACCTATTCAGCGACTAATAACCGCTGTGAAAAGACCACCACAAGCAGCGCGACACCTGTTTGTGCTAGCGGCTATACCTACTCGACAACGAATAAACGTTGTGAAAAAACCGTCACTCAGACCGCTAGCAAGGTGTGTGCTTCAGGCTATACCTATTCAGCGACTAATAACCGCTGTGAAAAGACCACCACAAGCAGCGCGACACCTGTTTGTGCTAGCGGCTATACCTACTCGACA
>NZ_JAMDJO010000012.1:0-52363 GCF_023475885.1 Shewanella sp. 10B
CGACAACGAATAAACGCTGCGAAAAGACCGTTACCCAGGCGGCAAGCAAGGTTTGTGCTTCTGGCTATACCTATTCAGCGACCAATAACCGCTGTGAAAAGACCACCACAAGCAGCGCGACACCTGTTTGTGCTAGCGGCTATACTTACTCGACAACGAATAAACGCTGCGAAAAGACCGTTACCCAGGCGGCAAGCAAGGTTTGTGCTTCTGGCTATACCTATTCAGCGACCAATAACCGCTGTGAAAAGACCACCACAACTAGCGCGACACCTGTTTGTGCTAGCGGCTATACCTACTCGACAACGAATAAACGCTGTGAAAAGACCGTCACCCAGACAGCTAGCAAAAGTTGTCCTTCAGGCTATGTAGATTCAGGTACCGGTTGCCAACAATACACTACCAGACCTACATCCTGTCCCTCTGGATATTCCTCTTATTCCAGCACTCAATGTAAACAAACCAGGTTGGAGTGGGGTTCTGATCTAACTTACCCCGGCTATACGGTGATGTATGATCCAGGCGAAGGGGGATTCATATTAGCTACAGCGAGTGCACAGTATAATCCCAACCAAGTATGTTTTACGACGCCTGTGCCGTCTAGTACAACTGACACGAAAAACTGTGGCCCTATGGGCTATTATCAGTTTGAAATTGAATGGGATCTGCCTCCAAGACCCACGGAAAACGGATTTGTTACTTATACAAGGTATGCGGAAAAAATATCAGGCTCCTGCCCTGCGGGTACCGAACCATATGGTACAAGTCAGTGTAAACTAATCACCGAGTTAGCTTACAGTTATTCTTGTCCGAGCGGGTATACCTTGTCTGGGACGACTTGCTCTAAGCTACAGACTGTAGCAAATACATGGAGCTGTCCGACTAGTTACACCCAATCTGGCTCTACGTGTAGCCTGTTGCACTCTCAGGCATTCACCTATACTTGCCCGAGTGGATACACGTTGTCAGGCTCTACCTGCTCACAGTTGCAAACGGCTTCAAACACTTGGAGTTGCCCGACTAATTACACCTTGTCGGGCTCAACGTGTAGCCTATTGCAGACTCAGGCATTCACCTATACTTGTCCGAGCGGATATTCGTTGTCAGGTTCAACCTGCTCACAATTGCAAACGGTTTCTAACACTTGGAGTTGCCCGACTAATTACACCTTGTCGGGTTCAACGTGTAGCCTATTGCAGACTCAGGCATTCTCCTATACTTGTCCGAGCGGATACACGCTGTCAGGCTCCACCTGCTCTCAGTTGCAAACGGTAGCGAACACTTGGAGCTGTCCAACCAGCTACACCCTCTCAGGAACGACCTGTAGCCTATTGCAGACTCAGACATTTACTTATACCTGCCCGAGTGGATACACGCTGTCAGGCTCTACCTGTTCGCAGTTGCAAACGGTAGGGAATACTTGGAGCTGTCCAGCTAATTACACTAATTACAATGATGGGACGTGTGATTGGTATCAGACAACTGACTATAGCCTATCTTGTAGTGATCCCAGCTATACACCAGGCGATAGAACAGAGGTATGTGAAAAGGAACTAAGCCAGGTATTTATTTATGAGTGTTCAGATCCCGCTTACAGCGTTAATGGGTCATCATGTGAATTGTTGCAAACCGCTAAAGAAGATTGGGTGTGTGATGATCCTACTTATGGAAAAGAGTCGGAAACGGTTTGCGCAAAATACACCTTTGAATCACTAGAGGGCCAATGTCCTAGCGGCTTCGTCAAATCAGCAAATGGGGATACCTGCACCTTCAGTGACACACTACCCAAGATTGCCAGTTGTCCAGCGTCATACAGCATGATCGGTGGGGAGTGTGTAAAGACCGTATTTGATGCTCCTACTTGTAATGCTGGCGAGTGTACGTGCCCTTCGGGATCGACATTAAATGCAGTCTCATATCAATGTGAAAGAGAAGACAAAACAGCGTTGGTAATGACCTGTCCTGCGGGTTATCCCGAAATAGATGGAGTATGTACCTACAGCAACACTGTCGAAGTGGTTTACGATTTCTGCCCTAATGGTATGACAGACCTCGGGACTGATTGCAGGCTTTCTCAATATGTGCAGTTAACCAAGTCTTGCGAATCACCTTTTGCCGTCGGCAATAATGATAAATGTGAATTCATTGAAACAGTTCCTGCCGGATTTGCGTCTGGTACCGAATCCAAGTTGTTTGAAGGTGACATAGTATCTGAGATCTCTGCTATCACCTTTGATAATAAGGAATTTGACGCGATCGTCAGCGAAGTGGCCGAAATAGCCGTGGATAATGTTGGTGGTTGTCGTTTAGTGGATACACTTTCGGATGCAGAAGGAGAATTGTCTCCTGGAAACGTACCTTGTTTAGTGCAATGGGATGCATTGCCGGAAGGTATTACCGCTAATAGCACTTCAGTAGCAGGCATTTTTAAAACTGCAGGTACCCATACGTTAGCTTATACCTTGCTAGGTTATGAAGGCGCGGCTAAGTCAGAGTTTGAAATAGCTAAAGGGCAGATTGATGTAAACGTCACCATGCCTCCGAAACCAGTTGTTAGAGATGTGACCACTCGCATGATGGGTAAGGTGTTATCGGGAACAGAGATCTACAACTATGACCCAGCCTCAAGGTTAGAATTCACCACTGTATTAGTGGAGCCTAGAAACTACGAACAGCTGATCAATATATCTAAGCTCGGCACTTGTAATGTCGCTGCAAAAGCAGATTCATGTGTCATTTACAGCAATATCTCCTATGAGCGAGACCCCGAGAATCTGCAAACCGACGAGAGTTACCAGATAGTTGGTAACAGTGCTATCGGCGGGTGGGATGAGTCTGAGCTAACCCCAACGTCCTGGGTGATCCACCATGATTTTAGGGGGCCGAATGTCGCATTTAGTTTATTTAACACTGACATCGAGAACGCACCTATAGAAAATAGTGATCTTGGCTATACCGTATCAGTGGAGGGGCAACGGGGCGCGGTCGGAATCAGTAATATTCGTCCCGAACTCTCGACTAATGATGTTTGGTGGAAACCTAGCCATGTTGACTTGAAATTCACAGCAAAGGCAGGGTCAGAAAGGGTCAATAAGTTAGATGTTGAAGGGTACCAGGTGTCCTTTAATTTACCGATTTTAACGGGTAACGAGGTCAAGATCTCAAACGATAGCGTGATTTCCAAAGAGGATGCAGGTAGCACCTACCAGTTTGCGTTAGCGAATATCGTACCTGGAGATTATGTTGTAGATGTCATTGCTAGAGATGCTTTTGGTAACGAATCTACGACAACTATCAATGACGTTAGTTTTCCGATGCCGGCGCCTCAAATTAAAGTGTTGTTGCGAGGCAACTCGATCGAAGGACTGTCTAGCACTCAATCAGTAGATATGCTGGATGATCTGATTGTTGTTGGGCATAACGGTATTGTAGGCGATACTGAGATCGTGAGCGTCAAGATAGACGGTAGAGATGCGCTAACGGCCAATGGCGAAGGGTTTTATAAACACCTAACCGGAGAAGGTTATAGTCTGCCGGCTAATCAGATGTATAGCTTAGATGTCACTGCAAGGGATTCAAATGGTAAAGAGTCCACGCTTTCATTACTGATCAACTACTTGCAAATGACTTTTGGAATTAGCAGTAAGCCTGTGACAGTGGTAAGTAAGGTAGAAGAGGTCGCCTTAGCTGTTAATCGTACAAGGGGGATACGTTGTGATTTATATGGAACAAAAGCCGCGGCTGCGTTAGCTTCCACGCAATATAACCATGCTTGCTACATCGAGTGGACTGAATTGCCAGATGGATTAACACCACTGGTTACCACCTACCAGTCGAGACTATCTGGCGCCGTACAAAGCACTGGTACCATGAGTGCGACCTATACGGCCTACATTGTTAACCAGGACCTAAAAACAGCTGTAATTGGGACTGAAACGGTCACGTTTGATGCGGTAGACCCGATACCAGTTAAAGTGCAGATGGATGAGCGCACAAAATTAGCCGATGGGATTTACAGCGTATCGGTGAACGACACATTAATTGGACGTTACACCGGTGAATCCAGTCGAGCGCATGTGGATGTCACACTAAGCGATGATGACGGCAATGAGATGCTTTACAAGCATAACCAGTTGCCGTTTGCTGATGTTCAGACTTTCTCAGCATATGCCAACAAACTAGGAGCGCCGGCACTTTGGGACCGCATTCCTTATAAACTCCAAGCGGCATATAGGCTCGCACCGGAACTGCAGAGTGAACAAAACTTTGATCTGATCATTACCCCTCACCCATATATGCAAGTGCAGTTAGATATGGGTGATGGAAAATATGACTCAACTCAGACCATCAATGCTACGGTGAAATTGGGGATGAGAAATAGTCTCACCGGCCAATATGAGTATGACTCAGCAACAATGGGTGAAGGGTGGGATGTTTTTGTTGCGTTTAAAAACGGCAATGACTATGACCCCATTTCTACTGTTGCGGCTACCGGGTCAGATGGCCAAGCCATCGTACAAGTTGACGCAAACACCATCTATGAGCGCAACCAAGCAGTCTATGCGGTAGCCAAGGCTCATTCACCATATCCCGAGATCGAGGTGACTAGGGTCTCTATTCCTCGAAGCGTTACCGTGGTGAAAGGGACGGAGGTTGAGGGTTCATTGTTTGCGCGGGTGGTGCAGTCGAGAATCCCCGCGGTCTTTGATGTCAGGTTTGACACTTCCTCAATCAACGATTTTCTTGTTATGGGAGATATTCGTTGGCAGTTCAAAGACGCAAATGGGCTGTGGCAGGATAATGCTGAGTATAACGATAAGCAGTACATCACGATTAAATCAGATGAACCCGAAACCCTGGGTGTTAGAGCTATCGTCACTAATAAGTCATCTGGAGCTGTGACAACCTCTGAGGCACTTACGCTGATCAGCTATGACGTGCCTCAGGTGTCCATTGTTGGTGGTAACCAAGCAATTGTTGGCCAGACAATTGAGCTGGTGGCACAAGACAATAGCGACACACCGCAGGCTGATACTGTGGTTGAGTGGTCGATCGATGATGGGGTGACTTGGGAGCCGGGCTTATCTTCATACTCTCTCACTGTAGGAGAGGAGACGATGAAAGTTTACGCCCGGATGAAATATGCAAATACCTCAGACAGTGTTACAGCTGGACAGTGGAGTCAGGCAGTCAAGTACATCGCAGTGTCCAAGCCTAAGCCCATAATTATGAACGTCAGTAGGCCTGGCATGGCTGAGGTCGGAACCGATATCAATCTCGCGCTGCAGATCTCCAACCCGTTTGCTGCTACAGGTGTGCCAGTGAAAACTGAATGGGAGCTGCCTGATGGCACCGTGATAGCGGATCAGAATGAGCTGCTTTACTCGGTCATTCAACAAGACCTAGACGGTTCAAACCGGATCTCAATTCTTGCCAGATCATGGCTTGACGGATACAAAAATCAGTCATTTGCTGAAATGAACATTCTGATCAATACGTTCACTTATCAATTCCCTGCGGAATCGGATATGAGTCTGACGATCAGCAACAATATCAAGTTCACTCCATCAGCAGGATATGCGGCGTTGAGTATGCCTTACATCAATGCTCCAGGTGTGACATTTACCTATGACTGGACCTTTGACGCAGACGCTATAGAACAAACATTATCTAGTGGTAAGAGCATGAACTTTCTTGTGAAGCAGGCAGGCGTGCATCAGATCATGCTTACCATAGCGGATAATAGAGGTAATTTTGCTCATATCACTGGTTTTGTTGAAGCAGTTGAGCCAGCACCGATGGAATTCAAGATGAGCAACGTCTATTCCAACAGGTACATGAGGGCACCCTTGAATGTGTCACTTTACCCAAGCATTTCGCTAAGTCATCCATACGATTACATCAAAGAGTATGTATGGACGATTAACGGTGACGTTGGTGAGCCTTCAACACGCGCTATTGGCTCGTTTGACGCCTTGCCTGTGGGTCATTATGAAGTTGAGTTAAATGTTACTTCAAACTATGGCCAGCCTGGTAAGTACACCACTTCATTTGATGTGGTTGCCAACCAGCCGCCGGTTTGTGAACCAAAGGCTCGAGATCAATATGGAACCTATATCGTAGATGCAAACTGTACTGACCCTGATGGGGTGATAAGTTACTATCGTTGGGTGATCAATGGCACTGAATTTACGCCTTATGGCGCCCAGGTACGATTAAGTGCAACAGATTTCCCATCGGCGCAGATCACCATTGAGGCTGTCGATGATGCCGGTGCTACAGGGGGAGGTTCTATCAACTACTAAACCCTAAGCCTCACACTGCTTACCGTCAGTGTGGGGCTTGATTTTTTCAATGTACATTTTGAGCGTTGAACTGCGACTCGCGAATTTTTCTACCGCATAAAATGTGGTCATCAATCGTAGTGCTATAAGGAATGTACTTTGAAGGTGGCCCTATCTTTTTCTCTCATTGCCATAACCATCTTATTGTGTGCCTGCAAATTTACACTGGCAGTGCCTACTCAAGAATATTCTTGCTTACGCGCTAGTTACTTTCTCGTTGATAAAACATCTGTAACACCGGAGAGAGAAAGCTTGATTGCTTTTTACCTGCCGGTAGATACCCCATATTTCCGCAAGAATACCCGCTGGATTAAGAAGGTAGTTGGCATCCCTGGTGATGATGTCACTGTCACTGTCGATGCGGTTTATGTCAATGGTATGGAATATCGCAACAACATGAACACGTTGTTGATGAAGGTAGGGATGAAGCCTGATCAAGTGACAAAGGATCTCAAGTTGGAAGATGGCCAATATTTTGTCATTGGCGAAACACCACTCTCTTATGACTCGCGATTCTGGGGGGTGATTGGAATGGAGAACATGATTGGAGATGCCTATGCGATCTTATAAGCGCTGGTTGCTCTTAGGTACTGTATTGACAGCTTCACTCTACTTGGCTCCAACCGTAGTAGCAGAAGAAATAATGACGTCAGAAGCTGCTATTAAAATGGCCAAAGAGAAGGGGTGGCTTGAAGGGCTGGATTTGAGTGGTTCGCAAAAGGCCTCTAGCAAAGATGTGCAAGAGTTCTTAGATCATGCCCAGACTCAGATCAAAGAATTAACGGTGAATGCGGTGAAGCCGCAAGGTGAGAAGGCTCGACCAGACGCGATTACATTCATGTTTGTTAGTCTCTCGATGCCGAGAGCATCAGTGATCGATGCGTTTAAAAACGCGGCTGGCCGAGGGGCCACCGTCTACATAAACGGGATGTTTGAAGGTGACAAGAACATCATGGAGACCATGGCGCGACTTCATGTTATGACCAAGGATCTCGTGCTGCAGCCAACAGTAAAATTCGGCCCTACCTGGTTCAAGAAATACAACATTCAACGAGTACCAGCGTTAGTTTATGACAATGGTCGTTATCAAGTGAAGATGTCGGGTATGACTCAGATGAGCTTCTTCGAAGAGAAGCTTTCTACCGTAAAGCAAGAGAAAGATTTTGGCGCCTATGGTGCGACCTTCCCCGTAAAAGAGATCTCCCTGATTGAGCAGTTACGCAAGCGTATGGCTCAAATTGACTGGCACCAAAAAGCCTCTAATGCAACAAAAAACTATTGGAAGAACCGGCCGCAACACAATTTAGAGCCTGCCATTAAAGATAACGTTTTCTATATAGATCCTACCATCAGTGTGAAGAAAGATATTGTGAACCGCCGCGGCGTAGTGTTAGCCAAAGCGGGTACCAGAGTAAACCCGTTCCAAGCTATGCCAAATGCATACCTAGGTCTATATATCGTCGATGCCACAGACCCCAGGCAGCTGAAATGGCTCGATAAGATGGTAGGGAATTTTGACTATAGGGACCAAATAATCATAAGCCGCCTTGACCCAGAAAAAGGATGGGACAGCCTCAACGAACTTCGCAAACGATATATGCGCGATATTTATGTGCTTGAACAAGAACTTATAAACAAATTTGCACTCAGGGCCCTACCGTCAACTGTGAGCGTTGAACAAGCACACATAAAGGTCAACGAGTATTACCTAGGGGATCAGCAATGAAACTATTTTATGCCGTGCTTGGCGTAGTGGCCGGGATTTATATTAGCTCTGAATACCCCGACGTAGCTGTAGAAATATTTAATAGCTTTATCAATTTCTCTCAGTGGTTATGGCAAGCAATTTCCTCGATGATCCAAGGGGGCTAGTTTGAAAAAGTTTATTCCAGCCGTGTTAATGGTGTATGCCTTGGCCTCGAGTCATTTGGCTATGGCCGCCGACTCCACAAGTAACATCTGCAAAAGCGCGGACATCTGGACCAAGATCATCGATCAAGTATGTTGGAGCTGCTTCACCGAAGGTTTTTCCTTGGTGGGAATAGGGAATAAGCCCGAAGGGGCTTCGGGTAACAATCCGCTTTGTACTTGTACTGACAATTTAGGTGTGCCATTTGCAGGTACAAAGCTATCATATTTTGCCCCTCTGCGCCTTATCGAAACAGTCAAGCTACCTTGGTGTTCTCCATCTCTAGGTGGTATCACTCTTCAAGATGACTATGCCGGCATGGGAAAGGTGACAAAGAAAAATAGGGAAGGGTTTTGGCACACGCATTATTTCGCATTCCCGCTAATGGAGATGCTGGAGGTGATGTATATCGACTGTCACCAAGACGGATATGTCGATCTCGATTTGATGTACATCACTGAGGTGGACCCGACTTGGAACAATGACATTCTGGCGTTAATGCTTTCTCCCGAAGCCATATTGTTTGCTACTCCGTTGGCCCAACCCTGGTGCGCGTCAGATTGTTCTTTGGTTTCTGCTGATAAGGCGCCTGAGTCTACTTTTGGTTGCGCCGGTTGCGATGGTCATCTTTATCCATTCACAGGACGGGTAAGAGGCCAATCAGATACCGTGGCTCAGACTAGCCTTGTCGCTCAGCGAATGATCAGCTCACTGCATCGCAAAGGGCTTTCAAAGAAAACCATGGGTGAGGATAGCGTTTGTAAGTCGCAATACGCAGCATTCACTCCCCGCTCTCAATATAAATTCAGCATGATATACCCAATGGCCGAAGCTGATGATACCAATCCGAATCAGGGCTGTTGCCACCCTCTTGGACAGTCTACCAATCTTTGGTGTTTACCTGTTGGCGGGAGGATGCGGCCAGGTCAAGAAGATGCGGTGTATATGCTTTGGCAATACAAAGAATGCTGTTTGACTCTGGGCTCTTGATTAAGAGGGAATTTGTATGTTGATGCAGGGGCATTTTCGAATTTTTTGCGTCTACTTTTCGTCGGTCTGTATGCTCGGCGGCGGTCTGCATTGGGCATTCTTCTTTACCTTAGCGGGGGCGATCGCACCATTCGATGTCTATGCAGTTGATGAAATAAATAAGCAGCTAAATCAGAAATTTGATCTAGGCACTGCCAAGAACGTTGATGGCACCGATATCTACGACAAGATGATGGATACCGCCAATAAAGCGGTATCTGGCAGCGATTTAGAGCTTGAAATACTGAGCCGGCCTGCTAAACCTGCAAATGATGTTGACTTGTCGGCATACCCTCAAATTGACTTTGAAGATGTCTACAAAAGCACGATGGCCACAGGCTTGCCGGAAGGTGGAAAGCCTAAGGCGCCAACTATGAGCAATGGAACTGACATCGATGCTCAATACTACGAAAAGGGTGGGGTTACCTTTTCAAAGGATGAAAACGGGAATTTGATGACAACGCTAGTCCCTGACAGTGAAAGGGGGGCTAAGATTTCCTCAATAAAGGGCAGCGAGGTTTTTACCAATCAGCAAGAGCGTGATGATGAAGAATTCAACGCGCCGGCAAACTATGGGGATGAAGATGCGTATCTTGAAGATTTGAAGACGCAGTATGGAAAAACCGGTTCAGGTAAAACGATGTCTTCAGAGGCTTACCGGGCAATTTTGAAAGGTGTAGAACTAAATCCAGCCCCCAAAATCAAGTCAAACTCATATTTCTTTGAACAAACCAATAAGTCGATCAGTGATGCTCAACATGGCAATGGGATTTGGTCTCAGTCGTGTGTTGATGAAACGACAACGACAACGGAGAAAAAGCAGATCCCAGTATGGGAGCAATTTATATGTGCTCAGCCAAATCACCAAAATACAAATTTTTGCGAAGTAACTCGAACGTTGGAGGTGAACCCAAATTATATAGAAAATCTGACTCCACAGTATATTGAAAAATATACTCAATACCCTGAAGGGTGTGCGGATAAAGTTGGCTGGAAACCGATTTGCCCGGATGAAGAATGCAAGCTTACAGTGCTGAAAAGCGATACAGATGGACCACTGCTTTTAGCGGAATCGCAAAATCGTATTAAAGCAGGATTGCTTGATTCGTTACGTTATCTTGATAGCCCTGCTCAATACAGCTCGGCGCCAACCACTGCTACTGTTAAGATTAATCATTGGGGGGGAGGGACAACAGGACTGCCAAGATTTAAACCAGTAGTAGGATACTTACATATTGTTGATGACCAGGAGTGGGTAGTCTTAAGTTGTGAGCGAACAGATTATGAATACTCCACATGCGTTGTCGAAAAACTTGATAGCTTATGTGATGTAGAAGAAGGCGTACCTTTTATACACGACACTGGATTCATTTCTCCTAAAAGTGAAATTGACTCAATAAGGTATGCCGGTCTATATGGGATCACATATGTGATTGTTAAAGATGGATTACAGTACGAACTTTCGAATTGCCAATCTCAAGGAACAATACCATTAGGCTCAGTTTTTCGTTGTACAGCAACACCCAGAAAGTCAGAGACATGTAAAAGCGATATCTGCCCAGTTGTACCAGCGTGCACAAACTACGTGCCAAGCCACGAAGTTAATCCGTTTTGCACTTTTGATGAGTGGGAAGTTATTGATCAAGGCACAAACAACTTACCTCAAGAAGTCATTAGCCGCCTTGCTAGAATGTTTGAGGGCGACCCAAATCCTGTAAAGTTGTATGACTCCAATGAAGATGGCACTAGTGGGTACCGTGTAGGCACATGGAAAATTAACGCTAAGGGATATAGCTGCGACCCACTTAAAGGGAGTAAATACTGCGCCTCTGTTTTTAATGAATCGACAGAAGAGTTTGAAGAAAAATGTTTCACATATGAAGAACTACAACAGAGTGGAGGATCTTGCCAGGAGTACAAAAATAACCCTAAGTGCGAAAAAACCGGATCAAGTTGTGTTGAGGGCTGGCTCGATGAGTCCTCAGGAGTTTGCTATATGTACAGCGATGACTATCGTTGTGATGTCTCTAACCCTATTGAAATAACTTCTACTAAAACGACCAACGTATGCAGCTCAATGTTGCCCTGCATGGGTAATGATTGCTCATACGGAGAAGAAGAAAGCAACAACCAATTCGAAAAAGCGATGGTGTTGGGCTCTATAGCGCAGCAAGTTGATGACGATGCCACTTGTGCCGATGCGGATCCAAATACCTGTGAAATATTCCCCGGTGAGTATGAGTATTGTTCATGGGAAGTAAGCGGTTTGGGAAACAACTGTTGTGAGGCTCCTTCGGGGATTGATTATCTTGCAATGGCCTCAATGGGCTACAAGATGATGCAGAGTGAAGCTTTTAAGAAGGTGTCCTCAACCCTCTCTGGAGGTGTCACTGACCAGATGGCTGACAAGATAGGGGGTATGTATAGCGACTTTTCCACCATGTTAGTTGACGGTTGGAATGCTGGGGCAAGTGCAATAGTAGACTTTACCAGTTCAGTGATGGGTGATCCTGAATTTATGCAAGGTGCCGTAGATGCAATTCAGATTGGTGGTGAAACGGCCGCTGAAGGGGTCGTAGACACATTGATGCATCAAATGCAGCAGCAATTATACAACTTTTTAAATGACCTCTTACCGGATGCCCTTGCCGATATGATATTCCAAGAGGCAACAGACAAAATGATAAGCGAAGGTGCTGCTCAAGCGGGAGATCTGGTGTTAGGGGAAATGGCCTCTACGATCATGAGCATTATAAGCTTTGTCGGCCTGATTTATACCATCTATAACGTTGTTAAAATATTAGCAAACTTGCTTACTCAGTGTGATGAGAATGAGCAAGATATGGGAGTAAAAATTGCTCAAAAGCAATGTTTTAAAGTGGGGAATAAATATTGCGCCAAGGATGTTTTGGGGGTTTGCTATTTGCGCCGCCAGGATTGGTGTTGTTACTCATCGATGTTGTCGCGGATCATTGCCGATCAGGGCTCAAAGCAAATAGGCAAGGATATGGCCGAATGCCCCGGCTTTACAATCGAGGAGTTTGGTCGAATTGATTTTGATCTATTGGATTTGTCCGAATGGCTCTCAACTATGTATGAGGCCGATATTCTATCGACTACCGGCTATGACATTGAACGGTTAACAGGTTCGGGTCGTATGATAGGTAATTTGAGCTGTGAAGGGAGCGATGATCCTGATTGCCAAGAAATGAATAGAAAAACCGCCGATGAGAGAGCTACTGAGCAATTTAGCGGGGATGTTAGCGGAATCTCTAATCAGCTAAAAGATAATTTCGAGCCAGATCAAATAGATTGCTCTGTGTACCCAAGACCAATGATTTGCGAGTTGAGAAATTAGAACAAGTAAGGAGGCTCGCTTATGAGCAAACCTCCAATTGTTCTGCTTTTATTTAGATGCACCGTAACTTTTATTTATCCATGGGTCTATATTCATTATCTGCTCAATGGACAACGAAGTCCCTTGACCTGATTTAGAGGAAGGCTTGATGAAAGGGTAAATTTTTTGGCTGTTAGATACATACGGGAACTTTGTTCTAGCTCTAATTACAGGTGCAAAAACATAGTATTTCTTGTCTAAATCGAGAGACAGAGAAGTGCCAGTATAAAATCTTTCGTAACCAATGACTGCAAAATGTCCTGTCTCTCCATGAGGGGTTACTGTTGCATAACGAAGTAGTTTCGGTGGCACATAATGAATGAAATCACATGTTATATTTTTAGACAATCCAACAATTGTTCGATCGAGTTCACACTGATGTCCCTTAAAAGTTAGCGTTGTTTTGCCTTCTTCAAAGGATTTACCGATGAAAGTTAAATCGCGAGTCGTTACTGCTGCTGTGATTAGTTCTTTCTCGATGGCATCAAAAACACCCTGCACATTTGCACCTTGAGAAATAGGGTAATAAACGATGCCGTAATAGGTATGGAGAGGCTTATTTCCTTGGTTAGTGCCAAGCATACTTAAAAAGGCACCGCCGAGACCTCCACCAAATGCAGCACCTATAATGCCGTCAGCGGCATAATCTAATGATGTGGAAGATGTGTCACTGTTCTCTGGCCGTGTGGCATCACGCAGGCCATTGTGAAAGCCTAGAGAGCCGTCAATGACATTCATGGCGAAGCTCATATCATCATCATAAACGAAGTCTTTTTTGCTTTGGGGTTGATATGGATCAGATGTTGAAGCGCAACCAGCAAAAAGGGTTGTGGCGGCAAGTAACGGTAGAAAAATTTTTAATGATAAGTGGTTCATAGTTGTCAGGTTCCTATCGGTTTCGATGTAACCAGAATACCACTAGGCAACATTCTCGCCACTGAAGGAAAATAGCAAATTTACAAATATGAGAAGTAACTACAAATGAGCCTGAGTGAAGAACAAGCCGGTGCAGCTGAGAGTATCGTGGAGCACAATCTCGTCGTAGCATTACCTGGCGCCGGCAAGACTCATACAATGATGTCATTTATCGAAAACTTGGTTAATTATGCGCTTAATCGGGTCATTGCTCTCACATTTACAGCTGCAGCCGCGGCCGAGATGAAAGCTAGGCTTGGAAGAAAGCTGCCAGTATCCAAGCGAAAGCAAGTTTATGTCTCCACTTTCCATGCCTTGATCAATAAGCAAGCACAACGCCATCCCGATTATAAAGGCAGAAAATTATTGAGTGGCCAAGAGGCTGCTCGCACCGAAACATATCTACTTCGTCAGTACCTAACACTGAACAAGTACGACCCTAGCTTGAAGATCAAGTATAAATGCTCGCTAAGCAATTCTAGGAAGTGCCCCACGCTATTGAGCGTTTGCCGTCGAGTGCTCCATGCCATAACAGCTACCGCTCCAACCGATTGTGTGGATTGGTGTCTGCATGAATTGGGGGAGCTCAATGATGTGCTCGATTTTGAGCAGAAGTTTGCAGACCTTTATGAGTTTTATTCAGACGGATTAGCTGGGATGAAAGTTTGGCCAATGGATGTCATGTGCTATGAGGTAACCAAAGGTCTGTTGGAAGGGGAAATAGAGCCAATAAATTGCACTCATTTGATTGTCGATGAGTACCAGGATACTGATCCGGTTCAATACTGCTGGATTCGCTGCCACGGTATCGGCGGAGCTAAGATCACGGTCGTTGGTGATGATGACCAGTCCATTTACTCATTCAGGGGGGCTATGGGCTATCAGGGAATGACTCGATTCCAAGATGACTTTGACGTGCGGCTTCACACGTTAACGAAATGCTTTCGTTGTAGTAGAGATATTCTGACTCTCGCAGGTGAGATGATCGCTTTCAACGACGACAGGTTAGACAAGCCTATGAACACTCAATCGACTGAATATGGCACCATTATTCATGGGGGCTTTCCTAGTGACGAAGAATATCTCGAGAAAATAAAAGAGCTGATAGATACTCATCGATGTGGAACCAGAGCAATTCTGGCTAGGACTAATCAAGAGCTAGACGAGATAGAGGGTTACCTTTCCACGCATGACATACGTACTCAGCGGCTGAACGGATCGTCAGTTTGGGATAGTGATGTATTGAAACTCTATCTAGCAATTCTACTAACGATTTTAGACCCGAAATCAAATAGGCACCTCTTGAACTGCTTGGTTTTCACTCACGAACACCAGTCCATGATCAATAAGCTACAAATTGAATTAAATGGGCTTGGGTTAGCGCATTACCAGGGGGACCGAAATGGATTCAACAGTGAAACTCTAACTTTATTCATGTTCTGCGACAATGCAAGCTATCTTGCTCATACCAAAGACTGCGACAAAATAGATAACTTAATTGACGAGATTGAGCAAAATTTTAATGTACCTGATAAGTCGGCTGGTCTGATTAAGAAGTTACTCACGATGACACCTGGATTAACTCTTCTACAGCGGTTATGGGAAATAGAGAAGCTTACTCGCAAGCGTAAAAGCAAAGAAGTTGAGGACAACTTAGTCACTCTGACTAGCTTTCATGGTTCAAAAGGTCTTGAGTGGGATTTGGTGATTGTTGTGGGTCTGGATGATGACCATATCCCGCATAAAATGCCGAATCAGGCGGTGACAAATGTTGAAGAAGAACGACGACTACTGTATGTGGCTATGACAAGAGCTAAAAGCAATTTGGCCCTGTTATGGCGTATTGAACCGACCGAATTTATTGTATCTGCGCTAGATAGTATTCAAGAAAGTGATAGTGACATGTATGAGCGAATAACTGCTACAGAAATGTCTGCGACCTAATGAGCATCGCTGCTATTAGCTGTATTAGCTACAGGCAGATGGTGGAGATGACCGTTTCCGTGAACGCGACGCACGACAACAATCAGGGGCTATCCGTCCCTGTTTTTTTGCGCTACTATCTCAATTTAATGGCGAATACTGGAGCTAAATAATTGCCAAAGGCGGTAGTAGTAGAAGATCCCCAGTTGGCCCATGCGGTTAAAGTGGCGCGGGTATCGAGTGCCGAGAACGGCACCAGGGACGCTGCTTTGCTGTTGTGCCTGTTTGGTACTGGGCTTAAACCCGGCGAAGTTGCCGGGCTCCAAGTTGCTGACTACCTCAATGCTGACGGCTCTGTAAAGGTTGATAGTACACTGAGGGCCGATATAGCCTTTAACAGCCGCGAGCGACCATTGCACTGGGTCAACACCAGGTTGATAGCGGCCATAGACGAACATCTGGCCGAGCGTGTTCGGCTTGGCCATGGGATGACTAATCGCCCAGCGGCATACCGTGGGCTTGATCCTCAGTCTGGCTTGTTTGTTTCTGGCCGGACAGGTGAGTCGTTGAAGCTCACCAGGATAGAGTCTGATGGAGTCGTGACATACCGGGCCGAGCAGGTATCGGCACTGATCAGCAAGTTGTTTAAGCAGGCTGGCATCGAGGGGGCCAGTGCCCAGTCAGGCCGTAGAACCATGGCAGTAAAACTCAAACGTAGCGGCATAGACGAACGGCATATAGGTGATATCCTGGGCATGACCAGCCTCAAGGCCATACGGGCTCTGTGTGAGACAGAACCAGTAAGGCTCGGAGATCTAATAAAAATATTGATTTAGTAAAAATGACCAATGATAAATTTTACGTAATGGAGGCAATACATGGTACCAGAGTTTGACGCTTACCAAAGCGGCTGGGGAAGCGAACTTCTTTGCCCAAATTGTGGATTCAATTATCTGCATCATGAACATGTTGAAATATTCGAGAGGGGAGAAGATCAGAGGCAAGGCGTGCATGTAACGGTCGCTGATGGCAAAGCCACTTTCGATACCTCATTGGATGGCAACCCAAGCTCACGCCGTCATGGTTTGCTGGTACGCTTTTGGTGTGAAGGCTGCAAAGCAAAACCCGTTCTTACAATCTCGCAGCACAAAGGCAATACTGTCGTGGACTTTATCCATTCAGGGGAAGTTGAAGAATAGGTTGCCAATTCAATTACTTCTTTTTCAGGGAATGCCCCAGAATGAAAACTGAATTATTAGACGCGCTCTTAAATGCTGGGTTCGCAATGCGAATTTGGGATGATCGTTATTCCAAGGGCATTTGGGTGTGCATTGCCCTGTATAGCCGTGATTTGGAGGAAGTCGAGGATGTTTCTGATGCGGGGGATCTGGATATGATACCCGCGACGGATTATCTGTTGTCTACCGATTGGCTCCCCATTGTCCTGGGAGACACCTTGCTTGATGGTTTAGATAAGCTTGAACAGCGGCTGGCGACTTTGCCACGAGAAGAGCTGGCTAGAAGTAGTAAGTGGACAAATGCCGTCTGTGAGGCGCTGGAACACCTTAGACAAGTCTCCAATACGAGCAGGGACTATGGCTACATGGACGGCCGTTTTCGCACTTTGTCTAACGACTATTCGCAGGTTTGGGCTGTCCAGTAAGAAAGTCCAATCGTGGCTTCTTTAAAATAGTCATAGCCAGACTCTACCGGATGTAGTCGTCATTTTTCTTGGCCACGGCAAGGTCAGCTTGGACGCTGACCGTTCGATAGTCGTTAGCAGAACTGACGCCATTGACAAAGCCATCCACCAAAAGCCGGAGAAGGATCGCTAATGTGTGGCAGATTAAACGTTATAGCCGATCCGTTGTGCCAGTGGGTAAGCCATACATTGGGGCTTGAGTTCCACACCAAGGACAACCCGGACTTGCGACCCACTCAGCATGTGGCCACCATTGCCAGCCACCAAGGTCGGCTGCAACAACTTGACACCACCTGGGGCATCAAGCCGGCTTGGGCCAAGCAAATACTCATTAATGCCCAGGCCGAAACCGTAACTGAAAAACCAACCTTCAAGAGAGCCTTTGCCACCAATCGTTGCTTGATCCCATGCTCCGGATGGTACGAATGGCGCCAGGAGGATCCTGGCAAAGTGCGCTATTTGTTTAGTGCAGAAGACCGTCAACCGCTGCTTATGGCCGGGATATATTACCCCAGCGAGTTAACTGGTGAAGCGTCTCAACTGGTGACCCTAACCACAGCACCTACACCTCAGTGTGCCGAGTATCATAACCGCATGCCTCTACTGATCTCGCTTGATGCTGTACGCTATTGGTTCAACAGTGAACCGGGGCAGTTGGATGCTCTGTTACATGCCACAGCAAAGCAGTTGCTAATCCGTAGCAGCTGACAATACTCCAAAGCTGACAGGAATCGATTGCGAACATGGGATCAAAAGCTACAGCTGACTGATCTTCAAGGATCTCTCTATCAACCTTGCCATTCTGCCAACCACAAAAAAGTTTCCAATTTGGAAATATAGTGCTATAGTATCCAAAACGGAAACCGGAATAACGCCAGTGCATGTACTCTCTCGAAAACCATTTAATGATGCTGCCAGACACTACCCAAATCAGCGAGAAGCGCTAGTTAGCGCCTACCAGACATTGAGGGCCGGCGAGTTCAGAACGCCAAATGAACTCAAGCAAGTGTTCCCAAGTTTGGATAACTTCAAGTATCGAGATAAATGGTGGGTAATAGACATTGGAGGCAATCATCTGAGGCTTATTGCCTTTATTGAATTCCGGGACAACCGAATGTATGTCAAACATATAGTGCCACACGCAGAATATGATGATCTAACTGACAGGTACAGGCGAAATAAGGAGTAAACCATGTTTCCTCAAGCATGCCACTTAATCAGAGAAGCCTTGGAAATGGCGCCGTTCATCGCTGAGATCAATGGCCAGGACGACTATGACAAGGCGCTTGCCACCATGGACACCTTGATCGATGATTACGAGGCAAATAAACACGTTATCAACATGCTTTCAATAACCATTGAACGCTGGGAAAGTAGTGCCGATGAATTTGCCCAATTTAACCAAGCTGTCGAGGAAGCAGACACCGGCATCGCCTTGCTGAAAACGCTGATGGATCAATATCAACTTGGCGTGAACGATTTACCAGAGCTTGGTACCAAAGCCAATGTCAGCAAGTTGCTTAACCACACCGATGGCAAGAAGCTTACCAGAAACCACATCGAGGCCTTGAGCAAGCGCTTCAACCTCTCGCCAGCAATGTTTTTCTAAGCCTCGCTCAGTAAATTAAAAGGAGACTCTCGGTCTCCTTTTTTATTTCTAATTTCCAGTTTCTAGAACGGAAGCACCGAGCCAGAATTGGACTCAATGGATATTGAATCACAAGCCGACACAGGCAACAGTGGCGAGATTATAAATGGCATACCTATTTGGGTTGTTGAACAGTAACCTTGAAAAAATCTTTCATTGTTCTTGCCTGCAAAGGCGGCATTTTTGACACGCACAGCCCCAGGAAGTCTGCCCCCGGGTTCCCCCGGTTAAGCCGGTTCCTGAGCGTCTGCACTTCGGTACCAACCGGATCACGTTCATAAAGCAACACAAACAGGCCTCCTACCTGGAGGCCCATTTCTTCCATTGCGGCCTTGATGGCCAGCCTGGAATGTTCAGCAAATCCCGTTTCGCCGTCTGATTTCTTTGGCACTGTCTGTGTTACCGCTGCTTTCATCTGCTCGCCATCCTACACAAATCAAAAATGATTTTCACCTCCACAAATATAACTCAAAGAAGAGTTGCAAATCAAAGATGATTTGATATGGTAAATCATAAATGAGTTGCCTTGGTTGCGATAAAGGGTTGCTAAGCACATTTCAAGTAAACAGAGGATGCGTTACGCGGCGCTCACCGGAAGTTCTGTTAAAGTATAGGGGATGTATGGATTATACAACTGTGAAAGTAGCCGAGCACATGATCACCACCGGCAGATACTACAGTGCTGCCCTGCTCGGCAAAGAGCTTGGAATGTCAGCCCAGCAGGTAAGCGGTAAGCTGTACAACATCCGTACTAGCTGTCGCTATCAGTGCGAAGTTACTGCTCTGCCAAATCGGTTGATTAAGATGTTGAGCATAAACGGCAGAACAAGTACACGCACTCAATTAGTTAACGCCTTTTTGAAACTGTTATAGGAAACGCTATGGGCACCCTGGCAAAAGTATTTAAACAAGAAAATCTAGTCCCTGTCACAAAGGCAAAATACAAGGCAATTCGCCGTGCTGTGGATCGGAATATGCTGTTAGATATGACCAGGGGACATTATGCTGCAGGTGATAAGTATGCCTGGGTCATGAAAACCGAGCCGTCGCTGAATGGCACATATCTGCTGGTAGAGCATTATGAGCCTAAGCCGGAGGGCGGCCTTGCCGTTGTTTACAAAGCCGATAAAGCGCTGCTTGAGGCTTTTGAAGCGCTCAGTATTAAGTGATGCTAAGCAGAAATAATCAAGGAAACCGGATTATGGCAACACGCAAACACGGAGACTCTCGAAATCAAAGGCTTGAAAAGAAAGAGGGGCAGTTTAGCTCTTGGGAGTTCACAGTCTGTGAGCGTTTCTGTGAAAAGTGTAACGGCTGGGGTGAAGTGCGTGGGCTTGTAAATATTAATTTCTGTCCAACTTGCGAGATCCCGTTTGATAAATCCTGGTGGGAAGTTTGCGAGAAGCGCAACCACTAACAGTTCAAGGAAACAAGGAATGGATATTGAGAGTCGTTTAGCAGAATGCCTATCAAGGCTACCAGAAGGTGTCTCTGTTGAGTATGAAATCATCCAAGGCGTTGTTAATTGGAGAATTACTGAGAAACCAGTAGCTTTAACTTTAGAGCAGGAGCAGAAGATCTTGTCAGAGCTATATGAGGTTTTCAACCCAGGTTTCTCTGAAGTCGAGGAAAAAACGGTATGACACCGAACAGCAAAGCTAGGGCTCTGGCTAAAAAATGGCGCTCTGAAAATCCTGCACGTGTGGGTGGTGTAGTGTTGGTGTGGGAAGGAAAGGTCTATGGCTGGAAAAACAAGCTCAGAGATCCGTCCAGCGAACGCCCTGGTGTTATCGCTGTAGATGATGAAGGACATTTGTTTTTGGCCGAGGGCGGCAATGACGACAACGGCGCGTCTGTGTGGACTGTGATAAACCAATCAAATTAAGGGAATTCGAGCATGAATGTTTCACAGCGGTATCTGTCATGCAATAAATCAACAATCATGGTTCGGGTTCCTGGGTGTAAACAGCGAAATTTCCATAGGTCGAAAACCCAAGAGGCTATCAAAACAAGAAATGAGCTTTGCGCATCAGTAGGACTAGATCCCTATGCTAAATATCACCCTCAAGCCGGGCGCATACACACTCAGTCTCACGGGGACAAGACAAGCGATCTACCAGTCGGCATCTGCTTTGGGCAATACAAAAAGATACTTGCTGATGGCTCTGAGCAAACCTATCAGAGAGTTATTGCGCTGGGATTCCCTGGTTCTAATCCAAAAACGAAAAGCTATTCCGTGAAAAAATATGGCGAGGCCCAAGCGATAGCCTTGGCTATTGCTTGGCGTGAACAGTCTCAACCAAAATGAGCTAAAGGAAACCCAGGTATGGCCACTGAACATCATTTGAAGATTGACCCTGAGCTATTTGATGCTGTTCGTCGTCGAGACAAAACGGCGGAAATCAGGCGTGATGACAGAGGATTTAACATTGGTGACGTCCTGATTATTTATCCGTTCGATCGTGAGTCCGGCCAGCGTGTTGGCACAGATGAATGTCATCGCGTAGTGACACATAAAGTCGATGGCGGACAATTTGGAATTGAGGCGGGTTATTGCCTGCTCTCAATGAACTAATCAAGTTAAGGGAAACATATGAAAAAGCCTCAGCAAATATACAACCTGAAAATTCCTAATGATGACTATAAAATCGCAGCCGTCATGGAACGTGATAAGGCAAACTTTGAGTCTGCTAATATTTGGTTATACGTGGGTACTGATGGCATGAAGCCAGAATTTGCTAAAGTAGGGATTACGATGGGTGATCTGGGATCTCGCTCATATTGCACCGGCAATCCCGACTATTATCTGTTCTGCGCTTTTCAGTGCAATATCCACACAACGAAATCAAAGCTTGAGAGCATTGAAGCTGGCGCTCTAAACCATCTAGACAGCCTGTTTCCGAAACATCGGGTGCCTCACCGGGAGTCGGGAACGCTGTCTGAGTGTTATAGAGGCATTGATTTTGAGACATTTCTTATCAGCCTTAACGACTACTTGCTTGATAAGCACCACAACGATTTTCAGACTGTCGAATACGAGAATGCAATAGGGATTGTGGAAGGGTATGCGCTTGTATGTGAATTTAACAACAGTATCTTGCCCCGCGATGAAATAAGCCGTTTTCAGCGTTTGTTCATACGATATTACTAAATGATCAAGGAAATCCCGTTGGAATTAAATCAAGGAGAGGAAGAAATAAAATGTTTAATCATGCTTTCAATATATTTATCACAATGATTGTGCTAGTAATAATTTATTTTACACTGACCATTGAAGAGCGTGATGAATTTGCAAAGGCAGGTAAATTCGTTAGTTCTTCTATAGTAGATGCAGGTTTTTTTACAAAATCATTAGTTACCACGTCAACAGGATCGTATATTGTTGAAGGCGGTTTTAGTGGCGAATATGGAAATGAAGTAAAAATAAAAAAAGTAGTGCAAACATTTTCTACTAAGTTCATTAAGCCTCTGGAAAGAATGTATATATGCAATACTGTTTCCAAGATAGATAAAGAGTATTGTAGAAAGATAGTCGATTAATGATTAGTAAGACAGGATGGGTTCATGAGGAAAAGCATTTCGATCAACACCGCACAACTTGCAGGGATGTTAAAGATAAGTGAAGGTTTTCTTGTTCATGCTATGCAAACAGTTGGGCATCTTCATGGAGTACCATTCCCCGCGACTATCAATCACCACAAAGCCCATAGTCGAAAATTTAACCTTGATGATGCAATTAAGTTTGCTGATAAAGTCAATACTCTAAAGGAAAATGGGAAATGGAAATTGAATTGACCCAGAACAGGTATAACTTGTTGAAACTCTGGGGTGTTGTTAACTTGGCACTTGGGTTTCTTGCATTAGTTTTGGGTTCATACAGCGACAATCTGGCTAGTTTAATCTTGGCTGCAATAGGCATTGTGAGTGGCGGTTTGATGCTAACGTGGAACAAGGAGCCTCTGGTCACTGTTAGAAAATTTCGCCTTCCGGTTAAGCCTGTGAATCCTGAGAAAGTAGGTAGCGAGAAGCGCAACCATTAACTGTTAAAGGAAATCGTTTTATGGGGTATATAAGAACATACGGCAGTGCTACAGAAGCACCAAAATATAGTTGCAATTTTGGTGTACCGGCCTGGTCGGGATTGCATGAATCAGAGTTTACTGATGCGTTAGTGATTGAATTGCGAGAATTCATAAAATTTGAAGCAAGTCGGCAGGGCCATAACGACAGCGCTCAAAATCGAATAGGAGAGAACGTTCAATTCTTTCACGATGGTTTTCTTGATGGATGGCCTCAAAAATTATGGGGAGTGTTCTATCAAAAGGGTGTTCAAGAGCAGAATGGGACGAAAAAATAAATAATGTCAAATAACCAGATGAATTCTGAGCAGTTCAATGTGCTTGTGAGACTCTGCCGAGGGAATGAAGAAGCTCCTAGCACAATAGCTGCAAAAATGGTGTTGGTTGAGAGAGCTTCAAATGATGCCGTTAAAGCCTCAACCGGAGTAAGTAAAGAAAACTTATATGATGCAGTTCAGCGCTGGAAGGAGAAGGATGACTTGATCAGGCAGGCGTATGGGCCAGACGGTAGTAAATTGCAGCAGTTTGATCTGTTGGTGAAGCTTTGTCGGGGAGATAGTGAAGCTCCCAGCACATTAGCTGCGAAAATGGTATTGGTTGATAACATACAGAATCAGATAGTGAAAAACGCGATAGGTATCAGCAAGCAATCTTTGTATGATGCGGTTCGTCGCTGGAAAGAAAAGGATGATTGGATTAAGAAGGCATATTCAGAAAATGACAGTTAATGATCAAGGAAACAGCATGTACCAGGATCCACCCAAGCCCTGCCCGATTTGTGGAGAACGGCTGATCCCCCATGATGGGCCAGAAGATGGCCCGGCGCAAAGCTGGGCTCATCCATGTAGCGATTGCCGCATTGGAGGCATGGAGGGCATTAAAGAGCCTCAACTTATAGCATTGCACGTCCTGCATTGGGTCAATGGCCGAGTAGCCGGGTGGTCTACGATGAGTGAATCTGAAATGCGAGCGGCCCTGTCGGACATTGAGGACGAACTCGAAGCAGCCGAACTGATATAGGAAACATATTTAAAAAATGAAAGCTACAGCGACAGCATTTTTACCGGAAACACTTTCCCAAGAGGAAGTAAGTTGGCTCATTCATTTTCGCAAAGCCAAGACCATAAATACTCTAGAGCTTATGACTGAAAGGGCTGAACGAGTCAATGCCGGTAACCTCAAAGTATTGGACGACATCAATACCGGATTCTGTGCCAGGGAGCAGGAGCTTTTAATGTTGAGTTGAGGTTTAGGCTCATGAATTGTCAGATTTGCCTAAGCTATTGGCAAAGTGGTATTGGTTCAAGAAACGATTACTGCGATGAAGTCTAACTTACCACTGTGTTTCCAGAAGAGTCGGTTTGGCCAGGGACGTCGTAGTAGGTCAGCCGCCTCTTGCTTGAGTTGAATTCCAATACTATCATTACTGTGTTTTTATACAGTGAATGGAAAATAACAATGAACGTCTTACCTATCACCGTTAGCGCGGGCGTTTTCGGGTTTCCCTCTCCCGCAGCCGATTACACGCAATTGAAATTAAGCTTAGATGAGCTTTTTGTTCAGCATCCATCTTCTACCTGGCTAGCTGTCGCTGAGGGGGAGTCCATGAAAGGGATTGGGATCTTTCCGGGCAGCATTTTAGTCATAGATAGACGAATTGCGCGCAAAACAGGCGATGTGATTGTTGCAAACCTAAACGGCGAGTTCGTTGTCAAGATAATTGATCTCGAGAAACGGTTGTTGTTATCGGACAATGACGATTACCCGCCGGTTGCAATCAACGAGTGGGATGTGTTTTCTATTGAAGGGGTTGTTATAGGCAGCTACAAGCCATTTAAGCCTCTCAGACAGATGATTTAGGAAACTAGGTCATGCTGGCATTGATCGACGCAAATTCGTTTTACTGCTCTGCAGAGCAGGTATTTAGACCTGAGTGGCGTGGAAAGCCGATAGTAGTGCTCAGCAATAATGATGGGACTGTCGTGGCCGCAAATAAGCAGGCTATGGCGTTAGGTATAGAGAAGTTCAAGCCGTATTTCCAGTTGAAAGCGATCTGCGACCGCCATGGTATTCAAGTGTGTTCCAGTAATTATGAGCTGTACGGGGATCTCTCGGAAAAGATGATGAGTGTGATCGGACGATTCGGACCAGAGGAATTTTTGTATAGTATAGACGAGATCTTTTTGTCATTTAAAAACGTAACTATCAAAGACTATCAGCATCATGGCCATCTTATAAGAAGGTCAGTGTGGCGTGAGACTCGATTGCCTGTTTGTGTTGGCTTCGGCCCGACAATGGTGCTTGCGAAGGCTGCTAACCATGCTGCTAAGAGGTTACCTGATTTTTCCTGTGCCGGCGTATGCGTTATAGATGATGAAACAGCCAGGTTAAAAGTATTAGCCCAAATGAAGGTTACCGATGTATGGGGTATTGGTAGTAGAATCGGTAGACAGTTAACCGAAATGGGGATAGAGACAGCAGCACAGTTAGCTTCATTACCAGCCAAATTAGCTCGACAACGATTTAGCGTTGAGGTGGAACGGATCGTATTAGAACTGAATGGGATTAAGGCCAAACAATGGGATGGAAACGTTACCACGAAAAAACAGATTTTCTCTACGCGTAGCCTCGGGCAAAGGGTGACAGATATAAACGGTCTTAATCAGGCACTACTTTACCATGTGGCCATGGCCGCGCAAAAGGCGCGCGCGCAAAGCAGTGCTTGTCGGGTAATGATGATGTTTGCCAGCAACTCCCCCTTTGAAGATAAATCCTTAGCAGTTGGTTTTAGGCATGTTATTCATTTCGACGTGCCAACGAATGACACTCTGGTAATGTCAAAGGCAGTGTCTAAAGCCTTGCCACGACTGTTTAAAGAGGGGGGGCGATATTATAAGGTCGGTATAGGTTTGTTCGAGTTGAGTTCTACTGTGAATCGTCAGATGAATCTGTTTGTCAAAGATGAAGGACTGGGCAATGAACCCTTGATGAAGGTCTTTGACGGGCTCAATAACCGCTTTGGCGTGAAAACGATGTTTGTCGCAGGACAAGGCATTGAACAAAAATGGGCGATGCGTCGTAGTCTTTTAACACCCCAGTACACGACAAACTGGAGGCATTTGCCTTCGGTGAGTTGCCGGTAATCTTCCCAGGGGTATCATAAGTAGATGAGAGCTAATATCGTGGGTGAGTAATATTAGGTTTATTGCCCGTTTCCGTGAACCTCAGTCTGGGCCTTGTGACACGATGATCAGGAGGCTCTGCTGAAAAATTGATATGAAGCAATGGAATATCTGCGCAGAAGAGGGCACGATAACATCGAGTTGGCCCTGTCCGCTCTGAAAGCTGACGCAGAATAATCGATCGGGGCCGGACACGCCGGCCCATTATTCAAGGAAATTATCCAATGTGTAATGTTTGCTTTGATTGTTCTGATCAGAAAGATTCGGATTTAGTTGCAGACACAGGTGTTTGCTCAAAATGCGGTAAGGTCACTGACTGTTGGGATCACGATTTACTGGCCTGTTACAGACAGTTTGGCGTAAGTGACGATTTTATCTGGTCTAGGCTGCCGCGCCTTCTAGACCCTTTTTTGGACGGACAAAGAAGCTCAATGCTGGAAATTGGTAAAATTTTATCAGTGTGCATAGAGGCCGAGAATCGGCCATCAAGCAAATTTGAAGCTGAAGCAGCCGGCTGCTGATCGATAATGGTCTTGGTGCTATGCAGAGCATGAGTTAAAGAAAAAGAGTAAAAAATTATTCTTCTCCTACATTAGGGACCTGTGAGAGTGGTCGAATAACATTTCTCACTTTCTTGCCAACATAAGTGCTTTTTCGGCCGATGATAAGGACAATCATCGGATCTTCAAAATTGAGACCTTTCCCCCAGCTGTTGTAGTCTTTTGGCGACGGTGTGGGGTAGTCTTCAGGGTGGGTGTGCCATTCACCGAGATACTGCAAGGTTCCGTTTGAGCGTTCAAAGGCTTGGTCCACGGCTTGTTGGTGATGGGGCCCCCGTCGGTCTACTGAGTGCCTGGATCGTTTGTCTCCCTTCCCGGGCTCCGTAACCTCGCATACCACCAGATTGCCGGCACGACGTTCACCAATCAGCACACCTGCCGCCTCCTTATCCCACAAACGTGATTGGGTGAAACTCTTCATCCTGGAAAAGGCGGATTCTTTGATAACGACAAGGAGCTCCTCGTCAGCTACCATATCTTTGTAAGTGATATCAGATTGGTGCATTGCAAATTGAACAGTGGCTTGATGGTTGGATTTTCTTGGGCTTCCGAGTTCTCCCGCCGGCCGACACATGCTCGGTGTAATTCCAAGGCAGCTCACTCCCTAATGCGTACATCACTGCTTGCTGCATGATGCCAGCAGTGATAATACTCACCCCTGCATGGTATGGCGTGTAGGTGTTACCGCAGCTGGTCCTGGTTTCCTTTCGCCTATCAATACCCTCCAGCCTACGATCTTGCTCATTGGTGTAGAAGGCTGGATCCGAAATTAGGCACCCGTAGCAGCCTGAGCCATCGTCGATGAGCACTTTGGACATTCGGCCATTGCCGTCATTCCACCCATGGATCAGCATAGGCCTATCGTTTTGAGGCAACATACGAATGACTGCTGCTAAGCGCTTTGATATAGGGGGGCGCCCAGTAACATCGATGACAAAATCGAAGGCGCGCAGTGCTTGGATGGTGATTGGGAAAACTTCGCCTTTCCCCTCGATATTTGTAACCAGGTGGCAATCATGACGCAATTTCGTGGCCATTGCCTCGGCTTTGTTCTGTCCAAATGCCTGGGTGCCCAGAATATGCCGACCAGCATTCTGAGGTTTCATCGTATCCGGATCGAAAACATGGAGAAAACCTCGGCCGCAGCCGGCGCCCGATCTCATCAACAGATCAGCAGCATAGCCACCGATTGTGCCACAACCTATTAGGGCAATTTTCTTGTCAGAGAGATTACCTTGCTCTGGGTTAGGATTGTTCCTGGAAAGGATCCATTTCGCCTCAGCATTCTCAATCTCTATTCTGTGGAAACGTTCGCACGCTTGCTTGCCTGAAAGCGCAATGATCAGCTGCTTGTAACTTCTCGCAGGCCTCCGGCGCCGCTTTCTGTTGTGGGCAGCGAGTGCCACGGCGCTTTTGTTCAATTGGACAAATACACCGATCATTTCCTGACCGGCCACATCCATCACAAATAAATGAGTACTGCCAGGTTCTTCAATCAGGCAGTCAATCAGCTTGCTCCTGGTGGGGTTATCCACGTTCCCAAGCCAATCAAGTACCTGGCCGAGGTTGCATGGCGGCCAAGCCACTCCAGCCAGCTTAGACGGCCGAACCCGCAAATAGTGTGCCGGATACTTTTGAACGGGTTCGTCAGCTAAATTTCTTCGCTCCATCCAGCTGGCAAATTCGGTTGCTTGGTCATCGCTGTAAACGACAGACTCCTTTCCCGTCACAGCATACCATAGTTGCTTATCCTTTGTCGGACGAGAAAGCAGAAATGCTTTGTATTGCCCATCCCAATATGACGCAAACTCCGGCTCGATTTCGGCATCTGACTCAGCACCGTCTCTGCGTGACATCGAGTTGCACAGGGTGGTACAGATTTGCTCATCTATTGCCGTGTAAAGGGGGCCTAGGTGATTGGGGTCCCAGTCAGCCTCCATTTGTTCGACATAACACAGGTAGCCTTCGTGGTTGATGTGCGGTACAAGCTGGTTTGAAAAGCCTTCCGGAAACCCGATGAGGTACGGCTTGGGGAGCTCAACGTGCGGATCCTCTTTCAGGTGCAAACCCACCTTGAAAGTACCAGCTTCAGTGAGGATGTCTTTGGCGTAAACCCCGCCAGGACACTGGCGGTGTAAAACCGAAGTTTGGGGAATATGCTTGGCCGGGAGAAACCTGTAGCCCAGGCCAAGCAAAATTTGGTGGAGTTCTGACACCCCTATACCTTCGAACCACTGGACATGGTGGGGCTGATTTTTACAGGTTTTTGGGCTTGGCTTGGTGGATGCGTGAAGGCTGGGGCCGAAGCCGTGGCGATGGACTTGAGGAGCCCAACGTTCGACACACGGTTACCGTACATGCCGGCCAAGAACTGTATCGCTTGATCTGCTGTGCTGGCATTTTCTGCCGCAAGCAGCCGTTCATGCAATTTCCTGAGGGCAGTGACAATTGCCCGCTCTTGCTCACCGTGGCTGCTCTTGGATGGGAACAGCGGCTTTTCGTCGGTATCATCAGGACTTTCTACCCCGCTCTCGAATACCCCAGGGAGATGAGAGGCAACCAACTTCATGGTATCACCCAAATTCAGCCTGTTGTGCGGGTGCGTATCGAGCACATCCACTGCAGCAGCCATCAAACAAATAGATGACGGACCACCACCATGCGCCCACTGTACGTCGCGCCAAGCCTTTAGGAACCGGCAAACCAATCTGAGTTCTTGGCCAATGCGCTCACAACAATCTTTAAACCAGTCCTCAACAATTTGGGGGTCGCTCAACATCCATTTCTCAGAGCCTTGGCGGATTGCCAGGTTTACCGAGTTTTTATCGAGCTTGCTATATCCTTTTTTCTCAGCGTCATTTGTTCGCCTGGATATGCTTTCATACAGCTTGTCACTTGATTCTAAAGTTGCTTGCTTCTGTAAGAACTGCTGCTCAGGTATAGCATACATAGGCACATCAATATGAGTGTGCAAACTTGGTATCTTGATTCGACCGCATGTCCGCTTTGCTTCGAACTCCCAGCCCTGATTATCCTGAACTAGGGACTTCAAAGCCGTATCCACCAATAACAACAGCAGCTTGTGACCGATTATCGGTTTTTGAAAAAGCACCATCGGCAAATAGGCGCCGTCGTCGATATCCATTTCCTGAGGGGGCGTAATGTACGGCAGGTTGAGGGTGTCGTACTTGAAACTGCCTTGGGTCCAGAAACGCGGTGTCAGCCTCATAAACTGCGCCTTGGCTTCCGGGGTCATGGCACCTATCAGCTCCACAAACTCTCGCTTAGTTTCATCATCCAAAACCGAGTACCAAGATGCTTTGGACTCAAATAGCGCCTGGTAGCTTTCCACCGAGTAGCTCTGTTGACCCAGTTCTGCTACTAAGTCTTGCACTTCCTTAAAGACGTCCTTAATCCGCTTACGGACCACGGCGCGAAGTGTGACTAGGTTGCTTTGCATTCCAGACGGCAACAGCAATTTGGCGATGAGGCCATCATCCTGATCGCGATAGTACTGGTCCAGATTCCAATTAGGCATTGTGAGTCTCCTTAGCTGGCCTGGGGCCGTTTGTAGGGGGTGACAGGGTGTTCGAGGATTTCTTGCAGCGTACTGCTTTGGGAGTATGCTACCGACGCAGCTTGTTTGCCGCGGCCAGCTAGGTTCCTCAGGGTTGATTCGCTGGCGTTATCCAGCGTGATCTCGTCAGCTGCCTCATGCGGGACAGAATCATCAATCTCGACGAAATTGTCCACGGCACCATGGAAGTTGAGCTCTCTGCGCAGCATGTCCGTATGAAGCTGTTGGTTCGCGGCCATTGTAGTGAGCAACAGTTTCTCACCGAACCCCCACAGGCCCATATACCCGCCCTGGGTTACCTTCGATGGCTTGATACAGAACTCTTCCCCAGCTGTGCCTACGTTCAGGATCCTCACATCTTTGCCCGTGGCTTGAGGGAAGTCGTGCTTCATGTTGCGAAAAACCTCATGAAAGCCTATGAAGCTGGGATTGTTGGCCACTAACCCTCCGTCAGCAAAGTAGGTTTCCAGATCGGCACAGTAATGCGGCTTGAAGTAGGTTGGGGCCGCTGATGTCGCCATGGCTGCATCGAGCAGTTTTAGGGTGCCATCCCGGGTGAAGGTGGGATCATGAGGGGTTTTGAAGAAAAGAGCTCGTCCGGTTGACAGGTTGACGGCGGGCACCATGACTCGGTGCTGAAGATCATTGAAGACGGCGTTTTCTCCCACTATGTCGGCTACGAGCTTCGCCAAGGGTGCACTGTCATATTTCTGTTTGCGCAGTGTTAACCATCCCTTTCGGAAACCTGATTTCTTGGGGAAAATATTGGCTGCGTTTTCAAAGAAGACCTGCTTCAGCTCTCGGGCACTTTTTCCTGAGGCTAAGCCCAGGGCCAGGATCCCACCGATGGAGGTGCCGGTGAGCAAGTCAAAATACTCAGCTATCCGTATATCTTGGTTGCCGGTCTGTTCGGCCTTGATCTGCTCCAGCTGCGCCAGCACCGAGATTGTGTAGTAACCTCGAGCACCACCACCGTCTAAGCTTAAAACGTTGACCTTTTCAGTCATATCCCATACCCATCATTGAGCTGTCATTGAATTGGATATATGGGGACGATTTTTAACCACTCAAGGGGGAATGTTAAAATATTTTCATAGAAATAGTAGGCGTTTAATCATCTTTATCGGCATTGTTATTAGCCTGTGGGAAGAGGCCCCTCCTACTAATACGAAACAGCAACTCATTAGACCATCATGCTATTATGGGTTGACGCCAGCAGCGTAGGTTCACCCGTCTCGGATCAACATCAGCTCACGAATACAGAATGCGTGGGCTATCTCGGTTTCCTCTTTCACCGTTTGTGCTTCTCTTTCAAGCCGTTCATACATCTTTTCCTGGGTATCCTGACATTTTGCTTTACGGAAATGGAAATACAGGACAAAAGGGATTATTTCATCAGGTGCGTTCATCACATCAAAGCTAGCAAATCATCAAATAACAGTTTGAGAAAGCGTCGCCTAAAGTTGTAGATGAATTGGTAGAGCACGCTAAAAGAACCGGTCACGGGGATTATGTTTTTGGGGTCTTAAAGGACGTGAGAATGACCTATGGCCATCAAGAGGTTAAAGTAGTGCACGTAGCTTGGATCATGCACTTAATTAACGAGGGCTGCCCAGATTTAACCGGGCAGGAGTTACCATCTTTACAGAAGCCAAAAATATAAGAGAAGCGGAGCGATCGCCCCTGTACTCACTTACGCTTAAATCAAAAGACGGGCCGCTGACCCCGAGATAAATTTACTCCGGGGAGGTGGCTCGCTAGATTGACCGACAAGCTGTTATTCTGCTGGAGATCACGTTAAAAGTAACAGGTAATTTTCAATGGTTGATTTCGGTTCGTTGTTGATATAGATTATTGGAAAGGCGATTTTTTGCGCCAACTGCAACTAGCTTAGCTAGAAACTCTCAAGCAACAACATCGCTCTGTAGCGATTATCTAAAGCGCCATTATTGGCAACCAACTTCCACGAAGTTCACAGATCAAAACTGCCACGAATCTCAGATGTTTTGAGAGGAAAAGGGCGGCTTTGTTGTGTCAATTTCTCAAGTTCCTCCATCGTTTATCACTGACCTTATTGTTTTCAAGCCCTAACAGGCTTGACTCATTACTGTTATATAAGCGCATGTAAGCTCAGCATGGGAAACCGGAGCGGCTTTGTATCCTACGGGATATGAAGTGACCGATATTAACGGCAACGTTGATATGAGAGCCATATGGCTAATAAACCCACCCACAAGGGAAAGCAATGACCCTTAGGGTAAATTGTCTTTCTTTTGTGGGATTATCTACTTAAGAAGGACGCACTCATGAACAATCAAAATCAAACTAAACGTCAAAACAGCATCTGTTTCACAGGAAATGTATCTCAAGTTAAACCATTAAACGGTGGCGCTTGCGCTATATCGCTGGCTTACAACGAAGGTAGTCAAGTAAATGGTCAGTGGGAAACCACCGATACTCTGTTTATGGAATGCTATCTCCCTGCAAAACTGAATTTCATCCCCAACATAGGCGATAGAATGACGATTTCAGGATTTTTGGCAAGTAACAATTTTACCCCGCAACACGGCGGTAATAAGCGTTATGGCGTCAAAATTGTTGTAAATGAAATTAACGAATACAGCCCTAAACAGGCAAACCAGTCTGCAGCTCAGCAGCAGTATAACCCGCAAGGGTCTTACCAAGCAGCGCCGCAGCAACCTCAAAATCATTCTCATGGACAGTACCAGCAGCCGCGTCAGCAACGGCCGCAGCAGCAGTATCAACCTCGAGATAATAACCAAGCTCCGCAGCAACAGTATAGGCCTCAACGTCAGTACCAAGCTCCGCAGCAAAATCAACATCAACATCATCATGGTTTTGAATCAGGCAGAGGGTTTGATTGTTGATGCTTCACCCCAACAGGGATACTTCCCTGTTGGGCGAGCGTTCCTGGACTAACTGCGACCTTCAAGTCGTACAAACAGCGTAACGCTCAAAAACACTAACTTAGCAAATCAACTTAACCCATGAGGGACTTCACCCTTATGGGCTCGGAGTCCCTCTAAATTAGGAGTGACACCGTGAATACTAAGAGATCTTTATCTTCTCAGGCGGCCTATTGTCGTCGTCGTAAGCAGAAGATCCTCAAAAAGCTGAAACAACTCCACGATTCCAAGCGTAAAGGTGACAAGTTTACAAAAACTTCTCGCTTGCTTGAGCGCACGTCCTCAGAAATGAGCATGTGCATGAATCTGTCTAAAGCTTAACCAAATTTAACTCACCCCTACGGGATACACATTATCCCGTAGGGGTAGGTGTGTCCCAACCCTTGTCGGAGGACACACCCATGCGTAAAGCAAAAAATGCCCAGGCTCAACCATTTTGGTCAAACCCTGGCACCATTCATCATGCACTGGACAAAGACATTATCGATTCAATAAGACGCGGTAATGAGAAATGCTCAATCTTAATGATGATGGACCCACATTTTGAACATCAAACAAATACTTATCACATAGAGTGGACCGGCGACGATTTAGAAACATTGCTCCATGGCATGTTAACTCGTAGCTTAGAAATTCTTCGTTGTGCTAAACCAACCAATGCTTTGTTTAAAGAAGAAATTGTGTGGCAGGCGAGTCCGCAATTTGCGGAAGTATGTCGCTTTGCTGGATATGACCCACAGGTCATTCGGGACGAAGTTAAAGCCATCATGAAACGATACGGTAAGGAGTTTGAAGTTGATCAACTTGCCGAATTCGTTCATTGGTCTGGTTTTTTTGCAGAGATGTTCAAAGAGAAAAATGCGGTAAAAGTTGCTAATGAAGGATTGATTCGTTTTCTCACTAAGCAATGTGAGGGCGATTATGAATTGACAACTATCCTGGGCCAGATCCTCGATTTGATGGATGATCTGTACATATCAGGTGTTACTGCTCGAGAAGTGATGGTCGAGTTTCTAGCTAGAGAAATTAACTCGTAACCACGCATTAAAAACAACCCAATGGGGTACACCACCCCTTTGGGGAAGGTGTGCCCCAAAATCCAAAGAAGAGGACACACCTATGTCAGCAAAAACTGCACAAACAATTGAAATGACCGCGGCTAACGAAGAAGTACAATCAGCCCAGGGAGTGGATTACATGGAGATGGAAGATGTGGCAGCACATTTGATATTTCCCGATCTGTTTGAACCTGGCACTATAAAGCTAAAGCGCCGTAAGCATCGTCATCCTGACTGTATTCAGTCAAACCCGATGTATGTACCTGACCAGGAGCTGGCTAAGCTAGCCTTGGTTTGGTTAATGGCGCCTAAGCAGATGTTAGCTCTTGGTCTTCAAGGTCATACTGGTACAGGTAAGACTGAGTTAGCCATGTATTTGGCCGATAAACTGAATCTACCTCTGTATATTGTTAAGGTACATGCTCGCATGAACCCACAAGATATTGAGGGGAGTTACGTTATCGATGCTCAGGACGGTCATGCCATCACTCTTAAAGAGTATGGCCCGGCAGCTAAAGCGTACAAGAACGGCGGTGTTTTACTGCTGGACGAGTTCGACAAAGCGAGCGGTGAACTGACATCAGCGATGCATTTGCTGGTAGAAGGTAAACCCTGGCCCCTTGAGATGTTCAAAGAAACGCTCATGAAGCACCCACAGTGCTATGTGATCGGAACTGCGAATACCTTTGGTTCTGGCCATGACGACCGATACATTACTTCGAACCAAATGGATCAAGCTTTTTTAAGCCGCTTCATGTGGTTAGAAACTCAGTATCCTGATGTGGTACGAGAGTCAAAAATTCTCACAGCGTTTGCTCCAAAGTTACCGGTGCCATTGAGAAATGATATCATTAAACTTGCAAACGCCTATCGAGATGCAGCACTAGGTAATAACCGCGACGGTGACGTAGAAGACCCTATTCAGGCCATCTTCTCGACTCGTGTTGTGGTTGCTTGGGCGTATTACATCCAAGCATTCGGTCTATTCCGAACACTTAGACAGTCGTTGGATTGTGTTTTTCTGAAATCGGTTGCCGAAGAAGAAAAAACTATCGTCAGTGATATAGCTGTAAAAGTTTTTGGCGATCAACTGGATAAGCCATTAAAAGAGCTGATTGGAAAAAAGTAATCTCTCCTTCGATGATTGATGCGGACCTGGTTGCTGCTTTGGCGCAAGCTAATATTGTGTTTGAAGCAGTCAACTTTTCATCAGAAGAATGGCAAGCCGGCACTACGTTTTTTGCCGTTTCGCTATGTGGTAAGTATCAGATTGAAGGAGTGGTCACAGTTGGTGGTTTTGACTTCCAAATGCAAGACCAGAACGCTCCGTTTAGAGTAGGACTAATGCCTTCGTATCGTCATTTTGTGATGAGCCTAGAGCAAGGTAAACCGACTCTGAAATATGCAAATTACACTGCGACCAAAGTCGCAAAACGTCATGAAGCATTGATTTTCAATGTTTATCATCATCCTGATGGGAAATATTGGGCCGTTGTCAATCGAGACGCTTGCCCAGACGCCAATCTCACGGTCATGTTTAAAAGTGAATTGACACAGTGGAATTGGGTTCTCTACGAAGGTGATGAATCACTGACGCCTCAGAAGGGAATCGATAAGTTAAATAAGCTTATCCTTTCAAAGATCGGAAAGGGCTATTTGTTGCGAGACCACTTGCGTAAATATGCCGAAGTAAAACAAATCTAGTTCAACAACAACCCCACAAGGGACACATTTATCCCTAGGGGTAGGTGTGTCCCTTTTTTATTTTAAAGAGGATACACCTATGAACGATTCAGTAACTTCAACTAATGCTATCGCTCAATCTACACAAGTTTGCGAACGTCTTACTCAGTTAGAGGAAGGGGTTTGCGTGGTCAACGTAATCTCTCTCGGCGCTTGCGGCGAAAAGGTGTTGCCAAAAGTAAAGGTTGAGCTTGATGGGATCTTGCAGGACAGCGACTCAATTCAAGGGTCAAAGATACGCTGGTTCCCAAAAGCACCGCTAAACTTTGTGAGCAAATCCAAGCAGGCGATCTCTAGGACGCTTAACGCTTACGGTGTCCGCTGGGGTGACATGACAATTGTGCCATTGGCGCGGTTGGATGAACTCCAAGCAGAGATTGATGCGATTAAGCTTGACTGGCAGCACTCACTCGATGATCTCATGAACAATTACGACTTCTTGGTCGGTGATTGGCAAATGCAGAATCCCGATGTGGCCGCCGTAATGCGACGCTATACGCTTGATAAAAGCGAATTTTGCTCTCGATTCCAGATCAAAATGTTACCACCAGTAGCATTTAAGCCGTTGATTGATGGCGCTGATGTGGATACAGCAGAAGAGTTAGCCGAGGATATTTTGGGTAACTTGTACACAGAAGTCGCTAAGATGGCTCGAGATATCTATGACCGTAGCTTTTTCGTCCAAGACGATAAAGGTCGTAAGGTGCCAAGAGACAAAGCTAATCGACGCATTAAAGATGGATTTTCAAAGCTAATCAGTAAGCTTAACGGTTTGTCATTCCTGGATAGCAATATCTCGACAGTCGTAGAGCAAACTAACATTGTTCTGGATTCAATGCCGAAAACTGGCTGGATTGAAGGTGCTAACTTGTCAAATTTGGCACGATGGACGCTAGTAATGGCTGATCCAGTTACTTTGAAGAGTCATGCATCTAATGAGTTTACGTTAGATGTTGAACCTGAGAAGGAAGTGGATGATTTCGGTGTACTGGGTGAAACACGATCTAACGATTTGGACGAAGACCTTACGGTTTTTGAGTCTGAACTAGATACTGTAGAAGCCGCATCACCAACCATCGAAGCTGAAGATGACGCCATGACTGATCTTAATGATGGTTTTGGCCTAGGTTTTTAATTAACCCCAATGGGATAACACTTAATCCCGTTTGGGGTTAAGTGTGTCCAGGTGAAACAGAGAGGATGCATTATGAAAACCAGTAAGAATAAACTTTTAAGGAAGTTTAAAAATCTCAGCAGAGTGCTTACTAACAACAGTTCCATGCTAATTACATTTGGTGGGACCGGGGCATATCACCTGCCAGGTCACATTAATCTCCCCGCAGGCGATTTTAGTGATGATGATTTCGTCACGATGTCGCTGGGCTACTGTGATCATGAGTTAGGTCATGAGCAGTATACCGATGATAATTTCTATCAACTCGCTTCAGGAGTACACCCTTTTGTGGTGAGGCTGCTTAATGCTTTGGATGACCTGCACCAAGAAAATCGTATGTTTGCTGATTTTCGAGGTACCAGGATTTCTATCAGAAAGTTAGTCGAGCTATGTAAAGTTAAAGGTGTGTTCTGTTTGCCTTCTGAAGACAACCATTTGCAAGTGCTTAAAGCTTGGGTGTTGTACAAAGGGCGGAGCGAGCTCCTAGAACAGCCTGTAGCAGATCTGTTTCAAAAAACGGACGCAATGTTGCTGAATCTCTTCGGAGATAGCTTCTATCGCAAGTGTCATCACATTCTAAGAAGTGACGTTCTAAATAGCCTTGGTACAACCGAGGCTTGTTTCAATGTCGCGGAAAATATCTGGAATGCATTTGTTGAGTGGCTGGAAGAGCAAGAACGTCCTGAAGAAGACACGCAAGAGGCTTCAGACAGCGCGGAGGGTTCAGACGATACCGAAGATGCTGGTGGAGACTCGCAAGAGGCTTCTGGTGGCATTGAGGGTTCAGACGATACCGAAGATGCTGGTGGAGACTCGCAAGAGGCTTCTGGTGGCATTGAGGGCTCAGACGATACCGAAGATGCCGGTGGAGACACGCAAGAGGCTTCAGAAAGCGCGGAGGGTTCAGACGATACCGAAGATGCTGGTGGAGACTCGCAAGAGGCTTCTGGTGGCATTGAGGGCTCAGACGATACCGAAGATGCTGGTGGAGACTCGCAAGAGGCTTCTGGTGGCATTGAGGGCTCAGACGATTCCGATGGCGTCGCAGAGGGATCACAAGATCACTCTGAAGGAAATGTTGGTTCGATGGTTTCAGTTGGTCTTAAGGCGAAAATTGCTGATGAAATGGATGAGATGAGTTCGGAGAACGAACATGAGCTTATCATCAAAATCATCAATGCGATGGCTGCAGACTGTCAAGAATCTGTGGAACCAATTAAACCGCTTGGGCTTGCAAGAAGAAATATTGCCAAAGAAACATATGACGAAAATCTGATCGATAGTGATAGTCAACGACTTATAGCAAAAATGAAGAACCCATTGAAACGAGTTTTTCACGATCAGAACTACGTTAATTATTCCTATCGAAACCGAGGAAAATCGATCTCTTCAGCTCGCTTAGCGGGTGTTGCGGTCGGTAACTCCAAGGTATTTGAGTCAGAGTCGATACATCGTTCACCAAATGCAGCTGTAGGGCTGCTGGTGGATAGATCAAGCTCGATGGATGAAGACGATATGAAAATGGCCAACAGTGTAGCTTACTCGTTAAGCAATGCTCTGGAGGGAATTCATGGCGTTGAGTCAATCGTCGGGTACTACCCCGTAACCGAGGATGGTCGCCGTTCCTTATGCAGGATCGTTAAGCCATTTGAAGTTAAAGCTAATATCAACAACTTTGTCATCGATTGTGCCGGCGGTACTCCTACCGCAGAAGCAATTTGTACTATGACATCGATTCTATCTACACGCCCTGAACCGCGGAAGTTGCTGTTTGTTGTTACGGACGGTGACCCCAATTGCATCAACTCTACAAGAGAAGCGATTGAGGAGGCCCAGGCAGTAGGCGTTAGAGTGTTTGGTATTGGCATCAAGGGAGATGTTGAAGGATTTGAGAGCGCAGACTTTGAGGCAATTTACTCAAAAGAAGAGCTTTTGAATGCTTTGACGAAAAAGCTAAAACACGCCTTCATTTAAGGCGCTTTAGCATAAAGTTCAATTAACCCAAGGGGGTGTGTTAACCCCTTGGGGGGTTAGTGCGCTCCATCATTTGTGAGTAAGAGGGCACACTATGAAAAATACAATCATTAAGGAAAAAAGAGCAAGTGGCTGTACTGCCTATTATGTAATGCGTAACGGCAAGAAGGTCTTGATTAGGGCAATGTGGATCATGTTGCCAACTTCTAAATAGGAACCTGGCTACGTCTTATTCGTAGGGCGTAGCCATCTTTAGCTTGCGGGAACCACCAAAGTTTCTTCAAGCGAGGGAATTTTGGGGTTTCCGCAGGTATTAAGGAGTTGAACATGTATCACCCAACGAGCTCAAAAATTAAAAAAGTAAAAGCGCTTGTCGAACAAAGAGGCGGCTGGAGATGTGTCTTTGAACGGTTTAGTGGTTTGAAGGCTGCAGTCGACAGATTTCCTGGCCAAACCCCTTGTCCTAAAACGGGTAAGGGCAATACAGTCTTTAGACTGGTAACCGGCTGGGAAACGACAGGACAAGCTTTTCACAATCAACAGGGGCGATTAACCGATGGCTTGAATGTGGTCGCATTTTACAACAACTGCTCAATCAGTGAGGCGGCAGATGAAGTTATGCAGATCATAGGTGGAGATTATCACCAGGTAAGCCGGCGGGAAGTTGCTGCTCAGTTACGTCGAGAGCACGTGCAAAAAAGTCAATATTGCAGTGAACAAGAAAAAAGCAAGCGATTACTGAAGTTGCAGCAGGTATATCATGATGCGATACCTGCCTATAAGTCGGAAATTGCTATGAACTATCTCAGGAGTCGAGGATTGTCCTTAACACCTCAAGAAGTTCAGCGTTTTTCTAAAACACTCGGGTTTCATCCCGGATTGAAATACTACTGCACGGAGCAAAATGGCTCTGCACCTAAGTTACTAGGAACGTTCCCATGTTTGTTGGGGATCTTCTCAAGTGCTAAAGGGGCGAACTTAACGATCCATCGTATTTTTCTTAGACCTGATGGCCATGGCAAGGCAGACGTACCCAAAGCGAAAAAATTGATGAGTCCACCTGACTTTATGACAGGGGGCGCATTTCGCTTAGGTGAGCCGATATCACTTGATGGAGGAGGAAAGTACATTGGGGTGACGGAAGGCATTGAAACCGCATTAGCGCTATACAATGCAAATAAGTTGCCTTGTTGGTCGTTATACAGTGACACCGTACTAGCTCAGTTTGAGCCCGAACCTGACATCACGCATGTCGCTATCTGGGCTGATAAGGAGCCAAGTGGTGCGGGGTTGAGTTCCGCTCAAAAGCTCGAAGCTAAGCTAAAGGAAAGAGGGATTAAGTGTCAGATTTATTATCCTGACTTCCTAAACACAGAAAAAGAGGATTGGCTCGATGTATTTAATGCATCTCCAGAGCTGATCAAAGGTTATATCGCCTAGTGCTCTCTCTGCTGTCTACACCCTTGTGGTGTAGACAGCGGGTTATCCACTTCAAAGCGCATTTTTGAGTGTGTTTTGAGGTGGATAACCTTACTTAACTAGTGGAGAGAGTATTATGGGCAAGCCAAGTGTTGTTGAAGGAATTTTTGATACCGCAAGCAGTATTTTGACAATTGGGTCAACCAAGACGTGTGCTTTTAAAGTTGCAGATACGGTTGCAAATCTCAGCTGTGATGAGAGATTACACCGATTGACATCCTGGGCGCGAAACAAAAACCTCATTAAACCGAACGCAGTTATAGCCGAAATTTGACTGTGGAGAGGCGGCAGAACAGGCCGCCTCGCAAATCTAAGCCGATTTAAGAGTCGATTTAGATTTGCGAGTATTCCTCAATCGTTTATCACTGACCCTATTGTGTTCAAGCCCTAGCAGGCTTGACTCATTAGTTTCATATAAGCGCATGTAAGCTCAGCATGGGAAACCAGAGCGGCTTTCTATCCTAAGGGGTAGTCAGTGACCGATGTCGACGAAAGAGTTGATATGAGAGCCTTACGGCTAAAAACACCCATAGGGGATAACCCCTATCGGGGACATCCTCTTAAATCCTATTTAGGAGGACAAAATGATAAACATCAAAGCTAACTTACAGTTAAAAGATCATGACAATCTCACATTTGGTTGTCGGGATGGGTATTGCGGGCAATGCATAGCTAAGTTGCATAGTGGTCAAGTCAAATGGATTAAAGAACCAGTAGCCATGCTGGGGAACGATGAAATTTTGCCTTGTTGTTGTGAAACTGTCACCGCGATAATCCTAGAGCAGTAGGGGGGGAGAATAATGCAAATCGTATTTGACAACCTCTTACTTGCCACGATTATCAAGGCGATAAGCAGCATTTTTGCCGCGTTTGTACCAAGTTTCACAGCCTTCTATTTAGGTAATCAGTTGATTAAGAGACAAAAAATTCAGAAAGATCTGAAGGTTGCTCTAAATGATATACGATACCTATTGGCTGTTGAGCAATACCACTGTAATGAACATAAACTGCTCTGTGATCAAAGTAAGAAACAAATGATAAGGGATAGCGTGTCGGCTGAAACTTCATTGAGTTGGAGTGGCAAATTTACACCGTCTCGGATCGCTAGGTATCATGCGGACGAGAGTCTCTTTGAAACAATGGCCAAGATAACCGGCAGAAAACCACCGAGCTAATACGGCTCTACTTCACCCCAATGGGACACCTTTCCCATTGGGGGATGTGTCCCTAAATTTAGGAGAGACACATCATGTTAGATCATTCTTCAATCAAAATTAAAATGCAGGAAGCTTCTAAGGCCCTGGCCTTGCCAGTAACAAATCGAGGCCTCCTGGCTTTTGTCGAAGAAGAAATTCGATTGGCATCTATCTCTGAGCCCACAAGTGAGTTTGTGTGGGTTCTGCGAGATTATGGTACCGGCTTAATCCCACTTTATAGTGGAATTAACCCGTTGTTTTTGGGCGACAAAGAGCAAGAAACAAAGTATTGCCATATTCATGGCGAAGAGGTGGAGGAGATCGAGTATGCCAAAGCCAAATTGCTGATCAGCAAGCCACCATTCAGTTTAAAGCATATGTCAATGGGTCAAATAACAGACTCTATGCATAAGCTTCTTAGCAATACGTGGATGCAAACAGAAAGCTTTCATACCAATTTATGTTCAACGGATATTTCCAGTTGGGCGAGTTGGCGCGAAATCTTTAATGATAATGGTAACGAGATGATGGTTAATTTCATGACCAAGGTCATCGATGCTGCTAATTCTCGTGTGCTTACTCGACGAGCAGCTTAATTTTTAAGGTGATTGGGATGAACGATAGAGTGCAGTTGGCTAACCATTATTCGCTTAAAGATGTTCTGGACAACATGCGTCAGGTGTTGATGGCGACTCAACGAGATGATGCTTTGGTGTTGCTAGATAAAGCTACTGCTAAGGCGAGTAACGATGAGTCATATGAAAAGGAAATGGAAGCAGCGCTGCTCTATGGGTCTACTATTGAGCTACGAGAACTGCTTTCCGTGTTTGGAGACTACTTTGGTCCACCGAAAACGGAGTTCCCATTTTATCCCCACACTGATGCCGTTAATGGTATCGATTCGGTTATGGGCGCCATCAAGTTCGACACGATTAAGCCTGGACATCTGAAAGACCATATCGAGTTCGTCAATTTGATGCGTTCGTAAATTAAACCCCAAGGGTACACAAATGCCCTTTGGGCTGCGTGTACCTTAAATCTAAAGAGAGGTCACGCTATGCGTAAAGAGTCGAAAGGTGAATGCAATATAAGCGCGATTAAAGAGCGTCGAGAGCAGCAATACAATGGTGTTATCGATGCTATTTGTACAATTGCTTTGTTATTTGGATACGTACATTACTTTGACGCGACTAAGGAAGATTTAATCATCTTTATTGGTATCCTTGGCGGGAATATACTGTTAGGTCAGCTTGTAGAGAACTCGAGCTTTAGCTTAAGTTACATCCTCAAAGTGGCTCTAATGGCTATCGCCTCAGGGTCGATATTCCGTTATTTAGCTTCACTCGCAATCTAACCAATTTAAACAACAACCCTAACGGGACACACCCCGTTAGGGATAGGTGTCCCTGAATTTTGAGGACACATTATGTTTGAAATACGAGAAAGTAACATCGCTGATGGGGAGGGCTATAAATGTTGACCCATTCAGTAGTGTCTTACCCGAACCGGGGAAATTTTGGCGATAGTCGATATCGTGGGAATTGTACCGGCCATATCATTGTCGATCTGATCGAAACCTATTTGCCGGCTGGTGGACTTTTTGTTGATCCTGCTATTGGGGGAGGGACGTCTATTGATGTGGCAAATACAATGGGCATCCGATCGTATTGCACTGACCTTCATCAAGGCTTCAATTTGCTAAATGATGATCTTGCAAGCACGGTGGGAGAGCTCGCTGATTTAGTGTTCTTTCACGCCCCATATGGATCGATGATCAATTACTCGGGAAATATGTGGGGATCTCCTCATGAGCATGACTTGAGTCGAATGAGTGATGAGCAATTTACAGCTGCTTTGCAGGTGTGTTTGTTTAACATTTCTGACTCAGTTAAACCTGGCGGGCATTACGCAGTTTTGATGGGGAATCAGCGAAAAAATGGCCAGTACATCAATTGGTCTAGCTTGGTTGAAAAACTGGCACCCGATCCGTTAGTTGATGAAGTAATTAAGATTCAACACAACTGTGTCTCTGATTCGACTCAATATCAAGGGAGGCTTGTTCGAATTGCCCATGAGAAGCTGCTTGTTTTTAAGAAGCAGTCTGAATCAGATGTCCTAAGCTGGTTGCACAATGACCATGAAGAAAAGGCAAAATCTGTCTCAGAGGCCCTCTCGCGAGCGATACGCCGGATACTGCAGTGTGCTGGTTTTACTGCGGAACAGCTGACAGGTCTGATCCTGGCTAAAGCACCCCACTACTCGGAGGCTTTTGTAAGAAAGGTCTTAAAGGAATGTCCATACATCATCAATGATAACGGTATTTATCGTTTAAAGTAGATGTCAACGTAAACCACCCCATAGGGAACCTTAATCCCTATGGGATCTGTGTTCCCTTAAATTCAATTAGGAGAACACACATGATAATCGAAACAATGAGTGAGCGACCAAGAATGGCCCTGGCGCAAATAGCAGGGAGCAGCAGAGTTAGCCGCATTCACACTCAATATAAACCGGGTAACTCGACGACAAACATTGTCAGTTACGGTATACCGGCCAAAGACATAGTGTTTCATCTCATTCGAAACGGCAGAGAATGCGTCGGTTTCGAGGTTAAACACTTGGATAAGTATTCTATGAAAGAAGCTATCCAGCAAGCTCGCGCAATTTTGAACGAGCTTTGCCCCCAAAAAGCCACCCTAACGGTGGCTTTTTTTTTACATTAAACTGACGGCACTTATAGTTACTTTAGATTATCTTGCAGAAGTCCATTATAGATATTGGCTATGAAAATTTGGCTTCCAACTTTATTACCCCTCCACAAAACGATATACCAATAACAAAGCAGGTAGTTAACATTGATGTTAACTGTGCAATTCAGTCTCGTTCAGCCTTACTCCACACCAACCCCTGGGGGATGAATGGGTCAACAACCGGCTGCTCCATTCCAGCATGGATCCCCAAGTTTGTCAGCGCCACTGCAAACTCGGCATAATGGCCGCGAGTTGTGCCGCTTTCTTCACCGTAACGGGCGCCATGGTGCCAAATAGCCAAGTTGCGTTTAATACCATCTTCAAAGCTCAACGCATCTTTGTGAATGATCCCCCACAGTGCCAAGTGCAAGGTAAAGTAATTACTGCGGAAGGTAATTTTTTTGCTGGGTTTGGCGGTGTATTCGTCCAGACGCTTTTGGCAATGAGCACTGGCTATATCATGGTCGCCGTTAAACCAGGCTTTCAGCGCATGCACAAAATCATCTGCAGTATCCGGTTTGGGGTTGCCGGGAAAATGTCCTTCCGGGTACAGCAAGCAGGCTTCTTTGGCGATAGCCAACTCACCGGCAGCCATGGCGCAGTTGAAACAACTGACGACATTGATAGCTTGATTTCCTCGAGATACCCTTTCACCAATAAACTCCGAGTCAGTGGGGTCAAAAGCCATTTTTAGTGGTCGTAACTGATACTCGGCGGCTTTTTTGAAAGCGGCCTTGGCCTCATCAAATTTTTGGTTCAGTGCATAGGACATGGCCACAGAGGCATGATCAAACCCACGGCCACTGTAATAACTTTCTTTTTCATAATCCTTGTAAAACCCGGCTTCATCCAAGGCTTTTTTTCGGGCGATATCGTCCAGATCGATTTGAAGTTCAGTGGCCAGCTGCTCAGCCGAGAGTTGGGGGATTTTTTTGGTCATGGTTATTTGTTTCCTTTCAATGCATTTAATCCATCAGCAAAGGTGTTCTTGACTGTCTCAAACTCAGGGATGGTGAACTCTTGCTTCGCCCCGTCTTTAGGCGGCAGCAGGTTGCCTTTGTTATCCTGCCAAAAGTAACGTACCTGGCCAGTCTTGGTGTTGGTAAATATCGCCAGGTGGTTTTTCTTACCCTCTTTGTCAAAGATACTTTGCCACAGCGCCTGCTCTTTCTGCTGATAGGGACCGCCCTTACGGTTGGAGGCCTGGCCGACTTTGGGGGCTTTTTTCTTCATCCTTTTCGACCAGCGGAGATTTTTTTCATCAGAGCCTTGTCGTTCTCCAAATTGATTGCGACTGATGTTGGTACTATCTGTGTTGTAACCTTTGTGCTCAATCTCAACCAGGCCGCGCTTTTGACAATCCATCATATTGTCGCAGCCGTGATACCGGTGGATAAAGCTCTCGTTTTGCTTGAGCCCCAAGTCCTTGTATACCTGCTCGGCGCCATATTGTCCTAGGGCTTCACTCAGGGCATTGGGGGATTTGGTGTTGATTTGGGATAGGATTTTACCAGCTTCTTCTTTTAACTCGGCCAAATCAGTGACAAGCTTCTTGCGGTTGGTGACAGCCTCAAGCACCAGAAGCGCGGCTTCATAACCGACCAGCGATTGTACCGCTTCCGCGCCGGCCAACTCATTATCTGCAAGTGGCAGAGTTGGATTACCCCGATAGCGTTCTCCCAACTCATCCGGGGTCAGGATTTGGCCGGTCGCTTCATCTTTGGCTTGAATGATCCCTTTATCAGCCAGCCATTCTGCTTGTGATGCTCGTTGCTCATCAATGTAATCATTGATGACCTGTTTTGCCCCGCCCATCATGGCGTTAATGGCTTGGGTTATCCCGGTTTCTTTCAACTCAGCCGGGGTTTCTGGTGCCGGGGTTATGTCCGGCTCAATAATTGGATCTGGTGCTTTGGAATAGTTGCCATAGCCGTGCTGCGGCCGGGGAGGTAAACGTTTGACGCGCTCACGGAAAGTGCTTGATACAAAGGGGCTTATGTCACCGAAAAACTGGATAGTATCAAAGCCGTCTTCCCTGTCTCCCAGTAGTAGAAAATCGCCAGACTCCAGCCGCCATGAGATCCGTTCCATGATGGATGGGATTTGATGTGGCCCCTGGAAATAAGTGATACCTGAATCTCGCAGAAACGTGTCGATACCAAAGATGGTTTCATAAAATCCTGGCCGACGGCTCAGGTATTCACGGATATAACCAGCCGCCTTATCCGGGTTGACGATTATGGGAATATCTTCCTGATAAGCGTCCCGGAAATGCACTATTCGCATACTTCGACTCCTTGAATTCTTTATCTTTCATCCCTGCCCCCGTTTGGCATGCCAAATCGGGAGAACCATTCCGCATATTAAAGCGTGAAAGCTCATTTGGCGATGGTTTTAGCGGCGAATATGAAAAGTCTCACATCATTTAGAGAATGGCAATCTAGACGACGATAATCTGGATTTAGTGTGTCAGAACATGTGAGCCTTACTGGAGTAATTAAGCCCAGTTAAAGGCTATCCAATGGATGGTAACTATCACTAGCTAACTTCTCTACAACCGGCTTTGGGAGTGGAGTCTAAACTTCAGAACAGCCAATCCATTCATCCGTAGATCCCAAGTATGCCTGCCATCCAAATGGTGCGAAATAGTATAAATCAAACTGCGCTAAGGATGCATGAGTCCATCCATTCACAGGCGGTGGTTGGCGGTGAATAAATTGTTCGTCCAAGTCATAAATCAAAAGGTCTTTGTTTTCGTTTCCAACGAGTAGATCTGGTTCGTTGGCATTTAAGGGTTCTGTGATAATCATAATAGTGGTTCTATTGCTGGCCATAGCTTTCGGCCCTGAGAGTCAGACTTTGCAGATGATGAATAAGCCATAAACACGCAGCATGAACCGAGTGAAATTGCTCTTACGCATCGGTGCATACCATTATTGCGCTTTGACATTTAACTAGCCCCTATCCACGTTAAGGTATGCCCTGATTTCCTTAGGGGTGCCTACTCTTGTTTGCAGCATTTCCTTAGCTCTCCTCGATATGACTTCATCTTCACTCTCGAGGAGTTGTAGCCAGGTCTCTATGAGTATCCGCGGTGGATACATTTTTACAGGTTTATTGGAATTCATGATCTCTATCCTTTGAGCAGTGGGAAGCCCCTATCTAGCTGTGAGGCAAGGGCCTATTCATCCCCTATAGAGTGGCATAGTTGTCGTGATCGGCAACTGTGCTAGAGATTCCCAGATTTTGTTAACGTTCCTATTAAGAACTCATTTTGAGAGCGCCCACATTTAACAAGGCCTGAGTCTGTCATTTCGTAGAAGTCTCCAAGATGGTAAAGAAATGCTTTACGTGAAGTTATTGGGATTGTGTTTTGAATCGGGTTACCGCAAGAAAGAAAGAGAGAGAAAAAATCATTACCATAGAGAAATCTATATTTGGAAAAGTCAAGTCGAGAATTCATGAGTTACTTCCTAGTGGATACACTTGAATCTTACCGATTGTTTAAATGAGACAATCGCATTTCAAAGATCAAAATGAGCATTTAAATTTTCCGAATAAAAAGTCATTGATAGTTATGAGGAAAAAGACATTGCCTACCGCAAACGTTACCGCATACTGACAACTATCAAGATCACCTGGTAGAAACTAAAAAAGGACATTTACAAATTCAAATAACACCTATATTATGGAAGTTCACACTATGTTAATCATGGTGTGTCCTCTTACTCGGTCAGGGGTGACCGAGGGAAAGAAACCGGCTTCTGCCGGTTTTTTTTCGCGTCCATTATTTCTTTCTAAACGTAACCTGGACATGGGCATGATCTTTATGTTGCTCAACAATTACTGCAGAGAACGCAGGGGTATTTGCCGCGGCAAGCAGCTTGTCTATAGAGCAGCTGGTGGAGCAGTAAACATAAAGGTCTATAGAGCCTGATAGCTCTTGACCAAACATACTGCCAACTAAATCTTCTCCCAAAACATAAATGTTACCAGGTGCGGCAACTGTGTCCTTCTGGGGTCGTCTCAGAAAACGGAAAATAAAGCACGCTAAGCCGGTGGCAGCGGTCGCAATGGCCTAAACTTCCCCGCACCGACCTTGGCGCTGCTGCGCCATAGGTAATCGCCGGTCAGGTTGATGTGCTCCCACCCCAGCGGCGACAGATATTGCAACAATGTGTCGTCCAGCGCCGTGCCGTTGCCACGCAAAGCACTGGTGGCACGCTCCAGATATACCGTGTTCCACAACACGATGGCCGCCGTCACCAGATTGAGGCCGCTGGCCCGGTAGCGCTGCTGCTCAAAACTGCGGTCGCGGATTTCACCCAATCGGTAGAAGAAGACCGCCCTGGCCAGCGCGTTGCGCGCCTCGCCCTTATTCAGCCCCGCATGGACGCGGCGGCGCAGCTCCACGCTTTGCAGCCAATCCAAAATGAACAGCGTGCGCTCGATGCGCCCCAGCTCGCGCAACGCCACGGCCAAGCCGTTCTGGCGCGGGTAGCTGCCGAGTTTGCGCAGCATCAGCGAAGCCGTTACCGTGCCTTGCTTGATGGAGGTGGCCAGCCGCAGAATTTCATCCCAATGGGCGCGTATTTGCTTGATGTTCAGCCTGTCGCAGCTAATCATCGGCTTGAGCGCGTCATAGGCGGCATCGCCCTTGGGGATGAATAGCTTGGTTTCGCCCAAGTCACGGATACGCGGCGCGAAGCGAAATCCCAGCAAATGCATCAAGCCAAACACGTGATCGGTGAAGCCTGCCGTGTCGGTGTAGTGTTCCTCGATGCGCAAGTCCGACTCGTGGTACAGCAGGCCATCAAGCACGTAAGTTGAATCACGAATGCCCACGTTGACCACCTTGGCACTGAAGGGCGCGTACTGGTCGGAGATATGGGTGTAGAAAGTCCGTCCTGGACTGCTTCCATACTTCGGGTTGATATGACCAGTGCTTTCTGCTTTGCTGCCGGTTCTGAAGTTCTGGCCGTCCGACGATGACGTGGTGCCGTCACCCCAGTTGCCGGCGAAGGGTTGCCGAAACTGCGCATTCACCAGCTCGGCCAGCGCCGTCGAATAGGTTTCATCGCGGATGTGCCAGGCTTGCAGCCAAGACAGCTTGGCGTAGGTGGTGCCAGGGCAGGACTCGGCCATTTTGGTCAGACCCAGGTTGATCGCGTCGGCCAGGATCGTCGTCAACAGCAAGGTTTTGTCCTTGGCCGTGTCGCTGGTCTTCAGGTGTGTGAAGTGGCGGGTGAAGCCCGTCCATTCATCGACCTCCATCAGCAACTCGGTGATTTTGAGGTGCGGCAGCAGCATAGCTGTCTGGTCGATCATGGCTTGCGCGGCGTCTGGTACTGCCGCGTCCAGCGGCGTGATCTTCAGGCCTGACGCGGTGGTGATGATGGCATCCGGTAAGTCGTTGGCCGCAGCCATGCGGTTGACTGTGGCGAGTTGCGCCTCCAACAATTCCAACCGGTCATGCAGGTATTGGTCGCAGTCGGTGGCCACTGCCAGCGGCAATTCGCTGGCCAGCTTCAAAGTGGCGAACTTCTCGACCGGCACCAGGTATTCGTCGAAGTCCTTGAACTGGCGAGAACCCTGCACCCAGACATCACCGGAGCGCAGCGCGTTCTTCAGCTCCGACAGGGCGCATAACTCGTAGTAACGCCGGTCGATGCCGTCGTCGGTCAGAACCAGCTTTGCCCAGCGCGGCTTGATGAATGCGGTTGGCGCATCGGCGGGCACCTTGCGCGCGCTGTCGCTGTTCATGCCGCGCAGCATGTCGATGGCATCGAGCACACCCTTGGCGGCGGGCGCAGCCCGCAATTTGAGCACGCCCAGGAACTGCGGCGCGTAGCGGCGTAGCGTGGCATAGCTTTCACCGATGTGGTGCAGGAAATCAAAGTCGGCAGGCCGCGCCAATGTTTGCGCTTCGGTGACGCTGGCGGCGAAGGTGTCCCAGGGCATAACGGCCTCGATGGCGGCGAACGGATCGCTGCCGCTTTGCTTGGCCTCAATCAACGCTTGACCGATGCGCCCATACATCCGCACCTTGTCGTTGATCGCCTTGCCGGAAGCCTGGAACTGCTGCTGATGCTTGTTCTTGGCCGCGTTGAACAGCTTGCCGATGATGCGATCGTGAAGGTCGATGATTTCATCGGTGACGGTGGCCATGCCTTCGATGGCCAGCGCTACCAGCGTGGCATAGCGTCGTTGCACCTCGAACTTTGCCAGATCAGCAGGCGTCATCTGGCCACCTTCACGAGCGATTTTGAGCAGGCGGTTCTGGTGAACCTGCCGCTCGATGCCTGCGGGCAGATCAAGTGCTTGCCAGGATTTCAGGCGCTCAATATGTTCGAGCATGTGGCGAGAGTTCGGTTTGGCAGGCGACTGGCGCAGCCATGCCAGCCACGTCACTTTACTGCCGTCCTTGCGCTTGAGAAGTTCGTCCAGGCGCTGACGGTGGGGTGATAACAAAGAATCGGTCAGCGCCGCGTAAATGCGTCGGTTGGCACGGGTGATGGCCTCGGCGCTTGCGCGCTCGATGGCATTCATGGCGGGCAGGATAATGCTCTGCCGCCGCAGATTCTCGACAAGTGCGCTCGCCAGCACGATGCCTTTGTCGGTCTGCAAGGCCAGCTCGGTCAATGTATGCACGGCTTGCCGATAGTGGCTCATGGTGAAGGGCTTGAACCCAAAAACCGTTTGCAGCTCGACCAAGTGCTCCCGCCGTGTCTGTTCGCGCTGGCCGTACTCGCTCCAACTTTCCACTGGCATCTTGAGTTGCGCGGCCACCATGCGCAACAGGGGCGGAAACGGAGGCTCATCGACGCCCAAAAAGGTGCCAGGGAATCGCAAGTAGCAAAGCTGCACAGCGAAGCCCAATCGATTCGCGGCGCCGCGACGCTGACGGATCACCGACAGGTCGGTTTCGTTGAACGTGTAGTGCCGTATCAGTTCGTCTTTGGCATCTGGCAGTGCCAGCAGGCTTTCGCGCTCGGTGGCGGACAGGATTGAGCGGCGTGGCATGGTCAGTCTTCCCGCAGGTACTGGTACAAGGTTTCGCGGCTGATGCCGAAGTCACGGGCCACCAAGGTTTTTTGGTCGCCTGCCGCAACTCGCCGTTTCAACTCGGCAATTTGTTCGCTGTTCAGCGATTTCTTTCGTCCCCGGTAGGCACCGCGCTGCTTGGCCAGCACGATTCCCTCGCGCTGACGTTCGCGGATCAGGGCGCGCTCGAACTCAGCGAAGGCTCCCATGACCGACAGCATCAGATTGGCCATCGGTGAGTCCTCGCCGGTGAACTTCAGCCCTTCTTTGACGAACTCCATGCGCACGCCCCGTTGTGTCAGCCCTTGGACGATGCGGCGCAGGTCATCAAGGTTGCGTGCCAGCCTGTCCATGCTATGCACCACCACGGTGTCGCCCTCGCGGACGAAGGCCAGCAGCCTTTCCAGCTCGGGACGCTGGGTGTCCTTGCCAGAAGCCTTGTCGGTGAACACCCGCGCCACCTGAACACCCTCCAATTGCCGTTCCGGGTTCTGGTCGAAGCTGCTGACGCGGACATAGCCGATGCGTTGACCTTGCAAGATGCCTCCAAAGGCAAAAGTGTCAGGATGAAATCTATTACCTTTGACGGAATATGTCAATCAATAGGAAATTTAACTCTATTCTGACATCGTTTGCACATGGTGTCGTTTTCAGAAGACGGCTGCACTGAACGTCAGAAGCCGACTGCACTATAGCAGCGGAGGGGTTGGATCCATCAGGCAACGACGGGCTGCTGCCGGCCATCAGCGGACG
>NZ_JAMDJO010000013.1:0-45949 GCF_023475885.1 Shewanella sp. 10B
GAAACGCAATCGCGCCGATGGTAGTGTGGGGTCTCCCCATGTGAGAGTAGGTCATCGCCAAGCGCCTAATTAAACAATGAAGCCAGCTGAATAAGCTGGCTTTTTTGTTTTTCGCGTTCTTAACTGCCACTTCCACTGTTATTTTTACTCTTGTTCAAGATCTTGCTTCATTACTTATCTGCTTTGACCGATCTACCTCAGTTTGCTGCAATTCTAGGGTGAAGCGTTTACAATGTCGCTTTTGTCGCGGCAGAACATCACCATGTCTTTTCCATATTCGCTAAAGCCGTTTAATACTTTTGGCGTGGATCAATCTTGCTTATCCATGATTGAAGCCCATTCTAAGGCAGAGCTGCAATCGACCTGCTTATCCTTATATCAGTCTAAGCGACCTATGCTTGTCCTCGGCGGCGGCAGCAATATCGTATTCACCGATGATTTTAATGGCACCGTAGTGCGTGTGTTGACTAAGGGTATTTCCTGCTCTGAAGATGACTCTTACTTTTACCTTGCCGTTGAGGCGGGTGAGAACTGGCATGAATTAGTTCAGTTCAGCTTAAATCAGAATATGCCAGGTCTTGAGAACTTAGCGCTTATCCCTGGCACTGTTGGTGCAGCACCGATCCAAAACATCGGCGCCTATGGTGTAGAGCTTTGCGATATTTGTGATTGGGTCGAATATCTGGATCTCAAGTCAGGTAACTTGCTAAAGCTTACAGTCGATGAGTGTAAGTTTGCCTATCGGGAGTCGATATTTAAAGGCAGCTTACGCGACAAAGCTGTGATTACCGCCGTTGGTTTGCGCCTCCCTAAAGCTTGGCAACCGAAATTGGCCTATGGTCCATTGCAATCATTTAACGCTGAGACGGTGACCCCAAGGGAGATTTTTGAGCGTGTCTGTGAGGTGAGGAGCGAAAAGCTACCCAACCCTGAAGAACTCGGTAATGCAGGTAGCTTCTTTAAGAATCCTATCGTAAGCGCGGCGACTTATATGCAGCTTGCTGCGCGTTTCCCGAGTATTGTCGGTTATGCTCAACCCAATGGAGAGGTTAAACTGGCTGCGGGTTGGCTGATTGAGCACGCGGGTCTTAAGGGCTTTGCCCTTGGGAACGCGGGAGTGCATGCGAAGCAAGCCTTAGTATTAGTCAATTTAGGCCATGCAACTGGCCAAGATATTTGTCGATTAGCATTACATGTTATTGCGCGAGTAAATGAGGTTTTTGGCGTTAAGTTAGAAGCCGAGCCAAGAATTATGGGATTAACAGGGGAGACGAGTCTCGATGTCTGATAACTGGATGAGAAAACGCGAAATACTGGGATTACTGTCGAGCGAACATTTTGTCTCGGGTGAAGAGTTGGCGACACAACTGGGTATTTCTCGTGCGGCGGTGAGCAAGCATGTCGATGCTTTGGAAGACTATGGCGTGGCGATTTACAGTGTCAAAGGTCGTGGTTACAAATTAGCGAACCCCATCTCTCTTATCGACTCGACTCGGTTAATTCAGTCGATTGATAATCGCTGCTTTTATTTTGATGAAATCCAAAGCACCAACGGTTTTATGTTAAGCCATACGGGTGAGCTTAAGAGTGGCGACCTGTGTGTCGCGGAATACCAGTCGGCAGGACGAGGTCGCCGTGGCCGTACTTGGGTTTCTCCCTATGGGCATCATTTATATTTCTCGCAGTTTTGGTCATTCCCCCAAGGGATGGCGCAGGCAATGGGCTTAAGCCTTGTTGTGGCTTGTAGCTTAGTAGAGGTATTGAAGTCCTTTGGCGTGGATAATATCGGCGTGAAATGGCCAAACGATATTTACCTTAATTATAAAAAGCTTGCTGGGATTTTAATTGAGATGTCAGGTCAGGCGGATAGCGAGTGCCAATTGATCATTGGTATTGGCGTCAACATGGCCATGTCGGAAGACCAAGGTAAGGGCATAGACCAGCCTTGGAGCGATCTATCCGCCTTAGCGACTATGCCGAATAAAACGGATCTCGTGATTGCGCTGCAAAAGCAGTTTAAGAAAGATATTCAACTATTTGAACGCGAAGGATTAGCCGCATTCAAAATGCGTTGGCAAGCGGCTGATTTATTCTATGGCAAAGAGATCCGTCTACTCATGGGTGAAAATCACGTTGAGGGTATTTGCCGTGGCGTCGACGAACAGGGTGCAGTACTACTTGAAACCGCCGATGGCACACAGGCATACATCGGCGGCGAAATTAGTTTAAGGCCAAAATAGGCTATTTGCGCAACAATACGTGGGACATCAAGTGATCCTGGCCTTTTTGCAGGATCAGATGTGCCCGCTCTCTTGTCGGCTGGATATTGAGTTGTAAATTGGGGCCGTTGATTGTGTCCCAAATCTTCGCCGCAATCGCATTCGCCTCATCATCGGTTAGGCTGGCGTAGTGATGGAAATACGACTTTTCATCACTAAAGGCGCCTTTACGGAATTGCAAAAAGCGCTCCTGATACCACTGCTTTAATAAGTGCTCTTCGGCATCAACGTAAATAGAGAAGTCGACGAAGTCGGAGACGAAGGGGCGACGTATATCTACCGGTGAATCTAAACCAGTTTGCAGTACATTGAGTCCTTCTAGGATCAAAATATCGGGCTGAGAAACCGTTTGATGCTGGCCGCGAATACGATCATAAGTCACGTGGGAATAGATAGGCGCATTAACATGGGCCTGCCCGGATTTTACCGCCGAAATAAATTCGACCAACATCTTCATGTCGTAACTTTCAGGAAAGCCTTTACGCTGCAGTAGGCCCTTGCGCTTTAAGTCGGCCAAAGGATACAGAAAACCATCGGTAGTCACTAAATCGACCTTAGGATGCTCCGGCCAGTGGCGCAGCAAGGCTTGTAAAATACGCGCTGTGGTACTTTTGCCCACCGCAACGCTGCCAGCGATACTAATGATATAAGGGCTGCTCGAGGGTTTTTGGCCAAGAAACTCATCCAAGACTAAGCCACGTTGTTGCTTAGATTTTACGATGAGATTGAGTAACCGGCTGAGAGGCAAGTAAATATCGGTTACTTCAGAGAGGGAAACCTTCTCATTAATACCGCGCAAATTTTCCAAGTCTTGTTCACTCAGTGTCATTGGCACTGCGTCCCGTAAAACAGACCATTGCGCGCGCTCAAAGGCAAGATAGAGTGCTTTTTGAATTGGATTTTTTGACGTCATTGGCTTTCCTCGGCTTAGGGATCGCACAGTACACCATGACTTAAGTATCGACAATATAAAATCTATTCCCGATACCCCGTTTGTTTGTCTCGCTTGAGTATTCGCAGAATAATTGCTCTATGGCCTAGGTTTAAGTGTAAAAAAGCATCATTTGATTGCTTTTTTTAAACAAATCGTCGATTTTTGCTTGCACTTGGGCACACATTTACCTAATATCCCGTTCCGAAATGATTTGCCGGCATAGCTCAGTTGGTAGAGCAACTGACTTGTAATCAGTAGGTCCCGAGTTCGACTCTTGGTGCCGGCACCATTTTACTGGAGGGGTTCCCGAGTGGCCAAAGGGATCAGACTGTAAATCTGACGGCTCCGCCTTCGAAGGTTCGAATCCTTCTCCCTCCACCATTTTCTAGGTAGTTAGGTAGCCTTAGTTAGGTTGCGCGGGCATCGTATAATGGTATTACTCCAGCCTTCCAAGCTGATAACGCGGGTTCGATTCCCGCTGCCCGCTCCAAATTTAGTTGCTGATATGGCTCAGTTGGTAGAGCACACCCTTGGTAAGGGTGAGGTCGGCAGTTCGAATCTGCCTATCAGCACCAGCCTTTCTAAATTAAGCTCCTATACCTAAATAATCGGTTCGATGTCATTTATATGCATCGGATTTTTTCTATATGTATGTTTTCATCACCAAGACTCTTGGATTGAGGCAATACCATGGCAAAAGCTAAATTTGAACGTAATAAGCCCCATGTTAACGTGGGCACCATCGGTCACGTTGACCATGGTAAAACCACTCTGACTGCAGCTATCTCTCACGTACTGGCTAAGACCTACGGTGGTGAAGCTAAAGACTTCTCTCAAATCGATAACGCTCCAGAAGAGCGTGAGCGCGGTATTACCATCAATACCTCTCACATCGAATACGATACACCAACTCGCCACTACGCACACGTAGACTGCCCAGGCCACGCTGACTATGTTAAAAACATGATCACTGGTGCTGCACAGATGGACGGCGCGATCCTGGTAGTAGCTTCTACTGACGGTCCAATGCCACAAACTCGTGAGCACATCCTGCTGTCTCGCCAAGTAGGCGTACCATTCATCATCGTATTCATGAACAAGTGTGACATGGTTGACGATGCTGAACTGTTAGAATTAGTAGAAATGGAAGTACGTGAACTGTTATCAGAATACGACTTCCCTGGTGATGACTTACCAGTTATCCAAGGTTCTGCTCTGAAAGCGCTAGAAGGCGAGCCAGAGTGGGAAGCTAAGATCATCGAATTAGCCGCTGCACTGGATTCTTACATTCCAGAACCAGAGCGTGATATCGATAAGCCATTCCTGATGCCAATCGAAGACGTATTCTCAATCTCTGGCCGTGGTACAGTAGTAACAGGTCGTGTTGAGCGTGGTATCGTACGTGTTGGTGACGAAGTAGAAATCGTTGGTATCCGTGCAACCACTAAGACAACCTGTACTGGTGTTGAAATGTTCCGTAAGCTGCTTGACGAAGGTCGTGCAGGTGAGAACTGTGGTATCCTGTTACGTGGTACTAAGCGTGATGACGTAGAACGTGGTCAAGTATTATCTAAGCCAGGTTCAATCAACCCACACACTACTTTTGAATCAGAAGTATACGTTCTGTCAAAAGAAGAAGGTGGTCGTCACACTCCATTCTTCAAAGGCTACCGTCCACAGTTCTACTTCCGTACAACTGACGTGACAGGCACTATCGAACTGCCAGAAGGCGTAGAGATGGTAATGCCAGGCGACAACATCAAGATGAAAGTGACTCTGATCTGCCCAATCGCGATGGACGAAGGTTTACGCTTCGCAATCCGTGAAGGTGGCCGTACAGTAGGTGCTGGTGTTGTAGCTAAGATTTTCGCTTAATCGCGAATTAGTTATAGTACTGAAAAAGGAAGCTTCGGCTTCCTTTTTTGTTTAAGTCGATTATTTACTAGGTTTTGTGGGTTGCAACGGCTGTGCATCCTTGCTAACAAAGTCGAATAAGAATACAATCTATGGCCGATTTTTGACCCTGAGCTTATGCAGCATGCGTTTCTAAGGGTATTCGGAATGCAGAGTATCTAAAGCGTATTGTAACTGGGTCGTATGTCCCTAATTATTGTGCTCAAGCTCAGGCCGTATTGAGTAACGGAATAACCGATGACAACAAATACTGAAAACCAGACTAACTCTCTGGATATCGTGAAGTGGGGTTTAGCGATCCTATTGCTGGCCGCTGCTGTTATTGGCAATCAAATGTATAGCGAGACAAGTGCCGTGATCCGTGCACTGGCTGTTATCGTTGCATTCGCTATTGCTGGTTTTATTGCCCTGCAAACAGAAAAGGGTAAGAAAGCCTTAGCGTTCGCTCGTGAGTCGCAAATTGAAGTGCGCAAGGTCGTATGGCCAACACGTCAAGAAGCGCTTAACACCACTTTTATTGTCCTTGCTGCAACAGGTATTTTAGCCCTTGTTTTATGGGGTTTAGATGCAGTGTTAATGCACATTGTCAATTTCATCACTGGCGTATAGGCACCTCGAATGACTGAAGCTAAAGAAGCTAAAAAAAGATGGTATGTAGTGCAGGCATTCTCAGGCTATGAAAGCCGAGTTTGTAAGTCACTGATTGAATACATTAAAATGCACGGCATGGAAGAGTACTTCGGCGAAGTATTGGTTCCGACTGAAGAAGTCATTGAAATGCGTGCAGGCCAGCGTCGTAAGAGCGAGCGTAAGTTTTTCCCTGGTTATGTTCTAGTCCAGATGGAAATGAACGATGACAGCTGGCATTTAGTCAAAAGCATCCCGCGTGTTTTAGGCTTTATTGGCGGAACTTCTGATCGTCCTGCCCCAATTTCAGATAGAGAAGCGGATGCAATTCTGCGTCGCTTACAAGAAACCACAGCTTCACCGACTCACCGTGTTATTTTCGAGCCGGGCGAAGTGGTGCGTGTTTGTGATGGTCCATTTGCTGACTTTAACGGTACTGTTGAAGAAGTGGATTATGACAAGAGCCGCGTAAAAGTGTCAGTAATGATCTTTGGTCGTTCTACACCTGTTGAGCTCGATTTTAATCAGGTCGAAAAAGGCTGATTAAATTAAATACAAAAATCCGTTTGGCAACGGGTGCGGATTTCTATATAATCCGCACCCGTTGTTTTCGGGGGAGCACGTCGGCATGTCGCTGATGCGCGTTTGAACCCAAACTGAGGAAATGTCAGATGGCAAAAAAGATTGATGCTTATATTAAGCTACAAGTGAAATCAGGTTCTGCGAACCCTTCACCACCAGTTGGTCCAGCTCTGGGTCAGAAAGGTGTGAACATCATGGAATTCTGTAAAGCGTTCAACGCCCGTACAGAAAAAATGGAAAAAGGCATGCCTATTCCAGTCGTGATCACTGTGTACAGTGACCGTTCATTCACTTTCGAAACTAAGACTCCGCCAGCTTCTTACTTACTGAAGACTGCTGCAGGCCTGAAATCAGGTTCTCCACGTCCAAACACTCAGAAAGTAGGTACTATCGCTCGTGCTAAGATTCAAGAAATTGCTGAATTGAAAGCGGCCGATATGACTGGTGCTGATGTTGAAGCGATGACTCGCTCAATCGAAGGTACTGCGCGTTCAATGGGTTTGGTTGTAGAGGGTTAATATAATGGCAAAACTAACTAAACGCATGCGCGTAATCCGCGAGAAAGTTGACGGTACTAAGTTATACGAAATCAACGACGCTGTTGCTCTGTTAAAAGAATTAGCAACCGCTAAGTTCGTTGAAAGTGTTGACGTTGCTGTTAACCTGGGTATCGACCCACGTAAATCAGACCAAAACGTTCGTGGTGCTACTGTATTACCACACGGTACTGGTCGTGAAGTTCGCGTTGCAGTATTTACACAAGGTGCAAATGCTGAAGCTGCAAAAGCTGCTGGTGCAGAACTCGTTGGTATGGATGATCTGGCTGAGCAAATCAAAGCTGGTGAAATGAACTTCGACGTAGTTATCGCATCTCCAGATGCAATGCGCGTTGTTGGTATGTTAGGTCAAATCTTAGGCCCACGTGGTTTAATGCCTAACCCAAAAACTGGCACAGTAACGCCAAACGTTGCTGAAGCAGTTAAGAACGCTAAAGCTGGTCAAGTTCGTTACCGTAACGACAAGAACGGTATTATCCACACTACTATCGGTAAAGTGGATTTCACACCAGTTCAATTGAAAGAAAACTTGGAAGCGTTAATCTCTGCACTGAAAAAGGCTAAGCCTGCAGTTGCTAAAGGTGTATACGTGAAGAAAGTTAGCATCTCTACCACTATGGGTGCAGGTGTAGCTATCGACCAAGCGACTCTCGATACAGCTAACTAATTTTACAAGGTGAGCGCATTAGTCTATAATGCGCGCACTTTGTGGGTTGAAGCCTGTTTTTGATGTGTAACGCATTGTGAAACGGGCTTCCGTCCAAGACCGCAGGTGTTTTCCTTATCGGTTTACTTAATTTCCTGCGTAGACGGTGTCAGGCCCCAGCTAAATTTTTTTACTGGATAATCTGCACCGTAAGTCACTAAATACATAAGTATTTAGTATGGTAAATACTAGGGGAATACCCTAGGTGGAATCCAGGAGTAAAGCCAATGGCATTAAGACTCGAAGACAAAAAAGCGATTGTTGCTGAAGTCAACGAAGCTGCCAAAGGTGCGCTATCTGCAGTAGCCGCTGATTCACGCGGTGTAACTGTAGGTGCTATGACCGGTCTGCGTAAAAAAGCTCGTGAAGCTGGTGTTTATGTACGTGTAGTACGTAACACTCTGGCTCGTCGTGCTGTTGAAGGTACTGCATTTGAGTGCCTAGCAGAAACGTTCACTGGCCCAACTTTGATTGCTTTCTCTAACGAGCACCCAGGTGCTGCAGCTCGTCTGTTAAAAGACTTTGCTAAAGAGCAAGCTAACTTCGAAGTTAAAGGCGCAGCCTTTGAAGGGAATTTCATCCCTGCAGCTGAAATTGATCGTTTGGCGAAACTGCCAACATACGAAGAAGCACTAGCACAGTTAATGATGACTATGAAAGAAGCATCTGCTGGCAAGTTCGTTCGTACTCTGGCCGCCCTGCGCGATCAAAAACAAGAAGCCGCTTAATTTTAAGCTGGCTGCTTAATAAAATTGAATTCAGAACAATAGGAAACATTTGTTATGTCTATCACTAAAGACCAAATCTTAGAAGCCTTTGCAGCTATGTCTGTAATGGAAGTTGTTGAACTGATCGAAGCTATGGAAGAGAAGTTCGGCGTTTCTGCTGCTGCTGCAGTAGTTGCTGGCGGTGCTGCTGATGCAGGTGCTGCTGCTGAAGAACAAACAGAATTCACTGTTATGTTAACTGCTCACGGCGACAACAAAGTTGCTGTTATTAAAGCAATCCGTGGCGCAACTGGTTTAGGCCTGAAAGAAGCTAAAGCAATGTCTGAAGCTGCTCCAGTAGCAGTTAAAGAAGGCGTTTCTAAAGAAGAAGCTGAAGCTCTGAAGAAAGAACTGGTTGAAGCTGGTGCTACAGTAGAGATCAAGTAAGCTATTATGTAGCTTACTCACCCAAGCCAATTGGGTGGAGGCTGGCGGTTTTTTAACCGTCGGCCTTTTTTGCGCTATATGCGTCGGCGATTTTTTTTCACCGTTTATCGCCAAATTTTGCAGTCCCTAGCAGAGATTACTGGTTAGGTTCTTGCCATCAACGGTGATGGGCAAACGTGCTGAATTTAATGACTATTGTTATAAGTTCAGTCTTGGTCACATCTCGCAAGCAGAGGAAACCCATGGTTTACTCCTATTCTGAAAAGAAGCGTATTCGCAAAGACTTTGGTAAGCGTCCACAGGTGTTGGATATTCCTTACCTTTTGTCTATTCAGTTAGACTCTTTTAAGAAGTTCACCGATCAAGATCCTACCGGTGAGCGCGGTTTAGAAGCCGCCTTCCGTAGCGTTTTTCCCATCAAGAGCTTTTCTGGTAATTCAGAACTGCAATACGTCAGCTATAAGCTTGGCGAGCCTGTTTTTGATGTGAAAGAGTGTCAGATCCGTGGTGTTACATATTCAGCTCCACTGCGCGTTAAGTTACGCATGGTGTTGTATGATCGTGAAGCAGCGGCCGGCACTGTAAAAGATATTAAAGAACAAGAAGTCTACATGGGCGATATCCCATTGATGACTGACAACGGTACCTTTGTGATCAACGGTACTGAGCGTGTAATCGTATCTCAATTACACCGTTCTCCAGGCGTATTCTTCGATCACGACCGTGGTAAAACCCACTCATCAGGTAAGGTGCTGTATAACGCACGTATCATTCCTTACCGTGGTTCATGGTTAGACTTTGAATTCGATCCTAAAGATGCGCTGTTCGTACGTATTGACCGTCGCCGTAAATTACCTGCGACCATCATTCTGCGCGCATTAGAGTACTCTACTCAAGAGATCCTCGACCTGTTCTTTGAACGTGTTGAATTCAAGATCAAGAAAGATACTCTGGTTATGACCTTAGTACCTGAGCGTCTGCGTGGCGAAACCGCCAGCTACGACATCAAGGATGCTGAAGGTACCGTATTGGTTGAAGCGGGCCGTCGCGTGACTGCACGTCATATTCGCCAACTCGAAAAAACCAACACCACTGAACTCGAAGTACCAGTTGAGTACATCGTGGGCAAATATGCTGCTCAAGATTACATCGATCCGGACACGGGTGAAGTATTAGTTTCTGCTAACAGTGAAATCAGCTTAGAAGACTTAGCGAAGTTATCACTGGCAGGCATCAAAGAGCTAAGCACGTTGTACATCAACGAGCTAGACCACGGTGCTTACATCTCTGACACTCTGCGTATCGATCCAACCACTAACCGCTTAGAAGCGTTAGTTGAGATCTACCGCATGATGCGTCCTGGTGAGCCACCAACCAAAGATGCAGCAGAAGCCCTGTTCCAAAACTTATTCTTCAGTGAAGAACGTTATGACCTGTCTAAAGTAGGTCGTATGAAGTTTAACCGTCGTCTCAGCATTCCTGATGACGAAGGTAGCGGTGTACTGTCTAAAGAAGACATCGTTGCAGTAATGAAGAACATCATTCACATCCGTAACGGCTTCGACGAAGTGGACGATATCGACCACTTAGGTAACCGTCGTATTCGTTCTGTGGGTGAAATGGCTGAAAACCAATTCCGTGTTGGTCTGGTCCGTGTTGAGCGTGCCGTGCGTGAACGTCTGTCATTAGGCGATCTGAACGAGCTGATGCCACAAGACTTAATCAACGCTAAGCCAATTTCTGCTGCAGTGAAAGAGTTCTTCGGTTCTTCTCAGCTGTCACAATTCATGGACCAAAACAACCCGCTGTCAGAAGTAACGCATAAGCGTCGTATTTCTGCTCTCGGCCCAGGTGGTTTGACCCGTGAGCGTGCAGGCTTCGAAGTCCGCGACGTACACCCAACGCACTATGGTCGTTTATGTCCAATTGAGACCCCTGAAGGTCCAAACATTGGTCTGATCAACTCATTAGCAAGCTTTGCCCGTACTAACTCTTACGGCTTCTTAGAAACACCATACCGCAAGGTGGTAGACGGTGTGATCACTGACGATGTGGAATACTTGTCAGCGATTGAAGAAGGTCGTTATGTGATTGCACAGGCGAACATCGAAGTTGACTCTGAAGGCCGCATGGTTGAAGAGCAGATCGCATGTCGTCACAAAGGTGAATCTACCTTTATGCGCGCGTCTGACATTCAATACATGGACGTATCGCCACAACAGATCATCTCTGTTGCTGCGTCACTGATCCCGTTCTTAGAACACGACGACGCGAACCGTGCATTGATGGGTGCGAACATGCAACGTCAAGCGGTACCAACACTGAAGTCAGAGAAGCCTCTGGTCGGTACTGGTATTGAGCGCACGCTAGCTGTGGACTCAGGCGTAGTAGTCGCCGCTAAACGTGGCGGTGTGATCGATTACGTTGATGCGAGCCGTATCGTAGTTAAAGTAAATGAAGACGAGCTGCGCCCAGGCGAAGCGGGTATCGACATTTACAACCTGACTAAGTACACCCGTTCTAACCAAAACACTTGTATCAACCAACGTCCTTGCTGTTCTGTTGGTGAGCCAGTGGTTCGTGGTGACGTGTTAGCAGACGGTCCGTCTACTGACTTAGGTGACTTAGCCCTTGGCCAGAACATGCGTATCGCGTTCATGCCTTGGAACGGTTACAACTTCGAAGACTCGATCTTAATTTCTGAGCGTGTTGCACAGGAAGACCGTTTCACCACTATCCACATTCAAGAGCTGTCTTGTATCGCTCGTGATACCAAGCTGGGTAGCGAAGAAATCACTGCTGACATTCCAAACGTAGGTGAATCTGCTCTGTCGAAACTCGACGAGTCTGGTATCGTTTACATCGGTGCAGAAGTGAAGGGCGGTGACATTCTGGTAGGTAAAGTGACGCCAAAAGGCGAAACACAACTGACGCCAGAAGAGAAGTTACTGCGTGCCATCTTCGGTGAGAAAGCGTCTGATGTGAAAGACAGCTCACTGCGTGTACCTAACTCTGTTAAAGGTACCATCATCGACGTTCAGGTATTTACCCGTGACGGCGTTGAGAAAGACAAACGCGCCATTGAAATCGAAGAAATGCACATTGCCCAAGCTCGTAAAGACTTAGGCGAAGAGTTCAAGATCCTTGAAGAAGGCGTATTGAGCCGTGCGCGCAACTTATTATTAAGTGCCGGTTTCACTGAAGCACAAATCGCAGCATTGCCACGTAAAGATGTATTGGTTCAGGTCATTGACGATGAAACCAAACAAACTGAACTTGAGCAATTAGCTGAACAGCATGAAGAGCTGAAAGCAGACTTCGATAAGAAGTTTGAAATCAAACGTCGCAAGATCACCCAAGGTGATGACTTGGCACCAGGCGTACTGAAGATCGTTAAGGTTTACTTAGCGGTTAAACGTACTATCCAACCAGGTGACAAGATGGCGGGTCGTCACGGTAACAAGGGTGTTATCTCTAAGATTAACCCAATTGAAGACATGCCGTACGACGAGCAAGGCAACCCTGTGGACATCGTATTGAACCCGCTAGGCGTTCCATCACGTATGAACATCGGTCAGGTTCTTGAAGTTCACTTAGGTGCTGCTGCTAAAGGTATTGGTAACAAGATTGCTGCCATGCTGGAAGATCAGCGCGAGAAGGGACTTGCAGAAGTTCGTAGCTACATCAAGCAAGTGTACGAATTAGGTGACGAAGTGCAGCAGCGCGTTGACATCGATTCATTCACTGACGATGAGTTACTGCGCTTAGCGAACAACCTGAAAGGCGGTATCCCAGTTGCTACGCCAGCCTTCGACGGTGCTAAAGAGAAAGAGATCAAGCAGATGCTTGAGCTTGCAGGCTTGCCAACCTCTGGTCAGCTGAAATTATTTGATGGTCGTACCGGTAACGAATTTGAGCGTCCAGTAACTGTAGGTTACATGTACATGCTCAAACTGAACCACTTAGTTGACGATAAGATGCACGCCCGTTCTACCGGTTCGTACAGCTTAGTGACTCAACAACCACTGGGCGGTAAAGCTCAGTTCGGTGGTCAGCGTTTCGGGGAGATGGAAGTGTGGGCACTCGAAGCATACGGTGCCGCTTATACGCTTCAAGAAATGCTCACCGTGAAATCGGATGACGTTAACGGTCGTACTCAGATGTATAAGAACATCGTCGACGGTAACCATCAGATGCAGCCTGGCATGCCAGAGTCCTTCAACGTATTACTGAAGGAGATCCGTTCACTCGGTATCAACATCGAGTTGGATCAGGAATAAGCGCAGGTATTTAGCCGCGTTTGGCAACAGAATGGTGCTCCGTGCGAGCGGAGCACCCGGTTTAACTCCTTCAGGAGAGAAACGTGAAAGACTTATTAAAGTTTCTGAAACAGCAAAGCAAGACTGAAGAATTTAACGGCATCAAAATTGGTCTGGCATCGCCTGATCTGATCCGTTCTTGGTCTTTTGGTGAAGTTAAGAAGCCAGAAACCATTAACTACCGTACCTTCAAGCCTGAGCGTGAAGGTCTGTTCTGTGCGCGTATCTTTGGCCCGGTCAAAGATTACGAATGTTTGTGCGGTAAGTACAAACGTTTGAAGCACCGTGGTGTGATCTGTGAAAAGTGTGGTGTAGAAGTTACCCAGACTAAAGTACGTCGTGAGCGTATGGGTCACATTGAACTGGCTAGCCCAGTTGCCCACATTTGGTTCTTGAAATCACTGCCGTCCCGTATCGGTTTAATGCTGGACATGACGCTGCGTGATATCGAACGCGTACTGTATTTTGAATCTTTCGTCGTGATCGAGCCTGGCATGACCAGCCTTGAACGTGGCCAAATGCTGACAGAAGAAAACTATCTGGACGCATTAGAAGAATACGGTGACGAATTCGAAGCTAAGATGGGTGCTGAAGCGGTATTAGAACTGCTGCGCGCAATCGATCTCGAAAAAGAAATCGAACAAATGCGTGAAGAGCTGCCATCAATCAACTCTGAGACTCGTCGCAAGAAAGTGACCAAGCGTCTTAAGTTGATGGAAGCATTCCACACGTCTGGCAACAAGCCAGAGTGGATGATCTTAAAAGTACTGCCTGTGTTACCACCTGACTTACGTCCGCTGGTACCGCTCGATGGCGGCCGCTTCGCGACTTCAGATCTGAACGATCTGTACCGCCGCGTGATCAACCGTAACAACCGTTTGAAGCGTCTGTTAGATTTAGCTGCGCCGGACATCATCGTACGCAACGAAAAGCGTATGTTACAAGAGTCTGTTGATGCGCTATTAGATAACGGTCGTCGTGGTCGTGCAATTACCGGTTCTAACAAACGTCCTCTGAAATCTTTGGCCGATATGATCAAAGGTAAACAAGGTCGTTTCCGTCAGAACTTGTTAGGTAAGCGTGTAGACTACTCTGGTCGTTCGGTAATTACCGTAGGTCCTACTTTACGTCTGCACCAATGTGGTCTTCCTAAGAAGATGGCACTGGAACTGTTCAAGCCATTCATCTATGGCAAGCTGGAAGGTCGTGGCTTAGCGACAACCATCAAAGCTGCTAAGAAGATGGTAGAGCGTGAAGTGGCGGAAGTTTGGGACGTTCTGGATGAAGTGATCCGCGAACATCCAGTGATGCTTAACCGTGCACCAACACTGCACAGACTGGGTATCCAAGCGTTCGAACCTGTACTGATTGAAGGTAAAGCCATCCAGTTACACCCACTCGTTTGTGCGGCATACAACGCCGACTTCGACGGTGACCAAATGGCGGTACACGTACCGTTAACACTGGAAGCGCAGCTTGAAGCTCGTGCCCTGATGATGTCTACCAACAACATCCTGTCACCTGCGAACGGCGAGCCTGTAATCACGCCGTCTCAAGACGTAGTATTAGGTCTGTACTACACCAGCCGTGAGCGTATCAACGGCCGTGGTGAAGGTATGTACTTTATGTCTGTTGCTGAAGTTGAAAAAGCTTACGCAACTGGCGCTGCTGAACTGCATGCTCGCGTGAAAGTGCGTATCACTGAAACCGTTATCGGGGACAATGGTGAGCGTACTGAACAGCGTCGTATCGTAGATACTACTGTTGGTCGTGCTCTGCTGTCACAAATTCTGCCAGCAGGTTTGTCATTTGATCTGGTTAACCAGAACATGGGCAAAAAGCAGATTTCTAAACTATTGAACACTTGTTACCGTCAATTAGGTCTGAAAGATACCGTTATCTTCGCTGACCAACTGATGTACACAGGTTTCCGTTACGCCACTATCTCTGGTGCATCTGTCGGTATCGACGACATGGTGATCCCAGCTGAGAAGTACACCTTAGTTGCTGACGCTGAAGCAGAAGTGCTCGAAATTCAAGAGCAGTTCCAATCAGGTCTGGTGACTGCGGGTGAGCGTTACAACAAAGTAATCGACATCTGGGCAAGTGCGAACGAAAAAGTTTCTAAAGCGATGATGGAAAACCTGTCAACTGAGACAGTGATTAACCGTGATGGCGTTGAAGAGAAACAAGCTTCGTTCAACAGCATTTACATGATGGCCGACTCGGGCGCTCGTGGTAGTGCCGCACAGATCCGTCAGTTAGCGGGTATGCGTGGTCTGATGGCGAAACCAGACGGTTCGATCATCGAAACCCCAATCGTGGCGAACTTCCGTGAAGGTCTGAACGTTCTTCAGTACTTCATCTCAACCCACGGTGCGCGTAAAGGTCTAGCCGATACCGCATTGAAGACAGCGAACTCGGGTTACCTGACTCGTCGTCTGGTTGACGTTGCTCAAGACTTAGTGGTCATCGAAGACGATTGTGGTACTCACGAAGGTCTGACAATGAAGCCGCTGATCGAAGGTGGTGACGTTGTTGAGCCATTACGTGAACGCGTACTGGGTCGTGTGGTTGCGGTTGATGTTCTGTACCCAGGTACAGAAGATGTGCTTGCACCACGTAACACTCTGCTCGATGAAGCATGGTGTGACAAGTTAGAAGAACACTCAATCGACGAAGTGATTGTACGTTCAGTAATTACCTGTGATACCGACTTCGGTGTGTGTGCGGCATGTTATGGACGTGACCTAGCCCGTGGTCACCTGATTAACCACGGCGAAGCCATCGGTGTTGTCGCGGCGCAATCAATCGGTGAACCAGGTACACAGTTAACGATGCGTACGTTCCACATCGGTGGTGCGGCATCGAGAGCGTCTGCAGAAAACAACGTTCAAGTGAAGAACTCTGGTTCGTTGAAACTGCACAACGCTAAGTACGTAACTAACACTGACGGCAAGCTGGTTATCGTTTCTCGTTCTTCTGAACTGGCGATCATCGACGAATTAGGTCGTGAGAAAGAGCGTTATAAAGTGCCTTACGGTACTGTGCTCGAGAAGTTAGAAGAAGCTGCGGTAGAAGCGGGCGATATCATCGCTAACTGGGATCCACATACTCACCCAATCATCACTGAAGTGGCGGGTAGTATTAAGTTCGTTGACATGATCGACGGCGTGACCATGACTCGTCAAACAGACGAACTGACTGGTCTGTCTTCAATCGTGATCCTCGACGTGGGTCAACGTGGTTCAGCGGGTAAAGAAATGCGCCCAATGATCCGTCTGGTTGGTGCCGATGGTAGCGACCTGATGATCCCAGGTACTGAAGTACCAGCACAATACTTCTTACCAGGCAGTGCGATCGTTAACCTCGACGACAACGCGCAAATCGCCGTGGGTGACGCGTTAGCACGTATTCCACAAGAATCGTCTAAAACACGCGACATCACGGGTGGTCTACCACGCGTTGCTGACCTGTTCGAAGCTCGTAAGCCAAAAGAGCCAGCTATTCTGGCGGAAATCTCTGGTACCATCTCGTTTGGTAAAGAGACCAAAGGCAAGCGTCGTCTGGTGATTACACCAGCGGATGGCGGTGAACAGTACGAAGAGATGATCCCGAAATGGCGTAACTTAAACGTGTTCGAAGGTGAAAAAGTCGAACGTGGTGAAGTTATTGCTGACGGTCCAGAAGCGGCGCACGACATTCTGCGTCTACGTGGCATCCACAACGTAGCAAACTACATTGTGAACGAAGTACAAGACGTATACCGTTTACAAGGCGTGAAGATCAACGATAAGCATATCGAAGTGATCATCCGTCAAATGCTGCGTAAGTGCGTGATCACCTCTGCGGGTGACAGTGAGTTCTTAGAAGGCGAACAAGTTGAAGTGTCTCGCGTGAAGATCGCTAACCGCGACCTGATCGAACAAGGCAAAGTGCCTGCGACCTTCGAGCGTGAACTGCTGGGTATTACCAAAGCGTCTCTGGCAACAGAATCGTTTATCTCTGCAGCATCGTTCCAAGAAACCACTCGCGTACTGACAGAAGCTGCCGTAGGTGGTAAGTCTGATAACTTACGTGGTCTGAAAGAGAACGTAATCGTTGGCCGTCTGATCCCAGCTGGAACTGGTTATGCTTATCACAAGACCCGTAACGATGCCCGTGCTAAGAAAGACGAGCCAGTTGTAGTGAATAAGATCACTGCAAGTGAAGCAGAACAAAACCTTGCAGACCTCTTAAACCTGGCTGGTAGCCAAGATTAAGTAATCAGTTTGTAACAAAAAGGCGCCTATGGCGCCTTTTTTATTGTAAAATGCCGCAAAAGTTGGCTATTTCTTGACAGTCAGGCATTACCTTTCTAAAATTCCGCGTCCCACCATTGTGGGATATAGATTTTTCACACCTTATCGTTGAGTTTGATTCAACTGTTTCGGAGCTATACATGGCAACTGTAAACCAGTTGGTACGTAAGCCACGCGCACCTAAAGTCGACAAGACTAACGTGCCTGCGTTGAACGCGTGCCCACAAAAACGTGGTGTATGTACACGTGTGTACACTACTACCCCTAAAAAACCTAACTCTGCACTACGTAAAGTAGCTCGTGTGCGCTTAACTAACGGTTTCGAAGTTACTTCGTACATCGGCGGTGAAGGCCACAACCTGCAGGAACACAGCGTGATCTTAATCCGTGGTGGTCGTGTTAAAGACTTACCAGGTGTGCGCTATCACACTGTTCGTGGCGCCCTAGACTGTGCTGGCGTGAACACTCGTCGCCAAGGTCGTTCTAAGTACGGTGCTAAGCGTCCTAAGTCTTAACGCAATCCGTTAAGTAAGGCCAAGCTAGTTTTATTTTGAGAATTCCAGTTTTGGAAATCCCTGAAGCATACGGAGAATTGTTATGCCAAGACGTCGCGTTGTAGGACAACGTAAAATCCTACCAGATCCAAAGTTTCACAGTGAGTTGCTGGCTAAGTTCATCAACGTCATTATGCAAGACGGCAAAAAGTCGACTGCAGAAAAAATCATTTACAAGGCGCTAGATGTTATCGCTGAAAAGAAAGGCGCTAACCATTTAGACGTTCTTGAAGCAGCCCTGGACAACGTACGCCCATCAGTCGAAGTTAAATCTCGTCGCGTTGGTGGTTCTACTTACCAGGTACCATGTGAAGTTCGTCCTGTGCGTCGTAACGCACTGGCGATGCGCTGGTTAGTTGAAGCTGCTCGTAAGCGTGGTGAAAAATCTATGGCTTTACGTCTAGCAGGTGAAATGCTAGATGCGTCTGAAAACAAAGGTACTGCTGTTAAGAAGCGTGAAGACGTGCACCGCATGGCTGAAGCTAACAAGGCCTTTGCTCATTACCGTTGGTAATCTGATGGTGTGGGCTTAGGCCCACACCATTGTTGTTGATATTGCCAAGGCACCTGTCTTGGTGGAGAGGGTATAATAGTGGCTCGTACAACCCCAATTGAGCGTTATCGTAATATCGGTATTTGTGCTCATGTGGACGCAGGTAAAACCACCACAACAGAACGTGTTCTGTTCTATACCGGTTTGTCTCATAAAATCGGTGAGGTGCATGACGGCGCCGCAACCACTGACTGGATGGTACAAGAGCAAGAGCGTGGTATTACTATCACCTCGGCTGCTGTAACCACATTCTGGCGTGGTATGGATGCTCAATTCACTGAACACCGCATCAATATCATCGATACCCCTGGTCACGTTGACTTCACTATTGAAGTTGAACGTTCTTTGCGCGTTCTCGACGGCGCTGTCGTGGTTTTCTGTGGTTCTTCAGGTGTTGAACCTCAATCAGAAACCGTTTGGCGTCAAGCTGACAAATACCGCGTTCCACGCTTAGTGTTTGTTAACAAGATGGACCGCGCAGGTGCGGACTTTGAACGTGTAGTGAAGCAAATCAGAACTCGCCTAGGAGCGACTTGTGTGCCAATTCAACTGAATATCGGTGCAGAAGAAAACTTCACTGGCGTGATCGACTTAATCAAGATGAAAGCCATTAACTGGAACGAAGCGGACCAGGGTATGACTTTCTCTTATGAAGAGATCCCTGCAGAGTTAGCCGATAAAGCGGCTGAGATGCATGAGTATCTGGTTGAGGCAGCAGCCGAGGCCTCGGATGAACTGATGGACAAGTACCTTGAAGAAGGCACACTGTCAGAAGACGAGATCAAAAAGGCACTGCGTCAGCGTACTATTAATAATGAAATCGTTTTAGCGACCTGTGGTTCTGCATTTAAGAACAAAGGCGTTCAAGCGGTTCTTGATGCGGTTGTGGAATTCTTGCCAGCCCCTGTCGATGTGCCTCCAATTAAGGGCATTGATGACGATGAGCAAGAAGTTGAGCGCCCATCAGATGACAATGCCCCTTTTGCGGCGTTGGCATTTAAGATTGCTACAGACCCGTTCGTGGGCACTTTGACCTTTATTCGCGTGTACTCTGGCGTACTCGAATCAGGTTCTGGCGTTTATAACTCTGTTAAACAGAAGCGTGAACGTATCGGCCGTATCGTGCAAATGCACGCTAACGACCGTACCGAACTGAAAGAAGTACGTGCAGGTGATATCGCTGCGGCTATCGGTCTGAAAGAAGTCACCACGGGTGATACACTTTGTGATCCTGATCATAAGGTGATCTTGGAACGCATGGAGTTCCCTGAGCCAGTAATTACCATTGCCGTTGAGCCTAAGTCTAAAGCAGACCAAGATAAAATGGGTATCGCGCTGCAAAAACTCGCAGCAGAAGATCCATCTTTCCGGGTTGAGACTGACGAAGAATCATCACAAACACTGATTTCTGGAATGGGTGAGTTACACTTAGACATTATCGTAGACCGTATGCGTCGCGAATTTGGTGTTGAGTGTAACGTAGGTAAGCCACAAGTGGCCTACCGCGAAACCATTCGCGCATCAGTCGAGGCTGAAGGTAAATTTGTACGCCAATCAGGTGGCCGTGGACAATTCGGTCATGTTTGGTTAAAACTAGAGCCTAATGAAGAAGGCGCTGGTTACGAATTTATCAACGCGATCGTTGGGGGTGTAGTTCCACGTGAATTCATTCCTGCGGTTGATAAAGGTATCCAAGAGCAGATGAAGAACGGTGTTCTCGCCGGCTTCCCTGTGTTGGACGTGAAGGTCACTCTGTTCGACGGTTCATATCACGATGTGGACTCGAATGAAATGGCGTTCAAAATTGCGGGTTCTATGGGCTTCAAAAAGGGTGCGCTCGAAGCGAATCCTGTGTTGCTCGAGCCTTGCATGAAAGTAGAAGTAACTACTCCTGAGAACTACATGGGCGATGTGGTTGGTGACTTAAACCGTCGTCGTGGTTTGATTGAAGGTATGGATGATGGCTTCGGTGGCATCAAAATAGTCCATGCTGTAGTGCCTCTTTCTGAAATGTTTGGTTATGCAACTGATTTGCGTTCTGCGACTCAGGGTCGTGCTTCCTACTCCATGGAGTTTTTGAAGTACACTGATGCACCGCAAAACATTGCGAAAGCGATTATTGAATCTCGTAGCTAATTTTAAGTTACGACATAAATGTAATATGGTCCTGTTGATACAGGATTATTCTGAAAAGAAAGGAATATATCGTGGCAAAAGCTAAATTTGAACGTAATAAGCCTCACGTTAACGTGGGCACCATCGGTCACGTTGACCATGGTAAAACCACTCTGACTGCAGCTATCTCTCACGTACTGGCTAAGACCTACGGTGGTGAAGCTAAAGACTTCTCTCAAATCGATAACGCTCCAGAAGAGCGTGAGCGCGGTATTACCATCAATACCTCTCACATCGAATACGATACACCAACTCGCCACTACGCACACGTAGACTGCCCAGGCCACGCTGACTATGTTAAAAACATGATCACTGGTGCTGCACAGATGGACGGCGCGATCCTGGTAGTAGCTTCTACTGACGGTCCAATGCCACAAACTCGTGAGCACATCCTGCTGTCTCGCCAAGTAGGCGTACCATTCATCATCGTATTCATGAACAAGTGTGACATGGTTGACGATGCTGAACTGTTAGAATTAGTAGAAATGGAAGTACGTGAACTGTTATCAGAATACGACTTCCCTGGTGATGACTTACCAGTTATCCAAGGTTCTGCTCTGAAAGCGCTAGAAGGCGAGCCAGAGTGGGAAGCTAAGATCATCGAATTAGCCGCTGCACTGGATTCTTACATTCCAGAACCAGAGCGTGATATCGATAAGCCATTCCTGATGCCAATCGAAGACGTATTCTCAATCTCTGGCCGTGGTACAGTAGTAACAGGTCGTGTTGAGCGTGGTATCGTACGTGTTGGTGACGAAGTAGAAATCGTTGGTATCCGTGCAACCACTAAGACAACCTGTACTGGTGTTGAAATGTTCCGTAAGCTGCTTGACGAAGGTCGTGCAGGTGAGAACTGTGGTATCCTGTTACGTGGTACTAAGCGTGATGACGTAGAACGTGGTCAAGTATTATCTAAGCCAGGTTCAATCAACCCACACACTACTTTTGAATCAGAAGTATACGTTCTGTCAAAAGAAGAAGGTGGTCGTCACACTCCATTCTTCAAAGGCTACCGTCCACAGTTCTACTTCCGTACAACTGACGTGACAGGCACTATCGAACTGCCAGAAGGCGTAGAGATGGTAATGCCAGGCGACAACATCAAGATGAAAGTGACTCTGATCTGCCCAATCGCGATGGACGAAGGTTTACGCTTCGCAATCCGTGAAGGTGGCCGTACAGTAGGCGCTGGTGTTGTTGCTAAGATTTTCGCTTAATCGCGAACTTGCTATAGTACTGAAAAAGGAAGCTTCGGCTTCCTTTTTTATTTTGGGCTGGTGTTATTCTGAAATTTGTGTAAAATGCTTGGCACTCTGAAGTTAAATAGTCTTTTTGATGACTATTTACACAGCGGGCTTGAAATCTAATTTTAGATAAGTATAATGGCCCCCTCGTTAACCTAGGTTAGCGAATTAAATGATGAGTCAATGAACTTGTCATTATCATAGCGGCTCCGATTGGGAGTCGAACGGTTAAATCATCTCGCTCTGCTTTTCCAGTAAGGAAGAAGCTAGAGGGTGATTTTTTATGTGTCCATTTTAGGAGCTCTGGTCAATGCAGAACCAAAGAATCCGTATCCGCTTAAAAGGATTTGATCATCGCTTAATTGATCAGTCTACAGCGGAAATCGTTGAAACTGCTAAGCGTACAGGCGCCCAAGTACGTGGTCCAATTCCACTACCTACGCGCAAAGAGCGTTATACCGTTTTGATCTCTCCGCACGTTAATAAAGATGCTCGTGACCAGTACGAATTACGTACTCACAAGCGCCTGGTTGACATCGTAGAGCCAACTGAAAAGACTGTAGACGCTCTAATGCGTTTAGATCTTGCGGCTGGTGTCGACGTACAGATTAGCTTGGGTTAATTGAGATCCTTAGAAGAGGTTTGAGAGATGGCTATCGGTCTTATTGGTCGTAAAGTTGGTATGACTCGCATCTTCACTGAAGATGGTGTTTCTATACCTGTTACAGTAATTGAAGTTGCTGGCAACCGTGTTACTCAAGTGAAAACTTTAGAAACTGACGGTTACCGTGCTCTTCAAGTTACTACTGGTACCAAAAAAGCCAATCGCATCACTAAACCAGAAGCAGGTCACTTTGCCAAGAGCGGTGTTGAAGCCGGTCGTGGACTGTGGGAATTGCGTCTGGCAGACGGTGAAGGCGAAGGCATTGAAGTTGGTGCTGAGCTAAATGTAGGTATCTTCGCTGATGTAGCGAAAGTTGACGTTACTGGTCAATCTAAAGGTAAAGGTTTCCAAGGCGGCGTTAAGCGTTGGAACTTCCGTACTCAAGATATGACTCACGGTAACTCTTTGTCGCACCGTTCGAACGGTTCTATCGGTCAGAACCAAACGCCTGGTCGCGTATTTAAAGGCAAGAAAATGTCAGGCCACATGGGTGCCGAGCGTGTTACTACTCAAAATCTAGACGTTGTACGTGTAGATGTTGAACGTAACCTGCTACTGGTTAAAGGTGCTGTTCCGGGCGCAACTAACGGCGACCTGATCATCAAGCCTGCAGTTAAAGCTTAAGGTCTGAGGAGATAGTAATGGAATTGGTATTGAAAGACGCGCAAAGCGCTCTTGAAGTTTCCGAAACTACCTTCGGCCGTGACTTTAACGAGGCACTGGTTCATCAGGTAGTTGTAGCATACGCTGCAAACGCACGTCAGGGCACTCGTGCTCAAAAGACTCGTGCGGAAGTAACTGGCTCTGGCAAAAAGCCATGGCGCCAAAAAGGCACTGGACGCGCTCGTGCGGGTGGTGTTAAGGGCCCAATCTGGCGTGGCGGTGGCGTAACTTTCGCTGCTAAAACTCAAGATCACAGCCAAAAAGTTAACAAGAAGATGTACCGCGGCGCGCTGAAAAGCATTCTGTCTGAGCTGGTACGTCAAGACCGTCTGGTTGTTGTTGAATCATTCAGCGTTGAAGCTCCTAAAACTAAAGAGCTGAAAGCTAAACTGAAAGCAATGAACTTAGAAGACGTGTTAATTGTGACTTCAGAAGTTGACGAGAATTTATTCTTAGCAGCTCGCAACCTGTATAAGGTTGACGTTCGTGACGTTGCAGGTCTAGACCCAGTAAGTCTGATCGCGTTCAACACAGTGCTTGTGACTGCTGATGCAGTTAAGCAAATCGAGGAGATGCTAGCATGATGATCCGCGAAGAACGTTTGCTAAAAGTAATTCTTGCACCTCACATCTCTGAAAAGAGCACTGTGAATGCTGAGAAGCACAACACTGTTGTTTTCCGCGTAGCTATCGATGCAACTAAAGCTGAAATCAAAGCTGCTGTTGCTAAGCTATTTGAAGTTGAAGTCGAATCAGTTCGCACTTTAGTGAGCAAAGGCAAAACTAAACGTACTGGTGGCCGTGCTGGCCGTCGTAGCGATTGGAAAAAAGCCTACGTGACTTTAGCTGCTGGTGCTGACATCGATTTCGTCGGCGGCGCTGAGTAAGCAAAGGAGAATTATCATGGCAGTTATTAAGTGTAAGCCAACCTCTCCAGGTCGTCGCCACGTTGTTAAAGTGGTGAACTCTGACCTGCACAAGGGTAAACCTTTTGCTGGCCTGTTGGCGAAAAAATCTAAAAGTGGTGGCCGTAACAACACTGGCCGTATCACTGTTCGTCACGTTGGTGGCGGTCACAAGCAGCACTACCGTTTAATCGACTTCAAACGCGATAAAGACGGTATCCCTGCAAAAATTGAGCGTCTGGAATACGATCCAAACCGTACTGCGCACATCGCGTTAGTACTGTATGCGGATGGTGAGCGTCGTTACATCCTTGCTGCTAAAGGCATGCAAGCTGGCGACAAGATCCAGTCTGGTGTTGAAGCCGAAATCAAAACCGGTAACGCAATGCCACTGCGCAACATTCCAGTAGGTTCTGTTGTGCACGCTGTAGAAATGAAGCCTGGTAAAGGTGCTCAGATCGCGCGTTCAGCGGGTGCTTATGTACAAGTTGTTGCTCGTGATGGCGCATATGCCACTTTACGTCTTCGCTCTGGCGAAATGCGCAAAGTGCCAGTTGATTGCCGCGCAACATTTGGTGAAGTTGGTAATGCCGAACACATGCTACGCCAGTTAGGTAAAGCAGGTGCTAAGCGCTGGAGAGGCGTTCGCCCAACAGTTCGCGGTGTTGCAATGAACCCGGTAGACCATCCACACGGTGGTGGTGAAGGCCGTACTTCTGGTGGTCGTCACCCAGTGACTCCATGGGGTGTGCCAACTAAGGGTTATAAGACTCGTAGTAACAAGCGCACTGACAAGTACATCGTACGTCGTCGTAATAAATAGTAAGAGGATTCGCCATGCCACGTTCTCTCAAGAAAGGTCCCTTCATTGACCTGCACTTGCTGAAGAAGGTAGAGAAAGCGATGGAAGCAGGTGACAAGAAGCCTATTAAGACTTGGTCACGTCGCTCTATGATCATTCCAAATATGATTGGTTTGACCATCGCTGTCCATAATGGTCGTCAGCACGTTCCTGTGTTCGTAACTGACGAAATGATCGGCCACAAACTTGGTGAATTCTCACCAACTCGCACTTATCGCGGCCATGCTGCTGATAAGAAAGCGAAGAAGCGTTAATACGGGAGGAATAAGATGGAAGTTTTAGCTAAACATCGTTTTGCCCGTACGTCTGCGCAGAAGGCTCGTCTAGTTGCTGATCAAATTCGTGGTTTGCCTGTTGCTAAGGCCCTCGAAATTCTGACTTTCAGCCCAAAGAAAGCCGCCGTACTGGTTAAAAAAGTACTTGACTCAGCTATCGCAAACGCCGAACACAACGAAGGCGCTGACATTGATGAGCTAAAAGTAGGCGCCGTCTTCGTTGACGAGGGTCCAACTATGAAGCGTATCATGCCACGTGCTAAAGGCCGCGCTGATCGTATCATGAAGCGTACCAGCCACATCACTGTGGTTGTATCAGATCGCTAGGAGAGAGCAATGGGACAGAAAGTACATCCTAATGGTATCCGTCTGGGTATCACCAAGCCTTGGATCTCTACCTGGTACGCAGATAAGTCAGATTATGCAAATAACCTGAACAGCGACTGGGAAGTGCGTAAGTATCTTGCAGACAAACTGCAAGCTGCATCAGTATCTAAGATTGTTATCGAACGCCCAGCGAAAAGCATCCGCGTTACTATTCACACTGCCCGTCCAGGCGTTGTGATCGGTAAGAAAGGTGAAGACGTTGAAGTATTGCGTGCTGCAGTTTCAAAACTGGCTGGCACTCCTGCTCAAATTAACATCGCTGAGATCCGTAAACCTGAGCTAGATGCCAAGTTAGTTGCTGACTCAATTGCACAGCAATTAGAGCGTCGTGTTATGTTCCGTCGCGCTATGAAGCGTGCAGTACAAAACGCAATGCGTATTGGTGCTCAAGGTATCAAAGTTGAAGTTAGTGGCCGTTTAGGCGGTGCTGAGATTGCGCGCTCTGAGTGGTACCGTGAAGGTCGTGTACCTTTGCATACACTGCGTGCTGATATCGACTATTCAACCTCTGAAAGTCACACTCAATACGGTGTGATTGGTATTAAAGTTTGGATCTTCAAAGGTGAAGTTCTGGACGGAATGCTGCCACAGATTGAAGAGCCGAAACAGCAGCAACCTAAGCGCAAGCCTCGTGGTAAATAGGAGAGCCGGCAATGCTGCAACCTAAACGTATGAAGTTTCGCAAGATGTTCAAAGGCCGCAACCGCGGTCTAGCGAACGGTACCGAAGTTAGCTTTGGTACTTTTGGTCTGAAAGCAGTCGGCCGTGGTCGTTTAACTGCTCGTCAGATCGAATCTGCACGTCGTGCCATGACACGTCACATTAAGCGTCAGGGACAAATTTGGATTCGAGTTTTCCCGGACAAACCAATTACCTCTAAGCCTCTTGAAGTGCGTATGGGTAAAGGTAAAGGTAACGTTGAATACTGGGTATGTCAGATTCAACCTGGTAAGGTTCTTTATGAGATGAATGGTGTTTCTGAAGTGATCGCTCGTGAAGCGTTTGCTTTAGCTGCTGCCAAGCTTCCAATTAAGACTACCTTCGTAACTAAGACGGTGATGTAATGAAAGCGAGCGAACTAAGAGAAAAGAGCGTTGAAGAACTGAACGCTGAACTACTTGGTCTGCTGCGTGAGCAGTTCAACCTGCGTATGCAACACGCCACTGGTCAGTTGACTCAGACTCATCAACTGAAATTAGTGCGCCGTAACATTGCGCGCGTTAAGACCATTATTACTTCTAAGGCGGGTGCATAATGTCTGATAAAATCCGTACTTTGCAAGGTCGTGTGACAAGCAACAAAATGGATAAAACCATTACTGTAGCTATCGAACGCCAAGTGAAACACCCAATCTATGGGAAGTACATTAAGCGTACGACTAAGATCCATGCACACGATGAAGCTAATCAGTGCAACGAAGGCGATGTAGTAGCGATCCGCGAATGTCGTCCTCTGTCTAAGACTAAATCTTGGACTCTGGTTGAAGTAGTATCAAAGGCCTAATTATATTAGGTATTTAGGTAAACGGCTCCAGTATTTGGGGCCGTTTGTTTTTTAATACTATACATTCCATATTTATGGTGTTATATTTGCGCGCCATTTTTGACTAAATTCAAAGCAAAAATGGTGTTTATAGTCCCAATTGTGGGAATTGTGTAGTAACGATAGCGGAGCACTTAAAATGATCCAAATGCAATCGACTCTTGACGTCGCATGTAACAGCGGCGCACGCAGAGTTCAGTGTATTAAGGTCTTGGGTGGCTCTCATCGTCGTTATGCCGGTATCGGCGACATCATCAAGGTTTCTGTTAAAGAAGCAATTCCTCGCGCTAAAGCGAAGAAAGGTGATGTGTATAACGCGGTGGTAGTCCGTACTAAGAAAGGCGTACGTCGTCCAGACGGTTCTGTCATTCGCTTCGATCGGAATGCAGCAGTTCTTCTGAACAACAACCTGCAGCCGATTGGCACTCGTATCTTTGGACCAGTGACACGTGAATTGCGCTCTGAGCAGTTCATGAAGATTGTCTCGCTGGCACCAGAAGTACTGTAAGGAGCTTCAAAATGGCAGCTAAAATCCGTCGTCAAGACGAAGTAATCGTATTAGCAGGTAAAGACAAGGGCAAACGCGCTAAAGTTGCTCAAGTTTTACCTACTGGTAAGTTAATTGTTGAAGGCATCAATCTTGTCAAGAAACACCAAAAGCCAAACCCACAACTGGGTGTAGCCGGTGGTATTGTTGAGAAAGAAGCACCGATTCAAGCATCAAATGTTGCGATCTTTAACCCTGTCACTGGCAAGGCGGATCGTGTTGGTTTCCGATTTGAAGACGGCAAAAAAGTTCGTTTCTTTAAATCGAACAGTGAACTCGTTAAGTAACTGGAGTAAACGATGGCGAAACTGCATGATAAATATCAAGAGACTGTTGTCGCTGAACTGACTAAAAAGTTCGGTTATACCAGTGTCATGCAAGTCCCTCGGATTGAGAAAATCACCCTGAACATGGGTGTTGGCGAAGCCGTTGCAGACAAAAAAGTTATGGAACATGCTGTTCGTGACATGACTGCAATCGCTGGTCAAAAACCAGTAGTGACTGTTGCTCGTAAATCAGTTGCTGGTTTTAAAATCCGTGAAGGCTACCCTATTGGCTGTAAAGTGACCCTGCGCGGTGAGCGTATGTGGGAATTCTTAGAGCGTTTAGTTGACATCGCAATCCCACGTATTCGTGACTTCCGTGGTCTGAGCGCTAAAGCGTTCGACGGCCGTGGTAACTACGCAATGGGCGTGCGTGAGCAGATCATTTTCCCAGAAATCGATTACGATAAAATCGATAAAATTCGCGGTATGGATATTGTTATCACTACCTCTGCGAATTCTGACGAAGAAGGTCGTGCTTTGTTAGACGCTTTTAACTTCCCATTCAAGAAATAAGGGTAGCGTAATGGCAAAAACATCAATGAAAGCACGTGAAGCAAAGCGTGCACAGCTCGTAGCTAAGTTCGCTGAAAAGCGCGCTGCTCTGAAAGCAATTATTGCAAGTCCAGCTTCTTCTGACGAAGACCGTTGGGACGCAGTATTAAAGCTGCAAGCTCTACCACGTGATTCCAGCGCATCGCGTCAACGCAATCGTTGTAATCAAACTGGTCGCCCACATGGTTTCCTGCGTAAGTTCGGTTTAAGCCGTATCAAGTTACGTGAAGCAACCATGCGTGGTGAAGTTCCTGGCCTGCGTAAGGCTAGCTGGTAAGCACTTGTCACGGAGTAAGCTAATATGAGCATGCAAGATCCTATTGCGGATATGTTAACCCGTATTCGTAACGGCCAAGCTGCTAACAAAGTATCTGTGAAGATGCCTTCTGCTAAGCTGAAAGTCGCTATCGCGAAACTGCTTAAAGAAGAAGGTTACATCGCTGATTACGCCGTAGCAGATGAAGCCAAGCCTGAACTGGAAATCACTTTAAAGTATTTCCAAGGCCAACCAGTCGTTGAGACTATCCAGCGCGTAAGCCGTCCTGGTCTTCGTATTTACAAAGGTAAAAACGAGTTACCAAAAGTGATGGGCGGACTGGGTGTCGCAATTGTGTCCACTTCTAAAGGCCTGATGACTGATCGTGCCGCCCGCCTTGCAGGCATGGGTGGCGAGGTTATCTGCTACGTAGCATAAGGAGCTAGGAATGTCTCGTGTAGCAAAAGCACCAGTATCTATTCCAGCTGGCGTAGAGGTGACCTTAAACGAACAGACCCTGACCGTCAAAGGCGCGAAAGGAAGTCTGACTCGAGTGATCAACAATGCGGTCAATGTTGTTATTGAAGATGGCGTGATCAAGTTCCTACCTGTTGAAGGCGCTGTTGGCGCTTGGGCACAGGCTGGTACCACACGTGCATTAGTAAACAACATGGTTGTTGGTGTATCTCAAGGTTTTGAGCGTAAGTTAAAGTTAGTTGGCGTTGGTTACCGTGCGAAGCTCGTCGGTTCTGACATTGACCTGACTTTAGGTTTCTCTCATCCGTTAGTACACAAACTGCCCGCAGGCGTTACTGCAGAGTGTCCAAGCCAAACTGACATCGTCCTACGTGGCGTTGATAAGCAGTTAATTGGCCAAGTCGCTGCTGAGATTCGCGGATACCGTCCACCAGAGCCATACAAAGGCAAGGGTGTTCGCTATGACGACGAAGAAGTACGCCGTAAAGAGGCTAAGAAGAAGTAGGTAACGCGATATGGATAAGAAAACATCTCGCTTACGTCGCGCTATTCGCGCTCGTAAGAAGATCCAAGAGCTGGGCGTGAACCGTCTGGTTGTACATCGTACACCGCGTCACATTTATGCTCAGGTGATCAATCCTGAAGCTCAGGTGGTGGCAGCTGCTTCAACCGTGGAAAAAGCGGTTAAAGAGCAACTGAAGAGTACCGGTAACGTAGACGCGGCTAAAGCAGTAGGTAAATTTATTGCTGAACGCGCGATCGAGAAAGGCGTAACTACTGTTGCGTTCGATCGTTCTGGTTTCAAGTATCACGGTCGTGTAGCTGCTCTGGCAGATGCTGCTCGTGAAGCTGGCCTCCAGTTCTAAGGGGTTATAAAAATGGCTAAATTAGAAGCTCAGCAAAAAGACGATCTGCAAGAGAAATTAATTGCAGTTAATCGTGTTTCTAAAGTAGTTAAGGGCGGTCGTATCTTTAGCTTCACTGCACTAACAGTAGTGGGTGATGGTAACGGTAAGGTCGGCTATGGCTATGGTAAAGCGCGCGAAGTTCCAGCAGCGATTCAAAAAGCTATGGAAAAAGCCCGTCGTAACATGGTGACCGTTGAGTTGAATGCAGGCACTCTGCATCACCCAGTTAAAGGTCGTCATACTGGTTCACGTGTATACATGCAACCAGCATCACAGGGTACCGGTATTATCGCCGGTGGCGCAATGCGTGCCGTATTGGAAGTAGCAGGCGTTCATAACGTTCTGTCAAAAGCATACGGTTCTACTAACCCGATCAACATCGTTCGCGCGACTGTAGATGCTCTGGTGCACATGAAGTCACCTTCGCAAATCGCAGCTAAGCGTGGCCTGAATGTTGACGAAATTCGGGGGTAATGCACCATGGCAACTAAAACTGTAAAAGTTACTCAGACTAAAAGTGCTATCGGTCGTTTACCAAAGCACCGTGCGACCTTAACTGGTCTTGGTCTGCGTCGCATTGGTCACACTGTTGAATTAGAAGATACTCCTTCAGTTCGCGGTATGATCAACAAGGTCTACTACATGGTTAAGGTGGAGGATTAATAGATGCGTTTAAATACTCTATCTCCAGCTGCAGGCGCTAAGCATGCACCAAAGCGTGTAGGCCGTGGTATGGGTTCAGGCTTAGGTAAAACTGCTGGTCGTGGTCACAAAGGCCAAAAATCTCGTAGCGGTGGCGGTGTACGCCCAGGCTTCGAGGGTGGTCAAATGCCACTTAAGATCCGTTTACCTAAATTTGGTTTTACCTCGCGTCGCGCTATGGTAACAGCTGAAGTTCGTGTACTCGAACTGGCTAAAGTTAACGGTGATGTTATCGACTTAAACGCTCTGAAAGATGCGAACGTTATTACTCGCAACATCCAGTTTGCGAAAATCGTTCTTTCAGGTACCATTGAGCGCCCAGTGACCGTAAAAGGTCTGAAGGTAACCAAAGGTGCACGTGCAGCGATTGAAGCTGCTGGCGGTAAGATCGAGGAATAATACGTCGATGGCAAAACCAGGACTTGATTTAAAAAGCGCGAAAGGTGGACTTTCTGAATTGAAAGCTCGCCTCCTGTTCGTGATTGGTGCGATTATCGTCTTTAGAGCCGGTTCGTTTGTGCCAATTCCTGGTATTGACGCAGCTGTATTAGCAGAGCTGTTTGCTCAGCAAAAAGGTACCATCCTTGGCATGTTTAACATGTTCTCGGGTGGTGCTCTTTCCCGTGCTTCTATCTTTGCATTAGGTATCATGCCGTATATTTCGGCGTCGATTATCATGCAGTTATTGACTGTTGTGCATCCTGCACTCGCTGAATTGAAAAAAGAAGGCGAGTCTGGACGTAAAAAAATCAGTCAGTATACACGTTGGGGTACGTTGGTGCTGGGTACATTCCAGTCGATCGGTATTGCAACAGGGTTACCAAACTTAGTCCCTGGCCTTGTGGTCAACATTGGATTCGGTTTCTACTTTGTAGCGGTTGTGAGCTTAGTAACAGGAACCATGTTCCTCATGTGGCTAGGTGAGCAAATTACCGAACGAGGTATAGGTAACGGTATCTCGATTTTAATTTTCGCAGGTATTGTTGCTGGATTACCTTCCGCTATCGGCCAAACGGCTGAGCAGGCGCGTCAAGGTGACCTGAATGTGTTAGTATTGTTGTTGCTCGCGGTAATTATTTTTGCTGTGACTTATTTCGTGGTGTTTGTAGAACGTGGTCAACGTCGTATCGTCGTTAACTACGCTAAGCGCCAGCAAGGCCGTAAGGTTTTCGCTGCGCAATCTACTCACTTGCCGCTGAAAATAAACATGGCGGGTGTAATTCCACCAATTTTTGCGTCAAGCATCATTTTGTTCCCAGGCACACTGGCTCAGTGGTTTGGTCAAAATGAGTCTATGTCATGGTTAAGTGATTTTTCACTGGCTGTGTCACCAGGACAACCGCTTTACTCATTATTGTATGCAGCAGCGATTATCTTCTTCTGTTTCTTTTATACTGCGTTGGTATTTAACCCACGTGAAACAGCAGATAACCTGAAGAAGAGTGGTGCATTCATCCCTGGGATCCGTCCTGGAGAACAGACTTCGCGTTACATTGATAAAGTAATGACTCGCCTGACATTAGCTGGCGCGTTATACATTACCTTTATCTGTTTAATTCCGGAGTTCATGTTAATTGCGTGGAAAGTACAGTTCTATTTTGGCGGTACTTCACTACTAATTATGGTAGTCGTAATCATGGACTTCATGGCTCAGGTTCAGACCCATATGATGTCACATCAGTATGAGTCTGTGATGAAGAAAGCTAACCTAGTAAACAAAGCGAACTTAGATCGCTTTGGTCGCTAAGTAGCTTTACGGAGTGATGAAATGAAAGTTCGAGCTTCCGTGAAGAAGATCTGCCGTAACTGCAAGATCGTCAAGCGTAGTGGCGTTGTACGCGTTATCTGTGTTGAACCAAAACACAAACAGCGTCAAGGCTAATTGAAAGATTGTTCAGCCCAATGTTGGGCTGAACAAAATATTGTTTGCAAATCTGTCAACTGTCGAGTATCCTTTCGGGCTTTTCGCAGTTGGCCTTTAACTTAAGGAGTGCATAGTGGCCCGTATCGCTGGCATTAACATTCCTGATCAAAAGCATACAGTCATCGCATTGACTGCAATTTTCGGCATCGGCCGTACTCGCGCTAGAGCAATCTGCGCAGCTACGTCAATTGCTGAAACTGCTAAGATCAAGGAATTGAGCGAAGCTCAAATCGACACCCTACGCGAAGAAGTTGCCAAATACTTAGTAGAAGGTGACTTACGTCGTGAGATTTCCATGAACATCAAGCGTCTGATGGACCTTGGTTGCTATCGTGGTCTCCGCCATCGTCGTAGCCTGCCTCTTCGTGGGCAACGTACTAAGACCAATGCGCGTACGCGTAAAGGTCCACGTAAACCAATTAAGAAGTAACGGGAAGGTAGACAATGGCTAAAGTTCCGTCACGTTCTCCGCGTAAGCGCGTACGTAAACAGGTTGCAGATGGCATGGCTCATATCCATGCTTCTTTCAACAACACAATTGTCACCATTACAGATCGTCAAGGTAATGCGTTGTCATGGGCTACTTCAGGTGGTTCAGGTTTCCGTGGTTCACGTAAATCTACTCCATTTGCTGCTCAAGTAGCTGCTGAGCGTGCAGGTGCTGCTGCTCAAGACTACGGTTTAAAAAACCTTGAAGTGTTTGTGAAGGGTCCAGGTCCAGGTCGTGAATCAGCCATTCGTGCGCTGAACGCTGTTGGTTACAAAATTACCAACATTACCGATGTGACGCCGATCCCTCATAATGGTTGTCGTCCTCCTAAAAAACGTCGTGTATAACGCGTTTCATTAGGATAGTTGGAGAAAGATCATGGCAAGATACTTGGGTCCCAAGCTCAAGCTCAGCCGCCGAGAAGGTACTGACCTTTTCTTAAAAAGCGGTGTGAGAGCAATCGATTCAAAGTGTAAACTGGAATCTGCACCAGGACAGCATGGCGCTCGTAAGCCACGTCTGTCAGAGTACGGTTTACAGTTACGCGAAAAACAAAAAGTTCGTCGTATTTACGGTGTGTTAGAAAAACAATTCCGTAACTACTACAAAGAGGCTGCACGTCTGAAAGGCAACACCGGTGAGAACCTGTTGCAACTTTTAGAAACTCGTTTAGATAACGTTGTTTATCGTATGGGTTTCGGTGCGACTCGTGCAGAATCACGTCAGCTAGTAAGCCATAAATCTGTTATGGTTAACGGTCGTGTTGTTAACATTCCGTCATTCAAAGTGTCTGCGAATGATGTTGTAAGCATCCGTGAAAAGTCACGCACTCAAGCTCGTATCAAAGCGGCTTTAGAAGTGGCTGCTCAACGCGAGAAGCCTACATGGGTTGAAGTCGACAGCGCGAAAATGGAAGGTGCTTTCAAGCGTATTCCAGAACGTAGCGATTTGTCTGCGGAAATTAACGAACAGCTGATCGTCGAGCTTTACTCTAAGTAAAGCTAACAAACAAGAGAGGACACAATGCAGGGTTCTGTTACAGAATTTCTTAAACCGCGTCTCGTTGATATCGAGCAGGTTAACTCAACACGTGCCAAGGTTACTTTGGAACCGCTTGAGCGTGGTTTCGGCCACACTTTAGGTAACGCGTTGCGTCGCATCCTATTGTCGTCTATGCCCGGCTGCGCGGTTACCGAAGTCGAGATTGACGGCGTACTGCACGAATACAGCAGTAAGGAAGGCGTACAAGAAGATATCCTTGAAATCTTGCTGAACCTGAAAGGGTTAGCAGTGACTATCGAGGGTAAAGACGAGGCTATGCTTACTTTAAGCAAGTCCGGCGCAGGCCCTGTCATCGCAGCAGATATCACGCATGATGGTGATGTCACTATCGTGAATCCTGATCATGTTATCTGTCATTTAACAGGTAACAATGATATCAGCATGCGTATTCGCGTTGAGCGTGGTCGTGGTTATGTGCCAGCATCTGCTCGTGCACAGACTGAAGACGATGATCGCCCAATCGGTCGTTTGCTGGTTGATGCTTCTTTCTCGCCAGTTGCACGTATTGCCTACAATGTAGAAGCAGCTCGTGTTGAACAGCGTACTGACTTAGATAAACTCGTTATTGATATGACCACTAACGGTACTATCGATCCTGAGGAAGCTATCCGTCGTTCTGCAACCATCTTAGCTGAACAGCTGGATGCGTTCGTTGAGCTGCGCGACGTGACTGAGCCAGAAATGAAAGAAGAGAAGCCGGAGTTCGATCCGATTCTGTTGCGTCCTGTCGACGATTTAGAGCTAACTGTACGTTCGGCTAACTGTTTGAAAGCCGAAGCGATTCATTACATCGGAGATCTGGTACAGCGTACTGAAGTTGAGCTGCTCAAGACCCCTAACTTAGGTAAGAAATCTCTTACTGAAATTAAGGACGTTTTAGCTTCTCGCGGACTGTCGTTAGGTATGCGTCTGGAAAACTGGCCTCCAGCTAGTTTAGCAGACGACCTATAAGTCTCAGGTTTGTACAGATTTAGGTTATAAGGATTAGGTCATGCGCCATCGTAAGAGTGGTCGTCAACTTAACCGCAACAGCAGCCACCGCCAAGCTATGTTCCGTAACATGGCAAGCTCACTGGTTCGTCATGAGATCATCAAGACAACCGTAGCTAAAGCGAAAGAACTGCGTCGCGTAGTTGAGCCTCTGATAACACTTGCTAAGAGTGACAGCGTTGCAAACCGTCGTTTAGCGTTTGCACGTACTCGCGACGCTGAAGTCGTAGGTAAGTTATTCACTGAATTGGGTCCACGTTACCAGGAACGTCCTGGTGGCTACACCCGTATCCTTAAGTGCGGTTTACGTGCTGGTGATAAAGCCCCAATGGCTTACATCGAGCTAGTAGGTCGTCCAGAAGCTGCTCAAGCTGTTGAAGTTGAAGCTGCTGAGTAATTAAGGCTACAAAGATTGAAAAACCGGGCTCTAAGCCCGGTTTTTTGTTTTTAGCGTTTCTTCGTTAATCAACCCAAGTCGTTTTTTTCTCAATTTCCTTTGGCAGTTTGAGTTGCCATCTCTTTATCGCTGCACGACTAAATCGATATTGGCCAAGATCATCCGTGATAGGGAAGATGTTCTCAGGCTTTTCTCCTGCGAGTATTCTAAGGGCCATGTCGGCAGCGATTGAGCCATGATGATAGCCATCGAGCACATAGCCACCTAGATTACCGTTGGCATAGATGCTAAATCCCCAAAAGCCGAAATTCGGCACCGGTGTGTGGTTGGCAATCCATTCAAGTAAGTTATCGGCATCCACTGATTGATTATTTTCATCTCTGACGGCGTGATATAGCGCCACTACAATCGCACTATAACCATTATCCTTTGCCGCTCTGACTTGTTGTTGCCACTCTGCTAATTGGGCTAGCTGGAGAATGTGAACTTCGATATCACTTAACATGCTTGATGGTTGCTTACTGATGACTCGGCCGCGATTTTCGAAGTATTGCTGCCATCGAAGAGCACTAGGATTTTTCGATGCTTGGCTTGTGGCAATAATCTCTCGAGTAACAGTAAGGAGCGCTTGAGTAAGGAGCGCTTGAGTAAGGAGCGCTTGAGTAAGGGGCGCTCTAGCACGCCTGTGAAGCGCTTATGCTCATTTAAATGGTATTCACGAGGATTAATATTCACCCCGAGATAAACCACGGGAATTTGGCTGCTATTGAGACGTTGATGGAGATAATGAACGGCGTTGTCATCGGCAAGGATCACCAGTTGTGGTTGTTGCTCCACAATGAACTGCCAGGCGAGTTCTGCACGCTCGGCGTAGCGCTCTTTAGCTAAGCGCTTAGTGTCCATTTCAAAGTGGCTAACTAGATGTTGTGGTGTCAGTTTATCGATAATGGCTTGATAGTATTCTTTATCCCACTGATAGCCCTGATGGTAACTTCCGATAACCACCACTTTAGCAGCGTAGAGCATCAGCGGGTGACTGGTGAGCATTAGGAGTAGCAACAGTCGCCATCTTTTGTTAAATGGCTTAATCACATTCATAGACAGCGTTCTGCTGGAATACTGTCTTGAGTATAGTTCAGCTGTTAATTGTGAATGGACAATAAAAAAGCCTCCGAAGAGGCTCTTTGTTTATCTAAATTTACAGCATGGCGATTATTTCGCCGCCGATTTTTGCTGGCTGTAATCTAACTTCTCATGCTTTTGGCCCATGGCTTCAGCCACTTCTGGCGGCATGTAGTTTTCGTCATGCTTAGCCAGTACTTCGGTTGCGGCCAATTTGCCGTCTTCACCTAATACGCCTTGTGCCACAATACCTTGGCCTTCGCGGAACAGATCCGGCAGCAGATCGTCATAGGTCACGAGAATTTCGCCACCTAATGAGTCATGTACGGCAAACTGCACGTGCAGGCTGTTTGGATCGCGCACCATAGAACCAACCGTTACCATACCGCCTACGCGAATACGTTGGCCCGCTTCGGGTTTAACACCGGTATCGGTTTTACCGTGTACGATCTCCGACGGTGTATAGAATAAGTTTAAGTTGGAGTTCAGCGCATACAGCAGAAGCGAAGCAATCGCGGCTACGCCACCGATTAATGCTACAGCTAACGTCAGTCTCTTTTTGCGTCTTGGGTTCACGATTTGGTACTCCTAGTCTCTTTAAGGCGTTCTTCGCGGTTCATCTTCTTCGCGATTTCAATCAATACTTTGCGCTTTTGGCGCGCACTAGAGATGATCAGCGTCGATAAACAGAAGAAGGTCACGCCATAGGCAAGCCACACATAAAAGGCATAGCCACCCATGTTGAAAAAATCACTGATAGAATCGAATTGCATTATTTGACCTCCTCAGCTTTAGCAAGTTCACGCACCCAAGGGCGCATGCCGTTTCTTGCTAAGATTTCTGCTCTAAATCTCACAATTGTGATAGCCCCTATCATAAGGCCGAAACCTAAAATATTGATTAAAAGTGGGTATAACATTTCGCTCGACATAGTCGATTTAGAGGTAATTTTGATAGTTGATGGTTGATGCAGTGAGCTCCACCATTCAACTGAGTATTTGATGATCGGAATGTTGATCACGCCGACGATCGCTAAGATCCCTGCTGCACGTGCAGCGAGTACTTTATCCTCAAAGGAAGCGTAGAGAGAAATCACGCCTAAGTAGAGGAATAGCAGGACTAATTCAGACGTTAGACGTGCATCCCATACCCACCAAGTACCCCACATGGGTTTACCCCAAGTCGCGCCAGTAAAGAGGGCGATAAAGGTAATCACGGCGCCAATCGGTGCAATGGATGCGGCTGCCCAATCAGCCAGTTTAATTTGCCATACGAGGCCGATAAATGCGGCTGTCGCCATACCCATGTAGGCGGCCATTGACATTGAGGCTGCCGGAACATGGATAAAGATAATCCGGTAGCTGTCGCCCTGTTGATAATCTGTTGGAGCAAACATCAATCCCCATACCGTGCCGACGGCAATAAAAAGACAGGCTAAGGTGGCAAACCATGGAAATAATGTTCCTGATAATTTGTAAGCGCGCTCAGGATCCGCGTAAGGGTGTAACCATTTCCACATTTTAGTTAGTACTCACTCGCAGAGATGCACCAATTGCAAAGGGTGCTAAGGTTAACGAACCGATCAACATGGCGCCAATTATAGCGAGCTGACCATCATAGGGTAAATTCATTCCTGCAGCATCTATGGCGCTGGTCGCGAAAATCAGCACAGGAATATAAAGTGGTAAAATAAGCAGGCTCAGTAACACACCGCCTTTACGCAGACCCACGGTTAGGGCCACACCAATTGCGCCTAAGAGGGATAATACTGGCGTACCCAGTGCGAGTGTTGCAATCAGCGCGCCATAGCTGTTGGCGTCTAAGTTGAGCAGCACCGCCAGCAGGGGCGCGATAATAATCAGTGGTACGCCAGTTAGTAGCCAGTGGGCTAGTACTTTGGCCAATACCAATACCGAGAGTGGCTGTGGGCTGAGTAGCATTTGCTCTAAGCTGCCGTCGCTAAAGTCGGCTTTAAATAGGCGCTCGAGTGAAAGCATAGACGCCAGTAATGCCGCAACCCAAATGATCCCAGGAGCAATACGGGCTAGCATTTGTGGTTCAGGACCAATCCCCAGAGGGAATAGAGTCACAACCATGATGAAGAATAACAAGGGATTAAAGATATCGCCGCGGTGACGAATGGCGATTTTTAGATCCCGCTGCAGTAATGTTAAAAACGCTTGGGTAAAGCTGATGCCTCTTTTCATTATGCCAAACCTTATACGAAGCGATAATCTAGACGAATTTTACGAAGCCTATCATCTTTGATAATGCCCATATCTTGGTGAGTGGTGAGGATCACGCAGCCACCATTATCCGCATGTTGAATAAATAACTGTTCAAGCTCTTCGACACCTCTTTTATCGATTGCGGTAAAAGGCTCATCGAGGATCCACACTTTACAGTCATTGTGCCAGAGTCTGGCTAGTGCTGTACGGCGGTGTTGACCAGCGGATAAATGCCCGGCGAGTGCTTCCTCAAACCCGGCTAAATTCACTTTAGCGAGAATGGCGGAAGTATCGAAATCATCATAGCCACTGATTCTTAAATTGAAGTTAAGGTTTTCTTCAGCGGTTAATTCGGATTTCACCCCAGCAAGATGGCCTAAATACAATAGGTCTTCGTTATATTCGTCGCGGCAACGGTTAATATCTTCATTGAGATAAAAAGTTTGTCCAGCGTAGGGACGAGATAAGCCTGCCAATATACGTAATAAACTGGTTTTGCCGGCGCCATTTGGACCTTCGATCTGGACGATATCGCCAGCATTAATATCAAAACTTAATTCATCAAACAGGATGCGTTCTTCGCGGATACATGTCAGCTTGCTCGCCGATACCAGTGTGTTTACTGAAGTTATATTTGTCACTGAACCCTCTATCTCAAGCCGGAAGGAAACACAAGTGATTCTAACACAATCGATATTGCGGGGTTTACACTTGCTTAATACTAGATGTCAGCAATTTGATGTGGTTCCAATAACCGCAATATTTCTCGAACTAATCGAACTTTTTTAATACTTGCTAATATATTAACGAATTTGTCACGCTTGTCGCCTTATATCATTTGTGCTGAGATTCTAATCACAAAAAGATGAGATTTATTGAAGTTTGTAGTAATCTTAGTTCGCTATAATGAGTCTGCCTCAAAGGGCAGCGAGAGCTTTGTACGTATTTGCATTAGGAACATTGAACATGAAAAAACTGTTAGCAATGACTGCAGTCGCTGCTTTGACTATGTCAGTCAACGTTTCAGCTCAAGATGCTGAAGCTATTTTCAACAAGGCATGTACCGTATGCCACAGCATGGGTGTTGCTGGTGCTCCAAAGGCGCACAACGCTGCTGAGTGGGAACCACGCTTAGCAAAAGGTATGGACACTCTGTTACACAGTGTAAAAACTGGCTTAAACGCAATGCCACCAGGTGGTATGTGTACTGATTGTACTGACGAAGATTACAAAGCAGCTATCGAGTTTATGTCTAAAGCTCAGTAATTTTTGCAGTGTTAAAAAAACCGGCATCAGCCGGTTTTTTTATGTCTGCGCTAAGCCGAAACTTAGCGCTAGGTGCGGACAACTTATTGCACTTGGGTATCTAACACTAAGCTTGCAGTGTCACCTACATTTACTTTGCTGACCTTGCCTTGAATATCACCTGCTTGAGGTTTGATATTGCCATGCTTAGACAGAACCGCAATCACTTCAACACTCGCAGTTTGACTCAGTTTCACATCGCCACCCATACCTGTGCTGTCATCGAGCGTTACTGTTACAGGTAAAGATTTTGCGCTCACCTTAGTTGCCGCTAATGGCACTTTAGGACCTTCAGTCGCACGGGCGAAGACGAAGATAGTGTCATCAGGGCCAGCTTGTGCGGCCAGTTCAGGTGAAATTGAAATCGCAATACTTACAGACTTAGTCGCAACTTTTGCCTGCTTGTGGACATCATCGTTAGGCATGCCAGCGGTTTCGCCTTGCATACGCAGGTTTGCCGTTTCAATGGCATTCATCAGCGCGGCGCGGTCGACATCGGTGCGGTCGCTATTGAGAATGGTTTGCCATGAATCAATGGCTTTTTGATAGTTAGCGGTGAAGAAAGCATCCATACCCACGAGCAGTAAGGTTGATGGATCCTGTGGATCTAATGCTAAAGATTCATCGATTAAGGCTTGAATTTGCGGTGTCATTTGCTGACCCGCTTTATAGTACATAGCTGTTGCTTTTGGACCAATTAATTCAGCGTGTTTACCGACTAATTCCATCACCTTATCGAAGGCTGCAACGGCTTTATCGAATTGGTTAGCAGAGATATAAGCGTGCCCTAGGCTGAACCAAGCTTGGCTGTTTTCAGGCTCGGCTTGTACTTGGGCCTCCATCATTTGTACGCGCTGCGCCATGATTTGCGCCGCGTCCATACCCGCATGTGGGTTAGCAGGTTGAGTGTTGCCGATATTCTCAAAGGCACCCAAGTGCTGATAGAGGTAACCTGAAATCGCAATCAAGCAGACCGACATGACCGATGGCCATAAAATGCTCTTAGGTTTGATCTGGTTGACGAGTGAATCATCGCTCGCTTGTTTGATGTCTTGGAGCAGGCTGATTTCTAGCTCTTTCTTCAGCGCATCAAATTCAGCTTGGTCGAGCAGTTCTTCATTGAGTTCTTTCTCAAGAGTGGCAAGACGTTCATTGAACAATTCAAGGTTAGTTTGTCTGCGAACGCCGGCTTCTTCAGTGCGTAACAACTTTTGCTGTCTGAAATGCGGGATCCAGATCAGCGTTAAGCTGACCAACACAACAAGCGCAATAAAAATCCAAAATGTCGTCATTGTTTCTATATTCACTTTAGTTTGCATAAAAGCGGTTGTTACCGCCGGCTTGGAAGCAAGATTATACGTAAAGATTATTCATTGAACAGTAATATAAGACCTTCAACGCAGTGAAAACTGAGAGTTGGGCACTGGTTCACAAATTGATCCATCAGGTAAATTTTGTATGAAACTTAAGGCTCATTTATCTGTCACATGCAAAACTGTAGGCCTGTGATGGCTCCATTTCGACAAAAATCGAGAATGAGACAAGTCACCCAGTTTTGTATGAAAGAGGCAGACAGGAACAATAGCAAATACTAAAATGAACAAAATTTCGTGCATTTGTGTGAACAGCATGTTGTGCGTTGGTCTAGAGTCTTTCTAAATCAACATATTATTAGAGACTGAGGAAAACCCATGATCCCAGAACTTGGACACTTTTCGCTGATTATAGGAGTGGCATTCGCCTTCTTATTAGTCAGCGTTCCCCTTATAGGTGTTGCCCGTAAAGACCAATATCTAGTGAGGTATGCTTGGCCGTTAACCTACGGAATGTTCTTTTTTATCGCTTTATCCGTAGTATCTCTTGGTTACAGCTTCGCCGTTGATGACTTCTCCGTTGCCTATGTGGCACATCACTCGAACTCCCAGTTACCTATCTTCTTTAAGATTGCGGCCGTATGGGGCGGTCATGAAGGGTCACTGCTGTTCTGGGTGTTTGCACTATCGACTTGGGCTGCTTCGGTTGCCTTATTCAGTAAAGGCTTAGAAGAGGTATTCACCGCTAGGGTTTTAGCGGTACTAGCGTTGATCGTGATTGGCTTCAGCTTATTTATGCTACTCACCTCTAGCCCATTTGAACGCCTATTCCCAATGCCAGCCGAAGGTCGTGACTTAAACCCAATGCTGCAGGACGTGGGCTTAATCTTCCATCCACCTATGTTGTACTTAGGTTATGTGGGCTTCTCGGTAAGCTTCGCGTTTGCGATTGCCGCTCTCATGAGTGGTCACCTTGACTCTGCTTGGGCACGTTGGTCACGTCCTTGGACCTTAGCCGCTTGGATTTTCCTCACAGGCGGTATTGCATTAGGTTCTTGGTGGGCATACTACGAATTAGGCTGGGGTGGCTGGTGGTTCTGGGATCCCGTAGAAAACGCTTCCTTTATGCCTTGGTTAGTGGGTACTGCATTAGTTCACTCGCTGATCGTGACCGAAAAACGTGGTGCGTTCCGTAACTGGACCGTATTACTGTCTATCTTCGCGTTCTCTTTAAGCTTACTCGGCACCTTTATCGTGCGTTCTGGTGTATTGACTTCAGTACACTCGTTTGCAGCCGATCCAAGCCGCGGTATGTTCATTCTGTTACTACTGGGTCTAGCGATTGGTGGTTCACTCACGCTGTTCGCCTTCCGCGCCAGTGAAATGAGCAGCCCTGCACGTTTCGAGTTGAAATCAAAAGAAACCATGCTGTTAGTCTGTAACGTGTTACTCACGGTTGCAGCGGGTACTGTGTTGTTAGGAACTCTATATCCACTGCTGATCGATGCCTTAGGTATGGGTAAGATTTCTGTTGGACCTCCATACTTCAACGCTGTGTTTGTGCCTATCGTCCTTGTACTGTTTGGCTTTATGGGTGTCGGTCCAATCATCCGTTGGAAGAAATCCAAAGCCGGTGAGCTCAAGCGCCAATTACTGGTGCCAGCATTAGTCTCTGCAGCGATTGGTATCGTGACACCGTTTATTGTGGATGGTGCGTTCAACGCTTGGGTTGCCTGTGGTATCGCTGCCGCTTCTTGGATTGTGTTAGCGACGGCAAGAGCCGCGTATAACATTGTTAAGCCAAAAGAAGGCGAAGTGAGCGTGGCACGTATGGGCCGCAGCGAACTAGGGATGATCTTAGCCCACTTAGGTATTGCCGTGTCGGTGATTGGTGCCACTATGGTATCGAACTACTCGGTTGAGAAGAGTGTGCGTATGGGCCCAGGTGTGAGCCAAGAGCTTGCGGGTTATACCTTTAAGTATCTCGAGACTAAGAATGTCGTCGGTCCTAACTACACTGCACAACAAGGTCAAATTGAGATCTACAAAGGCGATAAACTGCTGACGTTACTCAAGCCCGATCGTCGCCAATACAATGTGCGTACTATGGACATGACCGAAGCGGGTATCGATTGGGGTCTGTTCCGTGACTTATATGTGACCATGGGCGACCCAATCAGCAGCACTGAGTTTGCTGTGCGTTTGAACTACAAGCCATTTGTTCGCTGGTTATGGTTTGGAGCAATATTCATGATGGTCGGTGGTTTCTTTGCCGCATCGGATAAACGCTATCGCTCAAAAGTGGCGGCTACGGTTAAGCCACAAGCTGAAAAAGCGAAATTAGCTACCGCGCAATAGTTGGGGAATATATGAAGAAGTTGGTTCTGTTTATCCCATTAGTCATCTTTCTTGGCATGGGGGTATTTTTATACAAAGGATTGTTTTTAAATCCACAGAAACTGGATTCAGCTCTGGAAGGAAAGCCGATCCCGGCTTTCCAACTGGAACGTCTCGAAACACCAAGCGAGATGATTACCAATGAGCAACTGAAAGGCAAAGTCTCACTACTCAACGTATGGGCCACTTGGTGTCCATCTTGTAAGTATGAGCATCCTTTCTTAGTCATGCTGAAACGCCAAAATATTCTGCCTATCTATGGGATCAACTACCGCGACGAGCGTATTCCCGCATTGGAAGAATTAAAACGTCAAGGCGATCCGTACCATACCAACATCTTTGATAAGGATGGCCGTTTAGGATTAGATCTCGGGGTTTATGGTGCGCCAGAAAGCTTTATTGTCGATCATAAAGGCATCATTCGTTTCCGTTACGCGGGTCCAATCGACCAGCGCGTATGGAGCGAAACCTTGTACCCCATGATCCAACAACTACAAGCTGAAGCGGCGAAGGATGGTGCAGCGTGAGAACACTGACAAAAATCATCGGTGGTTTAGTGTTGTTGCTGAGTATGGTAACAACGGCGATGGCGACACCCGTCGACACCTACGAGTTTAAATCGCCAGAAAACCAAAAACGTGGTCTATCGCTGGCCCATGAACTGCGTTGTCCGCAATGTCAAAACCAAAACCTGATCGACTCTAACTCACCCGTTGCCCGAGATCTGCGTCTTGAAGTCTACAAGATGGTCGACGAAGGTAAGGGCGATGATGAGATCATCGAGTTTATGACGAGCCGCTATGGTGAGTTCGTTCTCTACAAACCTAAAATGGAAACCAAAACCTATATTCTTTGGTTAGGTCCAGTGGGTTTGTTGCTGCTTGGTCTGATCATTGGCTTCATCTTTATCCGCAAGCAACGTATCGGAGGCACGACTGAGGCCGAGATCAGCGCCGAAGATCAAAAAGCGCTCGATGCTTTATTAAAGCGTGATACTAAATGAAGTCATTTGCCTTAGCTGCAATCCTTGCGAGTCTGTCTGTTGCCTGTGCTGGTGGTGCCCAAGCGTACCCCGGCATGCAACAGGCAAATAAGCCGATAGAGTCAACAGTCGATCTGATTAACGTTTTGCCAAAAACTTATCCTATCGAGCCCGTCGCTTTTAGTGATGTCGATGGCAAGGCTGTCGATTTCAGCCAATACAAAGGCAAAGTCGTGATGGTAAACATGTGGGCGACTTGGTGTCCTCCCTGTGTCAGAGAGCTACCTGCGATTGAACGCTTGGCGACAAAGTTTAAAGCGGAAGAGTTTGCACTATTACCTATCTCTATCGATGCGGATGGCAAACAGCAGGTTCAGCCGTTTTTAACTTCATTAGGAATGGCAAACTTTAATTCCTACTATGATCCTCAGCAAAACCTCGGGCAGGTCTTTCCATTAGATACTATCCCCGCGACCTTTATTCTCGATCAAAACGGCCAATTGATCGCGTTTGTGCGATCATTTGTCGACTGGGATGATGCAAAAGCCGTATCGCTGATCCAAGGTTTTATCGATAAAGGCGCGAAAAAGCTGAATTAAGCAGCAGATTGCGCGTAAATAGAACGTCATTGTTGAAAAGATCGCCATGCGATCTTTTTTCTTTTAAAAAGCCCTTGCACAAAAAGTTCTGCTGCCTATAATGCGCATCCACTGACACGGCAGACAGCGAAAGCGAATCCGGTATCAGTGCGAATCGAATGCAAAATGTGCAGTTG
>NZ_JAMDJO010000014.1:0-18865 GCF_023475885.1 Shewanella sp. 10B
GATCTGCGAAGCGCAATCACCTTCTCGGAAACCCTCGCGAAATTTCGCAGTCGCGACGCCAGAGACCGAGGGTTAGATCATGCCTAGCATTCACCTTCCGGCCGCCCGCTAGCGGACCCTGGTCAGGTTCCGCGAAGGTGGGCGCAGACATGCTGGGCTCGTCAGGATCAAACTGCACTATGAGGCGGCGGTTCATACCGCGCCAGGGGAGCGAATGGACAGCGAGGAGCCTCCGAACGTTCGGGTCGCCTGCTCGGGTGATATCGACGAGGTTGTGCGGCTGATGCACGACGCTGCGGCGTGGATGTCCGCCAAGGGAACGCCCGCCTGGGACGTCGCGCGGATCGACCGGACATTCGCGGAGACCTTCGTCCTGAGATCCGAGCTCCTAGTCGCGAGTTGCAGCGACGGCATCGTCGGCTGTTGCACCTTGTCGGCCGAGGATCCCGAGTTCTGGCCCGACGCCCTCAAGGGGGAGGCCGCATATCTGCACAAGCTCGCGGTGCGACGGACACATGCGGGCCGGGGTGTCAGCTCCGCGCTGATCGAGGCTTGCCGCCATGCCGCGCGAACGCAGGGGTGCGCCAAGCTGCGGCTCGACTGCCACCCGAACCTGCGTGGCCTATACGAGCGGCTCGGATTCACCCACGTCGACACTTTCAATCCCGGCTGGGATCCAACCTTCATCGCAGAACGCCTAGAACTCGAAATCTAACGTCCGTTCGGGCATCGAGGTCCATGTCGGGGTGGGACGGGCCCGTGGCTTCAAGATCACTTGCAGTCCGACCGCGATGTCTTGGTTGCGCGAGAGGTTGTCGATATCCTCCACTTCCATCATCAACCCTGGATAATGCCGCCGCCGTCATCGCCGCCGACGCCCGTGCCGGGCTTTTCGGGCCTGTCAGGCTTGCTCGGCCTTCAGCCTGCCTGGGCGAGATCTCCGGCGGACGGATTAACGGCGGAGCTTCGCCGCCTTTCGTGCGTGTGAAGGCCGAAGATAGTTCTCTCAAAAACATCCGTTTATGAGAGATACCAAATGTCATTTTCAGAAGACGACTGCACCAGTTGATTGGGCGTAATGGCTGTTGTGCAGCCAGCTCCTGACAGTTCAATATCAGAAGTGATCTGCACCAATCTCGACTATGCTCAATACTCGTGTGGGCTCTGTTGCAAAAATCGTGAAGCTTGAGCATGCTTGGCGGAGATTGGACGGACGGAACGATGACGGATTTCAAGTGGCGCCATTTCCAGGGTGATGTGATCCTGTGGGCGGTGCGCTGGTATTGTCGCTATCCGATCAGCTATCGCGACCTTGAGGAAATGCTGGCGGAACGCGGCATTTCGGTCGACCATACGACGATCTATCGCTGGGTCCAGTGCTACGCCCCGGAGATGGAGAAGCGGCTGCGCTGGTTCTGGCGGCGTGGCTTTGATCCGAGCTGGCGCCTGGATGAAACCTACGTCAAGGTGCGGGGCAAGTGGACCTACCTGTACCGGGCAGTCGACAAGCGGGGCGACACGATCGATTTCTACCTGTCGCCGACCCGCAGCGCCAAGGCAGCGAAGCGGTTCCTGGGCAAGGCCCTGCGAGGCCTGAAGCACTGGGAAAAGCCTGCCACGCTCAATACCGACAAAGCGCCGAGCTATGGTGCAGCGATCACCGAATTGAAGCGCGAAGGAAAGCTGGACCGGGAGACGGCCCACCGGCAGGTGAAGTATCTCAATAACGTGATCGAGGCCGATCACGGAAAGCTCAAGATACTGATCAAGCCGGTGCGCGGTTTCAAATCGATCCCCACGGCCTATGCCACGATCAAGGGATTCGAAGTCATGCGAGCCCTGCGCAAAGGACAGGCTCGCCCCTGGTGCCTGCAGCCCGGCATCAGGGGCGAGGTGCGCCTTGTGGAGAGAGCTTTTGGCATTGGGCCCTCGGCGCTGACGGAGGCCATGGGCATGCTCAACCACCATTTCGCAGCAGCCGCCTGATCGGCGCAGAGCGACAGCCTACCTCTGACTGCCGCCAATCTTTGCAACAGAGCCCGCCGTGCTAGTCTGCTCGGTGATGGTGGAGTGAAGCCAACCCGCAATCGGGTTATGAATCTGCATCGCGATTCGCAATCAGCTGTCTCTTGAGCATGTCGAACTCCTGCGATGTTATCTCGCCGTGCTCGTGCTGCTACACCAACTTGTCCAACTCATCCGCCACACCGCTCCCCACCACCTGCGATGGCCAGGTTGTTTGCTGGGCGCATTGGCGGAGTATCGTCTCGACCCGGGACACCCACACCGGCACAACCTTACGGGAGTGATTCACTGTCAAAGAATCGGCCCGGTGCTCTGACGCAAGTATCGGGATGGTCACCATTTGTAAGCCGTAGACCTGAGTGGTGATCAAGACTTCGATACCACCGACCGTACCGGTACTAATCGACGACGGTCGTGTTCGTCGCCTGCCGCAGGGACTCTGCACACCTCCGTTTACGCATGTGCCTGGAGGAGTTGGAAATCGTCGTGTTCGGGAAACATTAAACACAGGATGGCAGCGATCTGAGCCAGCACATGATCAGCTAGCTCACCATCCGGATCGACGGCCCACTGCATCGTCGCGCCAGCGATGACCGAGTGCAGGAGCAACTCAGCTGCCGCAGGAGCACCTGGGGGCAGTCGCTTGCGGATCCCCTCCACCACCGCGCGGTTCCGCTGGATCGCAAGCGTGCGTAGCTCCGGCACCTGGAGCTCGTACCAGGAGATGAGATAGTTCACCGAGAAGTCGTTGCGAGTGTTCATGCTCCGAACGAGCACCTGCAAAAATTCCCAGAGCCCTTGCGGCCCTGCGCCTATCGGTATCGCATTCAGGTAATGCCGCACCTGCTCGACGCCGCGCTCCATCATCCTCACCAGCAGCGTATCGCGGTTGGTGAAGCGCTGGATTAACGCTGCGCGGGAGAGCCCCACCTCCTTTGCTACTCCGCTGAGCGTGAACTCTATGGGACCGCAACGCTTCAGCACTACGGTGGCGGCCTCGAGTACCTCGTCATCGGACTTGAGCTTGGGGCGGGGCATCAGTGTTCACCTTCTGTATGGGTTGGGGCGGAGGCTGTGGCTGCCGCCGCCATTGTAGCAAATTGAAGACGGAGCGAGAGTAGAGCCACGAGCCCCGCAAACACGGCCGATACAACGAGGCCAGGGAGCGGACCAGCAAGGTCGACAAACGCGCCGGCCGCAAGCATAACCATGGGCGAGGCTGACAGCATCACCGCCGAGACCGTGCCGAGTACCCGGCCGAGAAGTTCTGGCGGCGTGCGGTTGTAGATGGCAGCGTTGAGAATGGGAGAGACTGAGCCGGTCAGCAGTCCCACGAGCGCGCCCAACAACATCAGCACCGGCACGCCTGGCAACTGTGAAAGCAGAAGCGAGCCCACCGCAGAGCCACAAAATGCCACCGCCAGCCAGTTCTGCGCTGATATCCGGGCGCCGACCGACGCATGAATGGCAATGCCAAGGAGACCACCAGCCCCCATCATTGAGGAGAACAGCCCGAGCTCTGCTACTTGGCGTCCTGCATCTACAAACAGCGCAGGCATGATGACGCTGCCGTTGGCGCCAACGATGCCCACGAAGATCATCACTATACCAAAGAGAGGGCGCAGCAGGGGTTCGCTCCAGAGAAAAGCGACGCCGGCGCGCATGGAGAGAGTCGCCGTCGTGGTCATCGTCCGAGCGGCACGCGCGGGAAGCACCCACGCGCCGAGCAGACCTGCAAGGACGGAGCAGAACGCCGTCAGCCCGAGCGTTGGCGCAGCGCCAAGCATGCCGATTGCGGCCCCCCCAAGGGCCGGGCCACCTAGAATCGCGACGTTCCCGATCACCGCTTTCAGTGACGAGACGCGCTCAACGGAGAGCCCGGCGACGTGGCCGAGTTTGGGCAGCTCACTGTCCTGCGCGGCCATACCGGGTGCGTCGAACGCGGCACCGAGCACCACGCAAGCGATCAGCCCAGTGTTCGAGAGGGCGCCAACGGCATCGAGCAGTGGGATGCTCGCCATGGCCACGCCGCCCACCACACCCGAGATCAATGCGACGGGCGCGCGCCCGAACCGATCGACGAGGCCACCACCAACCCACGCGCCGATGATGGTCGCGATGACGCTGCTAGCGGCCGTGGCGCCCGCCCAGGCCGCGCTCTTTGTATGAGACAGGACGAACCATGGAAGCGCGAGGGCCGCCACCGCGTTGCCGATCCGGAAGAGAAAGGTCGCCGCGAACAGCGTCGCGAGCGGGCTATATCGACGTTCGCTCATTCCGCTGCGGCGAGCTGCGCCTTCGCCGCAGCGAGGTACTCTTCGTTACCCGAGTCGAGGGCGAAGAGTGCGTAGGTGACCGCCCCGAACGCAAGGCGCTCCGCGATGTGGTGGGCGAGCCGCGGCCACACCCGGCCACCGGCCGCTTCATACGTGAGGAGGAGCTTCGCGAGCCCCTCTTCACCAAAGACCATAAGGTGCGCGGCCATGTCGATGGCAGGGTCATCAACGCGGGCCTCGCTCCAGTCGATCATCCCGCTGACGCGCTCCGTGTTGTCGATGAGCACATGGCCCACGTAGAGATCGCCATGCACCACCACGGAGAAATCTGGCCACGACGAATCGTCGTCGAGCCAGCGCTGCCACCGGTGGAGGCGCTTGTCGTTCACCACGAACTCGCGTCGGACGCGGTCAACGTCGTCGGCCACCTTCTGACGGGCCTGCGTCGGTGTACGGATGAGCATCCCCGCATCCACGGCGGCGGAAATGGGGACGGCATGCAGGGCGGCGAGCGCGGTCGCGAAGCTCTCCGCGAAGACCTCCGAGTCCTGCGGCACGACCCAGTCGGGCGTGGACGAACCAGGCTGGATGACCATCGCAGTCGAGTCTTCGAGCATGGGATAGGCAACGAGCTCGGCGTTGGCCACGCGCCAGTCCGGCACCGCGAACGGCAGGCGATTCTTGAGCATTGCCAGCACCCGCGCCTCTGGTTCGACCTTCGCGCTTACCTCGGCTCGGCGCGGGATGCGCAGCACCCACCGACGTCCATCGTCGACGGTGGCGATCACGATCCTATAGTCGAGCCCAAGCTCATTGACAGTCAGCGGGCCATGGAGCTTGAGCCCATGTCGGGCTGCAAGTGCGTACAGTTGGAAGGTATCGGCGGTCGTGACTACGGTCATGATTCACTCCTGAGGGCTTGACGGGTTTAGCCACCTAAATATAACAGTCACGTCGGTTATATTCAATCCTCATGCGAATCGGGGTACGACCCACAGCCCCCTCAGTACAGGTCCATCGTCACACCCGAGATCGTTGGGGTCCAGCTCCCAGTGGTTCGGAGCAACGGGCGGCAGGGCAATGATCCGAAAATTACCCCTTCCTTTGCGTCACCACAGCTTGCACCAACTGACCCTGAATTAAAAAATTGAAAAACTAACTTTTGGGTGTTGACTTAAAGCAAACCAAGCATATGCTAACCAATAGTTAGCAAATTGATTTCGCACGATGGACAACCCCAGCCGGAGGACCAGCACAACACTGGCAGCGGTGGCAACAAACCGCTTGGGGAAATAACACCGGCAACCGGGCTGACTAACCTCCCCGCTCTCCCTTGGCAAGGCTGGAATGCATGCCGACCAAGGTGAATGGAAATTAAGGCAGTGACCGGCTGACAGCTGGAAAGACAGCACAGTTGAAGTGATAGCGAACACAGCGAGTGGCGGGTCTGACTCCCCAGCCACCCACCCGGTGAAAGGCCGGGACACAACCGGGATTGCATTGCAGGTGAGCCAAGGCCCATGGGGTACCGCACGAGAGACCCGGAGACCAATGCAATCCACGGTTGTGGTGAATGGGAAGGTCTTTGCGCCAACCGGCATTCGTAGGGATGCCCCCTAGACCTCGGCCGGTGTCAGACCCGGCCACCACAACCAACCGATATGACCACCCCAAGGAGGTGATCACATCTCCCACCGCAGGGTTAAGCGGATGCCTGGTCCCGCTGTGAAGCGCCACCCAGGCCCTCGCCGAGAGGCGACCGTTTCGAATGGTAGGTCTGCCCGTGAGGGCGCACCGGTACCGACAGCAAGAACGGCTGACTCACTGTGAAGTGCTCAAGCCACCACCACAGGTGCAATGCATGTGGTTACAGCTCTCTCCTGGCCCCGTCAACGGGGCCTTTATCCCACAAGCGATAGCGGCCCGACAGCGGGTCACGGACTCCTATTGCCTGTCGTTTGTGTGATGAGACCAGTTTCTGGAAGAACGGAGGCATCCATGCACCCACGCGAGTTCATTGCCAAGCACATCAAGGCAACGCTGGAGAAGGAGGAATTTCCCCCTCATGCGGTCTCGCTGGGGGTGAAAGAAGCCACCTTCTTTTTCGACCGAACACCCAGCTTCGCAAAGGGGAAAGTGTTCGATGAGTGCCTCAAGGCGGCCCGTGCAGTAGCCAGGGTCGCGAAGAAGGCCAAGCCATGATCCGGGGAGCGGGTCATATCTCAACAAAGGGGCGAATAGAGAAAACGGAAAAAATCGTACGTTAAGGTTTTCCGGGCAGCCTTAGCGGCCGAAACTTCCCGTCCTCCAGCCTGCGGCTCTGCCGCCAGACATAATCGCCGGTCAGGTTGATGTGCTCCCACCCCAGCGGCGACAGGTATTGCAGCAGCTCGCTATCCACCGACTTCCCCGCTTCGCTCATCGCCTGGGTGGCGCGTTCCAAGTACACCGTGTTCCACAGCACGATGGCGGCCGTCACCAGGTTGAGACCGCTGGCCCGGTAGCGCTGCTGCTCGAAGCTCCGATCCCTGATTTCGCCGAGGCGGTTGAAGAACACCGCCCTGGCCAGGGAGTTGCGCGCCTCGCCCTTGTTCAGTCCGGCATGCACGCGGCGACGTAGCTCTACGCTTTGCAGCCAGTCGAGGATGAACAGTGTGCGCTCAATCCGGCCCAGTTCGCGCAAGGCCACGGCCAGACCGTTCTGGCGCGGGTAGCTGCCGAGCTTGCGCAGCATCAGCGAGGCAGTGACGGTGCCCTGCTTGATCGAGCTGGCCAGGCGCAGGATGTCGTCCCAGTGGGCGCGGACATGCTTGATGTTCAGGGTGCCGCCAACCATTGGGCGCAATGTCGGGTAGTCCTGGACGCTATTCGGAACATACAGCTTGGTTTCGCCGAGGTCGCGGATGCGCGGTGCGAAGCGGAAGCCCAGCAGGTGCATCAGGGCGAAGACGTGATCGGTGAAGCCAGCCGTGTCGGTGTAGTGCTCCTCAATCCGTAGGTCGGACTCGTGGTACAGCAAGCCGTCAAGCACATAGGTGGAATCGCGCACGCCGACATTCACCACGCGGGTGCTGAACGGTGCGTACTGGTCGGAAATATGGGTGTAGAACAGCCGCCCCGGCTCGCTGCCGTACTTCGGGTTGACGTGCCCGGTGCTTTCACCCCGACCGCCCGCCCGGAAGCGCTGGCCATCGGAAGAAGAGGTCGTTCCGTCGCCCCAGTGAGCGGCGAAGGTATGACGGTACTGGTGGTTGACCAGCTCGGCTAGGGCCGCCGAGTAGGTTTCGTCTCGGATGTGCCAGGCTTGCAGCCAGGATAGCTTGGCGTAGGTCAGGCCGGGGCTCGACTCGGCCATCTTGGTCAGCCCGAGGTTGATCGCATCGCCCAGGATCGCTGACAGCAGCAATGTCCGGTCTTTGGCCTCGGCACCGTCCTTCAGGTGGGTGAAGTGGCGGCTGAAGCCCGTCCAGTCGTCCACGTCCATCAGCAGTTCGGTGATCTTGATGCGCGGCAGCAACTGGCTGGTCTGGTCGATCAGCGCCTGCGCGGTATTGGGCACCGCGGAATCCAGTGGGGTGATCTTCAGCCCCGACTCGGTGAGGATGGCATCGGGCAGCTCGTTGTCCTTGGCCAGGCGGGTGACGGTGGCCAGCTGCTCGTCCAGCAGCTGCAAGCGCTCTTCCAGGTACTGGTTGCTGTTCGGGTTGATCGCCAGGGGCAGAGCCTGCGCATGCTTGAGCGCGGCGAACCTCTCTGCCGGCAGCAGGTAGTCGTCAAAGTCGCGGAACTGCCGCGAGCCCTTGACCCAGATGTCGCCGGATCGCAGCGCGTTCTTCAGCTCGGACAGGGCGCAGATTTCGTAAAAGCGCCGGTCGAGGCCTTCCGGGGTTATCACTAGCGGCTTCCAGCGCGGCTTGATGAAGGCGGTGGGCGCATCGGCCGGCACCTTGCGCAGGTTGTCGGCGTTCATCTCGCGCAGGGCCTGCACGGCCGCCAGCACGCCTTGCGCAGCCGGGGCGGCGCGCAGTTCCAGCACCTCCAACAAGGCCGGCGTATAGCGGCGCAGGGTGGCGAAGTTCTCGCCAACCAGGTGCAGATGGTCGAAGCCCTCCGGCCGGGCCAGCAGCTCGGCCTCGCTGACGCTCTCGGTGAACTCGTCCCAGGGAATCACCGCCTCGATGGCGGCGTAGGGATCGCTGCCGCTTTCCTTGGCCTCCAGCAGGGCCTGGCCGATCTTGGAGTACAGGCGCACCTTGTCGTTGATCGCCTTGCCTTGCTTCTGGAACTGCTGCTGATGCTTGTTCTTGGCGCTGCTAAACAGCTTGACCAGGATGCGGTCGTGCAGATCGACCAGCTCATCAATCACGGTCGCCGTACTCTCCAGCACCACGGCGGCCAGGGTCGCGTAGCGCCGCTGCGGCTCAAACTTACCGAGGTCTTTGGGCGTCATCTGCCCACCCTCGCGGGCCAGCTTGAGCAGGCGGTTCTGGTGGATGTGCCGGCCCAGAGCTTCGGGCAAATCCACCAGCTGAAATGTCTTCAGCCGCTCGATGTGTTCGAGCATGTGCCGGGAGTTCGGTTTTAGTGGGGCCTGCCGCAACCAGGTCAACCAGGTGATGCTGCTGCCGGCCTTGAGCTTCAACAGCTCGTCCAGCTTGGCCCGATGCGAGTCCGTGAGTGGTTCGACGAGGGCGCGGTAGACCCGGCGATTGGCCCGCGCAATGGCTTCCGAGCAGGCCCGGTCAATCACGCTCAGCGCCGGCAGGATGCGCCGCTTCTGCCGCAGACTCTCCAGCGCCTGGCCGGCCAGCAGCAAACCCTTATCGGTCTGCTGGGCCAACTCGGTCAGCTCGCGCACCAGGGCGCGGAAGTCGGACAGGCCGAACGGGGCCAGTTGTAGGTAGGTGCGCAGTTCCTGGGCGTGCTCGCGGCGAGTCACGTCGCGTTCGCCGTACTTCGCCCAGCTCGCCGGGTCGGCCTGAACTTGCTTGGCCACCCACTGGATGACCGGCTCGGGCAGCTCACTGTCAGTACCCAGTGCGTAGCCGGGGTAGCGCAGCAGGCAGAGCTGCACCGCAAAGCCCAGGCGGTTGGCGTCGCCGCGCCGCTGGCGGATCAGCGACAGGTCGGAGTCGTTGAAGGTGTAGTAGCGGATCAGGTCATCCTGGCTTTCTGGCAGCGCAAGCAAGGTGTCTCGCTCAGTGGCCGAGAGAATCGAGCGACGCGGCATGGTTCAGTCGTCCGTGCGAAGGTACTGGTAGAGGGTTTCACGGCTGATGCCGAACTCGCGGGCGAGCTGAGCCTTCGGCTCGCCCGCAGCGGCCCGCTGCCGCAACGTGATGGCTTGCTCGTCGGAGAGGGCTTTCTTGCGGCCCCGGTAGGCACCGCGCTGCTTGGCCAGGGCGATGCCCTCGCGCTGCCGCTCGCGGATCAGGGCGCGCTCGAACTCGGCAAAGGCACCCATGACCGACAACATGAGGTTGGCCATGGGAGAGTCCTCGCCGGTGAACACCAACCCCTCCTTCAAGAACTCGATGCGTACACCGCGCTTGGTCAGCTTTTGCACCAGACGGCGCAGATCGTCGAGGTTGCGCGCCAGGCGATCCATGCTGTGCACCACCACGGTATCGCCTTCGCGGACGAATCCGAGCATAGCCTCCAGTTGCGGGCGCTGGGTGTCCTTGCCTGAGGCCTTGTCGGTGAACAGCTTGCCGATCTCGACCTGCTCAAGTTGGCGTTCCGGGTTCTGGTCATAACTGCTGACTCGGACGTAACCGATGCGTTGTCCCTGCAAGATGCCTCCATAGGCTGGATGGGCGGTAGGGCTTACGTTGGTTTTTGGTTCCATTGCGCCCGAAGCCTTGAATTTGTCAGGCTGAAATCTATGACCTTGGCAAGCATGTGTCAAAGAATGTGAAAGCGGACTCTATTCTGACGGCGCGGTGCGGCCTTGCCTGACATCCAGTTAGGGTATGCCTCAGTCTGACAGTGATGAGTCGCAGGCGTTCGGATCGGCATCGGTTTCGCTCCCGGTCTTGGCGCGCGCCTGGAAGCGCTGATAGCACTCCAGCCCGCAGAAGTGCTCGACGTATTCCGCGCCTTCCGGGGTGAAGGCGGCATCGAGCGGGATTTCCTTGCAGCACACGCAGCAACTGGTGGCAGTCGGATCATTTGCATTCATGGTGGCACCCCTCCATTGACTGACGAAGACGGCGAATGCCGCCGCCGGCATCGGCTTGGCGAACAGGAAGCCTTGTCCTGTGTCGCAGTCCGCTTGTCGCAACAAATCAAGACTCGCCGATGTTTCCACGCCTTCGGCCACTACTTCCATGCCAAGCCCATGCGCAAGCTGAATCACGGTGCGCACGATGGTCTGGTCGCGGTGGTCGTTGGCGAGTCCGGCGACAAACGATTGGTCGATCTTGAGCGTGCTGATGGGGCAGCATTTCAGGTGTTGCAGGCAGGAATAGCCGGTGCCGAAGTCGTCGGCGGCGAAGCGCACACCGATCTGTCGCAAAGCTTCCAGGGCGGGGAAGATCGCCGGATCACCGAACGCAACCGATTCGGTCAGCTCAATTTCAAGATACGCGGCGGGCAACCCGGCATCGGCCAGCACGCCCTTTACCCACTTGTCGAAATCTGGCCCCACTTGGCTCGCCGAAACATTGACGGCCAGCCGGAACGGTTGCCATGCCAGCACCCGCCAGTCGCGCATTTGACGGCAGGCTGCGCCCAGCACCCATGCGCCGATTTCCGGCATCAGGCCGGACGATTCGATCACGGGCAGGAACTGGCCCGGCGGCAACAGTCCGAGCGTCGGATGACGCCAGCGCAACAGGGCTTCCGCGCCGACAATCTGCTCACTGCGCAAATCGACAATCGGCTGGTAGTGCAGCTCAAGCTGCCCGCGCTCGACCGCCTGCGCCAGTTGCGCCACTGTCCATTCAATTGGCTGGGAAGCGCTCATGATCGACCTCTGAAGGCCCGCAGCAGCCGCGTCACAGACAGGACAAACAAGCCGGTCAGCGTGAGGGCTGCAATACCCCAGTGCTCGCCGATGAACGCGCCGGCCGTCGTGCCGGCCAGCACAATGGCGAGAATCGGCAAATGACAGGGACAGGTGAGCACCGCCAGCGCACCCCACAGGTAGCCGGTGAACGGCTTGTGTGTCTCGGCCGGCATGCGCTCGGGGCTGTTCATGGCAAACTCTCCGCATGCTGTGCCGGCGCGGTCGGCATGGCGGCCAACTGCACTTCCAGATTGGCCAACGCTTCGCGCCGGCGTTCGACGAACTGACGCAGCACAGCAAGCTGCGCGGCAGTTTCATCGCAGTTCGCCGCATCCAGCGCCCGGCACAGCCGCGCCAATGCGCCGAGGCCGATGCCCGCCTCGAAGGCGGCCCGCACGAAGCACAGTCGCTGCAAGGCGGCGTCATCGAACAGGCCGTAGCCACCCGTGGTGCAGGCGACTGGCCGCAGCAATCCGCGCAGCAGGTAGTCGCGCACGATATGCACGCTCACCCCGGCATCAAGGGCCAGCCGGGACACCGTGTAGGCGTTCATCGAACACCTCCTTTTGGTCGGTTCACGGCAATGCATATACCGTTTCGCCGAGTTCAATCCGCGCGCTGCGAATCCGATGCCGGTGCCGTAGAACATTGGGTCGATATCCGATCACGGTGTCCTAGATGACATGGTCTGCAACAGATGTCGATTAAACTCCTGGCCCAAGCCGAAAGCCTCGTGGACACTGACGATCGCCAATCCTTCCAATCCTTGATGCTTGGAGGCCCAGTCTTCCGCCGTCGGGACAGATGCAAAGAAATGTACATGGCAACAGAAGGACTGACGAACGTCGGCTGCTTCCTGCGGCAATACCAAGGACACCGCCATGCCGGCAGGTTCGACAGCCTGTATCTCGCTGGGTGAAACCGTGAGTGAAACGGGTGCTCCGGTTGCAGCGCAATGCGATGAGACGCGAGCTGTACGGCCGATCAGCGCCGGAAATATCAAGGTGTCCAGCGCGCACCAGGCATACAGACGGCGGTCGTCAATTTCAAAGACATACGAAGTCTCGCGCAAGGTGAGGCCGTAGCCGATGATGTTCCCATCTTTGTCATATTCGGTACTGGTGGCCTGTTCGAGTACGGCGGCCACTCGCTCAGCGGGCCAGTCGAGAATCCCGGCAAGTGTCGTTCGTGAAACCGGACGCCCCTTGGCGAGTTCCCGCAGTAGCGGGACCAAGAGATCCGCAGTACCATTGGTACGATTGACCGAAGTGAGACGTTCTAAAATATATGGGGCGAGCTTCATGGTTCCATCTCCTTTCATCCTGCGCAGCAGGACAATTGTTTGACATCCTTGGTGAAGGTCTGCGCCGCGAGCTTCAGCCCCTCGACCATCGTCAGGTAGGGGAACAACTGGTCGGCCAGTTCCTGCACCGTCATGCGGTTGCGAATGGCGAGAACAGCCGTCTGGATCAATTCGCCGGCTTCCGGGGCGACGACCTGCACGCCGATGAGCCGTCCGCTACCTTCCTCGATGACCAGCTTGATAAAGCCGCGTGTGTCGAAGTTGGCAAGCGCACGCGGCACGTTGTCGAGCGTGAGCGTGCGACTGTCGGTTTCGATCCCGTCGTGATGCGCTTCCGCTTCGCTGTAGCCCACGGTTGCTACTTGCGGATCGGTGAACACCACGGCCGGCATCGCGGTTAGATTGATGGCAGCATCCCCTCCGGTCATGTTGATCGCGGCACGGGTGCCGGCCGCTGCCGCCACATAGACGAATTGTGGCTGGTCCGTGCAGTCGCCGGCCGCGTAAATGTGTGGCGTGCTGGTGCGCATGCCCTTGTCGATGACGATGGCACCCTGCGCATTGACGGTGACTCCCGCCGCGTCGAGTGCCAGGCTGCGCGTGTTCGGTGTCCGTCCGGTAGCGACCAGCAGCTTGTCGGCACGTACTTCACCGTGTCCCGTGGTCAGCACGAATTCGCCGTTCACATGCGCGACCTGGCTGGCTTGCGTGTGTTCCAGTACCTTGATCCCTTCGGCACGGAAGGCCGCTGTGACGGCCTCGCCGATGGACGGGTCGTCGCGGAAGAACAGCGTGTTGCGAGCTAGGATCGTGACCTGGCTGCCCAGCCGGGCGAAGGCTTGCGCCAGTTCCAGCGCGACCACCGACGAGCCGATCACGGCTAGGCGTTCGGGAATGGTGTCGCTGACCAAGGCCTCGGTCGAAGTCCAGTAGGGTGACTCTTTCAGGCCCGGAATCGGCGGCATGGCCGGACTGGCACCCGTGGCGACCAGGCAGCGGTCGAACATCACGACGCGCTCACCACCCTCGTTCAAACTAACGATAAGGCTCTGGTCGTCCTTGAAACGCGCTTCACCGTGCAGAACGGTGATGGCTGAATTGCCGTCCAGGATGCCTTCGTACTTGGCATGACGGAGTTCTTCGACACGGGCCTGCTGCTGGGCCAGCAGCCGCTCGCGCAAGATCGTCGGCGGTGTGGGTGGCATGCCGCCGTCGAATGGGCTTTCCCGGCGCAGATGGGCGATGTGGGCGGCGCGGATCATGATCTTGGACGGCACACAACCGACGTTGACGCAGGTGCCGCCGATGGTGCCGCGCTCAATCAGCGTGACCTGCGCGCCTTGCTCGACGGCCTTCAGTGCTGCCGCCATCGCGGCTCCACCGCTGCCGATCACGGCGACTTGCAACGGGCGCTCGCCGCCGCTGCCCTTGTCGGCGGCACCCATCCAGCCGCGCACCTTGTCGAACAGCCCAGTGCGGTTGTCGGTCGGCGGGGCATCGGCGAGCATCGCTTTGTAGCCCAGGCCAGCCACGGCGGCGGTCAGTGCGTCCGGCGCTGTGCCTGGATCAAGGGCGAGCTGGGCCGCGCCCTTGGCATAGGACACTATGGCAGATTGGACGCCGGGTACTTTTTCCAGCGCTTCCTTGACGTGCGCCGCGCACGAGTCGCAGGTCATGCCGGTGATTTTTAGATGGGTCATGCGACAGATCCTTTTTCGTTTGTGGTAGCAGACAAGGGCGTCAGATGTGCTGCGCTGCCGTTTTCAGTGCCTCACTTCTTGACGCTGGACGGATAGCCCGCGTCTTCGGTGGCCTTGGTCAGCTTCTGCACGCTGGTCTTGGCATCATCGAAGGTGACAACCGCTTCGCGTGTCTCGAAGGTCACGTTAACTTTGCTGACGCCTTCGACCTTGGAAATCGCCTTCTTAACGGTGATCGGACAAGCGGAGCAGGTCATGCCCGGTACGGACAGCGTGACGGTCTGGGTGGCGGCCCACACGGGGGCAACAACGGCAGCGATGGCGAGAGAGGCAAACAGTTTTTTCATGATGAACTCCTGTGATTAATAGAAAAATGGCATGACGTAGGGAAATCCGAGCGCGACCAGAACCAGCGCGGCCACGACCCAGAAAATGAGCTTGTAAGTAGCGCGCACTTGGGGAATCGCACACACATCCCCTGGTTTGCAGGCTTGCGCCGGTCGGTAGATGCGCCGCCAGGCGAAAAACAGCGCCACCAACGCCGCGCCGATGAAGATCGGGCGATAAGGTTCCAACACCGTCAAGTTGCCGATCCAAGCGCCGCTGAACCCCAGGGCGATCAGAACCAGCGGCCCCAGGCAGCAAGCCGAGGCGAGGATGGCGGCTAGCCCGCCAGTGAAGAGCGCCCCGCGCCCGTTTTGAGGTTCAGACATACGCTTGTCCTTTCAAATCTGGATTGGATAGCTTAAGCTTACTTCCGTACCAATGTACGGAGTCAAGCGATATGGAAAAAAATTTGGAGAATCTGACTATTGGCGTTTTCGCCAAGGCGGCCGGGGTCAACGTGGAAACAATCCGGTTCTATCAGCGCAAGGGCTTGTTGCCGGAGCCGGACAAGCCCTATGGCAGCATCCGCCGCTATGGCGAGGCGGATGTGACGCGGGTGCGCTTCGTGAAATCAGCCCAGCGGCTCGGATTCAGCCTCGACGAGATCGCAGAGCTGCTGAGGCTGGATGACGGCACCCACTGCGAGGAAGCCAGCAGCCTGGCCGAGCACAAGCTTCAGGACGTGCGCGAAAAAATGACCGACCTGGCGCGCATGGAAACCGTGCTATCCGAACTTGTGTTCGCCTGCCATGCGCGGCAAGGGAACGTTTCTTGCCCGCTGATTGCTTCGCTGCAAGGGGAGAAAGAGCCGCGTGGTGCCGACGCGGTGTAGCCGAGGGTAGTTACGCCTTAGCGTGCTTTATTTTCCGTTTTCTGAGACGACCCCCTTCTGCACGACAGATACCATAAGGCCGGTGGCAACGTGTAGGTCTCCGAGATACTCGAATACTATGTCATGGTTGTTGCAGGTCTGACTTAACCTAGTTATTAACGCATCAAGCTGTGACTCCAACTTCACCTTCTCATCGGCCACAAGCAATTTCAATTGCCTCTTAATTGTCTTGAATGCCGGCAATTTTATTTTAGGTTTTATGTACTTTTTTAAGATCACATTGCGGGCGGGAACTGGAGTGAAACCTCTATTGTCTGCCACTTGGAGGTATAGGCAAATCAGTGCGTTTTGACATACATCGAGAAGTAGTTGCTCCTCTGGTTCTAACTGTTGAAATGACATTTAAAACTCCTAAACACTCGAGTTCTTTTTTACCATACCTGGCAACTTAGAAGGTTGAATCGGATACACATTATTAGCGGTCTATGCTAATCATCATTTGAGCCATACCAGACTCTTTACTCATAATATCTTGGCCATAACGAAGTACCATCAATGGGCTCTTCCAACAGCCAGCTTGTTGGGCTTGAGCAATTGAATAGCCCTTGGCCAACATATCTTGAGCGGCGCCCACTCGACCAGAATGGCCAGACCAAACTTTTTTAGGGACAGGCATTTGCGCCTTCAAATACGCATGAACACGTTGAAAAATTGCATCAATAGTTTTACCGGTTAGAGGCTTGGTTTGAACCATCGGCCTTTGAGTCTTATGGTGTATGCCAGTAAACAATAAGCCATTTTCGGGAAGTCCAGCATTATCGATGTAACGCTGCAGTAGGGTCCATGTATTAGGGCAAAGTGCTTTGATAGTGGGGTCACCGGATTTATCTGTTTTCGTGAAAGGCACCCTCAATAATGGACTGCCATCGTCACTCAGATAGAGATCTGAGACCAAAATCGCAGCTAACTCAGACTCTCGCAGCATACCCTCAAATGCCAGGGTAATCGCGCATACATCGCGTAGCTCACGAAGATCATCACTATTTCCCCAGGCCTCTTGCAAGGCCAGTAAGTGATGTAACCGTAGCGCAGAGGCTTGATTAGATGACTCGAGTCTATTTATCACGCGGTACTTTTTCGCAGCCTCAAATTTTCGCTTTACCAGGTCTGAAGATGTAGGATCTGGTAACCCCAGGGCTTGGTGAATTGAGCTGATCGCCCAGCGGTACATACCTAATGTTGCATTTTTGACCTGCCCTTTTACCGCCTCTATGTACGCAGCTACAGCTGCAGGTTGAGCCGGCAATGGAATCTGGCCATGGTCATCGCACCAGCTTTCAAATTGACGCCAATTCGACTCTAGGGAAGCCCAGGTGTTTTCGCTTCGGCGTTCACGCTCGCTATGCAAAAAATCATGTAACAAATGACGAAGAATATCGTTCATTCGTTCTTTCTGAGCACTCCCAAACTCAGTCACTGGCAAAGATAGTATTTTTTGCAATTCCAGCTTAAGCCGCTCACTCGTATCAAGTAAGGCCTCACTCAAAGAGGCCGCCGGCGCGGGCTCGGTATGGGCGCCCATGGATGTTGAACTGGATTGACGAAACGGTACCAAATTACTCACACTCGCACCTCTTCATTCTCGGCCTGCTCCTGATTGTTCTTGTCCCAGAACGCCAACAATTCTAAGATCGCCGCATCAAGCGATTCATAGCCATTGGAGTCTTTAAAATCGGTCAGCAGTGAGTAGGTAGACACCTTCATTTGAGGCCGCACAGTAGATTCACGCTTATGGATTTGACTAAATTTACGGCGGAGTTTACGCCAACCTTCGTCTGAAAAGATCCGATTGAGTTCTTGGTTTAGTCGGCAAAATTCCACACCATCACGAACTTCGATGAAATGCTTTTTCTGTTTGGGGAAGTGACGAAGGGCAGCAATGAAATCATACCGTGCATCATAGCGAGCATTCTCACTTGATTGCAATAATTGGCTAAACCACATATTGTTGTCTTTGAAGTGAATTGGGCTCAGCAATTCAACATGGTCGATGATCAATTGACGAATATGGGGATTTTGCAACTCATCCCATGATAACAAGAGTAACGGTCGGCCAGCTTTTCTCAAGCCGTGATAATTCCAAGTCATAGGTTCGGGAGTAGAGTATTCGGTCATAACGCCTCTATATTATGGTGACACCATACAATAGCCAAAATTTGCTCAAAAGCTGTCCAATTCTAAATTTTCATTTTCCGCACTTTGCCTGCCGTGACACGCAAACCACAAAAGGTGGTGACACCATACAATAGCCAAAACTTGCTCAAAAGCTGTCCAATTCAAAATTTTCATTTTCCGCACTTTGCCAGTCGTGACACACAAACCACAAAAGGTGGTGACACCATACTATTATAGATTCAGGAAAGAATTTCAGTCAAGTAATGATTCCCTATAATTATAGTTATATAACATCATACAGATCTAATAGAATGGTGACACCATAGGTTTGACTTTAACAACATAAGGAATGTTGTCTACGCTGTATAATAACGTAGCAATATTTAAGTTGAGGTTTGTCGATTGGAGAAGTTAAGTGAGATCGAAAAACGGTTGGCTTCGAGAATTAATGTTGGGTTTAAGTATAAGCCAGGCTAGGGTTTATACCTCGATCCAGAGTTCGTTTTAAGGTAGCTGGGAGGATGGCTAGCGCCCCAGCACAACTAATCGGACCCACGGCAACGCGCCGCCGGGCAGCTGGTGGTGGCTAGTGACCGCAACTTGATACCTTGCCCGGGCCCGGGCGCCCCGCCCAAGCAGGATCAATGGCCAGCGCCCCAGCATGACTACCCAGCCCCATGGCAACGCGCCGCCGAGCAGCTGGTGATCGCCAACTCGATACCTTGCCCGGGCGCGGGCGCCCCGCCCAAGCAGGATGAATGGCCAGCGCCCCGGCACGACTAATCAGAACCATGGCAACGCCGCCGGGCAGCTGGTGACCGCCAACTCGATACCTTGCCCCGCCCAAGCAGGATGAATGGCCAGCGCCCCGGCACGACTAATCAGCACCATGGCAACGCCGCCGGGCAGCTGGTGACCGCCAGCTCGATACCCAGGGTGGGCGCGGGTGCCCGGCCATACAGGATCAATGGCCGGCGCCCCGGCACATCTAATCAGCCCCATGGCAACGCGCCGCCGGGCAGCTGGTGATCGCCAACTCGATACCCAGGGCGCGGGTGCCCGGCCATACAGGATCAATGGCCAGTGCCCCGGCACGACTAATCGGACCCACGGCAACGCGCCGCCGGGCAGCTGGTGGCGGCTAGTGATCGCAACTTG
>NZ_JAMDJO010000015.1:0-18145 GCF_023475885.1 Shewanella sp. 10B
AAACTGTACATATTGCTATGAACACTCATTCATTGATTTAAATTTTGATTACTCGCCAAACGGCAGAGTAATTTCGATTAACTCAACACCTGTGAGTGTCCACACAGATTTGCTTGATAAATTGTTAAAGAGCGTTGACCATCGCCTTATCGCAAGTGATTTCAGCGGGTCAGGGCTGCGTATTCTACGCATTCCCGTTTTTGCGTCAAGTAGTTTTTGCAACTTTCTTTTCGCTCATCGAGGAGTGAATCACTCGATGTACTGGCACTTGAAACTGCGTATAGCTGTCTGCCGTGTCAGTGGATGCGCATTATAGGCAGCAGAACTTTTTGTGCAAGGGCTTTTTTCGGTTCTTTAAATCGTACGTCGATATTTTAAACATCATGTCTATTTTTTATCTCTTTCTGCTTTGTTATTCGATTTAAAAGCGAATTTTTATCTGAGAAATGATAATTCACGCTCAATTTTTCGGCAGCGGTCTAGTGTAAAAGTAAATAATTCATTACCATATGACTTGCTGTTAACAGTTATTTATCATTTTCTATTTCATTCAGAGAGCATTTATATGCAAAAGTCATTTCTTATTGTTTTGGTTATTGCCATTCTCGGCGCAATCGCGCTATCTCAATTTGCAACTACATTACCTGCGTACATCGCTTTTGTTGCTGGCGTTATCATTACTACTCTCGTTTTTAAATTTGTCCCAGAGACAAACCAAGCTCAAGGTGCAGATGAGCAATATGTTGGCCCGACCATGACACTCTATGTAGGTAACCTGCCTTATCGTGTCCATGAGGGTGAAGTGAAGGTTCTGTTTGGTGAGTTCGGCCCCGTCAACTCAGTACGTTTAGTACGTGATCGTAAAACGGGTCGTCGTAAAGGGTTTGGCTTTGTGGAAATGTCCGAGGCGGGAGCTCAAAAGGCGATGGTCAAGTTGAACGATTTCAACTTCCAAGAAAGAACCTTAAAGGTTAGAGAAGCGAAGACTCAAGATTCGGAAGCTGCCGACCGTACAGGTACCGATGAGTAATCCGCGTTAATTTATCCGTTTGAGTTGATTGTGGTGATTCGCTCTAAAGTTGAAAAGCCACAATCGACTAACGTAGTCGCTAATCCCTCACTGATTTCCGCTTTAGTATAAAACGCCTGCATATGTGCATCGTAGTGCGCGTCTTCCTGAATGTGCTGCTCACTGTTAGTCTCAGCCAACAAAGTTTTGACTCGCTTGGCGATTGCCTCACCGGAATCGAGCAAGGTGACACCTTGGCCTAATACCTGTTGCAATTCATCACGCAGCATGGGGAAGTGAGTGCATCCAAGCACTAGTACATCTAAGTCCGCTTCGACGATGGGTGATAAAACCTGTGTTAACCGCGCCATGTCCAATTGACCAGTGGCAATCTTCTGCTCGGCCATCAGCACTAATTCGGAAGATCCGAACAGCTCAACGTGACAATCATCGGCAAATTGGCTGATTAACTCGTAGGTATAGTGGCGCTTGACCGTACCTGGGGTGGCGAGCAAGCCGATACGCTTACTCTTAGATAACTGCGCTGCGGGTTTAATGGCAGGGACAACACCCACAACAGGAATAGATAAGGTTGCACGCAGCGCTGGCAACACAACAGTACTGGCGGTATTGCAGGCAACGACAACAATCGCGGCATGGGTACGCTCGACGACTTGGTCGATAAGCGCAACACAACCTGAGACAAGTTCCTGCTCTTCCAATTCGCCATAGGGCAATCTGGCATTATCGAACAAATAGCAGTAATCGTGATGTGGGAGCAATTTGCGAATTTCGGCCAATACGGATAGACCGCCGATGCCAGAATCGAATACTAATATTGGTTGCGACAAGCCCGTCTCCAGTTAATTCGTTGTCCCATTCGCGAGCGGATTCTCCCACAGCTTAACTCAAACCGCAAAACCAAGATGCTGGACATTCGTGTCACCTAGTATAAAATTTGCGCCCCAATTTACAGCCACGGTGAATCGACAATGAACTTAGCAGCAATGGATCCCACGACCTATGATGCGCAACTAACTGCAAAGCGTATCAAGCTAGAGCAGGCCTTTGCCCAATTTGAGACACCGAGTGTTGAAGTGTTTGCCTCAGAACCTGCCCACTATCGGATGCGCGCCGAGTTTCGCGTATGGCACGAAGGCGACGATTTATACTATTACATGTTCGATAAAGTATTGAACGACAAAGTTCGTTGCGATCAATACTTACCCGCGAGTTCCTTAATCAATCAAATGATGGCGGCACTGATCGCCGAGTTAAAGCCGAACCACAGCCTACGTCATAAACTCTTCCAAGTTGATTTTTTATCAACGCTCAGTGGTGAGATTTTAGTGTCACTGCTATATCACAGACAGCTTGATGACCAATGGCGCAGCGAAGCCGCCGCACTTAAAGCCAGATTGAGCAGCCAATTTAAGGTCAACATCATTGGCCGTGCGCGCAAACAGAAAATCGATTTAGATAAAGACTTTGTGGTTGAGTCACTGCAAGTGAATGACAAAGTTTTCCATTACAAACAAATCGAAAACAGCTTTACCCAGCCAAATGCCAAGGTGGCAATCAAGATGCTGGAATGGGCTATTGACGTGACTCAACGCAGCCAAGGCGATTTACTGGAGCTTTACTGTGGTAATGGCAACTTCTCCATCGCGCTGGCACAAAACTTTAATCGCGTGCTCGCAACCGAGTTGGCTAAACCTTCAGTGGATGCTGCCCAGTACAATATCGAAGTCAACAATATCGATAATCTGCAGATTATCCGTATGTCGGCGGAAGAATTTAGCGATGCGATGGCGAAAAAGCGCAGCTTTAGACGCTTAGAAGGCATAGATCTGGATAGCTATGTCTGCAACACCATTTTTGTCGACCCACCACGAGCAGGTATCGACCCTGCCACATTGGAGTTAGTGCAAGGTTATGAGCGGATCCTGTATATCTCTTGTAATCCCGACACCCTGAAAGACAATTTGCAGCAATTAAATCAGACCCATAAAGTCACTCGTTTTGCCCTGTTCGATCAGTTCCCATATACCGACCATATGGAAACAGGTGTACTGCTTGAGCGTCGTTAGGCGACTCTATGTACCTAAAAATAAAGGAGCCATTGGCTCCTTTATTTTTGGACTAAATCACAATCTTACTTAACGATGCTCGACCTTATGTTGTAAGGCTTCGGCGCCCTTCGCCACCATACGTAATTGCATCACCAATTGATCGGCGAGCACTTTACGATCGGCCCGCTTCATATCCAGCGCCGACGCTCCGGCGTTAAACACTAAGGTCACTAAGGCTTCTGCCTGTGCTCTGGCCAGCATAGGCGTGCGGCCCGCTGTCGCTTCGGTGTAATGGGCCAGTTCAGAGATAAAATGCTCAATCTCACGGGCTACTGCGGCGCGGAAGGCCGCCGAGGTACCTGAGCGTTCATGCAGTAAGATTCTGAAAACGTTTGGATTAGAATCAAGCACTTCCATAAAGGTATCCACAGAAATGCGGATCACACTGCCCCCGGCTTCGGCACGTTGCCGCCCCTTTCGCATCATCTGTCTTAAGGTGAGCCCGCCTTCGTCGACCATGGTCAACCCAAGCTCATTCATATCCTTAAAATGACGATAAAAGGATGTGGGCGCAATGTTGGCTTCCCTCGCCACCTCACGCAAGCTTAAGCTAGAGAAACTTCGCTCAGCACTGAGCTGGTTAAACGCCGCATCGACCAATGCCCGCCGAGTTTTCTCTTTTTGCTGTGCACGAATACCCATTCTTCAATCCGCTAACTGAATGTAATGACGCGATAATACCGCTTTTGCGTCTGAAACACAGCCCCATCAACCTTGACCAAACAAGATTGCTAGGCTAAATTAGCTTACAGTTGTACGCTCAAATACGGATATTGGAAACTATAATGAATAAACCCCCTATCATCTGGCTAAATGTCATCCTCTTTAGCCTCACCTTCCTCAGTGCAGTTATCCTCGTTCCTTGGTATGGTCTAACCCAGGGTTATGGCGCCAGCGAATGGATTGCTTTTGTGGTGTTAGCCTTTGCAAGTGGTCTGTCGATCACCGCGGGTTACCATAGACTCTGGTCACACAAGGCCTATAAAGCTCACCCTGCGGTACGTTTCCTCTACGCGCTTGGCGGTGCATTAGCATTACAAAACAGTGCATTACATTGGGCATCCGATCATCGCGTGCACCATAAGCATGTCGATGATAATGATAAAGACCCCTACTCGGCTAACATGGGTTTCTGGTACAGCCATATAGGTTGGATGCTGCGCGAATACCAAGCCCAGCGTTACCATGACTACCAAAACGTGCGTGATTTGCAGAACGACCGTATCGTGATGTGGCAACACAAGCACTATCTCGCCCTCGTCATTCTGATGAACATTGGTTTGCCTGCGCTACTCGGCTGGTTCACTGGCAATATCGCCGGCATGTTGCTGATGGCGGGATTACTGCGCTTAGTCGTTGTGCATCATTGCACCTTCTTCATCAACTCCCTCGCCCATGTGTGGGGTAGCCAACCTTATACCGATAAAAACACCGCCCGTGACAACGGTTTTCTGGCGATGTTGACGTACGGTGAGGGTTACCATAATTTTCACCATATCTTCGAAAACGATTACCGTAACGGCATTAAGTGGTGGCATTACGATCCGACTAAGTGGCTGATTAAGGCGTTATCTTGGGTTGGCTTAGCCAAAGACCTGCGCACCAGTCCACAGGAGCGGATAGAGAGCGCACGCCTGCAGATGCAACTGCTACACACCAGAAACAAAGTGCTAAACTTGCCAAATGCTGATGAAATTATTGAAAAAATTCAGCAAGAGTATGAGTTGATGAAACAACATTTACTCGAATATTACCAAGCCCAAAAGACACTGTTAGATGCCAAACGCAAGCAACTGGTCGATCAACAGTTGTTGCAGCAAGTCGAAGAGTTGAAGATACGATTCCTGACTCAGCAAAAAAGCTGGAAGAGCCTAACGGCAAGTTATAGCTAGAGCACAATTCTCGGTAAAAATCATACGGCCGCCTTGCATGGTGGCCGTATCCTATTATGATGATGCCTCAATCACTTTTTACAGGATGTAGGGCTCATGTCGAATTCCACTGTATCTTCCGCCGATAGCATTAAACTCACAGAATATAGCCATGGTGCTGGCTGCGGCTGTAAAATTTCCCCTAAAGTACTGACCACCATTCTTGCCTCACAGCTGCCTGTATTTACCGATCCTAACCTGTTGGTCGGCAATCAAAGCCGTGATGATGCAGCCGTTTACAAGCTCAATGATGAAATCGGCATTATCAGTACCACCGACTTTTTTATGCCAATCGTAGATGACCCCTTTACCTTTGGCCGTATCGCCGCAACCAATGCTATTAGCGATATCTATGCCATGGGCGGTACGCCCATGATGGCGATTGCGATTTTAGGCTGGCCAGTGAACAAACTCCCCGCCGAGATCGCGCAACAAGTGGTTGATGGTGGCCGTCAAGCCTGCATGGAAGCTGGGATAATGTTGGCCGGTGGTCATAGTATCGATGCGCCTGAACCAATCTTTGGCCTTGCGGTCACAGGGCAAATCGCCCTGACGGATTTAAAACAAAACGATACCGCAAAAGCGGGTGATCGCTTGTATCTCACTAAACCTATCGGAATTGGCATTCTCACTACTGCACAAAAGCAGAAGAAACTGAAAGATGAAGATAGCCAAATTGCAGTCAATGCCATGTGCCAGCTCAATAGCATAGGTGCCAAAATCGCTAAGATTAAAGGCGTGAACGCCCTCACCGATGTCACAGGTTTTGGGCTTGCAGGCCATCTATTAGAAGTGTGTCAAGGTGCCAAACTCACTGCCAAACTTGACCTCGATGCCGTGCCACTCTTGCCCCGCGCCCTCGACTATCTAGCGCAAGGCTGTATTCCTGGTGGCACCCACCGTAACTACGACAGTTATGGCGAACACTTGCCCACACTTACCGATCATCAAAAAGCCATTTTGTGTGACCCACAAACCAGTGGCGGCTTGTTAGTGGCGGTGTCGAGTGAGGCCGAAACGGAACTGGTGGCGCTACTTAATGCCCATCAAATTGAGCCTATCTGTATTGGTTCGTTAGAAACGCCCACCTCCACCGCCACTGTGGTGCTGTGTTAATGACAGCTAAGCTCATCCCCGCCCAGCAATATCGCGATATCTTTATCGCTGGGCAGCCATTAATCGACTTAAGGGCGCCAATCGAGTTTGACCGCGGCGCTTTTCCTTCCTCGGTAAATCTGCCGTTAATGGTTGATAAGGAACGGGAAAAGGTCGGCACTTGCTATAAAGCGCAAGGACAGCAAGCCGCGATAGCCCTGGGCCATTCCCTCGTGCATGGCGCGGTAAAACAGCAGCGTATTGATGCTTGGTTAAACTTTTTAGCAGCAAACCCCGAAGCTTACCTTTACTGCTTTCGCGGCGGGCTACGCTCACAATTAACTCAGCAATGGCTGCAAGAGGCAGGCGTTACCGCGCCTTATGTACAGGGCGGCTACAAAGGCATGCGCCAATATTTAATTGGTGTGATTGAGGCTGCGCCAAGTCGGCAACCTTTGCTAAGCCTGAGTGGCATGACGGGAAGCGGTAAAACCGATTTTTTAAGACTGCGTAAAGAAGCAATCGATCTCGAAGACATTGCCAATCACAGAGGCTCGAGCTTTGGTAAAAACATCGACCCACAACCGACACAAATTAACTTTGAAAATCAGCTCGCCATCGCCCTGCTTCGGCATCAATTAGACAACCACGCCTGTTTATTGCTCGAGGATGAAAGCTTTTTGATTGGCCGCTCGGCGCTGCCGCAAAGCTTTTATAGCGCAATGCAGACGGCCGATATTGTTGTACTCGAAGAAGACGATGACATCAGGCTCACTCGCTTACTCGATGAATACGTTCACAAAATGCATCGAGGATTTAGCGAGCGTCTCGGCTTAGAGGCAGGTTTCGAAGCCTTTAGCCACTACCTATTACAGAGTCTTGGTAGCATTCGCAAACGTCTTGGCGGTAAACAATATCAAGAGTTGCAAGACATGATGCAACAAGCGCTGTCGCAGCAACTCAATCAAAACCAAACCTCACAACATTTAGTCTGGATAAGCCTGCTACTACACAAGTATTACGACCCCATGTACGAATACCAGTTGCAGAAAAAAGCCGGCAATATTCTGTTTAGGGGAAATCACCATGCCATGCATGAGTGGCTGGATAACTATTAATAAAAATAGAAAATACACCGCCGCACAATAGCGTACAGCGGTGCTTTTCCTGCAAAACTAATACGTTGAAATAGTGATATCTTCGTAGTCGTAATTGTCAAATTTAGTCGAACGTATAGAATTAGTGCTGCGGCTAGACTTACTCAGCTCAGAGCGTAAATCATATAAATCAGCCATACCACTATAACCCCATACATAGAAACTCATCGATGTCATCGACGAATCATCAAAGGCCGCTTGTAGGTGCGCAGGCAAATCTAAATCAGGAATAGAACCCTTCAGCGGGCCTGAAATAGACCAGTAATCATTGCTTTGCGATAAGGTTACCTGCACCCCTTGCATACGATTAGCGTTGAAACTGAAGTCATAATTTGCACTTCCTGCATTACCAATTGTACTCATTAAGCGTGTAACTTCACTTAGCATTAGATTTTCATTTAATGGTAAATTTAAGCTTAAGTTATTTGAAGCATCTGCAACGGCTCTCCGAGTTAATCCGACATAACTCATAGTTCCAATATCATTTCCACCGAGATCGATTTGTTGTGATGCAGACACGAGATTGCGATTAAAAAGCTCGGGGAATAGCTGAACTTCTCTTGTAGGCCATGAAATCCAATTTTGGCGACCGTATTCTGTTTCAGAATAACTACGTAAAAAATAGTTACTGCTATTCACATCTACATTGAGCAAAGTACCCTCATGACTCGCCCCTTCAAACATACTGCTTGAAAGTGAAATAACTTGCGATAAATCAAGCTCATTGGGATCTATACTAGCTGCATAAGCAGCAATACCACCCTGCTTAGGAATTAATATAAAGTTCATCGGCGCGAATTTATTGTCACGCTTACACACATGCAATGGATTATTGGTGAGTGCTGGATTGATATAAGCATTATTACCATAAAGATAGTAGTTACTATAAACAGTAGCTATCTCGCTTGTATCTAAATTGATATCGCTACAGTCACAACCACTATTTAAATTTTCATCGGTAAATCGATATATACCATAATCACTGGCTTTAGCATTTAAATCTGTCTGGATCCGCCAAGAAGAGCTACCATTCACAAACTCTTGTGCCGCGACCGTTAAATGTGATGCTTCACTAGGCCAAGGGACATCGACATGTCCCTGCGCATCACTCTTATAAGAGTTCAAAATACTACCGTCACGTCGATGAACAATCACATCAACACCTGCTTTCTTTTCTCTTATATTACACATTGACGCTGTGCTCTCGACATCCATTGTTAGTCGAGGTGATGTAGGATTTCCTCCATCTGAGTTTGAATCACCAGACCCTCCACACCCACTTAGCACAAGTACCAAAGCGCCTATATAGCATCCCTTTTTCATGACCAAACTCCAACACTTAAATTGTTATTTATATGTAACTTTTTAACCAATGGATTACACCATATCTCAATTTCGTAAAGCAAGTAGGTTTGCAACTTGCTGCCGTAGATTTGCGCGGCTAGTGGACGCTCCCAGAATAGGGCCATCAATATCCACCGATACCTTGGACCAGAAGCGTTTCGGCATAGTAGTCAATGCATGGCCGTCCTTATGACTAAAGTAAGAACCCCACAGACCATTGAGCGCCATAGGGATCACGGGCACGGGATCGCGGGCCAAGATTTTATCGATACCGGGACGAAACTCGCCGAGTTCACCATCGGGGGTTAAACGACCTTCGGGGAAAATACACACCAATTCGCCATCCGCTAACGCCTCATGAATCGATTCAAAGGCTTGATTGTAAGTTGCCTCACTCTGACGCGGCGAACAAATCGGGATTACTCCTGCATGGCGGAACAGGTATTTCAGCACTGGGATTTCACTGATAGATTTATCCATCACGAAACGAATCGGCCGGGTCGAGGCTCCCATAATGATCAACGCATCCACATAGCTCACATGGTTACAGACTATGATGCCAGCGCCTTCTTTAGGGATCTTTTCTCGCCCAGTCACAGTCACCCGATACATCACATGGCTGAGTAAGTAACTGATAAATCGTTGTGTAAACTCAGGCACCTGCGAATACACGTAAAGCGCAACCACAAAGTTCATCACCGCCAGCAGCAGGAACAACTGTGGAATACTCCAGCCAGCCACTCCAAGCAGCAGCATAGACAACAACGCCGACGCCACCATAAAGAGCGAGTTCATAATGTTATTCGCGGCAATCGCTTGCGCACATTCTCCCTTAACGGAGCGCGCTTGAATAAAGGCATACAGAGGCACGATAAACAGACCTCCGCTGACCCCAATCATAAAGAAGTCCAACATCACTCGGTAATGTTTCGGCTCGGCAATAAAGGAGTGTAAGCCATAAACAAACTGCGCATCCGCAGGTGCTGGCGGAATCGCCCAGAGCAAGTCCACACCAAACACAGTTAACCCGAGCACCCCAAAGGGCAGCAAGCCTAACTCCACATGGCCAAAGGAAAAACGCTCACAAACAAAGGAGCCCACCGCAATCCCGATAGAGAACATCCCCAGCAGCAGCGACACCACAGTCGCGCCAGAGTGCAGGTGCAACTTGGCAAAGTTAGGGAATTGGGTCAGATATGTCGCCCCCAAAAACCAGAACCAGCTAATGGCGAGGATGGCCATCCAAATCGAAGGCGTTTGACGCGCCTTCTTTATGGTGCGCCAAGTGCCTGATAATGGGCGAAATTGGATTTTCTGAACTGTACCCTGTGGTGGTAAAGCTGGGATCGCGCGGCTAGATAAATACCCCGCCAAGGCAAGGGCTGCGACTGTGATGGCAGACCATAGGGTGGCATTGTTTTCAGACACAAAAATCCCGGCACTCAAGGTACCAATCAAGATAGACAAAAACGTCCCCATCTCAACCCAGGCATTGCCCGTGACTAACTCATCTTCTTTTAAGGCTTGAGGTAAGAGGGAATACTTGACCGGGCCAAAATAGGCTGACTGACTACCGGTTAAAAACAGCAGTAATAACATCATCATGTAATTTTCGCTCACGATGGCCGCGGCGGCACTGAACATAATGATGACTTCGAGCAGTTTTAAGCGACGGATAAGTTTGGCCTTATCCATATTATCGGCCACCACACCTGCATGGGCCGAAAACAGGAAAAACGGCAGGATAAATACCCCAGCAGCCAAATTGACAAACATGTCGACACTAATTGGTAAATCATTGACTTGGCTGAAGGTGACCAGCAGCAACAACACATTTTTATAGATATTGTCGTTAAGTGCCCCAAGGCATTGAGTAGCAAAATACGGTAAAAAACGTTTTGTTAGCAGCATGACTCTTCCCTCTTATCACCCATTCCCTGTAAATACCCTGTCACATGACTCTCTAGCAAAGCGGGTAAAGATGCCGTATCGGCAAACAATTTATTATCCAGCGATAAGGCGGTGAGGCCGTGGATGCCGCCCCAGAGTACTCGGCTCATTTGGAGTTGCTGTGCAGCAGTCTTATTGGGGAACAATAGGGCTAACTCACGTTCAATTAAACTAAATAAACCCGCGATAAGTTGGCCTTGGGATTCGGGCAAAGGTTCTGAGTCGAGTAGCTGCAGTTCAAATACCAACTTAAAACATTGGCGCTGTGCATGGGCAAACTCAGCGTATTTTTGCGCCATGCTAATGATTTGATTGCGACTATTCTCTGCATTGACCTCGGAGAGCTGACGCATCAGCTCCTGCAACGTTGCCTCAGAAACGGCTAATAGAAGGTAGTTATAGCTACCAAAGATATTGATTAAGGTACTCGGCACATAGCCAATCTGGCTAGCAATCTTGCGTAAACTCAGTTCTTGTGTCCCTTGCTGTTGCAGCAATGCCATTGCCGCTTCTATTGCCATAGCACGAATCTCATCATGACTATGTTCTTTGCGTCTCGCCATAGGTCTCACTCCCTGTTGAATGCTGTGAGATTAACAGCCTAAAAAATAAAAAACAACGTTCAAAATAAGTTTGTTTTGCGTACAGCATGAAATAAAAGGCATAAAAATGAGGGAAGAAGGGCTAACTTTGAGGCAATCACTCGATGGGAACCTTGGAAGGAATTTAACTTTCAACGCATAAAAAAATGGCGCCCTCAATCGAGGGCGCCATTTCGAGGTTGAACTTTTACCTAGCAGCAGTGATAACTCATCACCACCCTGTCGGCCCCGGCGCCAAAATAGTCCGCTTCGAAGGCGGTATCGACAAACCCTAAACGCTGATACAACCCATGGGCAGGATTATGGGGATCGACGGTTAAATCCACCCGCTTAACCTGAGACGGTAGTTGGGTTAAACATTGCTGGATTAATTGTTTACCAATACCTTGGCCGCGGACTTGCTCACTCACTGCTACGGATAGAATCCACATACAGGCAGGGTCGCTACTTTGAGCGCAGAGCAAATAGCCTAACAGCTCCCCGCCATCATCTACGGCAACCAGAAACTGCTCGGGCCAACAATCAAACCCTTGGCGGAAGAAAAAATCGGGATAACAATGATCGCCAAAGATAGCCTGCTCGAGTTGAAAAACATCGGCTAACTCTGACTTTAATACTGGACGGATAGACTGCATGTAAAACTATTCACCGATTAAAATTTTATCCCACTCTAAATTGGGCGCACCAACAACAATAAAGTTAGGATTTTCAAGCGTCTCACGCTCGTTATAGGTTAAAGGTTGCAGTTCGGTATCCATGAGCTGGCCACCTGCTTCCTCAATAATGATCTGCGCGGCGCCGGTATCCCACTCCCCCGTCGGCCCGACTCGCACATAGCAATCGGCGCGTCCTTCGGCAACCAGACAACTCTTCAGGGCCGCACCGCCCATGACCACCAGCTCACAGTGCTTAGGCTGATTAAACAGGGTCAACACGGATTGGGGATCCTGACGACGACTCACAGCTAACCTAAGAGAAACTTGCTCACGGTGCTGAATTTGCCGACTACTGATGCGCACTTCCTGCTTATCGGTGCGTTTATAGGCACCTAAGCCCGCAATGGCGTAGTAGCAAACCTGCGTCATCGGCACATACACAACACCCATTACCGGACGATTGTGCTCCACCAGCGCGATGATCACCGAAAAGTCACCACTGCCCGCAATAAACTCCCCCGTGCCATCGAGAGGATCGACTAACCAATAACGTTTCCAGCCTTCGCGCACGCTTAGGGGAATATCGGCAGCCTCTTCGGACAGGATAGGAATATCGGGCGTCAATGCGGCTAAGCGTTCACAGATCAGCTTATTTGCCGCTAAGTCCGCCGAGGTGACAGGGGTATTATCAGACTTGGTTTCTCGTTCAAAATTACCCTTGAGGTAAATCTCACGAATAGTGCGACCCGCATCCGTTGCTATCGCAATCACCTCGTCGATTAACTCTTCTGGCTTCATAACCACTCCAATCGCAAACTTCGCGAATGATTTACAAGCACTCAGTTGCTGAACGCTTTAACGAAAAAGATTATTTAAGTTGTAGGTGTTTCTGCGCTAAAAACAATGCGCTCACACTTCGAGATTCGGAAAAATCGCTATTATCGAGTAACGCTTCCCACTCGGCCAACGCCCAAGGCACCACATCTATGGGTTCTGGCTCATCGCCTTCGAGGCGGCTTTCATATAAATCTTCTGCGATGAAAATTTGCATCTTGCTAGAGAAATAACCTGGCGCAAGGCTAAGTTCTTTCAACAATGTCAGCTTACGCGCCCCAAAACCGATTTCTTCCTGCAATTCTCGATTGGCCGCTTCGATAGCTTGCTCACCTGGGTCTATTAATCCCTTAGGAAAACCTAGCTCGTAATTGTCGGTGCCAGCGGCATATTCACGGGCTAACAGCATGTTGCCTTGATGAATGGGCACCACCATCACAGCGCCACGACTACCACCTTTCATCCGCTCATACTGGCGCTCAACACCATTAGAGAATTTAAGATGGACCTGTTCAATTTGAAACAAGCGGCTCTTAGCGACAACTTCGGTATGTAAGATTTCCGGCTTATGGTGCCGCTGCGACATAACTGCCCCTGGATAAAAATAGCAACAAACTAACTAGGATAAGTGACAATCTTACTATCCTGTCTTTAATCTACAACCTGAATTTAGTGCGGCTATTCCAAAGACCACCATCCAAGCCATGGGATTTAAATCACATACTCAGCCAAGACAAAGGAGAAACGGTTAAAACTTTTCGCTTTTTACCGCGAAAACTCACCAACAAAAAAGGGGCTAAGCCCCTTTTTATGTCGACATCATTTAAAACTGATAGCGCAAATTGAGCTGATAACTCAATAGGTCATTCGGCTCGATATCTATGTATTGATAACCTAACCCCACGGACCAAGCATCACTGAATTGGTAACTAAAACGCACTCCCGCATACCAATCAGTGCCATCCAAGTCGGTCTTGATCCTGGTATTGCCCATGGTACTGCTGATATCGGCTTGCCAATGGAACAAGCCAACGGGTACTTCAAAGCGCCAACCTTGATGCTGCAGCAGGGTAAATCTCAGGCCCAACATGACCCCATCGGCAAGCACAGGGGTGACGGTTTTCACCAACTCATGGTATTGCTCCGGCGTTAAGGTTGAGCCCTTAATTCTCGCGCTGCCTTCACCAAAGTCGGCATAGCCCAGTTCTAACGCTACGGTCGGCGTCCACTGATAACCCAGACTCACCCCAAATGCGGTATCCGAGTCATCGACGTTGAGGAGCTGTCCTTCTCCAACTTGGACGTTCAACTCAGGCAGGGTTTTATCGGCCTGCGCTTGGCCGATAAAACCCTCAACATACCAGTCTGTTGCCTGCGCCTGTTGCGTCACACTGAGCAATAACAGGCTGCCTAAAGCAAATCGCTGTAACTCTCGGCGGCGCAACATGGCGCACGCTAAGATGAATGCCAACGCCCATAAGGTCATACTGCCTCCTCCTGACTTATTATCGATAATGACCTCTTGATAGGCTTTCACTGTGATAAGCACTTGCCCCGTCGCTTCACCACCTTGGCCGTCGCTAATCCTATAGGTCACAGTATCCACGCCATCGAATCCTGTTTTAGGGATATAGCGCAGTTTATTCGCTTCGATAGTCACAGTGCCTTGTTGAGCCGTCGCACTTAACAGGGTCAACGTATTACCATCCACATCTGTGTCATTACTCAGCACGTCGATAAGCAAGCTGGTGCGATCATCGGTGGCGGCGCTGTCATCGACAGTCACAGGGGCTGTGTTGCCATTCACCACTATCGTCAACTCACTACTTGCCGTACCGCCCTTGCCATCGGTAATGCTATACACCAACACATCGGTACCGATGAAGTCTGCCGCCGGCATGTAACTGAGCCGTTGATCCGCTAACACTGTGACAGTGCCAAACTCACTAATCACTTGAGTGACGCTCAAACTATCCCCATCGCTATCCGTATCGTTGGCAAGCACGTTCACATCGACACTCTGGTTCCAGGCAATTGCTGCCGAGTCAGGATTGGCGACAGGCAAGTGGTTACCATTGAGCATCACAGCCACGCCACTTGGGTCGACAATAGTACGGTTAGCCACACCATCATCATCGTTAGGGCCACCGTCTTCGATGGTTAACTGCACACACCAATGGCCTTCGGTTAATCCCGGCGTCCAACGGCTATCCCCCGGTGGCGGGCAGAAACCACGCTCACCTTCGGTACTGGCAACAGTGTTGTTTGCATCAATAACAAAGTCTCGCCAGCCCGCTTGAGCATTGAACTTGCGGTAGACGGCATTCGCGGGAACGGGTGAGCGTTGTGGCAATACCAAGCTATAGCTTTGGCCCTGTTGAGGTAGACCCGTGGCGATAAAGTCGAAAATACCGCCAACATTGGCTGCTAAAGCATCTTCAGCCACGACTTCAGGTTGCAGCTGCATGCCACTCTGTCCACGTCTTAGGGCAATGTTCCCCAAACGTAAACAGACACCCGCCTGCCCTTCAGCCAAGAAGTACACTGGCTGTAATTCACCTTCAGGCATCACATTACAGTCGTTATTCGCGTCCAAATAATCAGGAATACCATCACGATCGCTGTCGCTATAGCCTTCTTGATCATCGGGAATTAAATCGCCATCCGTATCGGCACTCGTCAATGCGACTAAACTTGGACGCACTACGATGTACACTGTTTCAGTACTCGACAGCACAGGCGAACCATCATCGGTCACCGTCAGGCTCACAGGATAAATCCCCGGTGACACCGCGGCTGGAGAGAATGCCATGCCTGTCGCATCCGCTTGCAAACTTAGCGCGCCGCTTGCCCACGTCAGCGTCAATGTATCTTGCTCATTGGCATCGGATGCTGTGGCACGGATATGCACATCACCGCCATTTTGCGCGACAATGACTTGCTGCTGGCCAGCTTGAGCCACAGCCAAACTGACCTGTGGTGCAATATTAGCTTCGGTAATCACAACTTGGGTCTGCTGCTTACTACCAAGATTCAAGCTTGGATCTAGGCTGATAAGCGCCTCTTCATCCCCTTCGCTCACACCATCGTTCAGGGTAGTAAAGTGGATTTCTGCCATTTGTCCTGCGGCTATCTCCACTACGCCATCAACCAAATCATGGTCGCTACTGTCTGCCGTTCCTGACACTGTGTAAGGAATACTCAGCGGATAACTCGGTGCCTCACCATTGAGATGAACACTCACAGTCACTTGGTTACCTTCGGCAACAACTTGATCTTTGCTCAGTGAAATCAATGGATTGACTTTAACCTTCTGCGCTTTAATCGCCTTGTTGCCCTCGCTGTCTACTGCCTGCCAATAGGCTAAGTAGTTGCCAGGGGCGAAGAACAAGCTCTTATTCACCAGCGACACTGGTAATGGATGGCCATTACGGTCAACCGCCTTGGCAAAACCGAGTTTCACCCGCGTAAACAGGCCAGTCGCATTCACCTCAACATCATCAGGGAGGGTGATCACGGGTTGATTCGCTGAATCAGCGCCTTCAATCAGCACATTCACTTTGGCGGTTGCTCGGCCTTTGTTGCCATCGCTAATGGTATAACGCAGTGCAACTGGCCCCACATAAGCCTCGGGCGCGGTAAAGCTGAGTCCATCAGCAGTGATTTGCACACTGCCAATATCCGCAGCGGCACCATCTATGCTTAAGGCGTCGCCATCGACATCCACATCGTTTGCCAGCACCGCCAGCGAATAGGTGTCATTGGGAGTACTGGTTAAGGTATAGCTGTCATCGACAGCTTGAGGATCATCGTTCACAGGCGTAACCGTAATGGTGACTGTGGCGGGCTCAGAGCTTAACTCTGCATCCTTGGCAATAAAGCCAATAGAGTCTGTACCATTAAAATCCTTCTCAGGCATGTAGAGCCAGACACTACCATGCTGCTCTAAGGTACCAGAGGCTGGTTGCGCGGTGATCTCATAGGTCAGAGGATCATTGTCGGCATCCTCACCCGCAAGCGTGATCATCAGCGAACTGTCTTCCTCTAATGTCACAGACTGATTGGAAGCGACAGGTGCATCATTAACGTTTGCCACCACAATGGTAAAGCTCTGCTCTGCCGTCAGGCCATCTGTGTCTGTTGCCCGTAGTACCACCGCATGGCTACCCACGTTCGCGTTAGTTGGCGTACCACTGAGCACGCCCGTCGCTGCATTGAAGCTCAGCCAGCTTGGCAGTGTAACGGCGCTTAAGGTCACACTGTCGCCCACATCGCTATCCGTCGCGACCAAGGTATAGCTATAGGCTGCATCTTGGGTGGCACTGGTTAACGCCGTCGAACTGATGGTCGGTGCATCATTAACGTTTGCCACCACAATGGTAAAGCTCTGCTCTGCCGTCAGGCCATCTGTGTCTGTTGCCCGTAGTACTACCGCATGGCTACCCACGTTAGCATTGCTTGGGGTACCACTCAGCACGCCTGTCGCTGCATTGAAGCTCAACCAGCTTGGCAGTGTGACGGCACTTAAGGTGACACTGTCGCCCACATCGCTGTCGCTTGCGACCAAGGTGTAGCTATAGGCCGCATCCTGAGTCGCACTCGTTAACGCCGTCGAACTGATAGTCGGTGCATCATTAACGTTTGCCACCACAATCGTAAAGCTCTGGTCTGCGGTTAAGCCATCTACATCCGTAGCACGTAGCACCACCGCATGACTGCCCACGTTAGCGTTGCTTGGGGTACCACTCAGGACACCTGTGGCCACATTAAAGCTGAGCCAGCTTGACAGTGTGACGGCACTTAAGGTGACACTGTCGCCCACATCGCTGTCGCTTGCGACCAAGGTGTAGCTATAGGCCGCATCTTGGGTAGCACTCGTGATTGCCGTTGAACTGATAGTCGGCGCATCGTTAACGTTCGCCACGACAATAGTAAAGCTCTGGTCTGAGGTTAAGCCATCCACATCCGTGGCGCGTAACAGTACCGCATGACTACCCACGTTAGCGTTACTTGGGGTACCACTGAGCACGCCTGTCGCCGCATTGAAGCTCAGCCAGCTTGGGAGTGTGACTGCGCTTAAGGTGATACTGTCGCCTACATCGCTGTCTGTTGCGACCAAGGTGTAGCTATAGGCCGCATCTTGACTCGCACTCGTTAACGCCGTTGAACTGATGGTCGGTGCATCGTTGACGTTTACCACCACTATCGTAAAGCTCTGGTCAATCGTCAGACCATCCCCGTCCGTGGCGCGTAGCAATACCGCATGGCTACCCACGTTAGCGTTAGTTGGGGTACCACTGAGCACGCCCGTCGCCGCATTAAAACTCAGCCAGCTTGGGAGTGTGACTGCGCTTAAGGTGATACTGTCGCCTACATCGCTGTCTGTTGCGACCAAGGTGTAGCTATAGGCCGCATCTTGACTCGCACTCGTTAAC
>NZ_JAMDJO010000016.1:0-4441 GCF_023475885.1 Shewanella sp. 10B
TAGGCTGGACCGGCAGTTAAAATTGGGGCTTGAGCGGTAAACGAGTGAGGGAATTTCAGGTAAGATACTTCGGATGAGGAGCAAAAAGGTGGTTTATACTTCCTATACCCGGACGTCAACAAGTCGATCTATCTGGAGGGCAAGAGCCCACAGCCGCACCGCTGGGAGCCTGCCGAGGGCTGGTTTGCGAAATACGATCACCCGCTATGGAAACGCTACGCCGATCTGGCGGCAGGGGCCGGGCATGGCGGGATGGACTGGTTCGTGATCCACGCTTTTGTCGAGGCGCTGAAGGCCAAGGCCCCGATGCCAATCGACATTTACGACGCGCTGGCCTGGAGCGCGATCACGCCTCTGTCGGAACAATCGATTGCTGAGGGCAATCGCACGTTAGATTTTCCCGACTTCACCCGAGGGCAGTGGCGCACCCGCAAGCCGATCTTTGCGCTGAACGACGCCTATTGATCGACGCGATTTAGGCCAAGCGCACCGCAAAGGCGAAATTGGTAATCTTGTCGGTATCCTTGACGCCCGGCGCGCTTTCGACGCCGCTGGAGGTATCGACCAGCGGCGCTCCGGTGCGCGCAATCGCCTCGGCAACATTCGTCGGATTTAGCCCGCCTGCCAGCCCCCACGGCAAGGCACCGCGATATCCGGCCAGCAGCGACCAGTCGAACGCCAACCCCATGCCGCCGGGCAGCGCGCCTTTGGGGGTCTTGGCGTCGAACAAGATCAAGTCCGCCGCCCCGGCATAGGCTGCGGCGCGTGCGACATCGCTGGCGCTGGCGACGGGCAGCGCCTTCCACACCGGCTTGCCAAACCGCGCGCGCAACTGGGCCACGCGTTCGGGCGATTCCGAACCGTGCAGCTGCAGCGCGTTCAGCTTGGCTGCCACCAGTGCGTCGGCGATGACAGCATCATCCGCATCGACGAACAAACCGACCATGGCGATCTGGCCAGCTGCGCGCGATGTCAAAGCGCCCGCGACATTCGACGTAACCGCACGGGGCGACGCTGGATAGAACACCAACCCGGCATAGTCCGCCCGCGCCGCGATGGTCGCATCGAGCGCCTCGGGTGTGCTGATCCCGCAAATCTTGATTTTCGCGGGCATGCGGTCAGTCGGGGTTCTGGATCAGCCGCACCAGCGTGCAGTCGGGATCGATCAGGTAGCCGATCCTCAGGCCGCTCGCCTCCAGTTGCGGAGCTTTGAAGCGCGGCCAGCCGGTGCTTTTTTCCTCGGCTCCCGCCGCGTTCACCAATGCCACCATGGCATCGAGATCATCCAACCGCAGGCAACAGCCGAACGAGCTCGTAGCTGGGTCGAGGTCAGGATAGGGGAAGAATTCGAGCTGCAAACCGCCGCGCTGCAGGATCATCCAGCCGCGATCCTTCCAACTCGTCGCAAAGCCCAGCTTCGCATAAAACGCCTCTGTCACATCGAAATCGCGCGATGGCAGATTGGGGGTGACGTGGTCAGCCATGGCTCAGCGCAGCTTGTCGGCCATGCGGGCCGTATGAGTGATTGCGGCGCGGCTATCGGGGGCGGAATGGCTCATCACGATCATGCTGGCCTTGGGGAACGCCGCACCAAACGCGCGCGCTGACGCGGCGTAGTGCTCAGTGTCGGCATCACCGAGATTGCCGAGCGACTTGGCCTTGCTGTCCTTGATCAGGCAGCCACCAAAAGCGATGTCGGTGCCGTCGATCCCAACGGTGATATTGTCACTGGTGTGGCCGGGGCCGGGGTAAAATACCTTGAGCGGGCCAAAGTTGGGCGCGGTTGCTGGTTCGACCCAGCCATTGGCGGCGAAAGTCAGGCTGTGTTGCGCCGCAACCATCCCCTCTTGCGGGGCAAGCTGGTTCGACAACGCATTGGCATAAGTCGCAATCCCCGCCGCATGCAGCGCGTCCATACCGCCCATCTTGTCCTGATGCGCGTGAGTCACCACCGCCAGCGCGACCGGCAGGTTGATCTCCTGCTTGATCCAGTTGAGGATCTGGGCGGTCTGGTCATCGGTCCAGGCGGTATCGACCACCAGCACGCGGCCGCCATCCCTGACGATCAAACCGTTGGAAGCGACTGCCCCGAAACCCGGCATGTCGAGATAGGAAGTGTGCTGCCAGACATTCGGTGCGAGCTGGCGGAAAACCAGATCGCCAAACCGTTGGTCGCCAGTTTCCATTTGCTGGCCAATCGTCGGGCGGATTTCACCGGGCATGCACCCGCTCAGCATCAATGCAGCGGCTAATGCGGTGCTCAGCTTCGCGACCGGGTGCATAATATTGGGCAATTCCATCAAGTTTTCCTTTTATTCAGCATTAAAAACCCCGCAAATGCGAGGCCTAGTAAATAGATGATCTTAATTTGGTTCACTGTAGCAAAAATATGGGGCGAATTCAAACATGAGGTGCGACAGTTTCAAAAGCCATATGATAATCAACAAGCTGTCTTTCGAGTACGGCATTAGCTGGTTCAATTACAGAAAATACGTCTTGGAACAAAGAGTTCTCTGCCGAAGCCGTCAATGGTGTCTTCGTGCTTTGTAAAAGTAGCAGTAAATCCTGCGCTACCAATGACTTAGCTCGTGCATCAAAGGAATATCTTCCAGCATCAACATTTAAGATCCCCAACGCAATTATCGGCCTAGAAACTGGTGTCATAAAGAATGAGCATCAGGTTTTCAAATGGGACGGAAAGCCAAGAGCCATGAAGCAATGGGAAAGAGACTTGACCTTAAGAGGGGCAATACAAGTTTCAGCTGTTCCCGTATTTCAACAAATCGCCAGAGAAGTTGGCGAAGTAAGAATGCAGAAATACCTTAAAAAATTTTCCTATGGCAACCAGAATATCAGTGGTGGCATTGACAAATTCTGGTTGGAAGGCCAGCTTAGAATTTCCGCAGTTAATCAAGTGGAGTTTCTAGAGTCTCTATATTTAAATAAATTGTCAGCATCTAAAGAAAACCAGCTAATAGTAAAAGAGGCTTTGGTAACGGAGGCGGCACCTGAATATCTAGTGCATTCAAAAACTGGTTTTTCTGGTGTGGGAACTGAGTCAAATCCTGGTGTCGCATGGTGGGTTGGGTGGGTTGAGAAGGAGACAGAGGTTTACTTTTTCGCCTTTAACATGGATATAGACAACGAAAGTAAGTTGCCGCTAAGAAAATCCATTCCCACCAAAATCATGGAAAGTGAGGGCATCATTGGTGGCTAAAACAAAGTTAAACATCATGAGGGAAGTGGTGATCGCCGAAGTATCGACTCAACTATCAGAGGTAGTTGGCGTCATCGAGCGCCATCTCGAACCGACGTTGCTGGCCGTACATTTGTACGGCTCCGCAGTGGATGGCGGCCTGAAGCCACACAGTGATATTGATTTGCTGGTTACGGTGACCGTAAGGCTTGATGAAACAACGCGGCGAGCTTTGATCAACGACCTTTTGGAAACTTCGGCTTCCCCTGGAGAGAGCGAGATTCTCCGCGCTGTAGAAGTCACCATTGTTGTGCACGACGACATCATTCCGTGGCGTTATCCAGCTAAGCGCGAACTGCAATTTGGAGAATGGCAGCGCAATGACATTCTTGCAGGTATCTTCGAGCCAGCCACGATCGACATTGATCTGGCTATCTTGCTGACAAAAGCAAGAGAACATAGCGTTGCCTTGGTAGGTCCAGCGGCGGAGGAACTCTTTGATCCGGTTCCTGAACAGGATCTATTTGAGGCGCTAAATGAAACCTTAACGCTATGGAACTCGCCGCCCGACTGGGCTGGCGATGAGCGAAATGTAGTGCTTACGTTGTCCCGCATTTGGTACAGCGCAGTAACCGGCAAAATCGCGCCGAAGGATGTCGCTGCCGACTGGGCAATGGAGCGCCTGCCGGCCCAGTATCAGCCCGTCATACTTGAAGCTAGACAGGCTTATCTTGGACAAGAAGAAGATCGCTTGGCCTCGCGCGCAGATCAGTTGGAAGAATTTGTTCACTACGTGAAAGGCGAGATCACCAAGGTAGTCGGCAAATAATGTCTAACAATTCGTTCAAGCCGACGCCGCTTCGCGGCGCGGCTTAACTCAAGCGTTAGATGCACTAAGCACATAATTGCTCACAGCCAAACTATCAGGTCAAGTCTGCTTTTATTATTTTTAAGCGTGCATAATAAGCCCTACACAAATTGGGAGATATATCATGAAAGGCTGGCTTTTTCTTGTTATCGCAATAGTTGGCGAAGTAATCGCAACATCCGCATTAAAATCTAGCGAGGGCTTTACTAAGCTTGCCCCTTCCGCCGTTGTCATAATCGGTTATGGCATCGCATTTTATTTTCTTTCTCTGGTTCTGAAATCCATCCCTGTCGGTGTTGCTTATGCAGTCTGGTCGGGACTCGGCGTCGTCATAATTACAGCCATTGCCTGGTTGCTTCATGGGCAAAAGCTTGATG
>NZ_JAMDJO010000017.1:0-3167 GCF_023475885.1 Shewanella sp. 10B
CATCAAGCTTTTGCCCATGAAGCAACCAGGCAATGGCTGTAATTATGACGACGCCGAGTCCCGACCAGACTGCATAAGCAACACCGACAGGGATGGATTTCAGAACCAGAGTAATACTCTGCTATAGCAGAATCTGCCTTGTTGCAGCGCGGAACTCAAGTGATATTTGCCTCTTGTGTTTGCATTCGAGCTAATCCGGCAGCACTATTACTCCCAAGGGTTCCAGCAGTTGCTCCTGTTGCCAGGCACAGATCTTGACTCCTTCGAGGTTGACCCGTCTGGGGTCGAGCCCATCCAGATCGGCAAAGGTCAGGTCACAGCCCCGCAGATTGACCTGTTGCCAACAGTCGCGGGAGAAGGTGCCGCGGCTGAGATCTGAGCCCATCAAGGAAGCGCCGCTGAGATTGGCATTGCTCCAGTTGTTTTCAAACAGCTCGCATTTTTCCAGGCATTGGCCACTCAAGTTGGTATAGGCCAGGTTGCAACCTGAGATATAAGCCGAGCAGAAGTACATCTTATGGCTGACTTGATTGTAGAAGCGGGCCCGGGAAAAGTTGGCGCCCTTGAGATCGCACTCCCTGAACTCTATGCCAAAGCAGTTGGCACCGCTGAAGTTGGCCAAAGACAGACGGCAGGCCTTGAAACTGGCATCGCGCAGATCGGCATAGCTGAAGTGACACCCTTCAACGGCGCCGCTTTCAATGAAACTGCAATCCTCGAAACTGGCATCCTGCAGCTGACAGTGGCTGAAGTCACACTGATAAAAGCGGCAGCGGCGAAAACGGCTGTCACTCAAATCCTGGCGTGAGAAATCCTCTTGCTGAAAAACTTTATCAATAATATCCATACGGCTTCCTTTAATCAGGGAGGGTGCTAACTCTTTCGGCGAGCTTTGCCTAGGCGGGTATAGGAAGTATAAACCACCTTTTTGCTCCTCATCCGAAGTATCTTACCTGAAATTCCCTCACTCGTTTACCGCTCAAGCCCCAATTTTAACTGCCGGTCCAGCCTAAACCGCTCTAATAAGGTTCGATTTGGCGGTAAAATCTCTAGCCTGATAGCTCGAGAGATACAAACTGCCCCACCGCCCCGTTTAAAAGTTGGCAGTGTTGAGCAGTGTTGGATTTGGGGTCGTCAGTCAAAGAGACGACTCTGTGATGGATCGAACAGGCTGGGAGTCAGTGGCGGCGCTCGTTCTGGTGGCAGCTCACGCTGCTTGGCGGCATTCGCCTTGGCTGTTTTCTGTTTCAGATGCTTGAGAATCTGCTCAATGACCTTCGGATCTTCGATGCTGGCAATCACTTTGACGTGACCGCCGCAGTGTTCGCAGACTTCAATATCAATATTGAAGACTCGCTTGAGGCGTTGCATCCAGGTCATGGCGCGGTGGCGCTCTGCAGGACTCTTGTCACGCCAGTTAGTATCGAGACCTTCCGATTTGTCGGGCTTCTTGCCCCGCTTGGCGGGTGTTACTTGAACTCGGTGTTTGCTGTTCGGTGCAAAGACGCCGTGGAAGCGTGTGAGGTTGACTCGCGGCTTAGGTACCAACGCAGCGAGTTTGGCGATGAAGTCCAGCGGCTCGAAGATCACATGGGTGGTGCCATTGCGGTACGGAGTTTTGAGCTCGTAACGCACCTGCCCATTGGCGGTTAATGCCAGACGTTTTTCTGAAACCGCTGGCCGACTAATGTAGCGACACAAGCGCTCAAGCTTATCCCGCTGATGCGCTTCGGCCATCACACCGGCGTGTAGCGAGAAACCAGCATGGTTGGCTACTCGACTGCTTGAGTCGGCTTTATCCTCACGCCCTGGCAAGGTTTGCAGGGTGAAGACTTTGCGCCCTTGCTGGGGGCCGACGGCAATGCGATACGTAACCGAAGCACCATGTAATTGAGTCAGCGTATCGTCTTCGCCCTCTTCCAGTGTCAACCACGTATTCTCGGCATCACGCTCCAAAATCCCACGCTTTTCCATGCAGCGAGCGATGCGATGGCTGAGGGTGTGAGCGAGCGTATTCAGCTCATCGTAAGTGGGTGCCTTGACACGATGGAAGCGTTGCTTGCCATAGTCATCTTCGGCATAGACACCATCGAGAAACAGCATGTGGTAGTGGACATTGAGATTTAGCGCGGAGCCAAAGCGTTGGATAAGAGTCACTGAGCCAGTTTGTGCAGAGGCTTTGGTGTAACCGGCTTTTTTGATCAGATGAGTTGAGAGTGTACGATAGACGATACTCAAGACCTGGCCCATCAGCTGGGGATGGCGAGCCAGCAAAAAGCGTAGCTGGAAAGGAAAGCTGAGCACCCACTGGCGAATGGGCTCCTTGGGGAAGACTTCGTCTATCAGCAGCGCCGCACTCTCGGCCATCCGGCGGGCACCGCAGCTAGGGCAAAAGCCGCGTCGTTTACAGCTGAAGGCGACCAGACGCTCGTGATGACAATCCTCGCAGCGAACCCGCATGAAACCATACTCCAGACGGCCACATTGGAGGAGGTCGTTGAATTCTTGTTGGATGTAGCGAGGCAGGTGTTGACCTTGGGCTTCGAGTGAGGCTTTGAAGGCTGGGTAGTGCTGCTCAACCAGCTGGTAGAGCAGCGTCTGGTCGGGTTGGTGGCGTTCGTAACCGTTTGTTTGAGTGGGCGATTGACTCGCCGTGGCGTTCCTTGCCAGCGACATGGGTATCCTCCGCTGATACTGTGGTTATGTACAGTATCAGCGGCTTGCGTTCAGACGTCCAGTCTGGCCCTAGACATCGCTAAATGCTTAACCCGCAATAGCCCTCACGAGTTGTTATCAGCCACTACCGGTTGAGCGAGAAGGTTTTGGGTTCAGGGTGCTATTGCTCCACCAATCACAATACTGAAGCCCCAACTGTTATCAGTTGGGGCTTTTTCTTGTCTGTTTGCGGCGGTTGCGTTTTATCGGTAGTCGTCGAGCTCTGCACCATCCCACATAAGAGCTTAACGGTGCGATCTTCAACGCCATCACACAAAACTTTCTTTTTCACGCACAGTCAACTTATTGGATGTTTTATTAACAACCCAAAAGGAGATATTTAGCGGGCGGCCGGAAGGTGAATGCTAGGCATGATCTAACCCTCGGTCTCTGGCGTCGCGACTGCGAAATTTCGCGAGGGTTTCCGAGAAGGTGATTGCGCTTCGCAGATC
>NZ_JAMDJO010000018.1:0-3152 GCF_023475885.1 Shewanella sp. 10B
ACTGCTACTTTTACAAAGCACGAAGACACCATTGACGGCTTCGGCAGAGAACTCTTTGTTCCAAGACGTATTTTCTGTAATTGAACCAGCTAATGCCGTACTCGAAAGACACGCGATAATTACATATGCGGCAAATGTTTTCATGGCACCTTCTTGGTGGCTAACGTTAATTCGACCTCAGAGGCGTTTAAGTCAAAATACCTCTGACGTCTAACATGATTAATCAAAGTCTGATTTTTTAACAAAATCAGAAAGATAGACGCGAAACTTTAAAACAAAGGCGTCAACACTTCAAGTAGCGATCTTTCGCTTCGGCGAGGCCTAACGCCTGAGCTCAGCCGACCGAAACCGCGTAGCGGTTTTGGGTCGGCTGCAGCGATTTGTTGGGCGATAGCTTGCCACATTCTCTCAACGATTGGGATTTGATGTACTTTCCGCACTTTGTAGCGCGACCACATCATGCTCCCCCTGGCCGCGAGAGCCCTTCACTCGGGAAACACAAGACAGACCGAGCACGACTGTTGCAAGGGTCAAACAGTACACGACAACCGGCCAAGCCGTGTTGCGCGGCAACAGCGAAATGATCAACGTTCCGATGCTTCCTAGCAGTACACCGCCCAAGCAGAAGTAGACTGCCGTGACCGTTCCAGCAACATGGTCGAATCCTCGAAGAGCGCCATTGGGCGACACAGATACCGCTGTGGCGACACCAATACCCACTAGCCACATTGGAGCAATAAAGCCTAACACGGACTGCGAAGCCCATATTTCGGTGATGGCAAGCAATACTGCTCCAGCTATCAGGCATCCCATTCCCATTCGCAAGACACTTGGGCTGCCCCACTTGGGTATCACACGCCCCATAAAACGAGCCGTAAACACCATGGCAATTGCCACTGTGGCGAACAGCAGGCTGAAGCCAAGCTGAGACACACCTTGCCTGCCCATCATTAGTCCGGGCGCAATGGAGAAAAAGACGAAGAAGCTACCCATTCCAGCGGCGTAACACAACGTGTACAACCAGAAGTTCAGGCACTTAACGGGGAGTAGCAGCTGCGACCATTGCAAGCCCGCAACTCGTTGCACCCGGGTTTCAGGCCAGAATCGCCACGCTGCTGCAGATGCAGCGATCATGCCCAAACCTAGAAACGCAAAGATAGCCCGCCACCCAAGCCACATGTCGACGAGCGCTCCGAGCAATGGGCCTACCGCCGGGACCATGGCCAGCATGGATCCGAGTATGCCGTAAATGACATTACTTTCCTCGCGACCTGCGTAAATGTCACGTACTGTTGCAAATGTGGAAACAAGGCACGCCGAGGCACCACAAGCCTGAAGAATCCGAAGCCCCAGAAAGACTTCAGCCGATGACGTAAGAGCGAGGCCCATTGACGCCACAACGTAGGCGAGGCCACCTCCCAGTAGAACGGGGCGGCGCCCCAGTCGGTCCGATAGCGGTCCAAACAAGAGCTGACCGGCACCAATCATGACCAAGTACGTTGTCAGCGTAAGCTGAATTGTGCTCGCTGTCGTACCAAGCGCGTTTGGCATAAACGGCACTGCTGGCAAGTACATGTCCATGCCGAGTGATGCCAATAAATCGAACGGTGATAACAACAACACCGTGGCGGCAAGGGAGTACCGCCAACTAAAGTTTTTTGAGCGCACGAAACCATCTCCTTGAACAAAGGATTTGGCGGCGCTCCCGTAGAGCAAAAGGATTCATGAGAACGCCGCAACAACCGAAAAATGAAGGTTGCTGCGGCTTACTTGTCTGCGTTCTTGGAAGTGCTCATCTGCTGACTATCTCATGATTGAATTTGAATCGTAACAACTTTCAAGCAACTCTGCGAGGAGCCTTATTGTGCGCCCAACGCCGCCATAAACGGCGACAGGGTGGCGCGCCTATTGCGCATAAAATGGCGAAGCCATGCGCAACAGGCGCGGAATCTCTGGCGTCCGGTTTGATGGCTTTGTTATGCAAAGGACTAGTCTTCAATGACGTGTAAACCACGGCGCTTTAAGTCCTCTAACGAATCCAACATTCCCCTTATTAATTCAACAGGATGCCCCTCCCAGTCTTCAACAACGCCAACAATTCTCAAGGGTTCGCAGGTTCTATAGGACTGTGTTGGATTACCGGGAAATTTTTTGTTCGTAAGATTCGGATCGTCTTCGAACGGTCCTGTTGGCTCAACTATGTATATGTAGCCGCGACCCTCGAGGCCAGACAGTGACATAGCAAGTTCAGCTCCCCAAACTGCTGGCTCCATCAAGGCTGAAAAGTAGATGTGCTTAAGAATACGACCGTCCTCGAAATGAGAGATGAACCCTGTGGTTAGCAAGTCACCAATCGCCAAATTGGCTTTGGTTCCATGATAGAACGGTCCTTGCACCTGCTTGTAATTATCATGAGAGATGGGAATCCAATCTTTTACCATTTTAAGACCCTTAATTGTTGGGATTTGGCTGCATAACGTCGCTATCAATCGCGGAAAAGGCGTAGTGCGCGAAGCGAACGAAGCTTTTTGCCGTCGATTGCATAGCTTTGTTAACCCTTTTTCCAAATTTGATAGCAATAGTTAATGTTTGAAGTAAAGTGTTGCTCAAAAACAACTTCGAAGGTATTTGGAATACTCGGGAAGAAAACATCCCCCTCTGGCTCGATGTCGATCGTCGATAAGTGGAGCGTAGAGGCCATGGGTAATGTTTCTCGGTAAATTTCTCCGCCACCAGACACTATAACGTGACCGGTGAATTCAGCTAGCCTGTCCATGGCCTCTTCGATTGACTGAAATACAACTACATTGTCATCATTTGATGTCCAACCTGAGCGGGTAACGACCGCGTATTTCCTATTGGGGAGTGCGCCCATAGATTCAAACGTCTTGCGACCCACCAGAAGCCACTGATTGTAGGTCAATGCTTTAAAAAGTAGCTGCTCCCCTTTCGCGGACCAGGGTATGTCTGGACCGCAACCAATCACGCCGTTTTTCGCTTTCGCAGCCATCAATGATACTTTCAAGGTTCTCATCCTGGGTTAACTTTGTTTTAGGGCGACTGCCCTGCTGCGTAACATCGTTGCTGCTCCATAACATCAAACATCGACCCACGGCGTAACGCGCTTGCTGCTTGGATGCCCGAGGCATAGA
>NZ_JAMDJO010000019.1:0-2925 GCF_023475885.1 Shewanella sp. 10B
TCTATGCCTCGGGCATCCAAGCAGCAAGCGCGTTACGCCGTGGGTCGATGTTTGATGTTATGGAGCAGCAACGATGTTACGCAGCAGGGCAGTCGCCCTAAAACAAAGTTAGATGCACTAAGCACATAATTGCTCACAGCCAAACTATCAGGTCAAGTCTGCTTTTATTATTTTTAAGCGTGCATAAAAATATATCATCATGAACAATAAAACTGTCTGCTTACATAAACAGTAATACAAGGGGTGTTATGAGCCATATTCAACGGGAAACGTCTTGCTCGTACAGCATCGTGACCAACAGCAACGATTCCGTCACACTGCGCCTCATGACTGAGCATGACCTTGCGATGCTCTATGAGTGGCTAAATCGATCTCATATCGTCGAGTGGTGGGGCGGAGAAGAAGCACGCCCGACACTTGCTGACGTACAGGAACAGTACTTGCCAAGCGTTTTAGCGCAAGAGTCCGTCACTCCATACATTGCAATGCTGAATGGAGAGCCGATTGGGTATGCCCAGTCGTACGTTGCTCTTGGAAGCGGGGACGGATGGTGGGAAGAAGAAACCGATCCAGGAGTACGCGGAATAGACCAGTCACTGGCGAATGCATCACAACTGGGCAAAGGCTTGGGAACCAAGCTGGTTCGAGCTCTGGTTGAGTTGCTGTTCAATGATCCCGAGGTCACCAAGATCCAAACGGACCCGTCGCCGAGCAACTTGCGAGCGATCCGATGCTACGAGAAAGCGGGGTTTGAGAGGCAAGGTACCGTAACCACCCCAGATGGTCCAGCCGTGTACATGGTTCAAACACGCCAGGCATTCGAGCGAACACGCAGTGATGCCTAACCCTTCCATCGAGGGGGACGTCCAAGGGCTGGCGCCCTTGGCCGCCCCTCATGTCAAACGTTAGATGCACTAAGCACATAATTGCTCACAGCCAAACTATCAGGTCAAGTCTGCTTTTATTATTTTTAAGCGTGCATAAAAATATATCATCATGAACAATAAAACTGTCTGCTTACATAAACAGTAATACAAGGGGTGTTATGAGCCATATTCAACGGGAAACGTCTTGCTCGAGGCCGCGATTAAATTCCAACCTGGATGCTGATTTATATGGGTATAGATGGGCTCGCGATAATGTCGGGCAATCAGGTGCGACAATCTATCGATTGTATGGGAAGCCCAATGCGCCAGAGTTGTTTCTGAAACATGGCAAAGGTAGCGTTGCCAATGATGTTACAGATGAGATGGTCAGACTAAACTGGCTGACGGCATTTATGCCTCTTCCGACCATCAAGCATTTTATCCGTACTCCTGATGATGCATGGTTACTCACCACTGCGATCCCCGGGAAAACAGCATTCCAGGTATTAGAAGAATATCCTGATTCAGGTGAAAATATTGTTGATGCGCTGGCAGTGTTCCTGCGCCGGTTGCATTCGATTCCTGTTTGTAATTGTCCTTTTAACAGCGATCGCGTATTTCGTCTCGCTCAGGCGCAATCACGAATGAATAACGGTTTGGTTGATGCTAGTGATTTTGATGACGAGCGTAATGGCTGGCCTGTTGAACAAGTCTGGAAAGAAATGCATAAGCTTTTGCCATTCTCACCGGATTCAGTCGTCACTCATGGTGATTTCTCACTTGATAACCTTATTTTTGACGAGGGGAAATTAATAGGTTGTATTGATGTTGGACGAGTCGGAATCGCAGACCGATACCAGGATCTTGCCATCCTATGGAACTGCCTCGGTGAGTTTTCTCCTTCATTACAGAAACGGCTTTTTCAAAAATATGGTATTGATAATCCTGATATGAATAAATTGCAGTTTCATTTGATGCTCGATGAGTTTTTCTGAGGCACTGTTGCAAATAGTCGGTGGTGATAAACTTATCATCCCCTTTTGCTGATGGAGCTGCACATGAACCCATTCAAAGGCCGGCATTTTCAGCGTGACATCATTCTGTGGGCCGTACGCTGGTACTGCAAATACGGCATCAGTTACCGTGAGCTGCAGGAGATGCTGGCTGAACGCGGAGTGAATGTCGATCACTCCACGATTTACCGCTGGGTTCAGCGTTATGCGCCTGAAATGGAAAAACGGCTGCGCTGGTACTGGCGTAACCCTTCCGATCTTTGCCCGTGGCACATGGATGAAACCTACGTGAAGGTCAATGGCCGCTGGGCGTATCTGTACCGGGCCGTCGACAGCCGGGGCCGCACTGTCGATTTTTATCTCTCCTCCCGTCGTAACAGCAAAGCTGCATACCGGTTTCTGGGTAAAATCCTCAACAACGTGAAGAAGTGGCAGATCCCGCGATTCATCAACACGGATAAAGCGCCCGCCTATGGTCGCGCGCTTGCTCTGCTCAAACGCGAAGGCCGGTGCCCGTCTGACGTTGAACACCGACAGATTAAGTACCGGAACAACGTGATTGAATGCGATCATGGCAAACTGAAACGGATAATCGGCGCCACGCTGGGATTTAAATCCATGAAGACGGCTTACGCCACCATCAAAGGTATTGAGGTGATGCGTGCACTACGCAAAGGCCAGGCCTCAGCATTTTATTATGGTGATCCCCTGGGCGAAATGCGCCTGGTAAGCAGAGTTTTTGAAATGTAAGGCCTTTGAATAAGACAAAAGGCTGCCTCATCGCTAACTTTGCAACAGTGCCACGAAAACGCCGCTGACCGAGGGCAAGGCGTGATCCTGTCGCCCGTCTGCGGGCATTTGTTTGTGTTTCATCGTAGCCCTGCCGACTGTTCAGAAAACGGTGGATTGATGGACAGTCGGTGTTTTTCCCTGTCTGTCGTTTTCAGAAGACGGCTGCACTGAACGTCAGAAGCCGACTGCACTATAGCAGCGGAGGGGTTGGATCCATCAGGCAACGACGGGCTGCTGCCGGCCATCAGCGGACG
>NZ_JAMDJO010000021.1:0-1416 GCF_023475885.1 Shewanella sp. 10B
AAAAGTTTTTTGTTTAACTCGCGTTAAACGACTCAATGAATTCTGATTTGTCGTTTCGACTCGAAAGTCAAAACAAACTGTACATATTGCTATGAACACTCATTCATTGATGTAAATTTTGATTACTCGCCAAACGGCAGAGTAATTTCGATTAACTCAACACCCGTGAGTGTCCACACAGATTTCTTGTTTATATTGTTAAAGAGCATTTCGACCTCGGCCTTCGCGTTACCGCTCAGCGGGTCAGGGCTGCGTATTCTACGCATTTCCCCAGTCGCGTCAAGGCGTTTTTGCAAACTTCTTTTCGCATTTGAATCACTTGATTAATTATTAAACAATTCAAACTGACTTATTCATTTCAGAACCTTGGGTTCTTATTGAATCAGCCTTTGCTTTCGCGCTCTGCCGTGTCAGTGGATGCGCATTATAGGCACCGAAACTTTTTGTGCAAGGGCTTTTTTGAAGTTTTTTGCATTATTTTTCAAATGCCTTTTTACACCCAAACTAGGCACAAGCTCCCCACGAGTTACACCCAGAGTTATCCACATTGCGCCAGATTTCCTAATCATCCTCCCCTTTTAATCACCCGCTGTTTAGTGCGTTAAAGTTCGTTGTTTACGGTATTCTACGACTAGTTTTAGTCGTAGCACCTTGTATCAGCGATTTATTCGACGCAATGATTTAAATAAGTGGATAGTTATCATTAAGAAATTTGTAATTTCAAAACCTACAAAGATCAGCGCCCTCACTTAATTTGTCGTAGTCGAGATGTAGGGTAACGAATGACTTAGAGAGGGTAGGAGAATTGAAAACAAAATTAGGATGTTCACTCAATAATTATTGATAAGCGGCTTAATGCACATCTAGGCGCTAATAACGCATATCAGAGGAAGGAATAGTGAATAGGAAAGAATCGTAGAAATAGAGCTATATTGATTACTTAGCTAACCAAGGCTTATTACATGGCATATCTAGCTGGAGGAGATGAGCAAACTATGGAAATAAACTATCGGAAAGCAAAAAGGCCACCTTATTAGGTGGCCTCTCTTAATTTAGCGTTTGGCGATGACCTACTCTCACATGGGGAGACCCCACACTACCATCGGCGCGATTGCGTTTCACTTCTGAGTTCGGGATGGGATCAGGTGGGACCACAATGCTATTGTCACCAAACAAATTTTGCTCTAGGAAAACACACTAGATTGTATGGTGCTGATACCCAGAATCGAACTGGGGACCTCATCCTTACCAAGGATGCGCTCTACCGACTGAGCCATATCAGCAATTCTTTATCATCATTGATGATTTAATTAGGCGCTTGGCGATGACCTACTCTCACATGGGGAGACCCCACACTACCATCGGCGCGATTGCGTTTCACTTCTGAGTTCGGGATGGGATCAGGTGGGACCACAA
>NZ_JAMDJO010000022.1:0-1398 GCF_023475885.1 Shewanella sp. 10B
ATCAGGCAGCACTTTTGCCGCGGGTACCACTGTCGCCCTAGACGGTGGCAGCTTAGTACTCAATGCCGATGGCTCTTACAGCTTTACTCCAAATGCAGATTGGAACGGCCAAGTACCTGTCATCACTTACACCACTAATACAGGTTCAACTGCAACATTAACCATTAACGTCACCCCTGTTGATGACCCATCGGTACTAGCAAACGATACTAATACCGTCGATGAAGATACGGTAGCAACAGGCAATGTACTCGACAACGACACCGATGTAGATTCAATCTTAAGTGTTGTTAGTTTTACAGTATCAGGCAGCACTTTTGCCGCGGGTACCACTGTCGCCCTAGACGGTGGCAGCTTAGTACTCAATGCCGATGGCTCTTACAGCTTTACTCCAAATGCAGATTGGAACGGCCAGGTTCCGGTTATCACCTACACCACCAATACTGGTTCAACTGCAACATTAACTATCAATGTCACTCCTGTGGCCGATGGTGGTCCAAGTGTTACTATCACAACTGATACTAACGATGATGGCTTTATCAGTAATGCTGAACTCGGTGGTGCAACCGAAGTTAGTGTCACTATTGGATTAGGCGGCACTGGTGCAAATGCAGGCGATACTCTGACGGTCAATGGTGTTGACTATGTGTTGACACAACAAGATATCAACAATGGTTTTGTCAATTTAACACTGCCTGCGCCAGCTGAAGGTGAAACCATTACTGTGGTAGCAACCATCACAGATCCAGCGGGTAACACCTCGCCTGAAGGTAGCGATTCAGCCCTACTCGACACAACTGCACCAACAATTACTGTCAGTGCTCCTGATGATACGCAAGACACTACCCCAACAATTACAGGTACTACTGATGCCGCGCCTGGCAGTGTGATCACTATTGTTGTAACCGACAGTAACGGTGTGCAACAAACTCTCACTACAACCGTTAACCCCGATGGTACTTATGCTGTCGATGTAACAGAACCGATCCCTCATGGTGGCTATACCGCGGTAGCGACAGTAACAGATCCTGCGGGCAACACAGGTAAAGCAACGGATAACGGTAATGTCGATATTAAGATTGATGAGGACGGCGACGGCAACACCGTGGCCATCACCAGCATCACCCAAGACACTGGTAGTTCCAGCACGGACTTTATCACCAACGACAACACCTTAGTGTTCCACGGTACCGTCGATTTGGATGATGACAGCACCTTAGCCGTCACCATCAACGGCGTGGTCTACACCACCGCCAACGGCTTAGTGATTGATGCGCAAGGTAACTGGAGTGTGGACTTAACCGGTACCGTGCTGCCTGACGGCACCTACCCTGTGGTCGCCACCGTCACCGACGTGGCTGGCAACAGCAAAACCGTCACCCAAGATGTGGTGATTGA
>NZ_JAMDJO010000024.1:0-1355 GCF_023475885.1 Shewanella sp. 10B
TGTCGTTTTCAGAAGACGGCTGCACTGAACGTCAGAAGCCGACTGCACTATAGCAGCGGAGGGGTTGGATCCATCAGGCAACGACGGGCTGCTGCCGGCCATCAGCGGACGCAGGGAGGACTTTCCGCAACCGGCCGTTCGATGCGGCACCGATGGCCTTCGCGCAGGGGTAGTGAATCCGCCAGGATTGACTTGCGCTGCCCTACCTCTCACTAGTGAGGGGCGGCAGCGCATCAAGCGGTGAGCGCACTCCGGCACCGCCAACTTTCAGCACATGCGTGTAAATCATCGTCGTAGAGACGTCGGAATGGCCGAGCAGATCCTGCACGGTTCGAATGTCGTAACCGCTGCGGAGCAAGGCCGTCGCGAACGAGTGGCGGAGGGTGTGCGGTGTGGCGGGCTTCGTGATGCCTGCTTGTTCTACGGCACGTTTGAAGGCGCGCTGAAAGGTCTGGTCATACATGTGATGGCGACGCACGACACCGCTCCGTGGATCGGTCGAATGCGTGTGCTGCGCAAAAACCCAGAACCACGGCCAGGAATGCCCGGCGCGCGGATACTTCCGCTCAAGGGCGTCGGGAAGCGCAACGCCGCTGCGGCCCTCGGCCTGGTCCTTCAGCCACCATGCCCGTGCACGCGACAGCTGCTCGCGCAGGCTGGGTGCCAAGCTCTCGGGTAACATCAAGGCCCGATCCTTGGAGCCCTTGCCCTCCCGCACGATGATCGTGCCGTGATCGAAATCCAGATCCTTGACCCGCAGTTGCAAACCCTCACTGATCCGCATGCCCGTTCCATACAGAAGCTGGGCGAACAAACGATGCTCGCCTTCCAGAAAACCGAGGATGCGAACCACTTCATCCGGGGTCAGCACCACCGGCAAGCGCCGCGACGGCCGAGGTCTTCCGATCTCCTGAAGCCAGGGCAGATCCGTGCACAGCACCTTGCCGTAGAAGAACAGCAAGGCCGCCAATGCCTGACGATGCGTGGAGACCGAAACCTTGCGCTCGTTCGCCAGCCAGGACAGAAATGCCTCGACTTCGCTGCTGCCCAAGGTTGCCGGGTGACGCACACCGTGGAAACGGATGAAGGCACGAACCCAGTGGACATAAGCCTGTTCGGTTGGTAAGCTGTAATGCAAGTAGCGTATGCGCTCACGCAACTGGTCCAGAACCTTGACCGAACGCAGCGGTGGTAACGGCGCAGTGGCGGTTTTCATGGCTTGTTATGACTGTTTTTTTGTACAGTCTATGCCTCGGGCATCCAAGCAGCAAGCGCGTTACGCCGTGGGTCGATGTTTGATGTTATGGAGCAGCAACGATGTTACGCAGCAGGGCAGTCGCCCTAAAACAAAGTTA
>NZ_JAMDJO010000025.1:0-1063 GCF_023475885.1 Shewanella sp. 10B
TAGCGGGCGGCCGGAAGGTGAATGCTAGGCATGATCTAACCCTCGGTCTCTGGCGTCGCGACTGCGAAATTTCGCGAGGGTTTCCGAGAAGGTGATTGCGCTTCGCAGATCTCCAGGCGCGTGGGTGCGGACGTAGTCAGCGCCATTGCCGATCGCGTGAAGTTCCGCCGCAAGGCTCGCTGGACCCAGATCCTTTACAGGAAGGCCAACGGTGGCGCCCAAGAAGGATTTCCGCGACACCGAGACCAATAGCGGAAGCCCCAACGCCGACTTCAGCTTTTGAAGGTTCGACAGCACGTGCAGCGATGTTTCCGGTGCGGGGCTCAAGAAAAATCCCATCCCCGGATCGAGGATGAGCCGGTCGGCAGCGACCCCGCTCCGTCGCAAGGCGGAAACCCGCGCCTCGAAGAACCGCACAATCTCGTCGAGCGCGTCTTCGGGTCGAAGGTGACCGGTGCGGGTGGCGATGCCATCCCGCTGCGCTGAGTGCATAACCACCAGCCTGCAGTCCGCCTCAGCAATATCGGGATAGAGCGCAGGGTCAGGAAATCCTTGGATATCGTTCAGGTAGCCCACGCCGCGCTTGAGCGCATAGCGCTGGGTTTCCGGTTGGAAGCTGTCGATTGAAACACGGTGCATCTGATCGGACAGGGCGTCTAAGAGCGGCGCAATACGTCTGATCTCATCGGCCGGCGATACAGGCCTCGCGTCCGGATGGCTGGCGGCCGGTCCGACATCCACGACGTCTGATCCGACTCGCAGCATTTCGATCGCCGCGGTGACAGCGCCGGCGGGGTCTAGCCGCCGGCTCTCATCGAAGAAGGAGTCCTCGGTGAGATTCAGAATGCCGAACACCGTCACCATGGCGTCGGCCTCCGCAGCGACTTCCACGATGGGGATCGGGCGAGCAAAAAGGCAGCAATTATGAGCCCCATACCTACAAAGCCCCACGCATCAAGCTTTTGCCCATGAAGCAACCAGGCAATGGCTGTAATTATGACGACGCCGAGTCCCGACCAGACTGCATAAGCAACACCGACAGGGATGGATTTCAGAACCAGAG
>NZ_JAMDJO010000026.1:0-987 GCF_023475885.1 Shewanella sp. 10B
ATTGCACCCGTAGCTTCGGTGGTATGTTTAGCCCCGTTACATCTTCCGCGCAGGCCGACTCGACTAGTGAGCTATTACGCTTTCTTTAAATGATGGCTGCTTCTAAGCCAACATCCTAGCTGTCTAAGCCTTCCCACATCGTTTCCCACTTAACATACACTTTGGGACCTTAGCTGACGGTCTGGGTTGTTTCCCTTTTGACGACGGACGTTAGCACCCGCCGTCTGTCTCCCGGATAGCACTCTTTGGTATTCGGAGTTTGCAAAGGGTTGGTAAGTCGGGATGACCCCCTAGCCTTAACAGTGCTCTACCCCCAAAGGTGTTCGTCCGAGGCGCTACCTAAATAGCTTTCGAGGAGAACCAGATATCTCCCGGTTTGATTGGCCTTTCACCCCCAGCCACAAGTCATCCGCTAATTTTTCAACATTAGTCGGTTCGGTCCTCCAGTTGATGTTACTCAACCTTCAACCTGCCCATGGCTAGATCACCGGGTTTCGGGTCTACGCCTTGCAACTAAACGCGCAGTTAACACTCGGTTTCCCTACGGCTCCGCTATTCGCTTAACCTCGCTACAAAACGTAAGTCGCTGACCCATTATACAAAAGGTACGCAGTCACGGTCTCAAGAACCGCTCCCACTGCTTGTACGTATACGGTTTCAGGTTCTATTTCACTCCCCTCACAGGGGTTCTTTTCGCCTTTCCCTCACGGTACTGGTTCACTATCGGTCAGTCAGGAGTATTTAGCCTTGGAGGATGGTCCCCCCATATTCAAACAGGATATCACGTGTCCCGCCTTACTCGTTTTCATCAAAGGTTAGTTTTCGTGTACGGGGCTATCACCCTGTGCCGCTGGACTTTCCAGACCATTCCACTAACACCCCTCTGACTTAAGGGCTAATCCCCGTTCGCTCGCCGCTACTAGGGGAATCTCGGTTGATTTCTTTTCCTAAGGGTACTTAGATGTTTCAGTTCCCCTCGTTTGCCTC
>NZ_JAMDJO010000027.1:0-824 GCF_023475885.1 Shewanella sp. 10B
AAGGTATCAAGTTGCGATCACTAGCCGCCACCAGCTGCCCGGCGGCGCGTTGCCGTGGGTCCGATTAGTCGTGCCGGGGCACTGGCCATTGATCCTGTATGGCCGGGCACCCGCGCCCGGCCAGGGTATTGAGTTGGCGATCACTTGCTGCCCGGCGGCACGTAGCCATGGGGCTGATTAGATGTGCCGGGGCGCCGGCCATTGATCCTGCTTGGGCGGGGCGCCTGCGCCCGGCCAGGGTAAGGTATCAAGTTGCGATCACTAGCCGCCACCAGCTGCCCGGCGGCGCGTTGCCGTGGGTCCGATTAGTCGTGCCGGGGCACTGGCCATTGATCCTGTATGGCCGGGCACCCGCGCCCGGCCAGGGTATTGAGTTGGCGATCACTTGCTGCCCGGCGGCACGTAGCCATGGGGCTGATTAGATGTGCCGGGGCGCCGGCCATTGATCCTGCTTGGGCGGGGCGCCTGCGCCCGGCCAGGGTAAGGTATCAAGTTGCGATCACTAGCCGCCACCAGCTGCCCGGCGGCGCGTTGCCGTGGGTCCGATTAGTCGTGCCGGGGCACTGGCCATTGATCCTGTATGGCCGGGCACCCGCGCCCGGCCAGGGTATTGAGTTGGCGATCACTTGCTGCCCGGCGGCACGTAGCCATGGGGCTGATTAGATGTGCCGGGGCGCCGGCCATTGATCCTGCTTGGGCGGGGCGCCTGCGCCCGGCCAGGGTAAGGTATCAAGTTGCGATCACTAGCCGCCACCAGCTGCCCGGCGGCGCGTTGCCGTGGGTCCGATTAGTCGTGCCGGGGCACTGGCCATTGATCCTGTATG
>NZ_JAMDJO010000028.1:0-741 GCF_023475885.1 Shewanella sp. 10B
ACTGATGGTCGGTGCATCGTTGACGTTTACCACCACTATCGTAAAGCTCTGGTCAATCGTCAGACCATCCCCGTCCGTGGCGCGTAGCAATACCGCATGGCTACCCACGTTCGCGTTAGTTGGGGTACCACTGAGCACGCCTGTCGCCGCATTGAAGCTCAGCCAGCTTGGCAAAGTCACGGCGCTTAAGGTGAGACTGTCCCCCACATCGCTGTCCGTCGCCACCAAGGTGTAGCTGTAGGCCGCATCCTGGGTCGCACTGGTCAACGCCGTCGAACTGATGGTCGGTGCATCGTTGACGTTTGCCACCACAATCGTAAAACTCTGGTCTGCGGTTAAACCATCCACATCCGTGGCGCGTAGCACCACCGTATGGCTGCCGACGTTAGCGTTAGTCGGGGTACCACTGAGCACGCCTGTCGCCGCATTGAAGTTCAGCCAGCTTGGCAGTGTGACGGCACTTAAGGTGAGACTGTCGCCCACATCACTGTCCGTCGCCACCAAGGTGTAGCTATAGGCCGCATCCTGGGTCGCACTGGTTAACGCCGTCGAACTGATAGTCGGCGCATCGTTAACGTTTGCCACCACTATCGTAAAGCTCTGGTCTGCGGTTAAGCCATCAACATCCGTGGCGCGTAACACCACCGCATAGCTACCCACGTTAGCGTTAGTTGGGGTACCACTCAGCACGCCCGTAGCCGCATTGAAGCTCAGCCAGCTTGGCAGTGTCACGGCGCTTAA
>NZ_JAMDJO010000029.1:0-662 GCF_023475885.1 Shewanella sp. 10B
CACCCCTCTGACTTAAGGGCTAATCCCCGTTCGCTCGCCGCTACTAGGGGAATCTCGGTTGATTTCTTTTCCTAAGGGTACTTAGATGTTTCAGTTCCCCTCGTTTGCCTCATGCAGCTATGTATTCACTACATGATGACCGCTTATGCGGCCGGGTTCCCCCATTCGGACATCGTTAGCTCAAATGCTTGTTACTAGCTCGCCAACGCTTTTCGCAAGTTACTACGTCCTTCATCGCCTCTGACTGCCAAGGCATCCACCGTATACGCTTAGTCGCTTAACCATACAACCCAAATGAGTTTCACATCACTTGCGTCGTTGCGACCAGCTGGTTTTACTTGTCTCATCTTCGACCAAGAAGATGGACTCGCCTTAGACTTGAATATTCAAGACACTTAAAAAGTGTTTTAAGAACTCAATTTTTTCGTATTAACACAACGACAGACATCATTGTATTAATTACTATCAGCTTTCCAAATTGTTAAAGAACAATGCTTACCGGCTCGCGGTGCATTTCGCTCTCCCTCCTCTTTCGAGAAGTTCAACAAGCCATCTGTGTGAACACTCAACAAACATCGAGTTAGTCGTATAGGTAAGGAGGTGATCCAGCCCCAGGTTCCCCTAGGGCTACCTTGTTACGACTTCACCCCAGTCATGAACCA
>NZ_JAMDJO010000030.1:0-403 GCF_023475885.1 Shewanella sp. 10B
CTCATCTTCGACCAAGAAGATGGACTCGCCTTAGACTTGAATATTCAAGACACTTAAAAAGTGTTTTAAGAACTCAATTTTTTCGTATTAACACAACGACAGACATCATTGCATTAATTACTATCAGCTTTCCAAATTGTTAAAGAGCGGGCTTAAAAAAGCCAAAGATAATTTTTCAGTTTATCTTTGGCATCTCTAACCAGATTGCAGTAAATGGTGGAGCTATGCGGGATCGAACCGCAGACCTCCTGCGTGCAAGGCAGGCGCTCTCCCAGCTGAGCTATAGCCCCATTTACATGCAGTGCGAGTATCAGATGTCCCAACCCTCAAAGGATTGGTGGGTCAGAGTGGACTTGAACCACCGACCTCACCCTTATCAGGGGTGCGCTCTAACCAGCTGAGC
>NZ_JAMDJO010000031.1:0-368 GCF_023475885.1 Shewanella sp. 10B
TTGAATATTCAAGACACTTAAAAAGTGTTTTAAGAACTCAATTTTTTTCGTATTAACACAACGACAGACATCATTGTATTAATTACTATCAGCTTTCCAAATTGTTAAAGAGCGGGCTTAAAAAAGCCAAAGATAATTTTTCAGTTTATCTTTGGCATCTCTAACCAGATTGCAGTAAGTGGTGGAGCTATGCGGGATCGAACCGCAGACCTCCTGCGTGCAAGGCAGGCGCTCTCCCAGCTGAGCTATAGCCCCACTTACATGCAGTGCGAGTATCAGATGTCCCAACCCTCAAAGGATTGGTGGGTCAGAGTGGACTTGAACCACCGACCTCACCCTTATCAGGGGTGCGCTCTAACCAGCTGAGC
>NZ_JAMDJO010000032.1:0-333 GCF_023475885.1 Shewanella sp. 10B
GATTGCGTTTCACTTCTGAGTTCGGGATGGGATCAGGTGGGACCACAATGCTATTGTCACCAAGCAAATTTGTTATTCACTACCTGTCTTATTGTCGCAGGCAGTAAATGAATTCGGAAAGCTGGTTTGAGTTGCACTTCTTAAGTGTTTGTATTCAAGCTAAGTACTGTACGACCTCCAGGGAAGGAGGAAGTACTGGAAAATGTCTGGAACATTTTCAGTAAAACCCATCTGGGTTGTATGGTTAAGCCTCTCGAGTCATTAGTATCAGTTAGCTCAACGCCTCACAACGCTTACACACCTGACCTATCAACGTCCTAGTCTCGAACGGCT
>NZ_JAMDJO010000033.1:0-307 GCF_023475885.1 Shewanella sp. 10B
AGCCGTTCGAGACTAGGACGTTGATAGGTCAGGTGTGTAAGCGTTGTGAGGCGTTGAGCTAACTGATACTAATGACTCGAGAGGCTTAACCATACAACCCAGATGGGTTTTGCTAAGTAGCACTTAGCTTGAATACAAACACTTAAGAAGTGCAACTCAAGACAGCTTTCCGAATTAATTTACTGCCTGCATCAAGATAAGACGGGTAGTGAATAACAAATTTGCTTGGTGACAATAGCATTGTGGTCCCACCTGATCCCATCCCGAACTCAGAAGTGAAACGCAATCGCGCCGATGGTAGTGTGGG
>NZ_JAMDJO010000034.1:0-285 GCF_023475885.1 Shewanella sp. 10B
CGGCCAGGGTAAGGTATCAAGTTGCGATCACTAGCCGCCACCAGCTGCCCGGCGGCGCGTTGCCGTGGGTCCGATTAGTCGTGCCGGGGCACTGGCCATTGATCCTGTATGACCTGGGCACCCGGGCCCGGGCAAGGTATCGAGTTGCGATCACCAGCTGCCCGGCGGCGCGTTGCCATGGGGCTGATTAGATGTGCCGGGGCGCCGGCCATTGATCCTGCTTGGGCGGGGCGCCTGCGCCCGGCCAGGGCAAGGTATCAAGTTGCGATCACTAGCCGCCACCAG
>NZ_JAMDJO010000035.1:0-270 GCF_023475885.1 Shewanella sp. 10B
CGTTCGAGACTAGGACGTTGATAGGTCAGGTGTGTAAGCGTTGTGAGGCGTTGAGCTAACTGATACTAATGACTCGAGAGGCTTAACCATACAACCCAGATGGGTTTTACTAAGTAGTACTTAGCTTGAATACAAACACTTAAGAAGTGTAACTCAAAACAGCTTTCCGAATTCATTTACTGCCTGCGACAATAAGACAGGTAGTGAATAACAAATTTGCTTGGTGACAATAGCATTGTGGTCCCACCTGATCCCATCCCGAACTCAGAA
>NZ_JAMDJO010000036.1:0-263 GCF_023475885.1 Shewanella sp. 10B
ACCCCTCTGACTTAAGGGCTAATCCCCGTTCGCTCGCCGCTACTAGGGGAATCTCGGTTGATTTCTTTTCCTAAGGGTACTTAGATGTTTCAGTTCCCCTCGTTTGCCTCACTACACTATGTATTCATGTAGTGATAACAGCTTATGCTGCTGGGTTCCCCCATTCGGACATCGTTAGCTCAAATGCTTGTTACTAGCTCGCCAACGCTTTTCGCAAGTTACTACGTCCTTCATCGCCTCTGACTGCCAAGGCATCCACCGTA
>NZ_JAMDJO010000037.1:0-259 GCF_023475885.1 Shewanella sp. 10B
TGGTTCATGACTGGGGTGAAGTCGTAACAAGGTAGCCCTAGGGGAACCTGGGGCTGGATCACCTCCTTACCTATACGACTAACTCGATGTTTGTTGAGTGTTCACACAGATTTGCTTGATAGAAGATAGAGTAAACGATGGGTCTGTAGCTCAGCTGGTTAGAGCGCACCCCTGATAAGGGTGAGGTCGGTGGTTCAAGTCCACTCTGACCCACCAATCCTTTGAGGGTTGGGACATCTGATACTCGCACTGCATGTAA
>NZ_JAMDJO010000038.1:0-245 GCF_023475885.1 Shewanella sp. 10B
CACCCCTCTGACTTAAGGGCTAATCCCCGTTCGCTCGCCGCTACTAGGGGAATCTCGGTTGATTTCTTTTCCTAAGGGTACTTAGATGTTTCAGTTCCCCTCGTTTGCCTCGCAACGCTATGTATTCACGTTACGATGACCGCTTATGCGGCCGGGTTCCCCCATTCGGACATCGTTAGCTCAAATGCTTGTTACTAGCTCGCCAACGCTTTTCGCAAGTTACTACGTCCTTCATCGCCTCTGAC
>NZ_JAMDJO010000039.1:0-240 GCF_023475885.1 Shewanella sp. 10B
CTGAAAATGTTCCAGACATTTTCCAGTACTTCCTCCTTCCCTGGAGGTCGTACAGTACTTAGCTTGAATACAAACACTTAAGAAGTGCAACTCAAACCAGCTTTCCGAATTAATTTACTGCCTGCGACAATAAGACGGGTAGTGAATAACAAATTTGCTTGGTGACAATAGCATTGTGGTCCCACCTGATCCCATCCCGAACTCAGAAGTGAAACGCAATCGCGCCGATGGTAGTGTGGG
>NZ_JAMDJO010000040.1:0-239 GCF_023475885.1 Shewanella sp. 10B
CCTGGGGCTGGATCACCTCCTTACCTATACGACTAACTCGATGTTTGTTGAGTGTTCACACAGATGGCTTGTTGAACTTCTCGAAAGAGGAGGGAGAGCGAAATGCACCGCTTGCCGGTAAGCATTGTTCTTTAACAATTTGGAAAGCTGATAGTAATTAATACAATGATGTCTGTCGTTGTGTTAATACGAAAAAAATTGAGTTCTTAAAACACTTTTTAAGTGTCTTGAATATTCAA
>NZ_JAMDJO010000041.1:0-238 GCF_023475885.1 Shewanella sp. 10B
TAAGGTCAGACTGTCGCCCACATCGCTGTCCGTCGCCACTAGGGTGTAGCTGTAGGCCGCATCCTGAGTCGCACTGGTGAGTGCGCTTGAACTGATGGTCGGTGCGTCGTTAACGTTCGCCACCACAATCGTAAAGCTCTGGTCTGCGGTTAAGCCATCAACATCCGTGGCGCGTAACACCACCGCATAGCTACCCACGTTAGCGTTAGTTGGGGTACCACTCAGCACGCCCGTAGCC
>NZ_JAMDJO010000042.1:0-232 GCF_023475885.1 Shewanella sp. 10B
GGTTTTTCACCCCCTTTATCGTTACTCATGTCAGCATTCGCACTTCTGATACCTCCAGTGTGGGTTACCCCTTCACCTTCAACGGCTTACAGAACGCTCCTCTACCGCGCAACCCTAATGGATTGCACCCGTAGCTTCGGTGGTATGTTTAGCCCCGTTACATCTTCCGCGCAGGCCGACTCGACTAGTGAGCTATTACGCTTTCTTTAAATGATGGCTGCTTCTAAGCCAA
>NZ_JAMDJO010000043.1:0-230 GCF_023475885.1 Shewanella sp. 10B
TTTTTCACCCCCTTTATCGTTACTCATGTCAGCATTCGCACTTCTGATACCTCCAGTGTGGGTTACCCCTTCACCTTCAACGGCTTACAGAACGCTCCTCTACCGCGCAACTCTAATGAATTGCACCCGTAGCTTCGGTGGTATGTTTAGCCCCGTTACATCTTCCGCGCAGGCCGACTCGACTAGTGAGCTATTACGCTTTCTTTAAATGATGGCTGCTTCTAAGCCAA
>NZ_JAMDJO010000044.1:0-223 GCF_023475885.1 Shewanella sp. 10B
AAGCAGCCATCATTTAAAGAAAGCGTAATAGCTCACTAGTCGAGTCGGCCTGCGCGGAAGATGTAACGGGGCTAAACATACCACCGAAGCTACGGGTGCAATCCATTAGGGCTGCGCGGTAGAGGAGCGTTCTGTAAGCCGTTGAAGGTGAAGGGGTAACCCACACTGGAGGTATCAGAAGTGCGAATGCTGACATGAGTAACGATAAAGGGGGTGAAAAACC
>NZ_JAMDJO010000045.1:0-223 GCF_023475885.1 Shewanella sp. 10B
CCCCTCCTTTCCCCCGTAGGGCGTATGCGGTATTAGCAGTCGTTTCCAACTGTTATCCCCCTCGACTGGGCAGATCCCTAGGCATTACTCACCCGTCCGCCGCTCGCCACCCCAGGAGTAAACTCCCTTGTGCTGCCGCTCGACTTGCATGTGTTAGGCCTGCCGCCAGCGTTCAATCTGAGCCATGATCAAACTCTTCAATTAAAAGTTTTTTGTTTAACTC
>NZ_JAMDJO010000046.1:0-208 GCF_023475885.1 Shewanella sp. 10B
GACCATCAGTTCAAGCGCACTCACCAGTGCGACTCAGGATGCGGCCTACAGCTACACCCTAGTGGCGACGGACAGCGATGTGGGCGACAGTCTGACCTTAAGCGCCGTGACACTGCCAAGCTGGCTGAGCTTCAATGCGGCTACGGGCGTGCTGAGTGGTACCCCAACTAACGCTAACGTGGGTAGCTATGCGGTGGTGTTACGCGCC
>NZ_JAMDJO010000047.1:0-205 GCF_023475885.1 Shewanella sp. 10B
CAGTCGGTAGAGCAGTTGGCTTTTAACCAATTGGTCGAAGGTTCGAATCCTTCACGACCCACCACTTTTCTGAGAGTGTAAAACTCAGAGTCCTTAGATGGGTCGTTAGCTCAGTCGGTAGAGCAGTTGGCTTTTAACCAATTGGTCGAAGGTTCGAATCCTTCACGACCCACCACTTTTCTGAGAGTGTAAAACTCAGAGTCCT
>NZ_JAMDJO010000048.1:0-203 GCF_023475885.1 Shewanella sp. 10B
ATCAATCTTGGTATCAATCACCACATCTTGGGTGACGGTTTTGCTGTTGCCAGCCACGTCGGTGACGGTGGCGACCACGGGGTAGGTGCCGTCAGGCAGCGCGGTACCGGTTAAGTCCACACTCCAGTTACCTTGCGCATCAATCACTAAGCCGTTGGCGGTGGTGTAGACCACGCCGTTGATGGTGACGGCTAAGGTGCTGT
>NZ_JAMDJO010000049.1:0-202 GCF_023475885.1 Shewanella sp. 10B
GGTGGTCTTTTCACAGCGGTTATTGGTCGCTGAATAGGTATAGCCAGAAGCACAAACCTTGCTTGCCGCCTGGGTAACGGTCTTTTCGCAGCGTTTATTCGTTGTCGAGTAGGTATAGCCGCTAGCACAAACAGGTGTCGCGCTGCTTGTGGTGGTCTTTTCACAGCGGTTATTAGTCGCTGAATAGGTATAGCCTGAAGCA